>NZ_BAAHSJ010000006.1:0-152853 GCF_054601595.1 Sideroxyarcus sp. TK5 | reverse complement strand
CAGCACCGGCAGAACAAAGATGGAGCAATGCAATCGAGCAGTGAAATAGTTTAAGCTCGCAACCCAAGGGCTTTACTACTGATCGGTGGTAGGGCTACAGGGGGCAGGTCAATGGCTATAGATTCTTTCTCTTGCGGACAACCTTCTTTGTATTTCTTTAGTAGCTGCATAGTCTGGTTCTTGGTGATTCCATCGACGAATGGCTGATCGGCTATCTTTCCGACCATGAAAGTTTCCGCCTTAAGCCTGATGGCAATGGATAGGATGATTTTGCTTTCGAGTTCCGCCTGCTCGTCGTTTTCCTGTGCAATTTCATCTGCAAGCTCATAGATGACATCAATCACTGGTTTCTGCGGGTCTGGCAGCATCAGAGTCGGCTTGTTGATAATCGATTTATAGAGCCCCTCTAAGTCTTGGATAGTAATCGACGCAGTATCGGTCTTCATGTGTAGCAGGGAAGTAAGGCGATTGAACTCTGCATCTCTGCCGCAATATTCGGCCAGATTGCGAACGAAGGGGATGGACGAAATCGCATATCGCCTTTCTGTTAGGTTGTTCTTCCAAGTCTCGAATGGATTCTTCTGATATTTTTCCACTTTGAGACTGAGATCTCTGCCGTTCTTGGCAGCAAAAAGCCTGTAAGGTCTGTCGATGTTCAGGCGGCCGCTGATGGTGCGATGGAAATCGAAGTTGTGGGTGAGGAAAACGCAGCAGAACTTGTCCAGCTCAGAGACCTCCTTCAGATATTCCACAATGGCATACTTGTTCTTGTAGTCGAACGAGTCAGCAATGTCGTCAGCGATGACCAAAGTCTCCTGTCCCTGCTTCAGTCTGGCGTTTATTTCGAAGAGGATATTTAAGATATACAGAGCTCGCTTCTCGCCTTGGCTCAGTACTTCCAGTAGTAGCTTTCTGTCGACTAACTTGGACTGAGCATCTTCCTTGAAGCCGAATGAGATTTCAGGTTTTGTGCCTTTTAGAATCACATCATCCTGATTGGATACCTCAAGGGTAAAGGGGACGCTGAAACGTTTGTTGAACTCATTTACGACATCTTTCCACTCGGTCTCCTCCTGCTTTGCAGCTTCGATTGCTTGCTTGATGATTTCTTTGCCAATCCGGTATTCCTTCAGGAAGTCGAGATAGGTCTCACGCTCGGCGGACAAATAGGCAAGCCATATATCCTTTTGCAGCTTCTTGAAATCGCCCAGCTCGGCAACAATATCCTTGTTGTCCAGCAGGTAGTCTCTGAATTCACGAAGCTCTTTAGTGGTCAGCTTCTTATCAATCTCCTCGAACTTTTTGCTGAGGTCTTTATCTGCGAGCACCCGAGTTTTCTCACCTTCAATCTTGGCTTCTAAATCTTCGGTCGATGTGATTTCTTCCTTGGCCTTCCCGTTGAAGAGGTTGATCGAGTGGCTGGCGGCGAAGAATCCATTGTCAGCAAGATTCTTGTTGATAGTCTTGGCGTGGTAGTGATTGAAGGTCTTGGAGAGAATCGGTGAACCATCAATGAGTTCGTTGTACTTTTCGATATAGTCTTTTAGTTGCTGGCTAATCTGGCCGGATTCCAGAAGTGCCAGCGCCTTGTCATTGAACAGCCGATCATAGACGATGGTCGTCAGCCGCTCGTCGGGTTTCTCGCTGACATTAGCTTCCAAGCTATCCAGTAGGTCATAGATTGAGGTTTGACCGAAACGTTTGATTAGTTCGGTTTCTGGAGTCACTGTTCTTCCAGTGAGACCGGATCGCTGTTTCAATCTCTTAAAGAGTTCGTTCTTCTTGTCCTCGATTTTCTTCAAGGCCTCGTCATATTGTTTCTTGATCGTCTGGTTGACCAGCAGCAGCGAGGTCTTCTCAGAATCGAAACTTTCGTTGTAGGGTTCGATGACGAAGACCTGTTCAGATTTCAAATCACTTCCAGTCTCAACCTTGATTTCACGCTTCGTCGGGCGTTCAGGGTGGATGAGGTCGCTGGAGTCCTTACTCCTGCTCAGATCGAGAAAGGTTTTGGACAGGGATGTCTTCATGAACCCATTGGGTGCATAGACCGAATAGGCATTGGTCTGACTGAAATCGTACTCGTAGAATAGCTTGCCGATGCCGTAGCAGTTTTCAAGATTTATTGAGACTTTTTTCATGTTTGCTTCCTCGTGTACTTTACTTCACACCCAATCCCAACCAAGCATCCGAAGTCAGCCCAGTCTTCAAGCCAGCCAATCTTTCTTTCAGATAATCGAGCGCCAGCTTCTCCTTCTCGCGCCACACCTCTTCGCCCAATCCCTTCTTCATCATCTGTATCGGTGCGCTGCCCTTGACCATGTTGTCCCAGAATTCGGCGGTGCTACCGACGGGGAAGGCTTTGGTGACGCTGCGTATCTCGACGTTGCGGAACCCGGCTTCTTCCATTTCCTGTTTGAAGCGCTCGGGGTTTTCCAGTGTGGTGACGGAGCGTTGCGGTTGCGGCAGGTCGGGCTTGATGGCGCGCAGTGCGCCGAACATGGTTTGCATGGCGGGCGATTGGTCCACGGGCGCCCAACTGGTGATGGCGATGCTGCCGCCGGGTTTGAGCGTGCGGTGGATTTCGGCGAAGCCGCGTTGCCTGTCGGGGAAGAACATGAGGCCGAACAGCGAGAAGGCGGCGTCGAAGGTGGCGTCGGCATAGGGCAGGGTCTGCGCATCGCCGCAGTGCAGGGCGATGTTGCGGTGTCCGGCTTGTTCGATCTTTTTGTTGAAGATGGCGAGCATGGCTTCGGAGAAGTCGATGCCGTGTATTTGTTCGGCATGCTGCGCGAGCCTGAGCGCGAGGGTGCCGGGGCCGCAGGCGACGTCGAGCACGGTGGAATTCGGTTTGAGTTGGCTGGCGGCAATGGCTTCGTCGGCGAACTCCTCGAACACGAGCATGGTGGTCTCGGCGTAGCCATCGGCGACGAGGTTCCAGGGTTCTGTGGCGGAGAGTGGATTGCTGGTGGGACGGGTCATGGTTTTTCCCATGGCGCAAAGCCGATCGGGCGTTTCTTTTTGTTTTCGGGCGGGGTCATCAGATTGTGGATGGCCTCAAAGACGGCTTTGAATCGGATGTCGTAATTCTTTTCGAGCGCGGCGAGCTTGCGGGAGAGTTCGGCATTGGTGGCGAGCATCTGCCGCAGGCGTACGAAGGTGCGCATGATCTCGATGTTGACCTGGATGGCGCGTTCGCTGCGCAGGACGCTGGAGAGCATGGCGACACCTTGTTCGGTGAAGGCGTAAGGAGCAGTACGGATACCGCCCCAACTTGAAATCACAAATTGTGATTTCAAGTTGGCGAATTCTTCTTGTGTGAGTTGGAACATGAAGTCTTCGGGGAAGCGATCGAGATTGCGTTTGACGGCCTGATTCAGCGCCCTCGGCTCGACCTCGTACAGTTCAGCCAAGTGCTGGCTGAGCATGACCTTCTCTCCCCGGATGAGGAACATGCGCGATTCGATTTGCGCGACTGAAGCGATCATTTATTGCTTTCCCTTTAAACAGTCGTGTGCCGGCAATTCCCGTCTGTGCGGGATGTTTCTTGCGCCAGCCATCCTGTTCTGGGGATTCCGCCTTGTGCCTCGCGCCGTACGTGCGGCGCGATGTGCGTGGGGCAGTCCTGCAAGTGGCCGGACTTTATGTGAGCGGGGCGGTGAGTGTCAATGCTGATGACAGGGGAATGCGGATATCCCCCGCTTAGTGCGAGGGGAACAGGGGCAATACTAGGCTAGTGCTTGGCAGGCTTGATGAGACTGATGATCTGCGCACTCGGAGGTTCGCTGCCGTCGTTGTAGTAGGGCTTGGATTCGTCGAAGCCGAGTTGCGCGGCGAGCTCGCGTTCGCGTTCGGAGATCAGCGCGAAGCATTCCTTGATCTCCTCGATGGTGGCCTCCGCGAGCGGGTTAGGGCGGCCGCCGAGCGGCGTGGCGTCGCGCACGACGCTGCCCAGTGTCTTGCGCATCGCGCGCAGGATGCGTTGTTCCTTGCTCAATTCTGCTGTGTCCATGGCTGCGTCCTCATTAAGTGTCAGGACAGACTTTAACCGGAATCAGCGCGTAGAGGCCATCCTCCTAGCGGGGTATATGCCGAGCGGCATTACAACCCGCGCATGTACAGCGGCCGCAGCGGGCGGTGGCCGGCTATCGCTTCCTGCAGTTGTTGCAGCAGCTTGTCTTTGTCTTTGGGCAGGTTGCCCGCCAGTGCCAGCGCGTTGGAGGCGTGGTTGGAACGGAAGATGACGGGCTGCGGCGGGTTGAGGCCGCTGATGAGGCGTTCTTGTTCTTTCAATATTGCGAGGTCGTCCGGCATCTGGAACGGTTCGCCGAACTTGCGGTGGAATTCTGCTGCCACGCTGTCGTCCAGATACAGTTGCAGCGTGGAGAGGTAGGTGACGGGCGCGCGGTTGAGCAGGTCTATGGTGCCGTCTATGTGTGCGTCGCTGTGCTGCGTGCCCCCCAGACCGAGGATGACGGTGGCGGAGATTTTCATGCCGCTGTCTTTGGCTTTGTGCAGCACTTCGGCCATGCGCTGTTGCGTCGCGCCCTTGGTGATCTTTTTCAGGATGAGGTCGGATCCGGATTCGATGCCGAAGTAGAGCAGGTTGAGTCTGTGTTCGCGTAGCTGTGCCAGCTCTGCGCTGCTTTTGCGTGCGAGGTTGCCGGGTGTGGCATAGCAGGAGACGCGCGTCAGGCGCGGTAATGCCGTTGCGAGTTCGCGCAGGATGGCGAGCAGGTGTTCAGTCGGCAGCGCCAGCGCGTCGCCATCGGCGAGGAAGACGCGATGCGCATCCGGCCAAGCGGCGGCGGCCGTGCGGATATCGGCGAACACTTCGTCCAATGGGCGTTCGACATATTGCTTGCTGCGATACATGGCGCAGAAGCTGCACTGGTTGAAGCTGCAGCCCAGCGTGGCCTGGATGATGAGGTTGTCTCCCTCGGAGGGCGGACGGAACAGCGGCATGTCGTAGTGCAGGCTCATGCCGTCGGCTCCGGCGGGTGTTCATCCAGCATGCGTTCGCACTCGACCATGATGGCCTGTCCGGTCTCCGATTCGTAACGTGTGTCCAGCGATTCCTGCATCTCATGGGAGATGACGAGCCCGGTCTCGCGGCTGGTGGTGGTGACGATCTGTTTCGCCACCTGATCGCTCAGCGCGGAAAGGTGTTTGCGCAGTTTCAGCGGCAGGCTGCTTTTGGAGCGGGCGAGCCAGTCGGCGGCGAGCGTGGCGCCCTGGGCTTCGGTCAGCCATGCGCCATGTTCATAGTGGATGGCGAGGCGTTCGGATACGAGCGCGAAGATCAGGGCGATGTGGGTGCCGCGTTCGGTGGAGGGCAGGGTGGGCGCGTTCAATGGGGGCTTTCTTGTCACAGCGGGTTAAGTGCGATCTTACGCTAGCGCACCGCTTGCCGCAGCAGTGAGGTGCCGACATTGGTGCGACCGAGTGGCACACGCTTCACAAAACTTTACCTTTGCCACACATCCGGGCAACGGCCCGCTCATAAAGTGTCATCCAGCCGCCAACACGGTGCGGCGTCCAACGATCAAGGAGACAGACATGAGCGAGCAAACCACTACAGATAGCAACAAGGAAACCGAAGGCCGCTGCCACGGCAAACACGACCATCGCTGCCACGGCCATCGCGGCCATTGTGTGGCGCGTGTGATCGGCGTGCTGGCGGTGTTCGGTATCGGCTTCTTCTCGGCCAAGGTGATGGCCTGCGAACCTAGCATGGGTCACGGCGGGCCGCAGGCGTTCATGTCAGGTGGGCAGATGGATACGGAGCGCATGGGCAAGTTCGCCGACAAGCGCCTTGATCGCATGCTGGACGATGTGAAGGCGAGCGATGCGCAGAAGGAGAAGGCTTCCGCCATCGTGAAGGCTGCGCTGGAGCAGGGCGCACCGCTGGCCGGGAAGATACGCGACAACCATATCCAGATGCGCAAGCTGATGGCCGCGACTACGCTGGACAAGGCTGCCATCGAGGCGATGCGTGCCGAGCAGATCAAGCTGGCGGACGAGGCGAGCCAACGCATGACTTCGACCATGCTGGCGGTGGCGGAGGTGCTGACACCCGAGCAGCGCGCGAAGCTGGCCGAGAAGATGGAGAAGCGTCGCGGCTGGATGCATCGCGAGTAATGAAACTTCCTCGCACGTCATACCGGCGCAGGCCGGTAACCAGCGAAAACAAACAACCCGCGTAGCGGACAAACAATCGATGTAGTCCGGCTTTCGCCGGAGTTGTTTTCCGAACTGGATACCGGCCTGCGCCGGTATGACTGCGTTTTGAAGTCCGCCCCGCTTGGTATGATGCGGGGCGAGTCATTTGGAACGACACATGAACCATCACATCCTCATCATCGACGACGACGAACGCCTGTGCGGCATGTTGCAGCAATACTTGGGCGACGCGGGTTATCGCGTCGATGCGCGCCATGCCATCGCACCCGGCCTGCAAGCCTTGAGGCAGGCGGACTACGACGCGCTGGTGCTGGACCTGATGCTGCCGGATGGCGACGGGCTGGAAGCGTGCCGCCAGTTGCGCGCGTTCTCCGACATCCCGGTATTGATGTTGACCGCGCGCGGCGAGGCGATGGATCGCATCCTCGGCCTGGAGATGGGTGCGGACGATTACCTGCCCAAGCCGTTCGAGCCGCGCGAGTTGCTGGCGCGGCTGAAGGCCATCCTGCGCCGCGGCAAATCCGCCAACGGTGATGTGTTGCGCTTCGGACGACTGGAGATCGACCGCGCGGCGCGCATGGTGCGCGTGGACGGCAAGCCGTGCGAGATGACTTCTTATCAATTCGACCTGTTGCAAGCGCTGGCGGACAAGCCGGGGCGGGTGATGAGCCGCGAGCAGTTGCTGGATGCGGTGAAGGGCGCGCAGCTGGAAGCGTTCGACCGATCCATCGACGTGCATATCTCGCGCATCCGCGCCGCCATCGAGGACGACCCGAAACATCCGCGCCGCATCATCACGCTGCGCGGTGCGGGCTATGTGTTTGCGCGCAGTCAGGACGGGGACGCAGCATGAGGGCATCTCATAAAATCCAAACTTCGTCGCAATACTGCGTTGCTCACAAAAAATCACTCCTTACATATCAGACATATGCTGCGTCGCGATTTTTTGCTCGCGCCTTGTCTTGCTTAGAATTTTGAATTTTTCGAGGTGCCCTTGAGGAAACTTTATTTTCAGATCTATCTGGGTGTGGTCGCCAGTCTGGTGCTGCTGGTGCT
The DNA here is from genome assembly GCF_054601595.1 of Sideroxyarcus sp. TK5. Classification (NCBI taxonomy): domain Bacteria; kingdom Pseudomonadati; phylum Pseudomonadota; class Betaproteobacteria; order Nitrosomonadales; family Gallionellaceae; genus Sideroxyarcus; species Sideroxyarcus sp. TK5. The sequence goes on along the minus strand of NZ_BAAHSJ010000006.1, from coordinate 145,614 downwards.
GCTGGTCGCCGCCTTCTGGCATTTCCAGGGCAAGAACTCGCCGCAGAACCAGATCTTCCAGACCGTGCGCGATGTGATCGTGATGGCGTTGCCGCCGGCGGATGCGCCGCGCGAACAGCAGCAGGAAGTGCTGGAGCGGCTGGCGCGTCCCGCCTTGCCGCGACTGTCTTTGTATTCCGCTGACTTTCGTCTGCTGGCGCATACCGGACGGCGCTTGATGCCGCCCGGGCCGAACACACAGGAGAACGAATGGTTGCACAGGCCGGACCATCAATCGGCCTGGGTGATGCAGTTGCCCGACGGCCGCTGGCTTTTGGCACAACCGCCGCACGAGCGTCCGCGCCCGCCGCTGCCCATCCTGTTCACGTTGCTGCTGATCGGTCTGGTGGTGGCGGTGGTGGCCTATCCGATGACGCGGCGCATGACCAAGCGGCTGGAGCGGCTGAAGCAGGCGGTGGAAGCGCTGGGCGCGGGCGATTTCAAGACGCGCGTGGAAGCGAAAGGTTGCGACGAGGTGGCTTCTCTGGCGACCAGTTTCAACCAGGCGGCGGAACGCATCGAGTCGCTGTTGCAGGCGCACAAGCAATTGCTGGCGAACGCTTCGCACGAACTGCGCTCGCCGCTCACGCGCATCCGCCTCGCGCTGGAGATGCAGGCCGAGCGCCCCATGCCCGAGTTGCAACACGAGGTGCGGCAGAACATCGCCGAGCTGGATCAGTTGATCGAGGAGATATTGCTGGCCAGCCGGCTGGATGCGTCGCGCGAACCGCTGCATGCGGACGACATCGATCTGGCCGCCTTGCTGGCCGAGGAATGCGCGCGCAGTGACGCGCAGTGCGAAGCGGTGCCGCTGAACATCAAGGGCGAGGAGCGCCTGCTGCGCCGCCTGTTGCGCAACCTGCTGGAGAACGCGAAGCGGCACGGCGGCGATGCGGTGCAGGCAAGTCTGGTCAAAGCAGATGGACAGGCCGTGATACAGGTGTGCGACAACGGCAAGGGCATCGCGCCGGAAGAACGCGAGCGTATCTTCGAGCCGTTCTATCGTCCGGCGGGCAGTCGCGAGAAGGAAGGCAGCTATGGGCTGGGACTGTCGCTGGTGCGGCAGATCGCCGAGCGGCATGGAGGCAGTGTGCGCTGTGTGGCGGGGCCGGCGGGCGGGGCGTGTTTCGAGGTGAGGCTGAAGCTGGCTTGAAGTGTGCGGCGGTGTCAGGCTGCAGGCAGTCGCATCCACCCATACATCAGTGCTGCACCGAGGATGAAGCCGGCGATGAACAGCTGCAGGCCCAGCGTGTCGCGCGGTGCGGGCTTGTTCGGTTCGTCAGGCGGTTGCAGCGCTTCCCACTCGCGGATGATCTGTCTCGCCTGATCGTAATCCTCTTCCGCCACCATCACGCGCACGAATCCCAACGCTTGCAACTCACCCATGCCGCCCTGCAGATGTTCGCCCTCGATGCGTCCGCTGATGCGGTATTGCTCCAGCAGGTTCAGGATCATGTGGCCGTCCAGTCCGCTGGCGGCTTCGTAGACACTTTTCATTCCCATATCGGTCCGTTCAGTTGATCAGCACGATACCCAGCGCGCTGAGCGACAGGATGAACGAGGCGAGGCCGAGCAGCATGGCATGCCGGTAGCCTTTCTCGGCGAGCTGCGTGCCTTTCTCCAGCGCTTCGATGGCGAGCTGCATCTGTGCCGCGAGGTCTTTGATATGTGCATCGTTGGCCGAGGCTGCGCTCTGCAGTTCGGTGATCTGTTGCTGCAGGGTGGCGTTATCGCCGCTCTTGCGCGTGAATACCGGGGCCGCTGCGGAGATGATGGTGCCGATATGCGGCAGTACGGATTTGATGACGGGAATGAGCCAGCCGGCCATTTTGGTCTCCTTTCTTGAGTGGGGTTCACTCGCTGTCGCGTGTCAGGCGGCAGGGGGCGCTACGGAAGCTGAATATGTCTGCATTTGCGGCGCGGAGGCGAGAGGGCCGCAGACTGCATCGGCGCACTTGCATGGTCGTCTGTGCTGGATAATGGCTGATCATCATGCGGTCATGGGGCTGGCATTTTGCGTTGTAAAAGATGCCGGGAAGAGATAGCCTTTTCATCGTGCGCTGCACTTCCGTCGTCCGGATAGTACATGAAGCGCCATCCAGTTCGTTATTTCAGGCTCGATTACCATGTGGTTACAGAAAGAGATACAGCTGCAACCCCGCCCGCGCGGCTTCCATCTGGTCACCGACGAAGTGCTGCGTGCGCTGCCGGAGTTGCGCGGGTTCGGCATCGGCATGATGAATGTCTTCATCCGGCATACTTCCGCCTCGCTGACATTGAACGAGAACGCCGACCCGACCGTGCGCAAGGACTTCGAGGATTGGTTCAGCCGCAACGTGCGCGAGGAAGAGCCTTATTACCGCCATCGGGATGAGGGTGCAGACGACATGCCCGCACATATAAAATCCAGTCTGCTGGGGGCGAGCCTCAACATCCCCGTGGCCAACGGCCGACCGGCATTGGGCACCTGGCAGGGCATCTGGCTGTGCGAACATCGCGACCATGGCGGCAGCCGCAGCATCGTGGTGACGCTGCAGGGGGAACGGGATGCGCGATGAGATGAAGACGTTGCATCTGGTGATGCACGGACGAGTGCAGGGCGTGTGGTACCGCGATTCGATGCGGCGCGAAGCGGAACGACTGGGCGTGAGCGGCTGGTGCCGCAACCGCAGCGACGGGACGGTGGAAGCGATGGTGCAGGGCGGGTCCGCTGCAGTGGATGCGCTACTGGCGTGGGCGCATCGCGGACCGGAACTGGCGCAGGTGTCGCACGTGGATGTGGAGCCCGGCAGCGGCGACTTTCCGGGATTTGAAGTATGGGGTGATGCATGAGCACGATATTGGTCACCGGTGCGACGGACGGCATCGGTCTGGAAACGGCGAGGGAACTGGCGCAACTCGGTCACGAGGTGGTGCTGCATAGCCGCGATGCGGAGAAAGCCTTGCGGGCGGCGGACAAGATCCACGAATCGGTGCCGGAAGCGAGATTGCAGACCGCCTGTGCCGACCTGGCCGACCTCGGGCAGGTGGTGCAGATGGCACAGGAACTGAACGCGCGACTACCGAGGCTGGATGTGCTGCTGCACAACGCGGGTGTGTACATGACAACGCGGCAACTGTCACCGAACGGTTTCGAGATGACGATGGCGGTGAATTACTTCGCGCCGTTCGTGCTGACGCGCTGGTTGCTGTCGCTGTTGAAACGGTCGGGCGATCCCAGGGTGGTGACGGTGAGTTCCGTCGCGCATCAGAGCGGGCGCATCGCGTTCGACAACATGAATTCAGAGCGCGAGTTCGATGCCTATCACGCCTATGCCAATTCGAAACTGGCCGACACGCTGTTCGCCAACGCGCTGGCGGAGCGCGAATCCTGGCTGTGTTCCAACAGCCTGCATCCGGGCGTGATCGACACCAAGCTGTTGCACACCGGTTTCAACATGAAGGGCGATACGCTGCAACACGGCGCGCGCACGTCGATCTATCTGGCGACCTCTCCCAAAGTGCAGGGTGTGACGGGGCGCTATTTCGACGATTGCCAAGTGGCGCAGTGCTCCGCGCTGGCCTCCGATCACGAGCTGGACGATGCGCTGTGGCGCTGGACCGATAACGCGCTGCGCGACTGGCTGCCATGACCAACTATCCGCCCGACGCCCTGCTGTTCGTGACGCCGAACTGTCCGCATTGCGCGACGGTGAAACAAGCCCTAGGCGTGTTGCTGAACGAGGGGCAGATCGGGCAGTTGCGCGTGGTGGATGCGGCGGAGAATCCCGCGTTGGCGCGGGAGTATGGCGTGCGCGCGGCTCCCTGGCTGAAGCTGGGCGTGTTCACCCTGACCGGCGCGCGCACACTGGGCGAGTTGCGGCAGTGGGTGGATTGGGCGCACGGAGAGGAAGGGACGGCGCACTATGTCGCCCATCTGTTGCAGGAAGGCGGCTATGCGCAGGCCAGCGCATTCATCCATGCAGACACGCGGCGTCTCAAGCCGCTGCTTTCTATCGTGGCCGATCCTGCGGCGAATCTGGAAGTGCGGCTCGGGGTGAGCGCCTTGCTGGAATCCTATGCCCGCTCACCGGCGTTGGGGGACTTGCTGCCCGAGCTGGTGGAACTGAGCCGCCATGCCGACCATCGCGTGCGGGCCGATGCCTGCCATCTGCTCGGTCTGAGCGGTATCGCGGAGGCGCGTACATCGCTGCGTGCCCGTCTGCATGATGCGAACGCGGAAGTGCGCGAGATCGCGGCGGAGGCGTTGGCCGCGCTGGAAGCGCACGCCTAGCGCGCCACGCGCTCAGGCATAGGAGGGCGCGGGCTGCACGGCGGCGTGCTGCACCGGTTGCCTGCCTGCTGCGACGGGGACGGCCGCACCCGTCCTGAAGAACCCAACCAGTTTTTGCAGGTTCTCGGCCTGGCCGTTCAGTGCCTGCGAGGTGGCGGCGAGTTGTTCGCTGCCGGCGGCGTTGCCCTGCGTGTTCTGGCTGATCTGCAGCATCGCGGTATTGATCTGCGCCACGCCGCTGTATTGCTCCGAGCTGGCATCGGCGATCTCCTGCACCAGGCTGGAGGTCTTGGTGATCGCCGGCACCATCTGTTCCAGCAGTTTGCCGGCGCGCTCCGCCAGTTCGACGCTGCCGCCTGCCACATTGCCGATCTCCTGTGCCGCAATCTGGCTGCGTTCGGCCAAGGCCCGCACTTCGGTGGCGACCACCGCGAAGCCGCGTCCAGCCGCGCCGGCGCGGGCGGCCTCGATGGCGGCGTTCAGGGCCAGCAGGTTGGTCTGGTAGGCGATGTCATCGATGATGCCGATCTTGTCGGCGATCTCTTTCATCGCCGTCACGGTCTGACGCACCACCGCGCTGCCCTCGGTCGCCTGGGCGGCCGCCTGTGCGGCGAACTGGTCGGTCACTTTCGTGTTCTCGGCAGTGTTCTGGATCGACGTGCCCATCTCTTCCATGGAGGCACTGATCTCTTCCACGTTGGAGGCCTGCTGGCTGGATGCGTGGCTCAGGTGTTGCACCGTGGCATTGATCTCTTCCGAGGCCGAGGCCAGTTCACCGGCCGCGCTGCGCACATCACCGACGATGCTGGCGATGTTGCCGGCCATGGTGTTGATCGCGTGCATCAGTTGTCCGACTTCGCTGCTGTATGCATCCGACTTCAGCAGCCGTACGTCGCCGGCGGCGATGACCTGGCAGGCCTGCACGGCCTGGCCGAGCGGCTGCAGCACCTTGCGCGTGAGGAACCACCACAGCCAACCCAGCGTCATCAGCGCGGATGCGGCCAGCAGCCCGGCCGCGCCGTTGTCTGTCACGCTGCCGTTGCCGCGTGCGAGGGCGAGCAATGGTTCACCGCCCAGCGCCAGGATGGCGAGGCCGGTCAGCATGCAGGCGAACGTGAGGCGGGTGCGGATGCTCAGCTCGCCCAGGGCGGCCAGCTTGCCGCGCAGACCGGTGGGGACCACTTTACCTTCCCTGATACACAGACCACGGGCCGTGCCGGCACGGAAGCGGGCGTAGATCTGTTCGGCAGCTTTCACCTGATCTGCGGCGGGCCTGGTACGCAGCGACATGTAGCCGGTGATCTTGCCGTCTTCCCAGATCGGGTTGGCGTTCGCCTCGACCCAGTAGTAGTCGCCGTTCTTGCAACGGTTCTTCACCATGCCGCGCCAGGGCTTGCCGCGCTGCAGGGTGCGCCACAGATCCTGATAGGCCTCGGGCGGCATGTCGGGGTGGCGCACGATGTTGTGCGACGCGCCCAGCAGCTCCTGCTCGGTGAAGCCGCTGATCTCCAGGAAGGGACGGTTGATGTAGGTGATGCGTCCCTTCAAGTCGGTCTTGGAGACGATGTATTCGTCCGCGTCGAAACGTCGCTCGACATCGGTGACTGGCATATTGATCTTCATGTCTGTTCTCCCTGTTATCCGGCCATGCGGTACGGCAGTGGTTGCCCCGCGAGATGTGTCTGCCGCGCGCATCGCCGGCACGGCGCTATCGGCCACATTCGGGAGTGAAAGATATACGGGCGATACATGATTTGCAGTCAGCACTTCTTGATTCGTGCGTAGTCCCGCGCTGAGCGGGAGTAGGAAAATCCCTATACCGATCCGGACTATCGGCTGGGGCGGTATGCAGTGGACCGAGGCGCTGCTATGACTGCGTGTCGTCCGTGTGCATCCCCTGCTGCGGCAGGTTCTCATCCATCACGGGCAGGGATGCGCGCGGGATAGCCAGTGCCTGCAGTACTCTGAGCGCCGCATAGGCATCGTTGGCCGCGTACAGCCTCTGCTGCGCGCTGAGTTCCGGCAGCGCCCAGTTGGATGTGGTGACCTTGCGCGATTTGATGAAGCGCTGTCCGAACATCTGCGCGACGGCGTTGCGCACGCCCATCTCCTTCTGGAAACCGTCCCTGCTGAACACCTGGTTGAGATCGACCAGTGCGCCGGGTCGTATGCCGAATTTGGCCTGGATGTGCTTGCCGTCAGAGCGCAGGCCGAAGCCGGCCTTGAGCAACTGCGGCGACTGCAGCAGCGCTATCAGGAAGGGATGGCAGTCGGCGCGGTGGGTCTGGAACAGGTAGGCCTTGTCGTGCAGGGCGAACTGCACCACGTGCGGCCCGTCGCTGGACTCGCCGACGGAGAAGGTGGGTTTCGACTCGGTATCGAAACCGACGGTGCCTGCCGCCAGTATCTCCGCCGTGGCGGCGGCATATCCTTCCTGCGTGGCAGGCACGTGGATGCGATCGAGCGGCAGTCCGATGAACGGCGCCATCGATGCGATGTCGGCCTTGCCCGGTGCGGTTCTATTCATGGGATGCGCCCGTCCAGTTCGGTGAGTCCGCGATGGATGTCGGCGAACAGCGGCCTGCTGCGGACATCAGCGTTGGCGCAGCGCTGTTGCAATGCGCGCAGCGCCAGCATGTTGGCGGCATCGGTGGTCTCGCAACGATCGAGCAGCTCCTCCAGCAGGCAGGCGAAGGCGCGCACCTCGATGCGCTGCATCGCTGCGGCTCGCCGCGCGTCCTGCGGCAGGAAGGAGGCCGCGCCGAAGTCGCCCAGCAGGCAGTCGCCGTCGTCGTTCCACAGGATGTTATGCGCATACAGGTCGCCGTTCAGGATGCCGCGCGCATGCAGATGTTCCGCTACGGCGGCGATGCCGCAGGCGATGTCGAGCGCGAGCGGCAGGCTGAAGCGCAGATCCTCGGCATAGATGTCGCGTGTGCAGGAGGCGAGGCTGGGGGGCGCGGCCAGGTTGCGGAAGGCGGGATCGATCAGCGCCATCACCAGTCCCGGCGTCTGCTCGGGATGGTCGCTCACCTTGCCGAGGACGGGGATCAGGCCGGGGTGGTCGCCGGCGGCGATGCTGGCGGCCTTCTCGCTGCGCGGCAGGCCGTCGCTGGTGAGTGCGCCCTTGAATAGTTTTACCGCGACTGCTTCGTTGCGTGCATAGTGATGCGCGCGATGGATCACGCCGGAAGCGCCTTCGCCCAACGGGTGATGCAGCTCCAGCTGATGCCACTCGACGGGTGTGATGTGCAGATGTTCGAGCGCGGCGGTCTCGTTGCGGTCGCTGCACGGGTTGCCGGCGCAGGCCAGCCAGGCCAGTCGCGGCATGTCGAACAGCCACTCCGGCAGATGTTCGAAGCGGTTGGCGGCGATGCGCATCAGTTCCAGATTTCGGCATGCGGAGAGTTCCTGCGGCAATTCCGCTAACTGGTTCCCGGCCAGCATCAGTTTCTGCAAACGGGTGCAGCGTCCCAGTTCGGGTGGCAGCTCGCGCAGGCGGTTGTCGGTGAGGATGAGCCAGCGGAGTTTGGGCGGCAGGGCGTCAGGCGAGAGTGTCTCGATCCGGTTGGCCTTGAAGCCGATCATCTCCAGTTCGGGGCAGCGCCCCAGCACTTCCGGCACGTGCGTGAACTGATTGTCGGAACAGAAGATGATGCGCAGCTTGTGCAAACGCGGCAGGTCGTCCGGCAGATTGCGCAAGGCATTGCCGGAAAGGTTGAGGATCTGCAGCGAGTCGGCAAGATCGAAGATCTCGCGCGGGAATTCGACCAGGCCGCAGCTCAGGTCGAGACGTTCCATTCCGGCCAGCTCGCCGGCACGCAGGGATTCAAGTGTGTGCATCAAAATGCGATCAGGCTTCGGCGGCTTGTGCGGTGGTGATGATGAGGCGGCTGCCTTGAACGGAGTGGATGGTGCCCTGCATGGCGTCCGGCATGCGGCTGTCTACCTTGTCGGCCTGCCATTCACGGCCATGGCAGATCACGCGCGCGCTGCATTCGTCCAGCCACTCGATCACGTCGACCTGCTCGCCGATCTGGGGGCGGGCGGGGGCGGTGCCGTCGTTGCGTTTGCGCGAGCGCAGGATATATACGATCAGCGCATGGGCTGCGGCGCCTGCGGCCAGGGCGGCGAGTTGCATGTTGGTCGCCGCGCCGTTGTACTGCGCGATGGCCGGATAGGCGAACGCCAGACCGATGGCGAACAGATACATGGAGCCGTAGAGGAACTCCGCCAGCATGAACAGTACGCCATACACCAACCATGAGACCAGATCCATCCAGACACCCTCCGTTACGTTGTTCGGTGCGCCGACGGCGCGCCGGGCGTCATTTTACGCGAGACACGGAGACGCGGGTCTTGGGCAGGCCGAATTCCAGGAAGAACCTTTCGGCGACCGTGACGGCTTCGTCCGGCCCGGCGATGTAGATGTCCCCCTGCAACATCGCGGCATCGGCGATCTGGATGTCCTGCAACAGTTTGATGAGCGCTTCTTCCCGCTTGCCGACCAGGTTGCGCAGATCGAAACCGGCGACATGCTCCTGGTAGTGGAAATCATCCAGCGCATCGTCCCAGGCATGGGCGATGTTGGGCAGGTAGATGTGCTGTCTGCTGGAGCCTATCCAGTGCAGATAGATGTCCTCCACCTCAAGCGACAGGGCATGCTCGATCAGGCTCTTGATCGGGGCGAAACCACAGTCGAAGGCGAAGAAGAACAGCGGCCGTGGCGACCTCTCATGCAGGATGAACTCGCCCTGCGGCCCTTCGATCTCCACCGCATCGTGCGTCCTGAGCTTGTCGAAGGCATAGTCGGAGAAGAGGTTGCCGGGCTGGCGGTGGATGTGGAACAGCAGGTTGCGGTCGTCGCAGGGGCAACTGGCGATGGCTTGCAGGGCGCTGAACGTTTGGCCGAGCTTGAGCGTGACGCCCTGTCCGGCGAGGAAGCGCAGGCGCTTGGTGCGCGGGGTCTGCAGGTGCAGCAGCAGGATGTCGTCGTTGATATGGCCGATGGCCTTCACATGCGCTTCGATCTGCTGGAAGGGGATGTCCTGCACGCTATCGGCCACCGGGGCCTCGATCACAAGGTCGCTGACGGCGGTGTTGCTGCACAGCAGCACATAACCCGCAGCCTTCTCCGCCTCGGGGATGATGAAGTCGTGGTTGCGCGTCTTGCGCACCTCACCAGAGACCACCTTCGCCTTGCACAGCCCGCAGTTGCCGCCGCTGCAACCGTAGCTGAGCGGGATACCGGCGCGCATGGCGGCTTCCAGCAGCGAGTCGTGACCCTCGACCAGGAAGTCGTGCCGGCTGGGCAGTATGGTCACTTGTGCCGTCATCACGCGCAGGACGTTGTCCTTCACCGCGAGCGGGTTGATGAAGCCGGGTTCAGTCGCCAAATCCACCTCCTGTTCTAGCCATTCCTTGAGTTCCGCAGCCGATAGTCCGGGCGTGCCGTCCAGTTTGTCCCACAGCCTGCCCAGCAGTTCCTTGAATCGTTCTACCTGCGCCTGGCTGGTGGCCAGCGTCTTGCCCAGCTCGGTGATGCGCGCTGCCAGCACTTCCGGTTCCGGCAGTGCACGCTCGAACACGCGCTTGCCGAACGCGCGTTCCTTGATCTGCGCGATGCGGCGGGTCTCGGCATCGTCTTCCAGTTGAGCATCGGGGTAACAGGCCAGCAGTTCGCTGACCGGGATCATGCCGTCGTGCGAGACCATCTCGCCGTGCTTGATGCGGCGCTGCAGTTCGGCGCGCGTCACGCCGATCAATCTTGCGGCGCGGGTCAGACTGAGCGATCCGGTCATGATGCGATCCCGTTCACTGCGCCTGCTGTTCCATCGCCCTGCGTTGCTGATCGGCCGCTTCCAGCTGCGTGGTGCCGACGTCCTTTGCCTGGTCGAGCGCGTCGCGCTGTTCAGCGAAGAGTTTGGGCGCGGGGGGCGGTGTTTCGTCGCGGCTGCAGGCAGCCAGCACAAGGGCAGCGAAAAGGATGGCGGCGATAGGATGGCGCATGGTGTTCTCCTCGTGTGGGCTTGCACGTCCATGATAATCAGAAATCATGGCGGGGGCCATGCGCGTGCCGAAGGAAGGGACGCGCCGCACACAAAACTTCCGGTTGCCCGGCATAGTCATGTAGGATTCGACCGGTTCGATATCCGGCCCGGCGTTCCCGGGCGGACGAACAACAAAACATGGGGGAAAGGCATGGTTTCTCGCATCATTACCGGTCAACCGGTGCTGATCATAGGCGCGGGCAGGGGCGGCTCGGCTTTGCTCGAGATGTTCATGGAAGACGAGCTGGCCAGCGTGGTCGCCATCGTGGACACCAATCCCGCTGCCCCCGGTTTCGAACTGGCGCGCAAGTACGGCATCCCGACCTATACCGATACGGTTTCCGCCTTGCAGGCGTGCAAGGAATACTCCGATTGCATCATCTATAACCTGTCGCACGACGAGTCGGTCGCGGACGAGGCCTACAAGGTGTTCGGCGACCACCGTGTGACCGGCGGCGCGGAAGTGAAACTGTTCTGGCAGATGGTGACCAATCTGCAGACGATCAAGGATGAACTGGAGAAGAGCCAGGACGAGTTGCAGGCCATCATCCATAACGTGATGGACGGCATCATCACCATCGACGAATCGGGTCTGATACAGGGTTTCAATCCGGCCGCGGAACGCATCTTCGGTTATGCCCCACAGGAGGTGATCGGGCAGAACGTGAAGGTGTTGATGCCGGAACCGGACCGTAGCGCGCATGACGGTTACCTTCACCGCTACGTGCACAGCAACGAGAAGCGCGTGCTCGGTGTGCGCGGGCGCGAGGTGACGGCAGTGCGCAAGGATGGCGGGACGTTCCCGATGGAGCTTTCAGCATCCGAGATGTTCCTCGGTGGCCAGCGCTATTTCATCGGCATCGTGCGCGACATCACCGAGCGCAAGGAAACGGAAGATCGCATCGCGCATCTGGCGCATTTCGACTACCTGACCAACCTGCCTAACCGCGCCTCGTTCCTGAACATCCTCGATCACTCGGTCGGTCTGGCGAAGCGCAACAAGCAGATGCTCGCCGTGCTGTTCATCGACCTGGACGGCTTCAAGCAGATCAACGACACGCTGGGCCACGAGGCGGGCGACCTGTTGTTGAAGGGTGTCTCGGCGCGTTTCAAACAGTCGATCCGCGATTCGGACACGCTGGCCAGGCTGGGCGGGGACGAATTCATCATGCTGCTGGAGAACGTCGATAGTGCCGAGAATGCGGGGCGATTGGCCGGGAAGGTCGTCCAGTCCCTGGCCGAGCCGTTCGATCTGAACGGACAGAGCGGTAAGGTCGGGGCGAGCGTCGGTATCGCCCTGTTCCCGGACGATGCGATGGAGCCCAGAGAGTTGGTGCGGCAGGCCGACGAGGCGATGTATGCCGCCAAACACGGCGGCAAGAACATCTGGAAGTTCTACCGGGACAAGTGAAGGTGACTGCCACTCACACGAGCGGCAGGGGTTTGCCGAACAGCCAGCCCTGGCCGTAATCACAGCCCAGCTCGGCCAGCGCATCGCGCGTCTCGCGCGTCTCGATGCCTTCTGCCACGACCGACATGCCCAGCGTGTGCGCCAGCGCGATGGAGGATCGCACAATCTCCAGACTTTGCTTCGAGGTCAGCATGGGCGCGACGAAGGCGCGATCCAGTTTGAGCGTGCCGATCGGGTAGCGCTGCAGGTTGTCCAGACCCGAGTAGCCGGTGCCGTAGTCGTCCAGCGCCAGCTGGAATCCCAGTTCGATTAGACGGCTCAGGATGTTCATGGCGAGCGCGGGCTGCTCCACCATCACCGTCTCGGTCAGTTCCAGCTTCAGCGATTCAGGCGGCATTTTGTGACGGGCGATGATGGCCTTCACATCCTCCACCAGATTGTCGCCGGTCAGTTGCCGCGCCGACAGGTTGACGCTGACGAAGGGTTGCGGGTGTTGCGTCATCCCGCGCAGGCGCGCCCAGTCACGCGAGGCGCGTTCCAGCGTCCACAAGCCGAGCTGGCGAATCTGCCCGGTCTGTTCGGCCAGCCACAGGAAGTCCATGGGAGGGATCATGCCCTCGGTCGGATGGTGCCAGCGGATCAGCGCTTCGAACCCGGCCACGCTGTCGTCCTTCAGGTCGCAGATCGGCTGGTAATACATCTCGAACTCGTTCTGGTTGAGCGCGCGCGTGATGCCGTGCGCCATCGCCAGTTTCTGGGTGGCGGCTCCCTGCAACTCCCTGCGCGAAGCTTCGTTATCCTGAGTCTGCCGTGCAGAAGACCCATGCGGGACATCGTGGGCGGGATTGTTGCGGAAACGTTCCAGGATGACTTGCAGCAGGTGGCGCAGGATGGGATCGCTGCGCTCCAGTAGTTCCTGCACGAGGTGACGCTCGATCTGGATCAGCACGGAATCCTGCGTGGTGCGTGCACTGGCCGTGCGCGGATGCAGGTCGAGCAGCGCGACCTCGCCGAACAGTTCGCCCGCCTGCAACAGGCTCAAGCGCTGTTCGCCTGATGCGTTGCTATGCATGATCTCGACCTCGCCCGATTCGATGATGTAGGCGCAATTGCCTGCGTCTCCCTCGGTGAAGATGGTTTGGTCTTTGCCGAAATGCTTCCTGTCCAGTTTGTCCAGTGTCATGGTATTTTGCCGCCACCTGCATAAGGTGCGCGTACATTCTCACCTTTGCCGGATTCAATCAAGAAGAACAAAGGCCTATATATTCCGCAGGGGATGGCGGGCCTGCATCGGGAGTACATCATGAGAGCACGTTTTTTCTCCGGACTAACGCTGGTTGCATCGATCATCCTGCACGGCAGTGTCTGGGCCGCATCCCCGGCGCCGGTCGCCGCCGAGAACGGCATGGTGGTGACGGCCCATCATCTGGCCACACAGGTCGGGGTGGATGTGTTGAAGGCGGGCGGCAACGCGGTGGATGCCGGGGTGGCGGTGGGCTATGCGCTGGCGGTGGTGTATCCCGTGGCGGGCAATCTGGGCGGTGGCGGTTTCATGACGCTGATGCTGGCCGATGGCCGCAAGACCTTCCTGGATTTCCGCGAGAAAGCACCGCTGGCCGCGAGCGCGGACATGTATCTCGACCGCGACGGCGAGGTGGTGCCGGGCGCGAGCACGGACGGGCATCTGGCGGTGGGCGTGCCGGGTACCGTCTCAGGGCTGCAATATGCACTGCAGAAGTACGGCACGCTGCCGCGCGGCAAGGTGATCGCACCCGCGATCAGGCTGGCGGAACGCGGTTTCGTGCTGGGGCAGAGCGATGTCGGGATGCTGGGCATGGCGACGCAGGCGTTCAGGAAAGATGCGCCATCCGCCGCGATCTTTCTGCAGCGCGGCCAGCCTTACCAGGCCGGGCAGCGGTTGGTGCAGAAGGACCTGGCGCGCACCTTGCGGCAGATCAGCCAGCACGGCAGTGCAGGGTTCTACCAAGGCCCGGTTGCCAGGGCGCTGGTGTCGAGCAGCCAGGCGAACGGCGGCATCCTCGCGCAGGCCGATCTGGACCAATACCGGACGCGCGAACTCGCACCCGTCGAATGCAGTTATCGCGGCTACGGCATCGTCTCCGCGCCGCCGCCCAGTTCAGGCGGGGTGACGCTGTGCGAGATGCTGAACATCCTCGAAGCCTATCCATTGCCTGAGCTGGGTTTTCACTCTGCCCAAGCGGTGCACTACCAGATCGAGGCGATGCGTCATGCCTATGTGGATCGCAACAGTTATCTGGGCGATCCGGATTTCGTGGACAACCCGCTGTCGCGTCTGCTCGACAAAGGCTATGCCGCGCAGATACGCAGCAAGATCGTGAAAGACAAGGCGGGCATCTCCATGCAGATCAAACCCGGTGTCGCGCCGCACGAAGGCGACAACACCACGCATTACTCCATCGTGGATCGCTGGGGCAATGCAGTGTCGGTCACCTATACGCTGAACGGTGCGTTCGGGGCCAAGGTCACGGCGGCGGGGACGGGCGTGTTGCTCAACAACGAGATGGACGATTTCACGGTGAAGGTCGGTGTGCCGAACAGCTACGGGCTGGTGCAGGGCGAGGCGAACGTGATCGCGCCGGGCAAACGCCCGCTCAGTTCCATGAGCCCGACCATCGTCACGCGGGACGGCAAGCCGCTGCTGGTGGTGGGCACGCCGGGTGGCAGCCGCATCATCACGGCGGTGATGCACGTCATCCTCAACGTGATCGACTACGGCATGGACATCCAGGAGGCGGTGGATGCGCCGCGCTTCCACCAGCAATGGTTGCCGGATACGACCTTCGTCGAGCGTTACGCGCTCAGCCCGGATACGCGCGCGGTGCTGGAATCATGGGGGCAGAACTTCCGCGACAGCGGCTATGCCAACCATGTGACGGCGATCCTGATCGGTGCGCCGAAATCGGGCGGAGAAGCGGTTGGGAACGATCGCTACTACGGCGCGAACGACCCGCGTCACAACACGGGTCTGGCCATGGGTTACTGAGCGCTAGCCGAACGGCTGGCGTGCTACGTCACATCGCGCCGCTATCCTGGTCGTGGCGATGTTTCTTGTAGAGCAGGCTCATCACGCCGGAGAGGATGAGCGCGAACACCACCAGGATGATGAAGATATGCAGTTCCATCTTTTCCATCACGGCATACAGGCCGAGCATGGCGAAGATGCTGATGTTCTCGTTGAAGTTCTGCACCGCGATGGAACGTCCCGCGCCCATCAGCAGGTGACCGCGGTGTTGCAGCAGCGCATTCATCGGCACCACGAAGAAGCCGCCCATCGCGCCCATCGCGATCAGCAGCAGCACGGCCAGCACACTGTTGCTGATGGGGATCATCAGCAGCACGGTCAGCCCCATGGCGATGCCGACCGGCAGCACGTTCACCGAATGTTCCAGCTTGATGTAGCGCGCGGCCAGCACCGAGCCGATGGCGATGCCGATGGCGAACCACGCGGTCAGTTGTGCGGCCTGGCCGATGTCGTAGTTGAGCGCCACAGCAGCCCAGCCGATCAGCAGCAGGCGCAGCGTCGCGCCAGCCCCCCAGAACAGCGTGGTGACCGCCAGCGAGACCTGGCCCAGCGGGTCTTTCCACAGCAGCTTGAAGCAGTGCCAGAAGTCGCGGGTGAGTGCGATCGGGTCGCGGCTCAGCGGTTTATGGTCGATGGGGACGTGCGGGATGTACAGGTTGAACACGGCCGCGATCACGTAGATCAGCACGATGATGGCGATGGCGAACATGGGCACGCTGTGCAGCAGCGGGATGTCCAGCGATTCGACCAGCGGCGCGAACATGGCGGGCGAGATGAGGATGCCGCCGATCACCGCGCCGAGCACGATGGCGGCGACGGTGAGGACCTCCATCCAGCTGTTCGCTTTCACCAGCTGGCTGGGCGGCAGGTATTCGGTAAGGATGCCGTACTTGGCCGGCGAATAGGTCGCCGCACCCAGCCCGACCAGGCCGTAGGCGAGCAGGGGATGCAAGCCGACCAGCATGGCGATGCAGCCGGCGAGTTTTATCAGGTTGCTGATGAACATCACTCGGCCCTTGGGCAGCGAGTCGGCGAAAGCCCCGACGAAGGGGGCGAGCACGATGTAGGAGAAGATGAAGCCCTGTTGCAGTACCGGCGTGTGCCAGCCGGGGGAGGCCAGGTCTTTCAGCAGTGCGATGGCGGCGAACAGCAGTGCATTGTCGGCGAGCGCACTGAAGAACTGCGCTGCGAGGATGGTGTAGAAGCCGCGATTCACGATGGACGATAGTTGGAATGACGCGGTTTTATAACATGAAATATCTTGCGGGATTGTTAAATTCTGAATTTTTGCGGCACTTTCAAAAGTGCAGGAATGGGCGTCCTGCTATCATTCGCGCCACTTTCTCCTCTCCGTACGACTGACATGTCACGCCCCATCCAGGCCCATATCGACCTAGCCGCCTTGCGCAACAACCTGCGGGTGGTGCGCCGCGCCACCCCGGCGCGCGTGATGGCGGTGGTCAAAGCCAATGCCTACGGGCATGGCCTGCTGCAGGCAGCAGAGGCATTGAACGATGCCGACGGGTTCGCGCTGCTGGATGCGCGCGACGGAGTGGCCTTGCGCGAGGCCGGCTTCCGCCAGCCCATCCTGCTGCTGGAAGGCTACTTTTCGCGCGATGAACTGCCGCTGCTGGCCGAGTACGAGCTGACGACCGTGATCCACAGCCAGCAGCAGCTGGCATGGCTGGACGCCTACCCGCGCAGCAACGGGCTGTCGGTGTGGCTCAAGCTCAACAGCGGCATGAACCGGCTCGGTTTTTCTGCCCAGGAATTCCCCGCCGTGATGGAGCGGCTGAAGTCGCATCGCGCGGTGCGCGACATCACCCTGATGACCCATTTCGCGCAGGCGGACGAGGCACCCGGTGTCACGGCGCAGCATGCGCTGTTCGAACAGATCACCGCGAACCGTCGTCTGCCCCGTTCGCTGTCAAACTCCGCCGCCATCCTGCGCCATCCGGCCGCACATGCGGACTGGGTGCGCCCCGGCATCATGCTCTACGGAAGTTCGCCGTTCGCCGACACCAGCGCGCAAGCGCTGGGATTGCAGCCGGTGATGACCCTGCGCAGCGAGCTCATCTCGGTGCGCGACATCAGGGCGGGGGATGCGATCGGCTACGGGGCGACCTTCCGTGCCGAGCGTGCCATGCGTATCGGCACCGTTGCCTGCGGTTATGCCGACGGCTATCCGCGCCATGCCGCCAGCGGTACGCCCATCCTGGTGGACGGGCAGCGCACACGCACGCTGGGGCGGGTGTCGATGGATATGCTGAGTGTCGATCTGAGCGCACTGCCGGATGCGCGCATAGGCAGCCGTGTGGTGCTGTGGGGTGAGGGTATGCCGGTGGACGAAGTGGCACGCGCCGCCGGCACCATCAGTTACGAATTGCTGTGCGCGCTGGCACCGCGCGTGCCGGTATCGCAGGCGTAAAAAAGCCCCGCAGGATACTGGCGGGGCTTGTTCCAGATTCGAACAGACTAGGCGATCCGGAAGCGTCCCGCCAGTTCGTCCAGTTGCTTGCTGAGCGTGGTCATCTGCTGTGCGGAGGAGGCGGTCTGGGCAGCGGCCATGCTGTTCGTTTCCGTCCCCTGCGCGATCTTCTCGATACGCTCGGCGATGTCGCGTGCGGCTAGTGATTGTTCCTGTATCGCCGCCGTGATGTCGTCCACCGCCCGCGCGGCCTGCTGGGCCGCCTGGTCGATACTGCTCACCGACTTGCCAGCCTGGCGCGCCAGTTCCACGCCGCCGCTCACCCGCTTGACGCTGACCTCCATCTCCTGGGCCGCCTGCTTGGTGCCTTCCTGTATCTTGCCGATCATGCCGCCAATCTCCTTGGTCGAGGTCGCCGTGCGTTCGGCCAGCTTGCGTACCTCATCGGCGACCACGGCGAAGCCGCGTCCCTGTTCACCGGCACGGGCGGCTTCGATGGCGGCATTGAGCGCGAGCAGATTGGTCTGGTCGGCGATCTCGCGGATGGTGTTGACGATGCTGGTGATCTGGTCGGAATAGCCTTCCAGGCTGCGTATGCTGGTCGCGACATGGTTCACGGCAGTGGCGATGTGCTCCATCTCCGAGGCCGTGCTCTGGATGATGCTGCCCCCTTCGGTCGCCTGTTTGCTCGAGGTCTGGCTGACCGCATAGGCTTCCTTGGCATGCTCGCTCACCTGGTCGATGGAGACGGAGAGTTGTTCCATCGCGGCCGCCATGCCGGAAGCGGCTTCGGATTGCATCTCGGTGACCCTGGAGCTGTTCTGGGCCGAGCTGGAGACATCACCCGATGTGATGTTCAGGGCGGAGATGCCCTCTCTCACGTTGGCGACCAGTTCGTGCAGGTTGTTGCGCATCACCGACAGAGAGGCGACCAGGTCGCCCAGCTCGTCCTTGCTGGCAGGCGGCAACGGCTTGGTCAGGTCGCCGGCGGCGATGGCGTTGGCCGCTTCGATGGCAGATTGCAGTCCGCTGCGGATGCGGCGGATGATGAACCAGGATTGCAGCAACAGGCCGAGTGTGCCGGCCGCGAGCAGGACCTCGAAGATCAGCGCATCCAGCTTCGCGGTACGCAGAGCCTGTTCATATTCGCTCTTGGCGACCGAAGTCTGGTAGGTGACCAGTTTGTCGAGCGCGTCGTGGAAGGCCGCGCGTTCCTCGCGACCGGCGACGAGCAGGTTCTGCAGCGCGTCCTTGCTGTAGTTGTTTTTCGACAAGGCGCCGATGGTCTCGGCGATCTTCTTTTGCCAGGCCATGCGCCGGGCATCGACGTCGGCCGCGAGCACTTTCTCTTCCTCGGTCAGGTAGGTCGCCATGTATTTCTGCCACAGCGCGTTGATCTCGTCCTTGCGCTTGCTGACGTTCTCCAGATGACGCTCGACCGGGTGCCCGTGCAGGGTCGCCAGTGAACCGGACGGGTCGTGCTGGAATGCCAGCACCAGGTCGTTGTAGTTCTCACGGATGCGGGTATCGATCTGGCCGAGGTCATACATCGGCACGGCGCGATCCTCGTATACGCTCTTCAGGCCGTTGGTGGCACTGTTGACGCCTATCCAGCCGACGGCGATGGCCGCCACGAAACCGGCCAGCGCGCTGAGGGAGAGGAACCACAGGCGCGAGACCATGCGCATGTTGTTGAACAGCGCGCCGAATTTTCCGGGCAGGGAGCGCGGGACGAGCTGCCCTTCTTCCAGCTTGATACGCTCGTCGTCGCGCATGCGTGCATAGAGTGCTTCTGCTGCGCTGATCTCCTGTCGCGACGCGGCGACGCGGACCGAGACGTAACCGTTGCCGTCCGCCAGCGGCGAAGCATAGGCACGCACCCAGTAATGGTCACCGTCCTTGCGCCGGTTCTTCACCAGACCGCTCCAGGGGCGTCCCTTCTTTAGGGTGTCCCACAGATCGCGGAAGGCCTCGGGCGGCATATCGGGATGGCGCACGATGTTGTGCGGCTGCCCCATGAGTTCCTGTTCGGTGAAACCGGAGAGCGCGATGAAGGCTTCGTTGGCCCGGGTGATCTGGCCCTTCTGGTTGGTGTAGGAAATGACCGTCTGCCCCTGCGGGAAGGGGTATTCGCGTCCGGTGACGGGCTGGTTGTTGCGCATGACGAATCCTTCAGTTTGCTGTGGACTGTGTAGCTATCGACCACGATGGTGGGAAGTTGAATCCTGCTATCCAGTCTATCCACGGTAACGGCAGGCAATCCGCGGATCAGCAAGGGAAAACGAAGTCAGTTTGACATGTTAAAGGCCGCAGAAACCACTCTTATAACAAGGGGATGCGACTGAGGGGGCTTACCGAAGGTAAAGCGGCGCAGGAAGGCGAGGGGGCGATGCGCCGCTCAGGCGCTGATCGCTTTGAGCAGTTCGCTGGCTGCCTGGCGCATGGCGGGCGATGAAGTGTCGGTCAGTGGGAGCAGATAGGCGTGTGCCATATCGCCGTAATGGCTGTCGTGCGAGCGCTGGTAGCCGGGGTCGTAGTGCAGCGTCAGCAACTGGTCGACCAGCGTCTGGAAGTTTCCGGCCCGTATCAGACCTTCCCATTCCTCGATGCGTTTCGCGCCGTGGAAGGGCTTGAGGATCTCTATCTTTTTGATCAGTGTCTCCGGATCGTCGACGAAGTGCCGGTATTCCTCCATCAGCAAGGCGATGCGCGCTTCACGCGAGGTGTCCAGCAGCACGCATGCGCTGTTGTGCATGGCAGCGATCAGGCGCGCGGGAACTGTGAGGCGTCCGATCTTGCTGCTCTCGGATTCGACGAACACCGGGCGCGCCGGGTCCAGCTTGCTCATGGCTTGCACCAGCGCCGTCTCGAACGATTTGGGTGACGGTTGAGCCTGAGAAGGGAGGCCGCCCAACACGGAGCCTCGATGATGGGCCAGCGATTCCAGGTCCAGTACTTGCGCCCCTTCTGCGGACAGCGCATCCAGCAGGCGGCTCTTGCCCGAACCGGTCGGGCCGCAGACGATGCGGAAGCTGAAGCGGGCCGGCAGCGTCTCCAGTTTTTCCAGAACGTCGCGGCGGTAAGTCTTGTAGCCGCCTTCCAGCTTGTGCGCCGCCCAACCGACCTGCCCCATGATGATGCTCATCGCGCCGCTGCGCTGTCCGCCGCGCCAGCAATAGACCAGCGGCTTCCACGACTTTGGCTTGTCGTGGAATACAGTCTCCAGATGGTGGGCGATGTTCTTCGCCACCAGCGCCGCCCCCACCTTGCGCGCCTCGAACGGCGACACCTGTTTGTACAGCGTGCCCACGGTGACGCGTTCCTCGTCCGACAGTACCGGGCAGTTGATCGCGCCGGGGATGTGGTCGTCGGCGAATTCCGCAGGCGTGCGCACGTCGATGATTTCGTCAAAGTCACCGAGCTGTGATAGGTTCGCGGTTCTGAACAACATGAGCAGTGGGAGTGAAGATGTCTGAAGTGAAATTGACCCGATTGTCGCACGGCGGCGGATGCGGCTGCAAAATCGCGCCGGGTCTGTTGCAGGAGATACTGGGAAAAACCAAACATGCGATGCCGTTCCCCGACCTGCTGGTCGGCACCGAGACCAGCGACGACGCGGCGGTGTACCGCCTCAACGACCAGCAGGCGATCATCGCCACCACCGATTTCTTCATGCCCATCGTGGACGATGCCTACGATTTCGGGCGCATCGCCGCGACCAATGCCATCTCCGACGTGTATGCGATGGGCGGAACGCCCATCATGGCGCTGGCCATCGTCGGCATGCCGATCGACAAGTTGCAGCCGGACACCATCCGCCGCATCCTGGAAGGCGGCGAGGCGGTGTGCCGCGATGCGGGCATCCCCATCGCGGGCGGGCATTCCATCGACGCACCGGAACCGATCTATGGACTGGTCGCGCTCGGCATCGTGCATCCCGGCCATGTGAAGAAGAACAGCTCGGCACGTGCCGGTGACGTGCTGATCCTGGGCAAAGGGTTGGGCGTCGGCGTGCTGGCAGCCGCGATGAAGAAAGAGTTGCTGTCTGAAGCAGGCTACGCGCAGATGATCGCCACCACCACCCAACTCAACCGCGTGGGCAGCGAGCTGGCCGCGATGGCGGAAGTGCACGCGCTGACCGATGTGACCGGTTTCGGGCTGCTCGGCCATCTGCTGGAGATATGTCGCGGCTCGAACCTGGGGGCGACGGTGGATTTCTCACAAGTGCCGACGCTGTCGGAGGCTTTGCCTCTGGTACAGCAGGGCATCGTGGCCGGTGCCATCGCGCGCAATCTGGCGAGTTACGGGCACGAGGTGGATTTTGCGGCCAGCTTGCCGGAATGGCAGCGCCAGTTGCTGGCCGATCCGCAGACCAGCGGCGGCTTGCTGGTGTCCGTGGCGCCGGACGGCGTGGACGAGGTGCTGGCGCGTTTCCGTGCGGCGGGTTTTGCGCAAGCGGCGGTGGTCGGCGAGATGACGGTTGGCGCGGCGCGCGTGGCGGTGGCCTAGTCAGCCAATCCGGCCAAGACCGTTTCCGCCGGTTCGGGCCGGCCGAACAGATAGCCCTGGTGGATGACCTCGCCGCGCTGGTTGAGGAAGTCCGCCTGTTCCTGCGTCTCTACCCCTTCCGCCACCACCTTGAGGTGCATGTGTCTGGCGACTGCCAGGATCGATTCGATCAGGGCCGCGTCGTTCGGATCGCTCGGCGCGTCCTGCACGAAGGTCTTGTCGATCTTGAGTTCGTTGATGGGCAAGCGCTTGAGGTAGGCCAGCGAGGAATAGCCCGTGCCGAAATCGTCCAGCGAGAAATGGATGCCCATGATCGCCAGCTCGTTCATCTTGGCGATCACGTTGCCGATGTTGTCGATCACCACGCCTTCTGTCACTTCCAGCGTCAGGTGCGTGGGCTCGGCACCGCATTCGGCGAGCATGTTCTGCAGCCAGGGCACGAAGTCCGGCTGGCGGAACTGGCGCGGGCTGATGTTGACCGCGATGCGGTAGGGGCGTCCCAGCAGGGTTTCGTCCGCCAGCAGTTTGCATGCCTGTGACATCACCCACTGGCCGATGTCGATGATCAGGTCGGATTCCTCGGCGATGGGGATGAACAGCGCGGGTGGTACCAGACCGCGCTGCGGATGCTGCCAGCGCACCAGCGCCTCCGCCCCCACGGTGCGCCCCGACGCATCGACCTGCGGCTGCAGGTAGAGCCGCAACTCCCCGGCGGCGATGGCCTGGCGCAGTTCGCGTTCGAGCTGGAAGCGCTGCTTGGTGCTGTCGTCCATGCTCTGCTCGAACATCGTGCTGCGACCGCCACCGGCGGCTTTGGCCTGGTGCAGCGCGGTGTTGGCGCGACGCAGGATGTCCAGTGGCGCGTCTTCCGCGGTGTGCATGGGGAACAGGGCGATGCCGAGGCTGACGGTGAGCGAGAATCGCTCGTCGCCGATCTCGAACGCTTCGCGCAGACCGTAGTGGACCTTTTCGGCCACATGCATGGCTTGATGGGCGGCGGCATGCAACTGTTTCGACAGGTCCGGCAGCAGGATGGCGAACTCGTCGCCGGAGACGCGCGCCAGCACGTCGCCTTCGCGCAACAGGCCGGTCAGCCTTTCGGCGACTGCTTTGAGCAGCGCGTCGCCCACTGCCTGACCGCTGGTATCGTTGATGCCCTTGAAGCGGTCGATGTTCACCACCAGCAGCGCATCGTGCCGTTTCTGGCGCAGCGCGATGGGCAGCATCATGCCGAGGCGGTCCAGCAGCAGCGCGCGGTTGGGCAGGCCGGTCAGGCTGTCGTAGAAAGCGAGCTGGTGGATCTGCTGTTCCGCCCGGCGCTGTTCGGTGACGTTCATCCCCACCGCCAGCAGACCGATGGTGTTGCCGTTGTGGTCCTTGAGCGTCTTGTCGTACCACTCGATGCTGAGTTCGCGCCCGTCGCGTGCGACGATGGTGTCGATGTTGCCCTGGGTGTTGATGTCGTGGATGGCGCTGCGGAACAGCTGGCGTGTGGCATCCTGTTTCGCCGGGGGCAGGAAGGTGCTGAACCAGTCGCGGCCGGAGACCTCGGCCAGCGTCCAGCCGCTGAGTTTCTCCATGTAGTCGTTGAAGCGCATGATGCGCCCCTCCGGGTCGAGCACCAAGATGATGGTCTGCGCGGTGTCGATCAGCGTCTCGGCGAAGTCGCGTTGCTGGCGCAGTTGGCGCTCGATCGCCTTGAGCGCGGTGATGTCGCGCGCGATGCCGAACACGCCGAAGACGTTGCCGTGCGCGTCGTACAGCGGTCCCTGCGTGGTGGAGAACACGGTCTCGCCTTGCGTGGTGGTGAGCTTGTGCTCATTGGTGACGACGCGACCCGATTCCATCACTTTCCGGTCGTCCGCCATCACCATCGCGGCCTGCTCCGGCGGGAAGTTCACTGTGTCGTCCCGGCCCAGCACCTCGTCCGCGGACTTGCCGACGTAGCGTGCGGCGGCGCGGTTGAACAGCAGGTAACGCCCGTCGCGGTCCTTGGCGAAGATGGCGTCGGTGGCCCCTTCCGCGATACCGTCGAGCAGTTGCACGGCGCGTGATCTCTCTGCCAGTGCGGTGGCGGTGCGCGCGTGCTCCTGCTCGGCGCGGGCGCGCGATTCGTGCAGCATATGGCTGAGCGCGCTGACCAGCGCGCCATTCAGCACCAGGAAGAACATGTGCACGAGGTCTATCATGCCGCCGATGGCGAAGCTGTTGAGCGGCGGGATGGCGAAATAGGTCAGTCCCAGCGCGGACAGCGCCGTGGCGAACAGGCCGGGGCCGAGACCGCCCAGCGCGGCGCTGAGGAGGATGGGCAGCATCTGCACCAGCAGCAGCGGCCGCTCGTCGAAGGCTGGCGCGATGCTGTTGCGTACCATCAGGCTGACCACGGTGATGGTCGCCGCGAAGGCATACAGCTGCCAGCGCGGCCAGGCGACCAGCGCATGGGTGCGCAGCGGTTTGCCGCCGGCGAAGTTCGCGCCGGTCAGTTTCCTCAGCAGCAGGTAGAGCAGGACGGAGGTGACGGCGACGAAGAGCGTGCCCTTGATGGTCTGGGCCAGTTCCAGAAGGATGGGTTGGTCGAGGTAGCGCCGCAGCAGTTCGTCCGAGAACAGGATCCACAGGCCGGCGAACGCGGCGTAGAGCGCGACGATCCGGAAGATGTCGACTGGCTGGGGGCGTGGCTCGCTGTGCTGGTTCATGTCCAGACTCCGCTATCCGGTTGGTGTCCTCGACAGGAATCGAACCTGTAATTGCCCCTTAGGAGGGGGCGGTTATATCCATTTAACTACGAGGACAGGCAGGCGCGCATTCTAGCCCAAATGGCGGCGTTCCGTGGGACTCGGGCTGGTATCATGCCGGCCCTGTGACAACGACGCCGTATCGGAGAGAGAGAGAGATGATGCAAGCACGATCCAACATATTCGCCGCATGGTTCTTCATGCCGCAGACGCTGTTCATGGGTTGGGTGGCCGCCACGGGCGGCATCCTGCTCGGACTGCTCGGACTGCCAGTGGCGGAAGGGGATGTGCCCAGCCGTCTGGTGGGGGCCTTGCTGCTGTTCGCCGGGGTGTTCGTGGTGTGGCACTTGCGCGGCGGTTCGTTGCCACCGGAGGGCAAAGCGGACGGCAACGGCTACCGTTTCGGCCACAAGCTGGTGCTGGTGGGCAATGTGCTGGCATCCTGCCTGTTCGTGTTCCATTTCTTCGCGCAGGGCATCAGCGACTACAACACGCACCTGGTGCTGGACAAGTTCACCACCATGTTCGGCTATCTGTGCATGGGCTTCTTCGCCATCGGTTTCTCCCTCATCTATCAATCCTCGCTGCCGCAGGAAAAGAACAGTTAAATGCCGTACATCACGCTGGATAAAGCCTCTCTCGCCTTTGGTCATGTCGCGCTGCTGGATCATGTGGATTTCCAGCTCGACGAGGGTGAGCGCGTCGGGCTGATCGGCCGCAACGGCGGTGGCAAGTCCAGCCTGCTCAAGATATTGGCCGGTCAGGCGCATCTGGATGACGGCACGCTGTGGCGACAGCTGACTGCGCGCATCTGCTATGTCAGCCAGGAGCCGATGCTGGATGCCTCAGCTACCGTGTTCGACGAGGTCGCGCGCGGGCTGGGTGAATTGCATCGACTGTTGTCGGACTACCACCATCTGTCGCACCAGCTGGCCGAACCGGATGCCGATTACGAGAAGCTGCTGGAGGCGATGCAGCCATTGCAGACCGCGCTCGAAGCGCAGGGCGGCTGGTCGGTGCAGGCGCGCATCGAGACGGCCATCCAGCGTCTGGATCTGGATCCGGAAGCTGTGGTCGGTTCTTTGTCCGGCGGCGTGCGCAAGCGCGTGGCGCTGGCGCAGGCGCTGGTGGCCGAACCGGAGGTGTTGATCCTGGACGAGCCGACCAACCATCTGGATTTCGCTTCCATCGAATGGCTGGAGGGATTGCTCAAGGAGTTCCGTGGCAGCGTGCTGCTGGTCACCCATGACCGGCGCTTCCTCGATAACGTGGTGACGCGCATCGTCGAACTGGATCGCGGCCAGTTGGCATCCTTCCCCGGCAACTTCGCGGCCTATCAGAAACTCAAGGAGCGCATGCTGGCGGACGAGGCTGTGTTGAACGCCAAGTTCGACAAGGTGCTGGCGCAGGAAGAGGTGTGGATACGCCAGGGTATCAAGGCGCGGCGCACGCGCAACGAGGGACGCGTACGCCGACTGGAATCGTTGCGCCTTGAGCGCGCGGCACGGCGCGAGAAGGTGGGCAAGGTCGAGATGAGTCTGGAGGCGGGCGACCGCTCCGGCAAGCTGGTGGCCGAACTGACGCATGTGAGCAAGTCGTTCGGCGACAGAAGGATCATCAGTGATTTCTCCTGCCGCATCCAGCGCGGTGACAAGATCGGGCTGCTCGGTCCCAACGGTGCGGGCAAGAGCACGCTGCTCAAGATCATCCTGGGTGAATTGAAGCCGGACAGCGGTGACGTGAAGCTGGGGACCAAGATCTCGGTCGCCTATTTCGATCAGTTGCGCGCGCAGCTGGACGACGAGGCCACACTGGCCGACACCATCAGCCAGGGTTCGGATTTCATCGAGATCGGCGGACAGCGCAAGCATGTCATCAGTTATCTGGGAGATTTCCTGTTCGCGCCGGAACGCGCGCGTTCGCCGGTGAAGAGCTGTTCCGGCGGCGAGCGTAACCGCCTGCTGCTGGCGCGATTGTTCACCCAGCCGGCCAACGTGCTGGTGCTGGACGAGCCGACCAACGATCTCGATATCGAGACGCTTGAGCTGCTGGAGGAATTGCTGGCGAATTATCAGGGTACGCTGTTCCTGGTCAGCCATGACCGCTCCTTCCTCGACAATGTCGTGACACAGGTGATCGCCTTCGAGGGCGACGGCAAACTGATGGAATACGTCGGCGGTTATGAGGACTGGGTGCGTATGAAACAGTTCGAGGCGAAGGGTCGCATTGCCACGCCCGCGCCGGCCAAGGTCGAAGCAAAAACCGATGCACCCAAAACGAAGGCTCCCGGCAAGCTCAGTTTCAAGGAGCAGCAAGAGCTGGAGGAGATCCCGCGCCGTATCGAGGTGCTGGAGCGCGAGCAGGAAGATATCGCTGCGGCACTTGGCTCGGGGACGCTGTTCCGCGACAATCCGGCGCATGCGAAACAGTTGGGTCAGCGTGCCGCCGAGATCGAAGAGCAGATGCTGGATCTGATGGCGCGCTGGGAGGCGCTGGAATCGCGCTGAATCGTTTGGAACGGGAGGTGGTGATGAGACGCAAACTCTTGTTGGTGCTGGGAACGGGGCTGTTGTGTCTGCCCGCCTGTTCCACGAAACAAATGATCGACATCGCCACGGCCAGCGATCCCAAACAGGCTTTGCGCAGGGTCGCCACCAACCGGGTGGAGGCCTACAAATACAATCCGCAACTCATACTGTCCGACCTGCGCAAGGTCGAGGCGGAATACAACCGCCTGATGGGGAATGTGCAGAAGGAGAGCGGGGCGAAGTGGGGCAAGAAGGAATCGCGCACACTTCCCAATCGTACGCGTTACGTCAAATACACCGAGAATTACAAGAACCGGGTGGTGGTGGATTACGACGCGGGCAGCATCCTCATCGAGCATCTGGACGAGGCGGGCGTGAAGGGCAAGCTGCGCAACGCCGTGGTGGTGGCCCTGCTGACGCCGGGCGATCCGGGCGCAGTCGATCTCTTCTCCGACAAGGAGATATCGCTCAATGGAGACCCCTATCTGGAGCAGTTGGTGGCCGACCAGAACGGCAACATGCTCAAGTCGCGCGAGGATGTGGAGCGCTATGCCGATTATCTGGTGGATAACAAGTTGCAGTCGCGCAGCATCGACGCCAACGGCACGCGCAAGAACGTGTATTTCGTGCGCTTCAGTATGGTGAATTCGCATCTGGACAAGCGCGCGGTACAGTATGCCTCGACGGTGCGCCGCCATTCCGACAACACGAACGTCAGCCGCAGTCTGATCTATGCCGTCATCAAGACCGAGAGCGCGTTCAACCCCTACGCGGTGTCGAGTGCACCGGCCTACGGCATGATGCAGCTGGTGCCCTCCAGCGGCGGGCGTGAGGCCTATCGCAAGGCCAAGGGCGAGGATGTGATGCCGAGCAAGGAGTACCTGTTCGACGCGAACAACAACATCGAGCTGGGCTCCACTTATCTGGGCGTGCTGCTCAGGGACAGTCCGTTGCGCGAGATACAGAATCCGGTGTCGCGCGAATACTGCGCCATCGCCGCCTACAACACCGGGCCGTCCAATGTGATGCGTGCATTCAGCCAGCTCAAGAACAGCCGCGAGCGCCAGTATGATGCGATCAACAAGATCAATGCGATGAAGCCGGAACAGGTATACGACGCCTTGCGCACCAAACTGCCCTACGAGGAGACACGCGGATATATCGTGAAGGTGGTGGAGGCGAAGAAGCTGTACGCCGTGATGTGAGACTCAATCGTAACGCTTGAGGTATAGCGCGTAACAGTCTTCGGCGATGGGGCGGTAGGAGGAGCTCTTCACATATTCGGCGATCTTCAGGTCCTCGCTGACCACATGGTTGGCGACCCAGGTCACGATCTGCGGCAGGATGTCCTCCGGCGTCTCCTGCTTGCGGTTGATCTTGGCGATGAAAACGTTCAACTGGCCCAGCAATTCTGAATGGATGCGTTCATGGTCGGCCAGCCCGGGATAGCGCAACTCGGCCATCAGGTTCTCTTCGCTCAGGAAGTGGAATTCGGTGAACTTCTTGACCTCGAGCAGAACGCCCATAACGACTTTCTCGCCCATCCGGCTGGTGATCGCCAGATCGAGCTTCTTCAGTAGCAGCACCAGCATGCGATGCTGGGTGTCTATCATCTCGTTGCCGATCTCCAGTTCTTTCTTCCATGCGATTTGCATGACTTTCTCCCCGGTCGCGTTGGATCACTACGGCATTGCGTGAAGATTGTACTCCCGCAAAGCTTAGTTGTTCGCCATGCGGCCGTCAGGGGGACGTGAGCTTTACGCTTGCCAGCCGACCGCGACAGGGATAGTCTGGGGAGACGTCTACACCCTACAGGAGGTGTGTCATGACTAACCATCCCCAAGCCCGGCCTTTATCCGGGCAAGTCAGCTGTGAAGTCTGCAAGAAAGAGGTTCCGCAGTCAGCCGCGGTGAATTTCGAGGTGAAAGACTATGTGGCGCATTTCTGCGGGTTGGAGTGCTATGCACAGTGGAAGGGGCGCGACCCGGCGGAAGGCGCTGCCGAAGACGGCGACGCGCAGCCCTGAGATTCAGGGCGCGCGTCTCGCCAGCAAACGGTCGAGCTGATTGGCGAACGCCTGCCGGTCCTTCTGGTTCAAAGCGGCCGGCCCGCCGGTCTCCACGCCGCTGCTGCGCAGCACCTCCATGAAATCGCGCATCGCCAATCGTTCCTTGATGCTGTCGCGGGTGTACAACTCGCCGCGCGGGTTCAGTACATGCCCGCCTTTGGCGATCACCCCGGCCGCCAGCGGGATGTCTGCCGTGATGACCAGGTCGCCCGATTCGGTCATCTCCACGATCTTGTTGTCTGCCACATCGAAACCGGCAGGCACCTGCAAGGCGCGGATGTAAGGGGAGGGCGGACAGTACAGCAACTGGTTGGCCACCAGCGTGGTATGGATCTGCCTTCTGTCCGCCGCCCGGAACAGGATCTCCTTGATGACTTTCGGGCAGGCGTCGGCGTCGATGAGTATCTTCATGGTGGCTTTGCGTTCAATCACGGGATGTGCCTGCAGGCGAGCGGCTCAGGCGGAAGAAGAGGTAAGGGGCGACGGCGACCCAGCACAGCAGCAGCGGCCACAAACGTCCCGCAGGCATGTCGTAGTTCTCCAGCAACACCTGCCAGGGATGCCCGGCCACATAGTGGAAGAACAGGAACTCGAAGGCCACCGTGAGCAACAACCAGAACATCCCGATGCACCCTGCTTCAAGCGCCGAACCAGGTGGCCAGCGCCGCACATAACGATGGATCAACAGCCCGAACAGCAGCATGCCGATCACCGTGGAGAGCTGGTGGGCCGACAACTCCGACATATGTCGGCCATAGCTGAAGTCGCGCAACGTGCCATTGAGCATGGCGACCCCCAGCAATACCAGCCAGGCAAGGAGATGACGCAGCCTGATCATGCCTTTTTCGAGGGCAGCCTGATCCTGTCCCCGTCCACCACGAACACGCCCTTGCCCTGATGATGCAGGGTGCGCGGGTCTTTTTGCGCGGGGTCGATCCACGCCTTGACCACCTCCAGTACGAAGAAGTTGTATTTGTTCACCATCCGTCTATCCACCACCTTGCATTCGAGATTGGCGTAACACTCGTCTATCAGCGGCGCTGCAACGATCGAGGCCGGCGACGGCGTCAGATTGAACCTGCTGAACTTGTCCACCTTTCTGCCCGTGCAGTTGCCCACTTTCACCACCTGTTTAGCCAGTTGCTCCGTCGGGATGTTGAGCACGCATTCCCCGGTCTTCTGCAACGCTTCGAAACTGAAGTTGCGTCCGCTGATCACGCAGCCCACCAGCGGCGGCTCGAACTCCATCATCGTCAGCCACGACAGGGTCATGATGTTCGCCTTGTCTTTGCGGGCTGTGGTCACCAGCACCACCGGGCCCGGCTCCAGCAGACGGTAGACTTTGGATAACGGAAAGTTCTTCTTAGCCATAACCGGTACCTCGCGTAAAATCGCCATCGCACTATAGCGCTGTCTCCTGCCAACGACCAAACCCGCATCGTGACCACCGAAGTCGAACGTTTCTTTTCCGAACAAAGCCCGCTTGCCACCGAGGTCGCCTCGTTCCGGCCGCGCGTGCAGCAGCGCGAGATGGCTTTGGCCGTGGCGGAGGCGATCCGCGACAACGCCATCCTGATCGCGGAGGCGGGCACCGGCACGGGCAAGACATTCGCCTACCTGGTTCCGGCGCTGCTCAATGGCGGCAAGGTGGTGGTCTCCACCGGCACCAAGAACCTGCAGGACCAGCTGTTCCAGAAGGATCTGCCGATGGTGCGCGATGCGCTGAAGGCACCGGTGTCGGTGGCCTTGCTCAAGGGGCGTTCCAACTATGTGTGTCACTACCATCTGGAACTGGCACAGTCGAACGGCCTGTTCAAGACGCGCGAGGATGTGAAGCATCTGGCGAAGATCGTGAACTACGCGAAAGTCACGCAGAGCGGTGACAAGAGCGGGCTGGCGGACGTGCCGGAGAACGCGCCGATCTGGATGCATGTGACCTCGACGCGCGACAATTGTCTGGGCCAGGAATGCCCCATGCACAAGGATTGTTTCGTGCTCAAGGCTCGCAAGGAGGCGATGGAGGCGGACATCGTGGTGGTGAACCATCATCTGTTCTTCGCCGATGTGATGCTGCGTGACGAGGGGGTGGCCGAATTGTTGCCGGCCTGCAACACGGTGATATTCGACGAGGCGCACCAGTTGCCGGAGACGGCCAGTCTGTTCTTCGGCGAAAGCATCTCCACTTCGCAACTGTTCGATCTGGCGCAGGATGCGCGCATCGAGGCGCTGACCTCGGCCAAGGATTTCGCCGCCTTGCCGGTGGCGTGTGACGCGCTGGACAAGGCCGCGCGCGACATGCGGCTGGTGTTCAAGCGCGAAGGACGCATGGCGGCGCAGGCCACGGAGGACTTCAAGGAGTTCGCCCCGGCGCTGAAGACGCTGGGCGAGAAACTGGGCAATCTTGCGGTGCTGCTGGAGAAGCAGGCGGAACGCAGCGAGGGGCTGGAGAACTGCTGGCAGCGCGCATTGACGCTGGTCCAGCAGTTGAAACACTGGCAGGACGGCGACGTGCCGGAGACGGTGCGCTGGCTGGAAGTGTTCCACCATTCCCTGCAACTGAACAGCACGCCGCTGTCCATCGCCGAGATATTCAAGAAGCAGATCGGCGGCCATCCGCGTGCCTGGATATTCACCTCGGCAACGCTGGCAGTGAAACAGAACTTCGCGCATTACCAGGCTGAGATGGGTTTGCAGGAGGCGCGCACCGCTTGCTGGGACAGCCCGTTCGACTATCCCGAACAGGCGCTGCTGTATGTGCCGCAGAATCTGCCGGAACCCAATACCGAAGGCTATACCGATGCAGTGGTGCAGGCGGCTTTGCCGCTCGTCGAAGCGAGCCGTGGCCGCGCCTTCCTGCTGTTCACCAGCCTGCGCGCGATGCAGCGTGCCTACGAGATCCTGCAGGCGGAGTTCGAGCGCAGGAATCTGAGATATCCCTTGCTGATACAGGGAGAAGGCTCGCGCAACGAGTTGCTGTCGCGTTTCCGCGAGCACGGCAATGCGGTGCTGCTGGGTAGCCAGTCATTCTGGGAAGGGGTGGACGTGCGCGGCGAGGCGCTGTCGCTGGTGGTGATCGACAAACTGCCCTTCGCGCCGCCGGACGATCCGGTGCTGGCTGCGCGCATCGCCGAGATGAACAAGCAGGGACGCAATGCCTTCATGGAGTTCCAGCTGCCGCGCACCATCATCAACCTGAAGCAGGGGGCAGGGCGCCTGATCCGCGACGAGCACGACCGCGGTGTACTGATGATCTGCGATCCGCGGCTGATCTCCAAGCACTACGGCAAGCGCATCTGGCAGAGTCTGCCGCCGTTCAAGCGCACGCGCGTCGAGGCCGATGCCGTGGCGTTCTTCCATCGCGCATGAACTGCTACAGCGTGCATGCATTGACGTGACCGGCGGATTGTTGTCCACTGCATGCAACGGATACGGGAATGAAGTCGGGTTATGGCTGCGGTCAGAGATCTCCTTGATGAACTGATGTTCCGCATCGATGCGGGCAATCTGGCTGTGCGCTCGGAGCAACTGCGTGCCCGCCTGAAACTGTTCCCGTATATGGTGTTGGGCCAGATGCTTGCCGAACCCATCTTCGTCTGGTTGATGTGGGATGCCGACTTGCATCGCCATCTGCTCCTGTGGATAGGTTGTGCCTACCTGCTCCATGTCGCCGAATTGGTGACATGGCTGGGCTACCGTGAGCGCACTGGCACGGTCGGCGAATGTCTGGAATGGAGCCGACGCTTCCTCTGGTTCGCATTGGTCATCGGCATGATGTGGGGCTTCGGCACCCTGTTCTTCTTCCCCGTTTTATTGCTGGATCAGGTGCTGTTGATCTGCGTGATGTTGGGTCTCGCAGCCGGGGCGACCACCATGAATGCCACGCATCCGCCAGCGTTCTATGCCTATCTGCTGGGGCTGATGCTGCCGCTCATCTTCCGCGTGGCAGTCGAGCAGGACGAGACGCACCTTGCACTGGCCATCATGCTGCTGCTGTTCATGGTGGTGATGCTGGGGGCAGGGCAGTTCCTCAGCAAACTCGTCATGCATTCTTTGCGTCAGCGTTTTGAGAACCTGTCGCTTGCGCAGCAACTTGCGCGGCTTAACGACGGCCTGGAGAGCAAGGTGCGCGAGCGTACCGAACAGTTGCAGCACCAGACCGAGGAGGTGTCGCGCATACGCGATGTCACCATCATCGCGATGGCGACGATGGCCGAGACGCGCGACAACGAGACCGGCAACCATCTGCGGCGCACGCAGACCTATATCCGCGCATTGGCGGTGAAGCTGCGCCAGCATCCGCGTTTCCGGGAATTCCTCAACGACGACAACATCGAATCCCTGTACAAGCTCGCCCCCCTGCACGACATCGGCAAGGTCGGCATCCCGGACCACATCCTGCTCAAGCAGGGCAAGCTCACGCCGGAAGAGTACGAGATCATGAAACAGCACCCGCGCATCGGTGGCGATGCACTGGCGGCTGCGGAAGCCAGCCTGCCGGCGCCCAGCCGCTTCCTGCATATCGGGCGCGAGATCGCTTCAGGCCATCACGAGAAATGGGATGGCAGCGGTTATCCGCAAGGGCTCAAAGGCGACGAGATCCCCATCTCCGCCAGGTTGATGGCGCTGGCAGATGTTTACGATGCCCTGATCTGCAAGCGTGTCTACAAGAAAGCTTTCAGTCACGAGGATGCGGTGGCGTTCATCGTGGACGGGCGCGGCAAGCATTTCGATCCGGATGTGGTGGACGCTTTCCTGGCTATCCAGGATGAGTTCCGGCAGATCGCGGAAAGGTTCAGCGACTGATGGATGCGCGTCTGCTGCGATTGCTGGGTGATGACAGGTCGCTGTATCCGGAGATCCTGGAGGCGCGTTTCCCGCGCGTGTTCAGCAAGCTCGTCGAGTTGATCGAGACGCCCCATATCGATGCCTACCTGCAGGACCTCATGGTGGACAAACGCAGCGGCGACCGGGCCGGTTTCCCGCCGGAGGCCGCGGCAGAGATCATCCGCCTGAGCAACTATCTGGACACCATGCACAATGCCGACAGGAAGGTCGGTGCCTGGGAAGATGTGCCGGAATACAAGCGCCACGAACTGGAACGGATGGGCTATGACTTCAGTCCCGGCGGCCTGATCAAATCCATAGAGGACAACAACCCGAACGCCGTGCATGAATTCCTGTCCTGCGGAGTCGATCTGGAAGTCCGCGACGAGCGCCACTGGACGCCGTTGATGATCTCGGCATTC
Source organism: Sideroxyarcus sp. TK5 (assembly GCF_054601595.1). Classification (NCBI taxonomy): domain Bacteria; kingdom Pseudomonadati; phylum Pseudomonadota; class Betaproteobacteria; order Nitrosomonadales; family Gallionellaceae; genus Sideroxyarcus; species Sideroxyarcus sp. TK5. The sequence continues at coordinate 111,263 of NZ_BAAHSJ010000006.1, read as the reverse complement.
AACGGCAACGAGGATTTCGCGCTGTTGCTGATCAAGTGCGGCGCGAAGATCACGGCCTGTGACAGGAACGGCTATAACCCGCTGCATTGGGCGGCCTTCAATGGCTACTCGAACGTGGTCAAGTTGCTGATCGAGAAGGGAGCCGATCCCAACTATCAGAGCCAGTTCGGCTGGACCGCGCTGATGCAGGCCGCGACACGCGGACACCTGATCGCCTGTGCCTATCTGATCCTGCGCGGAGCCGATGTGAATCTGTCTACGGTGGACGGCTGGACGGCGCTGCACAAGGCCGCCAACAACGGCCATACGCAGGTGGTCAAATTGCTGCTGGATAAAGGTGCCAATCGCTATGCAAAGTACAGCGATGGCAGGACGGCGCTGGATCTGGCCGAGCGCGCAGGCCATCAGGAGATCGTCGCCCTGCTCAATCCGGGGGGCACCTACGCGGTGTGATCAGTACGGCAGGGTGGTCAGCACCCAAGAGATACCCGCCAGTGCGCCGAAAAAGAAAGTCAGGTGTGCCCATGTCCAGATGGCGTAACGGCGGGCCAGTCTGGCCGGGGACAGGTTGCTGAGCAGGAACATGCGACTGTCCTGTGGTTGGCGCAGAAAGTGTGTGTCCGGTTCGTTGCGCGCGGCGGTCAGTCGTTTGTCCGCCTCGCGTTTCGCGGCCTGCCGGGCCAGCATCCATTCGTCGATGTCCAGATGCCCGTTGCCGTCCAGATCGAAGCGCTTCATCAGGTCGGCGTTATCCAGCTTCCATTCGGCGATGACCTGTTTCACCAAGTCGTTACGGGTGACCGGGTCGCTGCTGCCGCCAACAGTCCTGAACTCTCCCAATGCGTAAAGATTGTCCTGCTGTATCAGCTTCCATTCCGTGTACCGATGATCGCCGACCTGCCAGGTGTCTTTATGCTGCGTGATGATCTCGGCACCACGCGGGTCGATGATGCAGGTGCCGCTGCCGTCGTCCATGCGGAAGGGTGCATCACTTTCGCCGCTGGATTCGGTGCGCCATTCGTTCTTGTGGTTCTTGCGTTCGACCTTGTAGCGGTACCAGAGGCAAGGCAGCAGTGAGTATTTGCCGAGTATGGGGTCACCGTTCGCTTGCGCGCGGCCGACCAGTTCGACATAGCCTTGTGCCGCCGAAGCGATGCGCGAGGTAGGCGTACCGCTGATCGTGCGGTAGCGGTGCAGGGCGGAGAACCAGGCGAACAGACTGATGAAGGCGATACCGCCCAGACTCCACAACCAGGCGTCACGGGTGCCGAAATGAAAACCGGCGAACAGCAGGATAAGCTGTCCGCCGGAGGTGATGAGTTGCGCGTACTGACGCCGCAGGGAGTTCAGCATCACTGTTCTCCGTGCGGCATGCCGTTCGATATTTAGAAGCGGAAACCCAGTTTGAAGCTGGTGGACTGGGCAGCGCCGGTCTTGTCGAACTCAAGGGCCAGATTGGTCATGCCCAGGTTCAGGTTGGCCCCGGCGAACAGTTTGCTCTGTGTGAAGCTCTCGGCAGTGAAACCGGTAGCGGCATCCGGTGTGCTGTTAACCCATACCTGACCGACGCCAGCGTACGGTGTCAGCATGGCAAAACCCTTGGAGATGGAGACGTCCAGACTCTTGGTGTCCAGCGACAGCTGGTTCACGCCCGAGAGCTTGGTCAGGGCACCGCGTACCGCGACGGCCGGCGTGGCAGTGCCTCCCTCGATGAATGCCCAGCGCAGTTCACCACCCATCAGCCTGATGTCCGTGGTCGGGACCGCAGAATAGAATGCGCCGATGTCGATGTTCAGCGGCAGACCTTTGGTCACATGCAGCTTGGGCACATACAGTTTGCTGAAGTCGCTGCCGGTCAGACTGTTCCACAGTGCTGCACTCTTGGCCAGATCGGTCTGGGTGACTTCCAGCCCCAGATCGAAGCCTGTGATGCCCATCGATTCGGCAGGTACCACGCCCTTGTAGCTCAATGCGGAACCGAGGTCTTCGGAGACATTGCGGAAAGAGGCTTGTCCGCCAGTGAGGTTGCCCAGATTGATATTGCCAGCCATGGCGGGTTGGGCGATGCCTAGAGCGCAGGTCAGTACGAGCAATTTCTTCATGTTGTGTATCCTTTGGTATTGAGAAAGTAGTGTCCGCCACTCAGCGAGCCGCGCGGGCATGCCTGTGAGTGTGCGTGTCGATTTTGGTTCCTAGTCGAACAGCTTCTTGATGTCGACGTCAGCTTTTTCGGCGGCGGCGAATTCCAGCAAGGGCTTGCTCTGATAGGCGAACATGTTGGCGATCAGCACGGCGGGGAACTGTTCGATGCCGACGTTGTAGATGTTCACCGACTCGTTGTACAACTCGCGCCGGTCGGCGATGGTGTTCTCCAGTCCGCTGATGCGCGTCTGCAGCTGCATGAAATGCTCATTGCTCTTCAGTTCCGGATAGGCCTCGGCCACGGCGAAGATGTTGCCCAGTCCCATGCGCAGCATGCCTTCGGCTTTGCCGAGCGCGGCGATGTCCTGCCCCTCGCGCGCGGACTGCACCATGGAACGCGCTTCGATCACGCGTTGCAGGGTCGTCTGCTCGAATTGTTTGTATTGCTTGCATACCTCGACCAGCTTGGGCAGTTCGTCGTGGCGCTGCTTGAGCGCGACGTCGATGTTGGCCCAGGCCTTGCCGACCGCATGCTTGAGGCTGACCAGATGGTTGTACAGACTGATGCCGTAGATCAGTGCGACGAGTGTGATGCCGAGCAAAAGCAGGGTAGTGGTCATGCGCGACTCCTAAGTCCGAATGGTTTCGCGGCGCATCATAAAACAAAGTGCCTGACGATGCTTGGCTAGAGTTGCAGTCGTTTTGTGGTCAATACTGCACCGGGATCGTCGCGCCAGAGGGCGGGGTCGGCATCGACATACAGTTCGATCTCGATACCATCTGGATCGTGGATATAGAGCGACTGGCTCACGCCGTGGTCGCTCATGCCGAATATGCTGACCTTGTTCGCCTCAAGGTGCGCTTTGCATGCACGCAGTTCATCCAGACTATCCCCCACTTTGAATGCCACGTGATACAGGCCGACACTGCCGTGATCAGCATCGGGTGCCTGTGCACCGATCTGCATCAGTCCGAGGTCATGGTGGTTGTCGCCCAGCGTAAAGAAAGCCATCACGCCTTGGTAGCGTGCGACTTCCTTCATGCCAAGCACATCGCGATAGAAGAGTATGGAACGCTCAAGGTCGCGCACCTTGAGTACCACATGGCCGAGTGCTTTGACTTGCATGTGCGACCCCTTGCCGATGAGCGGTGAAGGCCGTTATTGTCCGAAGAAGTCCTTCACCTTGCCCATCCATGATTTTGCGCGCGGGTTATGGCGCGCGGAATCGGACTGGCTGATCTCTTCGAACTCGCGCAGCAGCTCCTTCTGGCGATCGGTCAGGTTGGATGGCGTCTCCACGATCACATGGCAATGCAGGTCGCCGTGCTGATGCGTGCGCATGCCCTTGATGCCCTTGCCGCGCAGGCGGAACTGTTTGCCGCTCTGTGTCTCGGGCGGGATCTTGATGCGCGCCGCGCCGTCCAGTGTGGGGATCTCGATCTCGCCGCCCAGTGCCGCTGTGGCGAAGCTGATCGGCATCTCGCAGTGCAGGTCGTCGCCGTTGCGCTCGAATACGCTGTGCGGCTTGATGTGGATCTCCACATACAGGTCGCCGTGCGGCGCGCCGTGCGAACCGGCTTCGCCGTGGCCGCTGTGGCGCAGGCGCATGCCGGTATCGATACCGGCCGGGATCTTGATCTCCAGCGTCTTCTGTTTCTTCACGCGGCCGCTGCCGTGGCAGTCCTTGCACGGCGAGCTGATCTGTTTGCCGCTGCCGTGGCAGCGCGGACAGGTCTGCTGCACCGAGAAGAAGCCCTGCTGCATGCGTACCTGACCGTGGCCGGCACAGGTCTGGCAGGTGGTGGCAGAGGTGCCGGGCTTTGCGCCGGAGCCGTTGCAGGTCTCACACTCTTCCATGACCGGGATGCGGATCTGCTTCTCGGCGCCGCGTGCGGCTTCCTCCAGTGTGATCTCCAGGTTGTAGCGCAGGTCGGCACCGCGATGCGCCTGGGTACGCCCGCCGCGCCCGCCACCGAAGATGTCGCCGAAGATGTCGCCGAAGTCAAAGCCCTGCGCGCCGGCTCCGCCGAACGGATTGCCGCCGCCCATGCCGCCCGCTTCGAATGCAGCGTGGCCGTACTGGTCATACGCGGCGCGTTTCTGGCCGTCGGACAGGGTCTCATAGGCCTCTTTCGCTTCCTTGAAGTGTTCCTCCGCCTTCGGATTGTCCGGATTGCGGTCGGGGTGGTACTTCATGGCCAGCTTGCGGTAGGCCTTCTTGATCTCTTCCTCCGACGCGTCGCGGTTGACGCCGAGGATTTCGTAATAGTCGCGCTTGCTCATGTTTTTTCCATGTGACGATGGGGCGCATGCGCCCCACCGGTTCCAGCATCAAGAAAGGTGAGGCTTACTTCTTGTCGTCTTTCACTTCGGTGAACTCGGCATCCACCACGTCGGCATCGTCCGCCTTCGCACCGCCTTCAGCTTGTGCACCGCCAGCGGCCTGGGCCTTGGTCTGCTCGGCGGCATACATCTTCTCGCCCAGCTTCTGTGCAGCCTGCGCCAGCGCTTCGGCCTTGGCTTCGATAGCGTCCTTGTCGTCGCCCTTCACCACAGCTTCTGCGTCCTTCAAGGCGGACTCGATGGCACCCTTTTCGTCGGCAGACAACTGCTCGCCGTATTCCTTCATCGACTTGTTGGTGGAGTGGATCAGCGCGTCCAGCTGGTTGCGCGCAGTCACCAGTTCCATGGCCTTCTTGTCTTCGTCGGCATGCGCTTCGGCATCCGCCACCATGCGCTCGATCTCTTCCTCGCTCAAACCGGAGCTGGCCTTGATGGTGATGTTGGCTTCCTTGTTGGTGGCCTTGTCCTTCGCGCTGACATGCAGGATGCCGTTGGCGTCGATGTTGAAGGTCACTTCGATCTGCGGCATGCCGCGCGGGGCCGGCGGGATGTCGGACAGGTTGAACTGGCCCAGGCTCTTGTTGCCGGACGCCATGTCGCGCTCACCCTGCAGCACGTGGATGGTCACCGCGGACTGGTTGTCGTCTGCAGTGGAGAACACCTGCGACGCCTTGGTCGGGATGGTGGTGTTCTTCTTGATGAGCTTGGTCATCACGCCGCCCATGGTCTCGATACCAAGGGAGAGCGGGGTCACGTCCAGCAGCAGCACGTCTTTCACCTCGCCCTGCAGCACGCCGCCCTGGATGGCTGCGCCCACGGCCACGGCCTCGTCCGGGTTCACGTCTTTGCGCGCTTCCTTGCCGAAGAATTCCTTCACCTTCTCCTGCACCTTGGGCATACGGGTCTGGCCGCCGACCAGGATCACGTCGGAGATGTCGGAAGCGGATACGCCCGCGTCTTTCATGGCGATCTTGCACGGCTCGATGGTGCGCGCGATCAGGTCTTCCACCAGGCTCTCCAGCTTGGCGCGGGTGATCTTCACGGCGAGGTGCTTCGGTCCTGTCGCATCGGCAGTGATGTAGGGCAGGTTCACTTCGGTCTGCTGTGCGGAGGACAACTCGATCTTGGCCTTCTCGGCAGCATCCTTCAGGCGTTGCAGGGCCAGCATGTCCTTCTTCAGGTCGACGCCGCTTTCCTTCTTGAACTCTTCGATCAGGAAGTCGATGACGCGCATGTCGAAGTCTTCGCCGCCGAGGAAGGTGTCGCCGTTGGTGGACAGCACCTCGAACTGGTGCTCGCCGTCGATCTCGGCGATGTCGATGATGGAGATGTCGAACGTGCCGCCGCCGAGGTCATACACCGCAATCTTGCGGTCGCCTTCCTGCTTATCCAGACCGAAGGCCAGTGCGGCAGCGGTCGGCTCGTTGATGATGCGCTTCACGTCCAGACCGGCGATGCGGCCTGCATCCTTGGTGGCCTGACGCTGCGAGTCGTTGAAGTAGGCGGGAACGGTGATGACGGCCTCGGTGACCGGTTCGCCCAGATAGTCCTCAGCGGTCTTCTTCATCTTCATCAGCACTTGTGCGGAGACTTCCGGTGCGGAGATCTCCTTGTCACGCACCTTCACCCATGCGTCGCCGTTCTTGGCCTTGACGATCTCGTAGGGCACCATGTCGATGTCCTTCTGCACCATCTTCTCGTCGAAGCGGCGGCCGATCAGGCGCTTCACGCCGTACAGGGTGTTCTTGGGATTGGTCACGGCTTGACGCTTGGCCGGTGCGCCGACCAGCACTTCGCCGTCTTCCATGTAAGCGATGATGGACGGGGTGGTGCGAGCGCCTTCAGCGTTCTCGATCACCTTGGTCTTGCCGTTCTCCATGACGGACACGCAAGAGTTGGTGGTGCCCAGGTCGATACCGATGATTTTTCCCATGATGCTTTCCTTTCAGTTGAATGCTTGAATTGGTTGGATGCTGTTGCCTCGCGACCTGATATCAGGGCGGCGGCGGATATTTCAAGAGCGTTATGCCTTCCCTTTTGAGACCATCACCAGCGCCGGGCGCAGCACGCGGTCGTTCAGGGTGTAACCCTTCTGCATCACGCTGACCACGGTGTTGGCTTCCTGCTCGCTGTCGACCATGCCGATGGCCTGATGCTTGTTCGGGTCCATCTTCTCGCCGACCGGGTTGATCTCGACGATGTTGAACTTCTCGAACACGCTGGAAAGCTGCTTCAGGGTCAGCTCCATGCCGCTCTTGAAGCTTTCCACGTTCTCGGTCTGCACTGCCAAGCCAGCCTGCAGGCTGTCCATCACGGCCAGCATCTCGCCGGAGAAGCGCTCCACCGCGAACTTCTGCGCCTTGCTCACGTCCTCGGCGGCGCGGCGGCGGATGTTCTCGCCCTCGGCCTTGGCGTACATCCACGCGTCATAGTGTTCCTGCGCCTTGCGCTCGGCGGCCTGCAGCATCTCTTCCATGCTGGGTGTGGTTTCGGTGGTTTGCGCGGTGGGCTTCTCGCCGGAGTTCTCGACATCGTTCTGTTCGAGTTGCGGCTTGTTTTCGTTTTGCTGTTCCATGTGCTTCTCCTGATTGCGACTTCCGCTTGATGGGGGCGTGATTTTCGATTTCAAGGGGCGTTACGGGATATTTTTCGGTGCGATAATGCGCGCCGTTCAGTAAAGCCAAGACATGACCGACCGTAACTACCACTGGCGCATCGCCGGATTCTATTTCTTCTATTTCGCTTTTGTGGGGATGTTCTCCCCGTATTGGAGTCTGTACCTGCAGTCGCTGCACTTCGATGCCATCGACATCGCCATCCTGATGTCCTTGCAGCCGGTGATGCGCATGGTCGCCCCGGGGCTGTGGGGCTGGCTGGCGGATCACACTGGCAAGCGGAAGGAAGTGGTGGTGGCTGCGGCCAGCCTGAGCGCCCTGTTCTATCTGGGGGTGTTCTTCACCGAGAGCTTCTGTGGGTTGTTCGCCGTGCTGCTGATGATGAGCTTCTTCTGGAGTGCTTCGATGCCTCTGGTGGAGGCGACCACAATGAGCTGGCTGGGCAAGAATACAGCGCATTACGGACGTCTGCGATCATGGGGCTCCATCGGTTTCATCACCACGGTGCTCGGTTTGGGGTATGCCTTCGATCATATCGCCATCTACTGGCTGCTATGGGCCGGGCTGGTGTGCGAGGTCGGTATCCTGATCTTTGCGCGCGAGATACCCAGAACCGGGGTGTTGGCGCATCACACCGACCATCACCCCATCCGCCGCATCGTCATGCAACCGAAAGTGCTGGCGCTGTTCGGTGCCTGCTTCCTGATGGCGGTGGCTCATGGGCCTTATTACACGTTCTTTTCCATCTATCTGGTCGAGCACGGCTATGCCAAGAGTACGGTAGGACTGTTGTGGGCGCTGGGTGTCATCTGCGAGATCGGTGTGTTCTTCCTGATGCCGGCCCTGGTGAGACGGTTCGGTTTCGTACGCATCCTCCTTGCCAGCTTCTGTGCTGCGGTCGTGCGATTCATCCTGATCGGCGGGGTGGTCGATGTGGTCGTGCTGCTTTTGTTCGCGCAAATCCTGCATGCGCTGACTTTCGGTGCGTTCCATGCCGCTTCGGTCGGGCTGGTGCATGAATACTTCCAGGGACGCCACCAGTCCAGAGGTCAGGCGCTGTTCGGCAGCGTGACCTACGGCGCTGGCGGGGTGTTGGGGGGGCTGGCCAGCGGCCCGGTCTGGCAGCACTGGGGGGCTTATGTGCTTTACGCAAGCAGTGCCGGGGCCGCGCTTTGCGGATTGATCCTACTGCTGTGGATGGCGCGTCACATGGCGGATAGGCCAGACGCTGTGGCATAATCCGGCGCTCTATCGGAAGCATGAAAATGAGCGCAAAGACCTTATACGACAAACTCTGGGATTCCCACGTGGTGCGGCAGGAAGCCGACGGAACCGCGCTGATCTATATCGACCGTCAGCTGGTGCATGAAGTCACCAGCCCGCAAGCCTTCGAGGGTCTGAAATTGGCGCAGCGCAAGCCTTGGCGCACTGCGTCCATGCTGGCGGTGCCGGACCACAACGTGCCGACCACCAACCGTGCGGCGGGCATCGCCGATCCGATCTCGCGCCTGCAGGTGGAGACGCTGGATGCCAACTGTGCCGAGTTCGGCGTGGTCGAATTCAAGATGGGTGACATCCGTCAGGGCATCGTGCATGTGATCGGCCCGGAGCAGGGCGCGACCTTGCCCGGCATGACCGTGGTGTGCGGCGATTCGCATACCAGCACGCACGGCGCGTTCGCGGCGCTGGCCCATGGCATCGGCACTTCCGAGGTCGAGCATGTGATGGCGACGCAGTGCCTGGTGGCGAAGAAATCCAAAGCCATGCTGGTGAAAGTCGAAGGCACTCTGGGCAAGGGCGTGACCGCCAAGGACATCGCACTGGCGGTGATCGGAAAGATCGGTACCGCAGGCGGCACCGGCTACGCCATCGAGTTCGCGGGCAGCGCGATCCGCGGCTTGAGCATGGAAGGCCGCATGACCCTGTGCAACATGGCCATCGAGGCCGGTGCTCGTGCCGGCATGGTGGCGTGCGATGACATCACCGTTGAGTATGTGAAGGGCCGTCCGTTCGCCCCCAAGAGCGGCGACTGGGACAAGGCGGTCACCTACTGGAAATCGCTGCATTCAGACGAGGGCGCTAAGTTCGATGCCACAGTGGAGCTGGATGCAGCCGGCATCCGTCCACAGGTGACCTGGGGCACCTCGCCCGAGATGGTGACGGACATCAATGGTCGCGTGCCCGACCCGGCATCCGCACCCGATGCGGTCAAGCGCGGCGACTGGGAACGTGCCTTGCAGTACATGGGCCTGCAGGCCAACACGCCGATCAGCGAGATCAGGGTGGACAAGGTGTTCATCGGCTCCTGTACCAATGCGCGCATCGAAGACATGCGCGAAGCGGCGGCGGTAGCCAAGGGCAAGAAGGTGGCTGCCAACGTGAAGCTGGCGATGGTGGTGCCCGGCTCCGGTCTGGTGAAGGCGCAGGCCGAGAAGGAAGGGCTGGACAAGATTTTCATCGCGGCCGGTTTCGAGTGGCGCGATCCGGGCTGTTCGATGTGTCTGGCGATGAACGACGACCGGCTGGAGCCGGGCGAGCGTTGCGCCTCGACCTCCAACCGCAATTTCGAAGGGCGGCAGGGGCAGGGCGGGCGTACCCATCTGGTCAGCCCGGCGATGGCGGCGGCAGCGGCGATCGCCGGTCATTTCGTCGATGTGAGCAAGGTGTGACGATGAAGAAATTCACTAAATTCGATGGGTTGGTGGTGCCGCTGGATCGTGCCAATGTGGATACCGATGCCATCATCCCCAAGCAATTCCTGAAATCGATCAAGCGTTCCGGTTTCGGTCCCAATGCCTTCGACGAGTGGCGTTATCTGGACCACGGCGAGCCGGGCATGGACAACAGCAAGCGCCCGCTGAACCCGGATTTCGTGCTCAACCAGCCGCGCTACCAAGGCGCGCAGGTGCTGCTGGCGCGCGAGAACTTCGGTTGCGGATCGTCGCGCGAGCATGCGCCGTGGGCGCTGGAGGATTACGGCTTCCGCGTCATCATCGCGCCGAGTTTCGCTGACATCTTCTTCAACAACTGTTTCAAGAACGGCTTGCTGCCGATCAAGCTTGATGCCGCCATCGTCGACAGCCTGTTCAAGGCGGTAGCCCCCGCTGCAGGTTACAAGCTGAAGGTCGATCTGGAGCGCCAGGTGATCGCTACACCCGATGGCAAGGAGATCGCGTTCGAGGTGGATGCCTTCCGCAAGCATTGCCTGTTGAACGGGTTGGACGATATCGGCCTTACCCTGCAGCATATGGACGACATCAAGGTGTTCGAGGCGAAACACAAGGCGGCGCAGCCCTGGCTGTTCGCCTGAGATAATTTCATAGATAGAACTGGAAGAGAGTATGAAGATCGCAGTATTGCCGGGTGACGGCATCGGCCCCGAGATCGTGGCGCAAGCCGTGAAGGTTCTGAAAGCGCTGAACATCGGCTTGCAAATGGAAGAAGCACCAATCGGCGGCGCCGGTTACGAGGCTGCGGGCGATCCGTTGCCGGACGCGACGCTGGCACTGGCCAAGGCGGCCGATGCCGTGCTGCTGGGCGCGGTCGGTGACTGGAAGTACGACAAACTGGAGCGCCATCTGCGCCCCGAGCGCGGCCTGCTGCGTATCCGCAAGGAGCTGAACCTGTTTGCCAACCTGCGTCCGGCGTTGCTGTATCCCGAGCTGGCCTCCGCTTCCACGCTGAAACCGGAAGTGGTGAGCGGGCTGGACATCATGATCGTGCGCGAACTGACCGGCGACATCTATTTCGGCCAGCCGCGCGGCATCTCCACTTTGGAGAACGGCGAGCGCGAGGGCATCAACACCATGCGCTACAACGAAACCGAGATCAAACGCATCGGTCGAGTCGCGTTCGACATCGCCATGAAGCGCAACAAGAAAGTGTGTTCGGTGGACAAGGCCAATGTGCTGGAGACCACTGAATTGTGGCGCCAGGTGATGATAGAGCTGGCGAAGGAATATCCGGAAGTCGAGCTGTCGCACATGTACGTGGACAATGCCGCGATGCAACTTGTTCGTGCGCCGAAGCAGTTCGACGTGATGGTCACCGGTAACATCTTCGGCGACATCCTGTCCGACGAAGCTTCGATGCTGACCGGCTCCATCGGTATGCTGCCGTCGGCGTCGCTGGATGCCAACAACAAGGGTATGTACGAACCCAGCCACGGCTCCGCGCCCGACATCGCCGGTAAGGATGTCGCCAATCCGCTGGCGACCATCCTGTCGGCGGCGATGATGCTGCGTTACACCTTCAATGATGAAGCGAACGCGCAGCGTATCGAAGATGCGGTGAAGAAAGCCCTGGCGCAAGGCTATCGCACCGCCGACATCTGGACGGAAGGCATGAACAAGGTCGGTTGTGCGGCCATGGGCGACGCGGTGGTCGCGGCGCTGTAACGAGGATACTAAGGAAACATCATGAAAGTCGGTTTGATCGGTTGGCGCGGGATGGTCGGTTCGGTGCTCATGCAGCGCATGCGCGAGGAGAAGGATTTCAACCTGATCGAGGCGGTGTTCTTCACCACCTCCAACGTCGGTGGTGCGGCGCCAGCCGAAGGCAAGGGTGTGCCGCTGAAGGATGCGATGGACATCAATGAGCTGAAGGCGATGGATGCCATCATCTCCTGCCAGGGCGGCAACTACACCACCGAGATATTCCCCAAGTTGCGAGCCGCCGGCTGGAACGGCTACTGGATCGATGCGGCGTCCACGCTGCGCATGGAAAAGGACGCGGTCATCATCCTTGATCCGGTCAACCTCGACCTCATCAAGAAATCGCTGGCGAATGGCGGCAAGAACTTCATCGGCGGCAACTGCACCAACAGTATCCTGCTGATGGGGCTGGGCGGTCTGTTCCATGCAGGATTGGTGGAGTGGGTATCGTCCATGACCTATCAGGCGGCTTCCGGTGCCGGTGCGCAGAACATGCGCGAATTGCTGACTCAAATGGGGGTCGCACACGCTTCAGTAGCCAGCTTGCTGGCAGATCCTAAATCTCCCATCCTGGAAATCGATCGTGTGCTGACTGAGGCGATGCGCTCGGGGGAGATGCCGGTCGAGCACTTCGGCGCGCCGCTGGCCGGCAGTCTGATCCCGTGGATCGACAAGCAGCTCGATAACGGTCAGTCCAAGGAGGAATGGAAAGGCAAGGCCGAAGTGAACAAGATACTGGGGACGGAGGCTGTCATTCCCGTTGACGGTCTGTGCGTGCGTATCGGTGCGATGCGATGCCACAGTCTGGCTTTGACGCTCAAGTTGAATAAGGATGTATCGCTGAGCGAGATCGAAGCCTTGATCAAAGGTGGCAACCCCTGGGTCAAGTTCGTTCCTAACCAGCGCGAACTTTCTGTGCGCGAACTGACACCGACTGCTGTTACGGGGAAACTGGACATTGCAGTGGGTCGCGTGCGCAAGATGGAGCTGGGTCCCGAATACGTGAGTGCATTTGTTTGCGGCGACCAGTTGCTGTGGGGAGCCGCCGAGCCGCTGCGACGTATGTTGCGAATCTTGCTGGACTGAGGGCAAAAATCCGGTTGATTACCGCCGGTTAGTCGCTGAATCTAGAGGGCAGGTGAGCTTGCATCACTAACCCTCTGATGTTAGTCTGAATATCGTCAGGGAAAGAATGAGGGTGGCAGTGTGCTGAAAACGATTATAAAAACGTCCGGTTATCTTGCCTGCTTGCTGGTGTCCGGTATCGCTAGCGCTACGGGCCTGGGGGGTATGGCGGTCAGTTCCAATCTTGGGCAGCCGCTGAAAGCCGAGATCGAACTGGTGGCAGTGGACAAGGCGGACCGGAACAGCATCGTCGCAAAACTTGCGTCGGTAGAAGCTTTCAAGGCCGCCGGCATCGATTACCCCTATGCATTGCCCAAGCTCAAGTTCGCTATCGCCAATCGCGACAGTGCGCAGCCCCGCGTGATCATCACTTCCACCCAACCGGTGAACGAGCCGTTTGTGACGTTGCTGGTCGAGGTTGCCTGGCCTTCCGGCAAGCTCATGCGCGAATACACCTTCCTGCTTGACCCGGTCGGTTTCGCTGTCGAGCCGCAAGCCGAGACGATCAAACCTGTCGCCCCGGTCGTGTCGACACCTCCAGCGCTGAGCCAGCCGCTTCCTGTTCCTGAGGCGGTACCCACCCAAGAAGTCGCTCCCGCCGCACCGGAAGTCCCGGCGGAGATCGCGCCTGCAGAACCAGCTGCCGAAACGACGGATATGCAGCCCGCAGCAGAACTACCTCCTGTCCCCCAAGAGCCTGCTGCCGAAACAGTCGCTGCGCTGCCCGCCGAGCCGGCTCAGGAAGAAGCTCCGGTGGTGGTAGATGATGCCTTGAGCAAGGAAGAAGCAATCCCTGTGGCGGAAAGTGTCGACATCAAAGTGGTGCGCGGCGATTCACTGAGCAAGATCGCGCTGAAGGTCAAGCCGGCTGATGTCAGTCTGGAGCGCATGCTGGTTGCGATGTATCGCGCCAACAGTGAAGCCTTCATGGGCAAGAACATGAACCGTTTGAAAGCGGGCAAGATCATCCGTGTGCCGGATGCCGCCGAGATCGAGGCTGTTGATCAGGGCGAGGCGGTGAAGGAATATCGCGCCCAAGTGGAAGATTGGAACGCATATCGTCAGCAACTTGCTGCAGTCCGTGCCGAAGCACGGGAGCAAACTGCCCAGCAGGGATCCTCGGGTAAAGTGACCGCTGCCGTGACGGATAAGGCGGCAGGCAAAGAAGCACCGACTGAAGTACTGAGGCTATCCAAGGGTGAGGTGCCCGGTGAGGGCGGGGCCGCAGGCTCGGCCAGCAGCAAGGAAGAGGATTCGGTTGCCAAAGCCAAGGCACTGAAGGAGGCACAGGATCGTACGGCACTGCTGGAAAAGAACGTCAAGGATCTGGAGCGACTTGCCGCACTGAAGAAGCAGCAGGCCGAGGCTGCACAGAAAGCAGCGCCGGCTCCTGAAGCCGGGGCTCCGACAGCTGCTGTCGGTGCCAGTGCTCCCGTGCAGGCCCAGCCGGTAGCCAAACCGGCAGTGCCAGCTCCGGTGGAGGTTCCGCAGGTTGAAGTGTCCCTGATAGATAGCCTGCTGGAGGACCCGGTGTTATTGGGAGGCGCTGCTGGCGGCCTGGTCGCTCTGCTCGGTGCAGGTTTCTGGTTGTCGCGTCGAAGCGGCAAGGCGACCCCCAAGAAGGCGGCGGCTACAGCCGCTTCCGAGGCCGATGATATAGGCAGTTCGACCGGACGGATCGCCGAGCCGGTGATGCCGTCGCCTGATACAGGTGACTTTACCCGTCAGGCAGAGGATGCCGTCGAAGAGAGGCACTCCGACGAAGTCGATCCTATCGCCGAAGCCGATCTGTTCCTTACCTTCGGGCGCGACGTCCAGGCTGAAGAGGTATTGAAAGAAGCATTGAACACCAAGCCGGGCAATGTGCCGATCATCCTCAAACTGCTGTCGATCTATTCGACACGCAAGGATACGAACGCATTCATGACCTATGCCCGCCAGATCAAGGACAGCGACGACGAGGCTGCATGGCTGCAAGCGGCTGCGATGGGGCGCGAGCTTGAGCCGTCCAATCCGTTCTATGGCGGTGAAGGCGAAGCAAACGAGGCTGGCGCTTCGCAAGTTGAAGAGGCTGCGGAACCGGCGGTCGACTTCGATCTTGGTTTCGGTTCGTCGGATTCCGGCAAGGAAGAGACCGGCGCACTGGATACCTTGATGATGGACACCTTCTCGACGGCAAAGACCAAGGAGACCGCCCAGGCCGAAGACTTCCTGGGTACTGTGGTGATGCAGCCAGGGGCTACATCCAGTGAATCGACGACCATCCTGTCCGCACAGGAATTGCAGGCGGCAAGCGAAGCGCCGATGGATTTCGATATCACCGGTGCGCATGTGGACAGTGAGATTGCAGCGGAGGCGGTGGGTGGCGCCAATACGGGTGCTGCCGCTTCCGATGATCTTATCTTTGACGTCACCTCCACTCATCCAGGGGTTCCCAGTCAAGTGGCTGAGAAATCAGGCCCGACAAGCAGAGCCGAAGAGACGAACGATCTGATGTTCGACGTAACCTCCACGCATTCAGGCTTCCAGACGCCCGTTTCATCGGAAGCGAGCGCCGAGTCGGCTGCACCTGCGGGGCTGGATGATCTGATGTTCGATATCACTTCTGCGCAGCCGGAAGAAGCCGTAGCTGCAAAACCCGAGCTGGCCGCAGTCGATGATGGTCTGGCATTCACACTGGATATCCCGGCAGACTCAAGCTCAGCGGAAGAGAAACCTTCTGCACCGATGGACATCGGTTTGGGGGACATCAGCCTGAACCTGGATGGTCTGGGGGGAGCCGATACCACCAGTCCGGCGGCTGAGGTCAAGGATGAGCGTTGGCAGGAAGTCGCAACCAAGCTCGATCTTGCCAAGGCATACCAGGAGATGGGTGATGGAGCCGGTGCGAAGGAGATCCTCGAAGAAGTGCTGCGTGACGGTGATGCGCAACAACGCGCGAATGCGCAAAGCATCCTCGACCAGCTCTGAGCTATTCGCATGAAAGCGACGGCAGCCGTCCCGGCTGCCGTTTTTATTTGAACGAATGGATAGGCAGATGCCCCATCCCGCCATACAGATTTTGATCTGGATATCCTTGTCCATCTCGGCACAAGCGCTGTCTGCACCTGGCTTGTTGGCGCTGACGGTTGCCCTGTTCATCGCGGCAGCGAAGCTCGATTCGCGCCAACTGTTCAGCTTGATCCGGCGCACCCGCTGGATATTGCTCTCCCTGTTGATCGTCTATGCCTATTCGACTCCGGGCGTCGCGCTGGTGGCCGAACTGGGACGATTTTCGCCGACGCTGGAAGGTCTGTGGGATGGGTTGATGCAACTGGGCCGCTTGCTTTCCATGTTGTCCGGTTTGGCGATCCTGCTGTCGCTACTGAACCAGGCGCAGTTCATCTGCGGTATCCATGCGCTGGCTTATCCGCTGAACTGGTTCGGAGGGACGCGCGAACGGCTTGCCGTTCGGCTGGCGTTGACCCTGCAGTATGCCGAGCCGGCTATGCGCGATACTGCGGCAGACTGGAGACGGTCCATCCATGACGCGCTGCAGACACCTTCATTGTCCGGGCAATACGTGATGCTGGAGCAGAGCGCGCTAAAGGTAATAGACGTGCTCAGC
The DNA here is from genome assembly GCF_054601595.1 of Sideroxyarcus sp. TK5. NCBI lineage: Bacteria > Pseudomonadati > Pseudomonadota > Betaproteobacteria > Nitrosomonadales > Gallionellaceae > Sideroxyarcus > Sideroxyarcus sp. TK5. The sequence goes on along the minus strand of NZ_BAAHSJ010000006.1, from coordinate 94,997 downwards.
CTGTTGCTGTGCGCGGCACTAATTTACGGGGTCTGGGCATGAGGGTCGCACTTGGGTTGGAATATGACGGTAGCCGTTACCACGGCTGGCAGATCCAGACGGACATGGCGAACGTGCAGGATGCGCTGCAGGATGCCTTGTCGGTCATCGCCTGCGAGCGGATAAGCGTCATCGCGGCAGGGCGCACGGATACCGGCGTGCATGCGCTGGAGCAAGTGGTGCATTTCGATACGTCGACGGTCCGCCAGCTCACTGCCTGGGTGCGCGGCTGCAATGCACTGCTGCCGGCGGGTATCGCCGTTTTGTGGGCGCACGAGGTGGGCGATGAGTTCCACGCGCGTTTCTCGGCGTACTCGCGCAGTTATCAATATGTATTGTTCAATCGGCCCACGCGGCTGGCCATACATGCGGGCAAGGCTGGTTGGTTCCATGCACCGCTGGACGTGGCTGCGATGCAGGCGGCGGCGCATCATCTGCTGGGCGAGCATGATTTCAGCGCATTCCGTGCTTCGCAATGCCAGGCCAAGTCCCCGGTCAAGACGCTGGCCAAACTGGATATCCGGCAACAGGGCGAGACGATCATCTTTGACCTGACCGCGAACGCCTTCCTGCATCACATGGTGCGAAACATCGTCGGTTGCCTGGTGTATGTCGGCAAAGGCAAATACCCGCCTGCATGGATGAAACAGGTCCTTGAATCCCGCGAACGCAAGCTGGCAGCCCCGACATTCATGCCGGACGGGCTCTATCTGCGTCACATCGGCTATGACGCAAAGTGGGGGCTGCCGCAAGGTACAATGTCGACCTCGGAAAACGACTGACATCCCGATGACCCGGATCAAGATATGCGGCATCACCCGCGAACAGGACCTGCTGGCTGCGGTAGCGGCTGGAGCGGATGCGCTCGGGTTCGTGTTCTATGACAAGAGTCCGCGCAATATCTCTGAACAGCGTGCGGCAGAACTGATGCGTGCCGTGCCACCTTTCGTGACCAGCGTCGGCCTGTTCGTGGACCCGACGGCCGAGATGGTGCGCGAAGTGCTGGCTCAGGTTCCGCTCGATGTGTTGCAGTTCCATGGCGACGAATCGCCGCAATTCTGCGCACAGTTCGGGCGCCCTTATTTGAAGGCGATACGCGTCAGGCCGGGGGTGGATTTGGTAGAATGCGCGGCCCGTTACGCGGCTGCCCGGGGATTGTTGCTGGACGCCTATGTGCAAGGCGTGCAGGGCGGTACCGGCAAGTCGTTCGACTGGGGGCTGATCCCGCGCGACTTGTCGTTGCCGGTGATCCTGTCCGGCGGGCTGCATGCCGGAAATGTGGCCGAGGCAGTGCGCACGGTGAGGCCGTATGCGGTCGATGTATCCAGCGGCGTCGAGGCGGAAAAAGGCATAAAGGATGCGGCGAAGGTCGCGGCATTCATCAAAGAGGTCAAGAGCGTTGAGTTATAACTATCCAGATTTGAGCGGCCACTTCGGCCAGTTCGGCGGCATCTACATGGCGGAAACGCTGATCCCGGCAGTCGAGGAATTGCGCCAGCAATACCTGCGCTTCCGCGACGATCCCGCATTCAAGGCCGAGTTCGCATACGAACTCAAGCACTACGTAGGACGTCCCAGCCCCATCTATCATGCCAAGCGGCTTTCAGACGACCTGGGCGGCGCGCAGATCTACCTGAAACGCGAAGACCTGAACCATACCGGCGCGCACAAGATCAACAACGCTATCGGCCAGGCCTTGCTGGCCAAACGCATGGGCAAGAAACGCGTCATTGCCGAGACCGGCGCGGGCATGCACGGCGTGGCGACTGCCACCGTGGCGGCGCGCTTCGGCATGGAGTGCATCGTGTACATGGGCGCGGAAGACATCCAGCGCCAGGCGCCGAACGTGTTCCGCATGAAGTTGCTGGGCGCGACCGTGGTGCCGGTGGAGAGCGGTTCGCGCACGCTGAAAGACGCGTGCAACGAAGCGATCCGCGACTGGGTCACCAACGTCGAATCCACCTTTTATATCTTCGGCACGGCAGCGGGCCCGCACCCGTACCCGATGATGGTGCGCGATTTCCAGTGCGTGATCGGTAACGAGGCCAAAGTACAGATGCCGGAAATGATCGGCCGTCAGCCGGATGCCGTGATCGCCTGTGTGGGCGGCGGTTCCAACGCGATCGGGTTGTTCCATCCTTATATCGACGTGCCCGATGTGCAGATCATCGGTGTGGAAGCGGGCGGTCACGGTATCGCCAGCGGTCAGCATGCCGCGCCCCTTACGGCCAACAGCAAGGTCGGCGTGTTGCACGGCAACAAGGTGTACCTGATCCAGGATGAGAACGGCCAGATCATCGAGACCCATTCCATCTCCGCCGGACTGGATTATCCCGGCGTCGGCCCCGAGCATTGCCTGCTGAAAGACATCGGTCGTGCGCAGTATGTCGCGATCGATGACGATGAAGCCATCGCCGCCTTTGATGCCTTGTGCAAATTCGAAGGCATCATCCCCGCGCTCGAATCCAGCCATGCCCTGGCACATGCGATGAAGATCGCACCGACGATGAGCAAAGACAAAGTCCTGCTGGTGAACCTGTCCGGTCGCGGCGACAAGGATATGAACACCGTGGCGAAATTGAAAGGCATCACGCTATGAGCCGCATCGATACCACATTCGAAAAGCTCAAGCAGCAACAGCGCAAGGCGCTCATCCCCTTCATCACCTCCGGCGACCCGGCGCAGGCGCTCACGGTGCCGCTGATGCACGGTCTGGTGCAAGCCGGCGCGGACGTGCTCGAACTGGGCGTGCCGTTCTCCGATCCGATGGCCGACGGTCCGACCATCCAGCGCGCATCCGAGCGTGCGCTGAAGAACGGCATGTCGCTGCGTGGCGTGCTGGACATGGTGGCCGAGTTCCGCAAACAGGATACGGTCACACCGGTGGTGCTGATGGGTTACGGTAATCCCATCGAGGCCATGGGCTGGGAAACGTTCGCCAAACGTTGCGCCGAGGTCGGCGTGGACGGCGCCCTGACCGTGGACTTTCCGCCGGAAGAGAGCCACGAGGCGTTCGAGCATCTGCAGGCGCATGGCATCGCCCCCATCTTCCTGCTGGCTCCGACCACCACGGAAGCGCGCATAGCGCAGGTCGCAAAATTGGCGCGCGGCTATGTCTATTACGTATCGCTGAAAGGCGTGACCGGCGCAGGCAATCTGGATCTGTCGGCTATCGAGCAGAAGATGCCGCTGCTGCGCAAGTACATCAAGTTGCCCATAGGCGTCGGTTTCGGCATCCGTGATGCGGCCACGGCCAGGGCGGTAGCGAAACAGTGCGACGGTGTGGTGGTGGGGAGCCGCATCGTGCAGGAGATCGAGAATTCGAATGAACAGAATGTGGTCGCCAACGTCGGACGTTTGGTGCAAGAATTGCGCGTAGCGATAGATAACGAGAAGGAGTAAATCATGGGATGGTTCCAAAAGCTGCTGCCGCCGAAGATCAAACGTCGTGAAGGCGAGGATGCCAAGAAGAACGTGCCGGAAGGATTGTGGTTCAAGTGCCCGGAATGTCAGGCCGTGCTGTATCACGCCGATCTGGAGAAGAACCATAGCGTCTGCCCGAAATGCAACCACCATCACCGCATCTCTGCCCGTACGCGCCTGGATTGGCTGCTGGACAGCGAAGGCCGCTTCGAGATCGGCTCCGAGGTGTTGTCGGTCGATACCCTGAAGTTCAAGGACCAGAAGAAATACAGCGACCGACTGGTCGAGGCCAAGAAGAAGACCGACGAGGACGATGCGCTGGTCGTGCTGCAAGGCAGCATCCATGCCTTGCCGGTAGTGGCGGCCTCGTTCGAGTTCAATTTCATGGGCGGCTCGATGGGTTCTGTCGTCGGCGAGCGGTTCGTGCGCGGTGTGCAAGTCGCGCTGGAGCAACAATGCCCCTTCATCTGTTTCTCCGCCAGCGGCGGTGCGCGCATGCAGGAAGGTCTGCTGTCGCTGATGCAGATGGCCAAGACCAGCGCCGCGCTCACGCAATTGAGCGAAGCAAAACTGCCGTTCATCTCCGTGCTGACCGACCCGACCATGGGCGGCGTCTCGGCCAGTTTCGCTTTCCTGGGGGACGTGGTCATCGCCGAACCCGGCGCACTGATCGGCTTCGCCGGTGCGCGCGTGATCCAGCAGACCGTGCGCGAGACCCTGCCTGAGGGCTTCCAGCGTGCGGAGTTCCTGCTCGAACATGGCGCCATCGACATGATCGTCGACCGTCGCCAGATGCGCGACCAACTGGCGACGCTGATCACCCTGCTGACCAAGCAGGATGCCGTGGCGAAGCTGGAGGCGGCGTAATCCTCAGTATCAACGGCCGACATTCCTGTCGGCCGTTCTATCTCCAGTAATGAAATGCCAAAATCCCTGGCCGATTGGCTATCCCATCTCGAATCCCTTCATCCAAAAACCATCGCGCTCGGTCTGCAGCGTGTAACGCAAGTCAAACAACGGCTCGATCTAGAACAGGAATTCCCGGTCATCATCATTGGTGGTACCAACGGCAAAGGCTCGGTGTGCGCGATGCTCGAATCCATCCTGCATGCGGCGGGTTATCGAGTCGGCTGTTATACCTCGCCGCACCTGTTGCGCTACAACGAGCGTGTGCGCATCGCCAAACAACAGGCGAGCGATGCGGAGCTGTGCGCGTCGTTCGAAGCGATCGAGCAGGCGCGCGGCGATATCCCGCTCACCTATTTCGAGTTCGGCACGCTGGCCGCGATGCAATGTTTCATCGCGCACCAGGTGGATGTCGCCATCCTTGAAGTGGGGCTGGGCGGCAGGCTGGATGCGGTGAATGTGTTCGATGCCGATGTGGCGGTGGTGACCAGTGTGGATATCGACCACACCGATTATCTGGGCGATACGCGCGAGCAGATCGCCTTCGAGAAAGCGGGTATCTTCCGCGAGGGCAGGGTGGCGATCTGCGCAGACAGTGACGTGCCGCCGGTCTTGCGGGCACATGCGCGGCAGATCGGGGCAGAATTGTGGTGCATAGGTGAGGATCTCGGGTTCCGCGCGCATCAAGGCCAATGGGACTATCTGGGCAAGTCCGGCAGCCGCAATGCTTTGCCTTATCCGGCCCTGCGCGGTGCGTTCCAGCTGCAGAATGCCAGTGCGGTGCTGGCGACATTGGAGGGGCTGAAAGCGCGCATGCCGGTGAATATGGAGGCGGTAAGGCGCGGTCTGACCGAAGTCATGCTGGCGGGACGCTTCCAGTTCCTGCCGGGCAGGCCGCAATGGATACTGGACGTGGCGCACAATCCGCACGCCGCCCGATCGCTGGCCAGGAATCTGGCTGATCTGCCACCCGCGAGGACGTTCGCAGTGCTTGCCATGCTCAAGGACAAGGACATGGCTGGTGTGGTGCGTGCACTGGATGCTCAGGTCGATGTGTGGCTGGTCGCCGGTATCGATGCGCCGCGCGGTGCCACTTCCTTTGAACTGCTGCAGGTGATGCATGGATTGCCGCTGCGCGGGGAGGCGATAGACTGCGGTTCCATCGAAAATGCGCTGAACGAGGCCAGCAACCGTGCGGGTGAAAATGATAGAATCGCGGCCCTCGGTTCCTTCTACACAGTGGCGGAAGTGATGCAGCTGCGCAAGGTGCGCGTTAACTGAGTTTTCCGGTATTCACCATGGCCAAACAGATCAATACGGACGAAGAATTCAAGTTGAAGCGTCAGGCGCGCCATCGCCTGATCGGCGCGGTGGCGCTGATGCTGGGGATCGTCATCTTCCTGCCCATGGTGTTCGACAGCGAGCCGGGCGCGAACATGGGCACGATCGAGTTGCGCATCCCGGACAAGGCCGAAGTGCCTGAATTCCGCCCCGAGGCGAAGCTCGATCTGCCAGCCGAGTCGGCAGCCAGTGCCATTCCCGCTGTGCCTCCGGCACCGAGTGAAGCGTCTGTCACCGTCAAGCCCGATCCGGTTATCGAGCCCAAAGCGCCCGTGCCGACCGCATCCAAGACGGCACAGCCGGTGCCGGCCGCAAACAAGACGGCGTTACCGAAGCAACCCGTTCCGCCGTCGGGATGGATGTTGCAGGTCGGTGCCTATTCTCGCGAAGACGCCGGACGGCAAATGCTCGAGAATCTGAGGAAGCGCGGCTTCCCCGCCTACACCGAGAAGGTCGCCGGTATGCTGCGTGTGCGCGTGGGGGGCTATCCCTCCCGCGAAGCTGCGGAGAAGGTGAAACTCAAGCTGGAAGCCATCGGTCTGAAGCCCAACGTGATCAATCCGGAATAAGTGCATGCCGTTCTTTGATATTGCCGTTCTGGTGGTCATTGCGTTATCGGCGTTGCTTGGATGGTGGCGCGGTTTCATGTATGAGTTGTTCTCGTTGCTGGGATGGGCCGCGGCATATATCGCGGCGAGTACGCTGTCTGATCAGGCCTTGCCGTTTATCCCCGAGGCGATCGCGGCGGAGGCTGTCCGTTCGGCGTTGGCCTTTGCGCTGGTGTTCGTGGTGACGCTGATCGTGGCTGCCGTGTTCGCATGGTTGCTGTCCAAACTGACCAAGATCGCCGGGCTCGGCGGAGTGGACGGGAAGTTCGGCATCATGTTCGGTGTGCTGCGCGGACTGCTGGTGGTCCTTGCGCTGGTATGGATAGGCGGTCTGACCAGTCTACCGGAGAAACGCTGGTGGAAGGATGCATGGACCAGCAAGCCGCTGCATCAGGCCGCGCTGTATGCACGCGACTATTTGCCGACGCAGACAGCGCAACGCTGAAAACGAACGATTAAATTCACAGGAAACGGGAAACGATTATGTGCGGGATACTGGGAGTGGTGGCCAATACGCCGGTGAACCAGGTGCTGTATGACGGTTTGCAGGTGTTGCAGCACAGGGGGCAGGATGCGGCGGGCATCGCCACGCTGGAGGACAGGACCTTCCACCTGCACAAAGGAAACGGTCTGGTGCGCGACGTGTTCCGCACACGCAACATGCGCGCGCTCAAGGGCAACTCCGGCATCGCCCATGTGCGTTATCCGACCGCCGGTTCTTCGGTCGACCACAACGAGGCGCAACCGTTCTACGTCAACTCGCCGTTCGGTATCGTGCTGGCCCACAACGGCAACCTGACCAACACCGACGAGCTACGCAGCGCCATGTACAAACAGGATCTGCGCCATATCAACACCGGTTCCGATTCCGAGGTGCTGCTCAATGTGCTGGCGCACGAACTGCAGGCCAATGCCACCGGCTTCAAACTCGATCCGCAGAAGATATTCGCCGCCGTATCCGGCGTGCACCGCCGCTGCAAGGGAGCCTATGCCGTGGTGGCGATGATCGCAGGTTACGGCCTGCTGTCTTTCCGCGATCCCAACGGTATCCGTCCGCTGGTGGTGGGCAGCAACCAGCATGCTGACGGCATCGAATACCTGATCGCTTCAGAGAGCGTGGCACTGGATACGCTGGGATTCACTTTCCTGCGCGACATCGCGCCGGGTGAGGCGGTGTTCATCGACCTCGAAGCAAATTTCTACAGCCAGCAGTGCGCGGAACATCCGAAACTGAATCCCTGCATCTTCGAGTATGTATATTTCGCCCGCCCGGATTCGGTGATGGACGGCATCTCGGTGTATGCCACGCGCCTGTTCATGGGAGAGTTCCTCGCTGACAAGATCAAGAAGGAGTGGCCAGAACATGACATCGATGTGGTCATTCCCATCCCCGATTCCAGCCGGCCCAGCGCGCTGCAATTGGCGAACCATCTCGGTATCCCTTTCCGCGAGGGCTTCGTCAAGAACCGCTACATCGGTCGCACCTTCATCATGCCGGGGCAGGCTATGCGCAAGAAGTCCGTGCGCCAGAAACTGAACGCTATCAGCATCGAGTTCAAGGACAAGAACGTGCTGCTGGTGGACGACTCCATCGTGCGCGGCACCACCAGCCGCGAGATCGTGCAGATGGCGCGCGATGCCGGGGCACGCAAGGTGTATTTCGCCTCGGCCGCACCGCCGGTCAAGTTTCCCAACGTGTACGGCATCGACATGCCCAGCCGCAAGGAGCTGATCGCCACCGGCCGCAGTGACGAGGAGATATGCCGAGAGATCAGTGCCGACCGTTTGTTCTATCAGGACATCTCCGATCTGAAGGCGGCGGTGTCCAAAGCCAACCCGACGCTGGGAGGTTTCGACTGTTCCTGTTTCGACGGCCAGTACATCACCGGTGACATCACTCCGGAATATCTTGACGCGATCGAGGCGGCGCGCGGTGCCGGCAAGGCGAACAAGACGCCTGACGATGACCAGATGGAACTGGATCTGGCGATGTCCGCTTCCTCCATGTGATTTGACGGATCAAGGCGGAGGGTGCTACTTTCCGCCTGCGCCGATTTGAGGAACAGCTTGCGGGCGCGATATAAATTCAGCTAAAGCGGGAGAACCCGGTTTAGCGTCAAGCTTTCCGGGTTTTTTGTTGCGCGAGCCTTGAGCCGCGAGGGAGGTGATGATGTCTGATAACGAATACCAGCTGGAGACGCTGGCCGTCAGGGCGGGGCGGGTACAAACGCCTTTCATGGAACATGGCGAGGCGATGTTCCTGACCTCCAGTTTCACGTTCGACAACGCGGCACAGGCCGCCCGGCGCTTCATCGGCGATGAGCCGGGCAACATCTACGCGCGCTTCACCAATCCCACGACCAGCATGTTCGAGGAAAGATTGGCAGCACTGGAAGGCGCGGAGCAATGCGTGGCTACCTCGTCCGGCATGTCGGCCATCCTCGCCTGCGTGATGGGGCTGCTGAAAGCGGGCGACCATATCGTCGCCTCGCGCAGCCTGTTCGGCTCGACCATCAACCTGTTCAACAACTACTTCAAGAAGTTCGGCGTGGAGATGACGTACGTCTCGGCAACGGATGTGGCCGAATGGCAGGCAGCGGTGCGTCCGAACACCAAGCTGTTCTTCCTGGAGACACCATCCAATCCGCTCACCGAGATCTCCGACATCGCGGCCATCTCGGCGGTGGCCAAGGGATGCGGTGCGTTGCTGGCCGTGGACAATTGTTTCTGCACACCCATCCTGCAGCGCCCGCTGGAGCTGGGGGCGGACATCGTCATCCATTCCGCCACCAAGTACATAGATGGACAGGGGCGCGTGCTGGGCGGCGCAGTGCTGGGCAGCAAGAAACTGATGGAGCCGGTGTACGGTTTCCTGCGCACCGCCGGGCCTACCATGAGCGCGTTCAACGCCTGGGTGTTCCTCAAGGGTCTTGAGACACTCAAGCTGCGCATGGACGCGCACAGCGCCAATGCCCTGCAACTGGCGCAATGGCTGGAACAACAGCCCAACGTGGCGCGCGTGCTCTATCCCGGCTTGCCGTCGCATCCGCAGCATGCGCTGGCGATGAAGCAGCAGAAGACCGGCGGCGGCATTGTCGCGTTCGAAGTGAAGGGGGGCAGGGAAGCGGCATGGAAGGTGATCGACAACACGAAACTGTTGTCCATCACCGCCAACCTGGGTGACACCAAGACCACCATCACCCATCCGGCCACCACCACCCATGCCCGCATCACACCCGAAGCACGCGCGGCGGCCGGCATCACCGATGGCTTGATCCGCATCGCGGTCGGGCTGGAGGCGGTGGTCGACATCCAGAACGACCTCGCACGAGGACTGTGATGGATACGCTGGCGGCAAAGGTTGGGGCTGCGCTCAAGTCGCACGGCATGATGCTGGCGACCGCGGAGTCCTGTACCGGCGGCGGCATCGCACAGGCAGTCACAAGCGTCTCCGGCAGTTCGGCCTGGTTCGAGCGCGGTTTCGTCACCTATTCCAACCTGTCCAAGCAGCAGATGCTGGGTGTGCAGGAAGCCACGTTGATCGCCTATGGTGCGGTGTCGGAAGCCGTCGTGCGCGAGATGGCGGAAGGGGCTTTGCGGTACAGTACGGCGCAAGTCGCACTGGCAGTGAGCGGCATCGCCGGTCCTGACGGTGGTACGCCGGACAAGCCGGTCGGCACGGTCTGGTTCGCCTGGGCGCTCGCAAAGGGGGCTGCCAAGGTGGCGCGCCATCAGTTCTCCGGCAATCGGGACGAGGTGCGCGCACAGGCGGAGCGCGTGGCCTTGCAGGGCGTACTTGACCGGCTGGCCCAAAATACTCTTGCCGCATAAAAAAGAACGAACGTTCTGTACAAGTCCAAAACCTTGTGCAACAATCCGCTCCGAAATTTTCCCAAGGAGATCGAACATGGACGACAACAAAAGCAAGGCTCTTGCTGCGGCACTGAGCCAGATCGAGAAGCAATTCGGCAAGGGTTCCATCATGCGCCTGGGCGAGGGCGAGGTGATCAAGGACATCGAAGTGGTGTCCACCGGTTCACTGGGATTGGATATCGCCCTAGGCGTCGGCGGCCTGCCGCGCGGCCGCGTGGTCGAGATCTACGGCCCGGAATCGTCCGGCAAGACCACCCTTACCCTGCAGGTCATCGCCGAGATGCAGAAGCTGGGCGGAACCGCTGCCTTCATCGATGCGGAGCACGCACTCGATCCGCAGTACGCGCAAAAGCTGGGCGTGCGAGTGGAAGACCTGCTGATCTCGCAACCTGATAACGGTGAGCAAGCGCTGGAGATCGCCGATATGCTGGTACGTTCCGGCTCGGTCGATGTGGTGGTCGTCGACTCGGTCGCAGCCCTCACGCCGCGCGCCGAGATCGAGGGCGAGATGGGCGATGCGCAGATGGGTCTGCATGCCCGCCTGATGTCGCAGGCGCTGCGCAAACTCACCGCCAACATCAAACGTTCCAACACGCTGGTCATCTTCATCAACCAGATCCGCATGAAGATAGGCGTGATGTTCGGCAACCCCGAGACCACCACCGGCGGCAACGCACTCAAGTTCTACGCCTCCGTGCGCCTGGATATCCGCCGCACCGGCTCTATCAAAAAGGGGGATGAGGTCATCGGCAACGAGACCCGCGTCAAGGTGGTGAAGAACAAGGTCGCCCCGCCGTTCAAGGAAGCGCACTTCGATATCCTGTACGGGGAAGGCATCTCGCGCGAAGGTGAGATCGTCGAGCTGGGCGTGCAGCAGAAGATTGTGGAGAAGTCCGGTGCCTGGTATGCCTATAACGGCGAGAAGATCGGCCAGGGCAAGGACAATGCGCGCGAGTTCCTGCGCAACAATCCCGAGATCGCTGTCGAGATTGAAAATCGCGTCCGCGAATCTCTGGGAGTCAATGCCTTGTCAACGGCTGCGAGCGAAGAGTGATGACCGGTTCAGATGCGATTTCGGCGGAGGCTCATATGCGCGGAGCGCATGTGAAAGCCGCGCCTGCGGCTGGCCGTAACCAGAATCGCGTCCGCGAAACGCTCGGCGTGGCTGCCCTGAACCCCGGTGCGGAAGCCGAAGCCTGAGTTGACGCTGCGTGTCCGCGCCATGCGCTATCTGGCGCGGCGCGAGCACAGCAGGGGGGAGTTGCGGCAAAAGCTGCAGCCGTATGTGCAGGAAGATGAAGATCTGGAAGCCGTGCTGGACGAGCTGGAAGAACGCAACTGGCTATCCGATGCGCGCGCAGCCACGCAATTGGTGGATGCAAAGCGCGGCCGATTCGGCAGCCAGCGTATCGCCCACGAATTGCGCCAGCGCGGTATCGGTGATGATCTTATCGCTGCTACACTGCCCGAGCTGAAAGCCTCCGAGCTGGAATCGGCGCGCGATGTGTGGCAGCGAAAGTTCGGTAAACCACCGCAGGATGCAGTGGAAAAGGCGCGCCAGATACGTTTTCTGCAGTCCCGAGGATTCTCTGCCGAGGTGATCCTGAAAGTCCTGAAATCGGCCGCTGGTAACCCGTCCGACGAGGACTGATAGCCGTGCCCTAACAGCTTGCCAAATGGTATGATTCGCGCCGTGATGCCGCCCATTGGGCGGCGTGTTTGTTGAACGATTGCGGCCAGCGGTGACCAGATGAAAAGCAGCGAGATTCGCCAGAAGTTCCTAGATTACTTTGCCTCCAAAGGCCACGCCGTGGTCGCCTCCAGTTCGCTGGTGCCGCATGAAGACCCGACCCTGCTGTTCACCAACGCGGGCATGAACCAGTTCAAGGACGTGTTCCTCGGCTTCGACAAGCGGCCTTACACCCGCGCAGCCTCGTCACAGAAATGCGTGCGTGCCGGTGGCAAGCACAACGACCTGGAGAACGTCGGCTACACCGCGCGCCACCACACCTTTTTCGAGATGCTGGGAAACTTCAGCTTCGGCGATTACTTCAAGCGCGACGCGATCAAGTACGCTTGGGAACTGCTGACCGAGGTGTTCAAGCTGCCCAAGGAAAAGCTCTATGTCACCGTGTATGCCGAGGACGACGAGGCATACGACATCTGGACGAAAGAGATGGGGCTGACGCCGGACCGCGTGATCCGCATCGGCGACAACAAGGGCGCGCGCTATGCGTCCGACAACTTCTGGATGATGGGCGACACCGGCCCCTGCGGCCCCTGCACCGAGATCTTCTATGACCACGGCGCGCACATCCCCGGCGGATTGCCCGGCACGCCCGAGGAAGACGGCGACCGCTACATCGAAATCTGGAACAACGTGTTCATGCAGTTCAACCGCGACGAAGCAGGCGTGATGCATCCGCTGCCCAAGCCTTCCGTCGATACCGGCATGGGACTGGAGCGCATCTCCGCGGTGCTGCAGGGCGTGCATGCGAACTACGAGATCGACCTGTTCCAGGCGCTGATCAAGGCCGCGGCGCGCGAGACCAACTGCGCTGACCTGGATTCCCCTTCGCTGAAAGTGCTGGCCGACCACATCCGCGCCTGCTCCTTCCTCATCGCCGACGGCGTGATCCCCGGCAACGAGGGTCGCGGCTACGTGCTGCGCCGCATCATCCGCCGCGCGATCCGCCACGGCTACAAGCTGGGCGCGCGCGGCCCGTTCTTCTACAACATGGTGGAAGACCTGGTCGGGCAGATGGGCAGTGCCTATCCGGAACTGGTCGCCGAACACGTGCGCGTAAAAGGCGTGCTCAAGCTGGAAGAGGAGCGATTCTTCGCCACCATCGAGCATGGCATGGCGATCCTCGAAGCCGAGCTGGCCGGGATGGAAAAGACGGGCGCCAAGGTGTTCGACGGCGAGACCGCCTTCAAGCTGCACGACACCTACGGCTTCCCGCTCGATCTGACCGCCGACATCTGCCGCGAGCGCAACGTGTCGGTGGACGATGCCGCGTTCAACGCCGCGATGGCGCGCCAGAAGGAGCAGGCGCGCGCCGCCGGCAAGTTCAAGATGGCTGCCAACCTGGAATATTCCGGCCCGGCCACGACCTTCCACGGTTATGAGACGCTGGAGCACAAGGGCAACGTGCTCGCGCTGTACAAGGACGGCGTGGAGGTGAACGAGTTGAAAGAGGGCGAGATGGGCGTGGTGGTGCTGGACGACACCCCGTTCTATGCCGAGTCTGGCGGTCAGGTGGGCGACCGCGGCGAGCTGCGCAGCGTGCACGGCATCTTCGCGGTCGAGGACACACAGAAGATCCAGGCGGCGGTGTTCGGCCATCACGGTGTGGTGAAGACCGGCAAGCTCTCCGTGGGCAACGGCGTCACGGCGCGCGTGGATATGCAGGCGCGCGCGCGCACCGAGCGTAACCACTCGGTGACGCACCTGATGCACAAGGCCTTGCGCGAGGTGCTGGGCCCTCACGTGCAGCAGAAGGGTTCGCAGGTCGATCCGGACAAGACGCGCTTCGACTTCGTACAGAACCAGCCGCTGACCGATGCCGAGATCCGTCGCGTGGAAGCTATCGTCAATGCCGAGATTCTGGCCAACAGCGCGACCGATGCCAGCGTGATGGCCATCGAGGACGCGCAGAAGACCGGAGCGATGATGCTGTTCGGCGAGAAGTACGGCGACGAGGTGCGCGTGCTCTCCATCGGCAGCTCCAAGGAACTGTGCGGCGGCACGCATGTGAAGCGCACCGGCGACATCGGCCTGTTCAAGATCGTGGCCGAGAGCGGCGTGGCCGCGGGCGTGCGCCGCGTCGAGGCGGTGACCGGCGAGGGCGCGCTGGCGCTGGTGCAGCAGCAGGAATGGCAGTTGCAGCAGGTGGCCGACGCGGTGAAGGCGCAACCTGCCGAAACCGCTGCACGCGTCGCGCAGATCATGGACAACGTGAAAGTGCTGGAGAAGGAACTCACCGCGCTGAAATCCAAACTCGCTTCCGCGCAGGGCGATGAGCTCGTTTCCCAGGCGCAGGACGTCAACGGCGTGAAAGTGCTGGCCGCGGAGATGGAGGGGGCCGATGCCGCCACGCTGCGCGAGACCATGGACAAGCTCAAGGACAAGCTGAAATCTGCCGTTATCGTGCTGGCGGCTGATGCCGACGGCAAGGTCAGCCTGGCTGCAGGTGTCACCGCCGATCTGACGGCCAAGGTCAAGGCAGGCGACCTTGTGAACTTCGTCGCGCAGCAGGTCGGCGGCAAGGGCGGTGGTCGCCCGGACATGGCGATGGCGGGCGGCACGCAGCCTGAACATCTGGCCAAGGCTTTGGCGTCCGTGGCAGGCTGGGCCAAAGAAAGATTGTGATCCGCCGTCTGGCTTGCAGACGGTTCATGCTGCAGCATGGGGCTTATGTGGAGGCAAGGGAAGGCAGATGTTGAAGCAATCTGGCGATACGATCTTGCTGGTGGAGAACGAGGAAGCGGCGATCCTGCTGGTGCAGCAGGCAGTCGCCAGTTGTCCCGGCGAACTGTATCTGGCCGTGGTGCCGGACAGTGTCGCCGCACTCGATTGGTTGTCTGCCGAGACCTCACACGGCCATCCCGTACCGCGCCTGATCCTGCTCGATCTCAAGTTGCCCAAGCTGCTCGGACTCGCGGTACTGCGAACGTTGCGCATGGATAGCCGCCTCACACACGTGCCCATCGTGGTCTATTCAGACAGCCATGAGCCCTCGGATGTCGTGCTTTCCTACCAGATCGGTGCCAACAGCTTCGTGCGCAAGCCGGAGAATCTGGCGGAGTTCAGCCAGTTGATGCGCGACCTGATCGAGTTGGGCTGGCTGGACGAGAACGGTATGGGCAAGGCGCTGCAGCAGACCATCCACTCCTGAGCTGCCGGCTCAGAAGGGCAACACCAATACTGGTGATGCATCCAGCAACAGTTTCCTGAAATCTCCCTGTATGCGCTGCAGCGCAGCCTCGTCATCCGCTTCGAATCGCAGCACGATGGCCGGGATCGTGTTTGACGCGCGCACCAGACCGAAGCCATCGGCATATTCCACGCGCAGGCCGTCGATCGTGACGATGTCCAGCGCATCCGCGAATCGTGCTTCATCCTGCAGCCGGTCAATCAATGCGTGGTGCTCGCCCTCTGCGGTGCGGATATGCAACTCCGGCGTGTTAACCGAGTCGGGCAGGGCATGTAGCACCACACTCGCATCCTCGAACCTGCTCAATATCTCCAGCAGTCTTGCGCCGGCATACAAGCCGTCGTCGAAGCCATACCAGTGTTCCTTGAAGAACACATGGCCGGTCATCTCGGCGGCCAGCATCGCGCCGGTCTCTTTCATCCTGGCTTTGATCAGCGAATGGCCGGTCTTCCACATCGAAGGTGTGCCGCCATGCTCGCGTATCCAGGGGAACAATTTGCCCGAGCACTTGACGTCGAAGATCACCTCCGCGCCTGGATGGCGCGCGAGCAGATCGGCCGCGAACAGCATCAACTGACGGTCCGGGAAGATGATGCCGCCGTCTTTGGTGACGACGCCCAGCCGGTCTGCATCGCCGTCGAAGGCCAGTCCCAGCTCGCTGTCATCACAGTGCAGACTGTCGATCAGGTCTGCGAGATTGGCTGGGTCGGAAGGGTCGGGGTGATGGTGGGGGAATCGCCCGTCCACATCGCAGTATAGTTCTTTCACCTCGCAGCCCAGCCCCCGATAGAGCTCGGCAGCGAAATCACCCGCCACGCCGTTGCCGCAATCCACCGTGAGCTTCATCGGTCGGGCCAGACGGATGTCGCCGATGATGCGCGCCATGTACTCGGGGGCGATGTCATATCTGGAATATCTGCCGTCACCGTGGGTCAGCTCGCCGCTATCGATGCGCGCGCGCAGGCTTTGGATCGCAGCACCCGATAGCGTCTCTCCATCCAGCACGATCTTCAAGCCGTTGTACTCGGGCGGATTGTGGCTGCCGGTGATCATCACCGCACAGCCGGTATCGAGCTGGAACGCGGCGAAATAGGCCATGGGGGTGGTGATGCGGCCGAGGTCGATCACATCGACCCCGCTGTTGCGGATGCCGCGAGACAGTGCCAGAGAAAAGGCGGGACCGGACAGGCGACCGTCGTAGCCGATGGCGATGATGTGTCGCTGGCGGGATCTGGCTTCCGAACCGATGGCGTGGCCGATGCGGGTGACGATGTCGTCGGTCAGTGACTTGCCGACGATACCGCGTATGTCGTAAGCCTTGAAGATCTCAGCGGGTACGACGGACATGCTTCAACGGTCGGGAAGGTGTCGGGCCACTTCCTGCGGGGTCAGTTGCAGCATGCAGTTGAAATGCCCCAGCGGACATTCGCGTTTGAAGCAGGGGCTGCACGGTAGGTCGAGCTTGAGCACGCGGGCCTGATCGGACAGCGGCGGTGTGAATTGCGGGCTGCTGGAGCCGAATATCGCCAGCATGGGCCTGTCCAGTGCGGCGGCGATGTGCATCAAACCGGAATCGTTGCTTACCACCAGCTTGGCGCAGGAGATCAACGCGATGGCTTCGGCAAGGTCGGTCGTGCCGCACAGGTTGCGGCAGGGCTCGTTGCCGAGCGCCACTATCTTGTCGGCCACTTCCTTGTCCTTGGGTGAGCCGATCAGCCATACTGTATAACCTTTGTTGCGCAGTCGCTGCGCCAGTTCGGCGTAGTAGTGTGCAGGCCAGCGTTTGGCCGGTCCGTATTCCGCACCGGGACAGAACACGGCGACCGGTTTGTCCAGTGACAGTCCCTGCTTAACCAGTGCAGCTTGTCGTTGTTCATCGCTGGCATGCAACGTGGGGGACGGGAGGGGGCGGACGATGTCGGTGTCGCGCTCTTCGGCCAACGCGGCGAATCGTTCGACCATCAGCGGCAGTTTGCGCTTGTCCAGCTTGCGTGCGTCATTGAGCAGTCCGTAGCGCATCTCGCCGGTGAAGCCGGTGCGCAAAGGGATGTCGGCGAACCAGGGGACGAGTGCTGATTTGAGCGAGTTGGGCAGTACGATGGACTGATCGTAGCCGTTCGCGCGAAGTTGTATGCCCAGAGCGCGGCGCGCACCGAGTTGCAGTGCACCGTGCGGGAATGGATTGATGATCACCTCGGCGACTTCGGGTATCTGACGCAGCAGCTTCTCCGTCCACGGCGGGGCCAGCACGTCGATCTGCACGCCGGGGTGGCGCTGCGCCAAGCGCTGCAGCATGGGCTGCATCAGCACGCAGTCGCCCACCCAGCTGGGTGCGACGACGAGGATCTTTTTCATCCTGGGTTTCTCAATGATGAGCGCGGGGCAGGTCGCCCTTGAACTTGTAGTGCGTGCCGCAGTACGGGCAGACCGCCTCGCCCAGTTTTTCGACCGGGATGGCGACGCGGGGGTGGGCGCTCCACAGGCTCACCGACGGTGTCGGGCAGAACAGCGGCAACGCTTCTGCAGTGACTTCGACATAACGTTGCGAGATTTGATCGTTGGCCATACTTTCCCCCGGTCCCTGTTAAACGTGTGCCAGCCAGTCGGCGTACTTGTCGTTCTTGCCGGCGACGATGTCGAAGAACGCAGCTTGCAGTTTGGTGGTCACCGGACCGCGGCTGCCGCTGCCTATGGTGCGCGTATCCAGTTCGCGGATCGGCGTCACTTCAGCGGCGGTGCCGGTGAAGAAGGCCTCTTCGGCGCAATACACCTCGTCGCGCGTGATGCGCTTCTCGATCAGCTCCAGTCCCATGTCCTTGGCCAGCGTGATGATGGAGTCGCGCGTGATGCCTTCCAGGCAGGAGGTCAGATCGGGCGTGTACAGCTTGCCCTTCTTCACGATGAAGATGTTCTCGCCCGCGCCTTCGGCGACATAGCCGTCCACGTCCAGCAGCAGCGCCTCGTCATAGCCGTCGTTCGCCACTTCCTGATGGGCCAGGATGGAATTGGTATAGGTGCCGACCGACTTGGAGCGGCACATGTTCACGTTCACATGATGGCGGGTGAAGCTGGAGGTCTTGACGCGGATGCCCTTGGCCATGCCTTCTTCGCCCAGATAGGCCCCCCACGGCCAGGCCGCGATGGCGACATGGGTGCTGACCTTGGTGGCGGCGATGCCCATGGCTTCTGAGCCGTAGAACACGATGGGTCGGATGTAGCAGGATTCCAGCTTGTTGGCGCGCACCACTTCCTTTTGCGCCTCCATCAGGGTCTCCTTGTCGTACGGCATCTTCATCTTGAAGATGTAGGCCGAGTTGAACAGACGGTCGGTATGCTCCTGCAGTCGGAAGATCGCCGTGCCCTGGGTCGTCTTGTACGCGCGCACGCCCTCGAACACGCCCATGCCGTAGTGCAGGGTATGGGTCAGGACATGGGTGGTGGCATCGCGCCAGGGGACGAGCTTGCCGTCGTGCCAGATGAAGCCGTCGCGGTCGGACATGGACATGGTGATTTCCTTGAAAGCGTGGGTTTGAATTCGGGGTGGGGATTCTAGCTGTTTCCCGGCCGATTATGAAGCTGCGAGTAATCCGGATGCCGCATTCGGGGCGTATCGCTTTGACAGGGCATAAGGTAATATCGCGGCATTCAGTCTGGTATGGCCGGGGGGCGCATGGCGCAGCACATCGATACGCAAAGGATAGATCCCGAGATCCTCGATACGCAGGAAGACAAACTGCGCAAGAGTCTGCTCATCTTTGCTGCGGCATTCATGACTTTCGCTGTCATGTTCTGGCTGGCCATCTACTGGATGATGGGTCTGAACTTCTCCAGCAACGTCCCCTTGATCTACCAGGTCGTGTCGGTCGGTTCTCTGGTGTACTACATGAAGTCGCGCAACTTCGAGGTACTGCGCTTCGTGCAGTTGAACCTGTTCCTGTTCGCGCCTTTCGTCATGCAATGGAGCATAGGCAGTTCCATAACCTCCAGCGGTGTGGCCTTGTGGGCATTGCTGGCACCGATCGGCGCGCTGGTGGTCTCCGGCTGGAAGGAATCCATCCCCTGGTTCGTCGCCTACATGGTACTCACCGGCGTCTCCGGTTTCTTCGATTTCTATCTGGGTACGGGCTCCACGACCGGCATCCCGCTCAACACCATCGGCTTCTTCTTCGCACTGAATTTCGCCGCGATGTCCGCCATCCTGTACTTCCTGGTGCGCTACTTCGTGATCGAGACGGAGAAGATCAAGCATCAGCTGGACGAGCAACATGCCCTGTTGGCCGAAGAACAGAAGAAATCCGAGCGTGTGCTGTTCAACGTGCTACCGTCAAACATCGCCGAGCGCCTGAAGAGCAACGAGGGGCTGATCGCCGACGGTTATGCCGATGTGACGGTGATGTTCGCCGATCTGGTCAACTTCACCCAGCTCACCGAACAGATGTCGCCCGAGCAGATGGTCGGCCTGCTCAATACTGTGTTCTCGGGCTTCGACGAACTGTCGGAGAAATACGGGCTGGAAAAGATCAAGACCATAGGCGATGCCTACATGGTGGTGGGCGGCCTGACGCGCGAACGCCCGGATTACGCGGCCGATGTGGTGAACATGGGGTTGGAGATGATCGAGTTCGTCAGCAAGCATCCGCTGGCCGCCAAGCGCAATCTGGGGGTGCACATCGGTATCGCGACCGGCCCGGTGGTGGCCGGGGTGATCGGCACCAAGCGTTTTATCTACGACCTGTGGGGTGACACCGTGAACATCGCCAGCCGCCTGACCGACGATGCGAAATCCGGCCATATCCTCACCGACCGACTGACCTTCAACCGTCTGCGTCACGATTATCTGTTCGAACCTCCGAATGTGCTGAACGTCAAGGGCAAGGGCGAGATGACTTCCTACCGGCTGACCGGCCGGGTGGATGGCAAGGGTGAAGCCGGCAAGACCAATATCTACCAGTTGCCCCCGCAGGGCGGGGCCCCGGCCGTCGCCTGATCACTGCCCGAACAGCGTCTTCCACAGATCCCTGACCGCAGTGATGTCCAGATCGCCCGGCTCGATGCGGGCAGTGATCTTGTTCAATCTCATCTCGTGTTGCAACCGTCTCAGTTCCCGGTAGTGCGCTTGCAGGGCGCTGCTGGTGTCCCGATCGATCAAACCCAGCTCTGCCGCGGTTCGCAGCAAGGCCAGATTGCCGATGTTCAACGCCAACTGCGGATAGCGTGACGCATAGGCCAGCACGATGAACTGCACCATGAATTCGATATCCACCATTCCGCCGCTGTCGTGTTTGATGTCGAACAACGCTGTCGGGTTCGGATGCCCTTCGTGCATCTTGCGGCGCATCTCCTGCACGTCCTGCTTCAGTTTCTCGACATCGCGGGGCATGCACAGTATCGACTTGCGTATCTGCTCGAACCTTGCGCCCACAGCCTCGTCCCCCGCGCAGAAGCGCGCCCGCGTCAGCGCCTGGTGTTCCCACACCCAGGCATGCTCGCGCTGGTATGACTCGAATGCCTCGGTCGAGCTGACCAGCAGACCACTGTCGCCGTTCGGGCGCAGGCGCAGATCGACCTCGTACAAGCGCCCGGCGGCGGTGTAGCTGGAGACCAGTGTGTTGATGCGCTGTCCCAGCCGCGCATAGATCTGCCCGGCATCTGGATCGTCGTCCTCGTACAGGAACACGAGGTCGAGGTCCGAGGAGTAGCCCAGCTCCTTGCCGCCCAGTTTGCCGTAGGCGATCACCGCGAACCTGGGGTGTTCGATGTGTTTCTTGCGCGCATCGCGCCAGCACAGGCGCAACACATGGCGCAGGATCAGGTCGGCCAGATCGCTCAGGTGGTCGCTGAGATTCTCCAGCGGCAACACGCCCTGCAGATCCATCGCCAGCAAGTGGAAGGTCTGCACCTGCCGGAACTGCCGCAGCACATCCATCTCGCGTTCGGTGTCGCCGTGATGCGCCTCTAGCTGTTGCAGCAACTGTGCGTCCAGCGCCTGCCAGTCCGGTGCCTCGTACAGTTCCCGCGTGTCCAGCAATTCATCCAGCAGGATGGGATGCTGCGCCAGATATTCCCCCGCCCAGGCGCTGGCACCGAGGATGCGCATCAGTCTCGGCAAGGCCTGCGGATATTCGGCGAGGAAAGCCAGATAGGCCGCGCGACGGGCGATGGCTTCGAGCAGGGCGAGAGCGCGATGCAAGGCGGCGTCCGCATTCTTCTCGGCCGCGCATAACTTGATGAAGCGCGGTACCAGACTATCCATGCGTTGCCGGCTGATCTCCGGCAATTGCCGATAACGGCTGCTCGCGCGCATCTGCATCAGCATGTCGGCGAGTTCGGTCGTGCCGGAATAGCCGGCATCGCCGAGTTGCGCCGCCAGGGCGTCGCGATCGGCGTTCTCCTGCCAGATGCCTTCTGCGCTCTCTCCCTGTCTGTTGCCGAAGACCGCTTCGAACTGGCTGCTGACAAACTCGCGCAGCGGGTCCAATGCCGCCAATAGCGCGGCATAGTCGGGGTAACCCATGGCGCGCGCGACGACGGCCTTTTGCTCGTCGCCTTCCGGCAGCATCTGTGTCTGCTGGTCGTCCAGATATTGCAGGCGGTGTTCCAGGTTGCGCAGGAGCACATAGCTGTCGTCCAGCCGTTGCGCCACCTCCGCCTGCAGCTCGCCTTCCTGGGCGAGCAAACGCAGCACGCTGCGGGTGGGTTTGATGCGCAGTCGCGCATCCCGTCCGCCGCGTATCAACTGGAACACCTGCGCGAGGAACTCGATCTCGCGGATACCGCCGGAGCCGAGCTTGATGTTGTCCTGCCGGTCGCGGCGAACGACTTCGGCACGGATCTGCGCATGCAGTTTGCGCATCGAATCGAAAGCGCCAAAATCCAGATATTTTCGGAATACGAAAGGCAGGGACAGCTTTTCCAGATCGGCGATGTGCGGGTCTCCGACCGGGGAGATGACGCGCGCCTTGATCCATGCGTAGCGCTCCCATTCGCGCCCCTGTGTCACCAGATACTCCTCCAGTGCGGCGAAGCTCATCGCCAGCGGGCCGCTGTCGCCGTATGGGCGTAGCCGCATGTCGACGCGGAACACATAACCGTCGGCGGTGAGGTCGTTCACCAGTGCGATCACCTTGCGCCCCAGCCGGCTGAAGAACTCGTGATTGGAGAGGGAGCGGGTACCATTCGTCTCGCCTTCCTCCGGATAGACGAAGATGAGGTCGATGTCCGAGGAGACATTCAGTTCGCCGCCGCCCAGCTTGCCCATGCCGATCACCAGCATCTGTTGCGGGGCACCGCTCTCGGTTCCCACCGGCTGGCCGAATTGCGCACACAACACCCTCATCATCAGCGCTTGGGCACGCTGCACGGACAGTTCGGCCAGCGCGGTCATGGCACTCACCACTTCTTCCAGGCCGCATAAACCGCCAAGGTCGCGCAGTATCAGGTGCAGCATCACGCGTTTGCGCAGGATGCGTAGCGCGCTCGACAACTGTACTTCGTCGTCGGTCGGCAACTCATCCAGCCAGCGCCGGATCAGTTCCGCATCGGCGGGCGAGCGATGGTCGCCGCGCAAGGTCTCCAGCCAGCCAGGCTCAGCTTCCAGCAATCTGGAAAAGTAGCGGCTGCACTGGATGGAAAAGGCGACAAGCTGGTCGAAATCGTGTGTGGGTTCAGGGTTATTCATGGCTGGTTTCGGTTAAAATATGCGCCGTACATCTTGCTTCCCATTATAGTCTTCCATGCCACACCGATTTTCATTTCGTCGCGAAATCTGGCGCGTCTCCGCGCGATGCTGAGTCACGTACTCCGTTTTACCGCGATCGGCACATGGCGACTTTCGCGTCTGCTCTTCCTGGTCTTCATTCTGCTGGGCGCGGGCAGTTTGCTCACGCTGCGCTATTGGGTGTTGCCGGGCATCGAGCGCTACCACTCCGACATTGAATTCGCCGCCAGTTCGGCGGTAGGCAGGCAGGTGTCCATCGCGCACATCGAAGCGGACTGGCACGGATTCCGTCCGCGCCTGCTGATGTCGGATGTGCGCATCCTGGACGCGCAGGGCGAGACCGCATTGCAGTTCCCGCTGTTGAGGAACACCGTGGCGTGGACCACTTTGCTGTTCGGCGAACTGCGTTTCCACAGCGTGGAACTGGAAAGTCCGCAGCTGCTGGTGAGACGTGATGCGCAGGGGAACCGCTTCGTGGCGGGCATCTCGTCCGGCGGACAGGGGGGGCTGAGTTCGGATGCGCAAAGTCTCGACTGGCTGTTGCACCAATCGCTCATCGTCGTACGTAACGGCCGCATCGTCTGGCAGGACGAGTTGCGCAACGCGCCGCCCATCTCGTTCGAACGCGTCGATCTCGTCATCCAGAACGTCCACGGCCGGCATCGCCTCGCCCTGAATGCCACACCGCCACCGGCATTGGCGAGTCCCATCGACCTGCGGGCCGATCTGCGGGGTGACAGTTTTGCCGATGCAGGGAGTTGGGAGGGCGAGCTCTACACCAGGATGGACCATACCGACGTGGGGGCCTGGCGCAGCTGGTTCGACTTGCCTTCGGTCATCAAGAAGGGGAGCGGCGGCATGCGTCTCTGGCTGGGTATCGACCGGGGTATGCCGGTGAGGCTGGATGCGGATATCGACCTGCGTGCAGTCAATGCCCGTCTGGCGGAAGACCTCCCGGAACTGCTGCTGCAGCGCATGCAGGGGCGATTGGGGTGGCGCCAGTCGGATACCGGATTCGAAGTGTCCAGCGAACGATTGTCGATGCACACACTGGATGGCTTCAGCCTGCCGCCGACCGACTTCCTGCTCAATCTGTCTGCAAAGACCGCTTACAGCTCCGCCTCCGGCGAGATCAAGGTGAATTCGCTGGAACTGTCCGATATCAACCGCTTGCTGGCTTATCTGCCGGTGGCGGAGGACCTCAAACACAAGCTCTCGGAGTTTGCCCCGCAGGGAAAGCTGAACGATCTGAATCTGAGCTGGCAGGGAGACAGCGAAAAGTTGCAGCGCTATCGGGTGCATGCCAGATTCGACAAGGTAGGTCTGCAACAGGTGGGGGAATTCCCGGCCATCTCGGGCTTGAGTGGCATGGTGGATGGCAGCGACAGCGACGGGATGCTTAAGATCGACAGCCGCAAGCTGAGCTTGCAGGCACCGGGATTCCTGTCCGGGCCGCTCACCTTCGACCGACTCTACGGCCAGCTCGACTGGCAGCGCAACAGCCAGCACGGATGGGACCTGAAGTTGAACAAGGTGCTCGTCTCCAATGCCGATGCGGAAGGCACGGTGTACGGCAGTTACCAGATCAACGACGGTGCGGGCATCGCCGACCTGACAGTCAGCCTGACCCGTGTCGAAGTGAAGAACGCGGCGCGCTACATCCCGATACATGCCTTCAACGACCAGACCTATCGCTGGCTGCAGACCGGGTTGCAGGGTGGTATCGCCGACGCTTTCCAGATGCATGTGCGCGGCGACCTGAATGAGTTCCCTTTCCCGGACAGCAAGCAGGGATTGTTCCGCCTGACCGCCAAGGCGAAGGACGTCGCCATCGAATTCGATCCCGGCTGGCCGCGCATCGAAAAGGCCAGCGCCGATCTGCTGATACAAGGACGTCTGCTGGAGGTGAAGGCGGCAAGGGCTGAAACGGCGGGCGCCGCCCTGCAGAACGTGCGCGTCGCTTTGCCCGACACCTTGTCCGACGCGCTGGTGATGGAAGTCGACGGCGAGGCGGCCGGCCCCACCGAACATTCACTCGACTACATCCGCAACAGCCCGGTGCGCGGCTATCTGAACGGTTATACCGACGATTTCCATGCCCAAGGGCGCGGCCTGCTGAAACTGCGACTGGATATCCCGCTCGACGGCGATGGTGCTACGCGTGTAAAGGGCAGTTATCGGGTCGATGGCAACGAGATCGATCTGGGCGGGAGTGTGCCGCTGCTGCGCAAGGCGAAAGGGATTTTGACTTTCACCGAACAGGATATCGCGGCGGAAGGCGTGACGGCGCAGATACTCGGCGGCCCGGCGCGCCTGTCGCTG
Source organism: Sideroxyarcus sp. TK5 (assembly GCF_054601595.1). Classification (NCBI taxonomy): domain Bacteria; kingdom Pseudomonadati; phylum Pseudomonadota; class Betaproteobacteria; order Nitrosomonadales; family Gallionellaceae; genus Sideroxyarcus; species Sideroxyarcus sp. TK5. The sequence continues at coordinate 69,831 of NZ_BAAHSJ010000006.1, read as the reverse complement.
CGCAACGAAGGCAGCGTGCTGCGCGTGCGTGCGGACGGGACCATGGATGCGGGCAGCCTGTTCGATACCTACGGTTATCCCCTGTTGTGGAAGCTGCACGGCAAGACTGCATGGCAGGCCGAGATCAGTGTCAAGGACAAGCGTGCCGATGTGCGCGTCAGCTCGGATCTGCAGGGATTGGCTTCGAACCTGCCGCAGCCGTTCAACAAGACGGTGGCGCAGCTCATCCCGCTGCGGTTCGAGTTGCAAGACATCGATGCGCACAATGATCTGCTGAGATTCCGTTACGGCGATATCGTCAAGGTTGAGCTGGCCAGGAGCGGGAACGAGGCCGGGCACCGGGACATCAAGCGCGGCAACATCCTGCTGGGAAAAGTACCCGACATGCCTGACAAGGACGGTATCTGGATCAGCGGCCATTTGCCAAATTTCTCCCTGCAGGGGTGGAGCGGCTGGTCATCCTTGCCTGACCGGGAAGGGGTATTGCCCAATATCGGAGGTCTGGACGTGAAGATCGATGAGGTGCAAGGATACGGCAGCGCGCTGCATGACCTGCAAGTCCTCGGTAGCGGCCGCAACGGACTGATCAGCACGCGACTGAGTGCGCGCGAGATGAGCGGCGATCTGATCTGGCAGCCGCAGGATGAGGGCAAGTTGTACGTGCGTTTGAAGCATCTCGCGCTGGGTGCCTCCTCGGATATGGAAGCTGGCAGCCCTGCGCAGGATGCGCCGCTTGTCGTGGCCGAAGACATCTCCATGCCGGAGATCGATCTGGTGGTCGATCGTCTGACCTGGAAAGGGCGTCAGCTGGGCAAGCTGGAGTTGTTGCTGGATGACGTTGCCGGGGATGCGGTGCTGAAGAAGATGCGGCTGACCAATCCGGATGGCGTGGTCGATGTCGGTGGACGCTGGCGGCCCAGACAGGGCGAGACGGAGCTCAGTGCGCGCATCGAGATCGCCGATGCCGGGCGCATCCTGGCGCGCTCTGGCTACCCGGAAAGTCTGAGCGGCGGGGGCGGGCTGCTGGTGAGCGAACTGCGCTGGCGCGGTTCCCCTGATGCGCTGGATATCCCCAGCCTGAACGGCAGCCTGCAACTGACCACCGGAAAAGGCCGGTTCCTGCAGGTCGATCCCGGTGCTGCCAAATTGCTGGGGGTGTTGAGTCTGCAATCCATCCCCAAGCGCATCTCGCTCGACTTCACCGATGTGTTCACGCCCGGCTTCGAGTTCAGCAGCATCAAGGGCGAGGCGGTGATCCAGAACGGCTTGCTCAAGACAGATGAGTTCGTGATGAGCGGGTCGGCAGCCAAGGTGACGCTGCAGGGGGAAGTCGATCTGGCACGCGAGACGCAGGAACTCAACGTGCGGGTGCTGCCGGCCATAGGCGACAACGTCTCGCTGCTGTCTTTCGCCGCCGGGCCGGCGGTTGGAGTCGTGGTGTTGCTTACAAACAAACTCCTGCGCGATCCGCTCGATAAGCTGGTTTCGTTTGACTACAATGTCAGTGGAAGTTGGGCTGATCCCAAGGTGGAACGGATCGGTGCGCCCCGTACGCAAGCCGCACCGGAAACAAAACAATGAATTCTCTCAACGTATACAGAAAGCACTGACAACATGAGCGCTCTTGATTCCACCCAAGCCCGTATCGCCGCGCAGCAGAGCGCCTTCAAGGTTGCCGCCATTCAGATGGCTTCCGGCCCCAATGTTGCGGGCAACCTGAGTGAAGCGCGGCGTCTGGTGGCGAACGCGGCCGAGCAGGGCGCGAAACTGGTCGTCCTGCCGGAGTTCTTTGCCATCATGGGCATGAACGAACAGGACAAGGTCAAAGTATGTGAACAGCCGGGCGAAGGTCCGATCCAGCAATTCCTCAGCGAGACGGCGCGCAAGCACAAGATCTGGCTGATGGGTTCCTTGCCGCTGGTGTCGAACACACCGAACAAGGTACGCAACAGCCTGCTGGTGTACGACGAGACCGGTGCGCCGGTCGCGCGCTACGACAAGATCCACCTGTTCAACCTCACGCTGGGCAACGAGAGCTACAACGAGGCACAGACCATCGAAGCCGGCGACCAGGTCGTCGTGGTCGACAGCCCGTTTGGCCGCATCGGTCTAGCGATCTGCTACGACTTGCGCTTCCCGGAGCTGTTCCGCGCCATGAAGGATGTGGACATCATCGTGCTGCCGTCGGCCTTTACCGCCACTACCGGCAAGGTACACTGGGAACCGCTGATCCGCGCCCGCGCCATCGAGAACCTGTCCTATGTCATCGCCGCCGCGCAGGGCGGTTACCATGTGAGCGGACGCGAGACGCACGGCCATAGCATGATCGTCGACCCGTGGGGCCGCATCATGGACGAACTGCAGCGCGGTTCCGGCGTGGTCATCGCCGACGTGAACACTTCGTACCAGAAGAGTCTGCGCAGCAGCCTGCCCGCCTTGACCCATCGCACCATCAGCTGCACGTGTTGCGCAAAGAAATGAGCGCGAACACCCTCAAGATCGCCGAACACACCCTGCTGGACGCTCATGGCCTGAAAGCAGCCCATCTGCAGCAGGTGTTCGGCAACATGCTGACACACAAGGTCGATTATGCCGACCTGTATTTCCAGTACAGCCGCGCCGAGAGCTGGTCGCTGGAAGAGGGGATCGTCAAATCCGGCAGTTTCAACATCGACCAGGGCGTGGGCGTGCGAGCCGTTTCCGGCGACAAGACCGCCTTCGCTTATTCCGACGACATCACCTTCGCAGCGTTGCAGGAAGCTGCGACCGCGACGCGTGCCATCGCACGTCAGGGTGGCAACCAGACTGCGCCCATGCTGCGCCGCAGCAAGGCGCATGAACTCTATCTGCCGCAGGATCCCATCGCCTCGCTGCGTGCCGACGACAAGGTGGCCTTGCTGGAAAGACTGGAGCGCATCGCGCGCGCGCTCGACCCGCGTGTGACACAGGTGATGGCCAATCTGTCCGGCGAGTACGACGTGGTGCTGGTGGCGCGCAACGACGGTTTGATGAGTGCCGACATCCGTCCGCTGGTGCGGCTCTCGCTGCAGGTCATCGTCGAAGGCAATGGCAAGCGCGAACAGGGTTCGGCAGGCGGCGGCGGACGTTTCGGTTACGACTATTTCAGCGAAGATATCCTGCAACGCTATGCCAGAGAAGCCGTGCATCAGGCCGTGGTTAACCTCGATGCGCGTCCCGCGCCGGCAGGCAACATGACCGTGGTGCTTGGCAACGGTTGGCCCGGCATCCTGCTGCATGAAGCGGTGGGACACGGCCTGGAAGGGGACTTCAACCGCAAGGGCAGTTCCGCCTTCTCAGGTCGAGTCGGCAAACGTGTGGCGGCCAAAGGCGTCACCGTGGTGGACGACGGTACCATCAAGGACAGGCGCGGTTCGCTCAATATCGACGACGAAGGCAACCTCACGCAACGCACCGTGCTGATCGAAGACGGCATCCTGCGCGGCTATCTACAGGACAGCATGAACGCTCGTCTGATGAAAGTGCCTGTCACCGGCAACGCGCGCCGCGAGTCGTTCGCGCATCTGCCCATCCCGCGCATGACCAACACCATGATGATGAACGGCGACAAGAAGCCGGAAGAGATCATCGCCTCGGTCAAGCACGGCCTGTATGCCGCCAACTTCGGCGGCGGGCAGGTCGACATCACCAGCGGCAAATTCGTGTTCTCCACCACCGAGGCCTACATGATCGAGGACGGAAAAGTCACTTATCCGGTGAAAGGTGCCACCCTGATCGGCAACGGCCCGGATGCACTGACCCGCATCAGCATGATCGGCAACGACATGTCCCTCGACAGCGGCGTTGGCACCTGCGGCAAGGAAGGGCAGAGTGTACCGGTGGGCGTGGGCCAGCCCACCGTGCGCATCGACGGACTGACCGTGGGTGGCACGGCCTGACAACGATGCTGACGCTCAATGCCTTCCTCGCAGTCGGACTGGGCGCTGCATGCGGGGCCTGGCTGCGCTGGGGGTTTGGCATCTGGCTCAATCCCACGCTGGCCGAGTTGCCGCCGGGCACACTCGCCGCCAACCTGGTCGGCGGCTACCTCATCGGTATCGCCATCGCCTTCTTCATGCAGCATCCCGGCCTGTCGCCGGAATGGCGCTTGTTCATCATCACCGGCTTCCTCGGCGGCCTGACGACCTTCTCGACATTCTCGGCCGAGACGGTCGCCCTGTTGATGCGCGGACAGTATGCCTGGGCGTCCGGCATCGTCGCGGCACATCTCGGCGGTTCGTTGCTGATGACGGTGCTGGGGATACAGACTTACAAATGGTTCAATGCGGGGGCGTGATATGCAAAGCAATGTCTATCTCAAGTTCTACCTGACCGAGAAGCAACTGCATCAAGGCAAACTGATGTCCGAGTGGCTGCTGGAGACGGCACGCGCACTGGGTGCGCCGGGCGGCTCGGTGTTCCGCGCAGTCGCGGGTTTCGGCAAACACGGCCGCCTGCACGAAGAGACGTTCTTTGAATTGGGTGCGGACTTGCCGGTACAGGTGGAGTTCGTGCTTGAACCTGCGCGTGCCAACCAGTTGCTGGGCGTCATTGCGGCAGAGAACATCTCCCTGCCGTATGTGCGCTATGTCGTTGAGTGCGGCAATACCTTGCCGCAAGCCTGAAACATTACTTCCCGGACAGCATCGATTCGATCTGGATCTCCGCAGCGATCCAGTAGTCCATCGCACCTCCGGAAAAGCCGTTCTTCTCTGCCAGGAAATAGGCGGCATCCTGCACCATGCGATAACGCTGCTCCGGCGAAGGCACATATTTCTCTGCGGACTTGCGTGTTGCCGTTTTTTTCGGTGCAGCGGCTTTAACGGCAGCAGGTTTTGCGGCTGTGGTCTTGCTTGCGGCGGCAGGCTTCTTCGCTGCTGCCTTGGGGGCGGCGACCTTTTTGTCGGCCGGTTTGGCAGCGGCTGGCTTTTTGGCGGCAGGCTTGGCTGCAGCAGCCGGTTTCTTGGTCGCGGTCGCAACCTTCTTCGTCGTGGTGGCGGATTTTGCAGTAGCCATGATGTTCCCCTTTAAGTGAAATTCGGTATGCCGGACTATGCCTGAAAGCCTGTCCCTATAGCGATTCTACACACTTCCTGTGACACCGAGATTAAATCGTCAGCGTACCGCCCTTGCAGGTATGGGCTTGTTCGATGCGGGTGATGGTCGGCAGCAGATTCAAGCCTGTCTTGTTCTTCATCTTCTCCGCCTCGTCCTTCAGATCGTCCAGCGACATTTTGATCGGTTTGCCGCGCGCAGCGATGGCGATCACGTTGCCGCTGTCGCATGACGGGAAGGCCAGCGCGCGACCGTCGAAGGTCGCGGAGATGCGCTCGAAACTGGCTTTGTAGCCGCGTGTGCGGCCGAGCAGATTCACCGCCATGATGCCGTTCTCGTTCAGGCGCGCGTAGCAACTTTCATAGAACGGCGACGTGTCGAGTTCACCCGCGCGCGCGTTCTCGTCGAAGCCGTCCACCAGGATCAGGTCGAACTGCTTGTCGTATTCCTCCACGAAACGCGCGCCGTCGCCGATCACGATGTTCAGGCGCAGCGGGTCTTCCGGCAACTTGAAGAACTGCTTTGCAGCGGCCACCACGCCGGGTTCGATCTCCACCACTGTCAGGTTCGACAGCGGGTAGTTGCGGTACAGGAACTTGGTGATGGACGCCGCACCCAGACCGATCAGCAACACGCGGCGCGGAAAACGCGTACCTTCGCGCAGCAGCAGGCTGGCCATCATCTCCTTGGTGTATTCCAGTTCCAGATTCCACGGGCGCGCGATACGCATCGCCCCTTGTATCCAGAGCGAGCCGAAATGAAGATAGCGGACACCCGCCTCCTCGCTGATGTCGATGGGATAACTCATTACTGTAGCTTGGTGGTTTTAGTATTGAATGTGTTGCGGGTCAGACGGCGAGCCAGTGCGAGCAGGGCTTCCAGCAACAGCAGCAGCGACAAGGCGAAGCCCGCGCCAAAGAATAGTGCGTCCTGGTTCATCGGCACGTTGTAGCTGAATTGTCCCAGCGTCTCGTCGATCATCTCGCGGTCACCGTTGAAAAGCACTCGGAACGCTTTCACCGGCAGGCTGGCTTGCAATGCAGCGAGGTCAGCCTCGAAACGCAGCTTGCGCTGCACCATCTGTTCGATGGCCGAGCCTTCTTCCTGGAAAGGTTTCTCGCTGCTGCCGCGATGCAGCGCGATCAGCTTTTCCATGTCGCCCGCGAAATATTTGTCGGCGATGGCCTGGAACGGTTGCAGGTTGACGGTGACCTCGCGCAGATGTGCATCCACCCGCTTCTGGTACTGATCGACGAAGTTCGGGACCTGCAGGCCGAGCAGCAGCGCGACGCAGGCGACGACGATCATCAGATAACGGTAGAGAGGGTCACCCATTTTGTTCTCAGTTTGTCGCCATCCGGTTCAGCAACCAGCGCGCCCATTCGGTGACTTCGGTGGCGCTCATGCCTATGGTGGCGACCTGTTCGGCCAGCGCATCACCGGCCGCGCCGTGCAGATGCACCGCCAGCAACAGCGCCTCGTCGCCTGTCAGCCCCTGTGCGATGAAGGCGGCGATCATGCCGCTCAATACATCGCCCATGCCAGCCGCGCTCATGCCGGGGTTGCCGGTCTGGTTCACGTATACCTTGCCGTCGGTACCGGCGATCAGGCTGTCCGCCCCCTTCAATACCACGCTGCCGTGATAGCGCTTGGCGATGTCCAGCACCGAGGCGACGCGTGCTTCCTGCACTTGTTCGGTCTTGAGATGCAGCAGACGCGCCGCCTCGCCGGGATGCGGCGTCAGCAGCGTGGGGCGCTTGCGCTCGAACAGCATGCCGCGCAGGTCGGGGCGTTCGGCCAGGATGTTCAGCGCATCTGCATCCAGCACCAGCGTCGCATCCAGCTTGATCGCATCGAACAGCAGTTTCTGCGCGGGCAGGCTGCGGCCCAGGCCGTTGCCGATGGCCACTACGTCCAACCCCGGCAACTTGAGCGCATCCTGCGCACGGTGCACCATCAGCTCCGGCATGCGCATGTCCACCAGCGGCATCTTGTCCGCCAGCAGGCCGACATGCACCGCGCCCGCGCCCATCTTCAGCGCGGCACGCCCGGCCAGAAAGGCCGCGCCTATCATGCCCTTACCGCCGCCGAGGATGGCGACAGTACCGAAATCGCCCTTGTGGCTGTCTTTTCGGCGCGGTTTCAGGAAGGCGGTGACCTGTTTCGGGGTCACAGGGGTGGGGCGGGGGAGCTTCATGCGGTTTTCCTCGGGTCGTAGAGAGTCGGCTGCATTATAATCGCTGCCTGTATTCAACGCCGTTCATAAGCCATGTTCCTCACTCTGACAGGTAAAGCCGCTCTCTCATCCTTCCGTCTCGACAAACTGCGCGCAGCCCTGGCTGCCACCGGCAGCGGCGTCACCCTCGAAGACACCCGACATTACTATTTCACCGAGCTTTCAGAAGAACTGGGCACAGAGGAACTCGCGCTGCTGCAACGCCTGCTGAGCCTGGATGAGCAGGCCGCAGCACCCAAGCTTGCTGCCGGCACACAGTCTGTACTGATCGTGCCGCGTCTGGGCACCATCTCCCCCTGGTCGTCCAAGGCCACTGACATCGCTCGTCATTGCGCGCTGCCGCAAGTGATGCGCATCGAGCGCGGCGTCACCTATTACCTGAAGAGCAAGAGCGGCAAGCCGCTGAGCGCCGCCGAGCAGCAAGCCGTGCTGCCCTTGCTGCACGATCGCATGACCGAGTCCGTGGTGTTCGAAATTAATGGCATCGAAGCCAAAATATTCCAGCACGGCACCCCGCAACCGTTGACCACGGTGGACATCCTCGGCGGCGGCAAGGCTGCGCTGGAGACCGCGAACAAGGCCATGGGCCTGGCACTGTCGACTGACGAGATCGACTATCTGGTGGAGAACTTCGGCAAGCTGGGCCGCAACCCGACTGACGTGGAACTGATGATGTTCGCGCAGGCCAACTCCGAGCATTGCCGCCACAAGATCTTCAACGCCGACTGGATCATCGACGACGAAAAGCAGGCCATCTCGCTGTTCGGCATGATCCGCAACACGCACAAGCTGCACCCGCAAGGCACGGTGATCGCCTATTCGGACAACTGCTCCGTGATCGAAGGCGGCGACTTCGAGCGTTTCTACCCGCGCGCCGACGGCAGCTACGAGTTCAGCAAGGAGCGCACCCACATCCTGATGAAGGTGGAGACGCACAACCACCCGACCGCTATCGCGCCGTTCGCCGGCGCGGCCACCGGCAGCGGCGGCGAGATCCGCGACGAAGGTGCGACCGGTATCGGTTCCAAGCCCAAGGCAGGCCTCACCGGCTTCACCGTGTCCAACCTCAACATCCCCGGCTTCGCACAACCGTGGGAGGTTGACGCCATCGGCAAGCCGGGCCGCATCGCCTCGCCGTTGCAGATCATGATCGACGGCCCGCTTGGCGGCGCGGCGTTCAACAATGAATTCGGTCGCCCCAACCTCACCGGCTATTTCCGCACCTTCGAAGAGAAGGTGAACGGCGAAGTGCGCGGTTATCACAAGCCCATCATGCTGGCCGGCGGTGTAGGCAACATCAGTGACAAGCACACCAGGAAACACGATCTGCCCAAAGGCGCACTGCTCATCCAGCTGGGCGGCCCCGGCATGCTCATCGGCCTGGGTGGCGGCGCGGCGTCGTCGATGGATACCGGTGCCAACGCCGAGAATCTGGACTTCGATTCCGTGCAGCGCGGCAATCCCGAGATGGAACGCCGCGCGCAGGAAGTCATCGACCGCTGCTGGCAGATGGGCGAGAACAATCCCATCCTGAGCATCCACGACGTGGGCGCGGGCGGTATCTCCAACGCCTTGCCCGAGCTGGTGCACGGCGGCGGCATGGGCGCGCGTTTCGAACTGCGCGAAGTGCCGAGCGAAGAACACGGCATGTCGCCGATGCAGATCTGGAGCAACGAAGCGCAGGAGCGTTACGTGCTCGCCATCGCGGCCGAGCGTCTGGAAGAGTTCCAGGCCATGTGCGAACGCGAGCGCTGCCCGTTCGCCGTGCTCGGTACCGCGGTCGATGAAGACCGGCTGGTGGTGCATGACAACGAATTCGACAACAACGCCGTCGATATGCCGCTCTCCGTGCTGCTGGGCAAACCGCCCAAGATGACGCGCGACGTGAAGCGCGAAAAGGTCGCGCTGAGCAAGTTCGACACCCGCAACATCACCATCAAGGACGCTGCCGAGCGCGTGCTGCGTCTGCCCTCCGTGGCTGACAAGACCTTCCTCATCTCCATCGGCGACCGCACCGTGGGCGGCTACACCGCACGCGACCAGATGGTCGGCCCGTGGCAAGTGCCGGTGGCCGACGTTGCCGTCACCACCTTCGGCTACAACACCTTCGCGGGTGAGACCTTCGCCATGGGCGAACGCACGCCCATCGCCGTCATCAATGCACCGGCCTCCGGTCGCATGGCCATCGGCGAAGCCATCACCAACATCGCCGCCGCGCAGATCGCCAGGATCGGCGACATCAAACTCTCCGCCAACTGGATGGCGCCCGCCGGTCACCACGGCGAGGATGCCGCGCTGTACGACACCGTGAAAGCCGTCGGCATGGAGCTGTGCCCGCAACTTGGTATCAGCATCCCGGTCGGCAAGGATTCGATGAGCATGAAGACCGCATGGGAAGAGGGCGGCGAGAAGAAGACCGTCACTGCGCCGCTGTCGCTCATCATCTCCGCCTTCGCCCCCACGCCGGACGTGCGCAAGACGCTCACTCCGCAACTAGTGGCCGCCACCGACACCGTGGTGCTGCTGTTCGATCTGGGTTGCGGCAAGAACCGCCTCGGTGGTTCTGCGCTGGCGCAGGTGTACAAACAAGTGGGCGACGAAGCGCCGGACGTGGATGACGCCAACAAGCTGAAAGCCTTCTTCAACCTGATCCAGCGCTTCAACCGCGAAGGCAGACTGCTCGCCTATCACGACCGTTCCGACGGCGGCATGTTCGCCGCGCTGGCCGAGATGAGCTTCGCCTCGCACGTCGGTCTGGACGTGATGCTGGACGAACTGAAGGGCGACGACCTGGAAGTGCTGTTCAACGAAGAGCTGGGTGCCTTGGTGCAAGTACGTCGTGCCGATCTGGCAGACATCTTCGTGCTGTGCGAGGAAGCAGGCCTGGTCAACGTGCACGAAGTGGCGCGCCTCAACACCAGCGGCACGCTCAACGTCATGCGCAACAAGCAGACGGTCTATGAAGAGAACGCCATCGCACTGCGCCGCATGTGGTCCGAGACGACTTACCAGATGCAGAAGCTGCGCGACAACCCGGCCTGCGCGCAGCAGGAATATGACCGCATCCTCGACGCCAAAGACCCCGGTCTGCATGTGAAGCTGTCCTACGACCTGAACGAGAACGTGGCGCCCGCGCTGCTCACCTCCCGTCCCAGGATGGCCATTCTGCGCGAGCAGGGCGTGAACGGTCATGTCGAGATGGCGGCCGCGTTCGACCGCGCCGGTTTCCACGCGGTGGACGTACACATGAGCGACATCATCAGCGGCCGTGTGAAACTGGAAGACTTCAAAGGCGTGGTCGCCTGCGGCGGCTTCTCCTACGGCGACGTGCTGGGCGCGGGCGAGGGCTGGGCCAAGTCCATCCTGTTCAACCCGCGCGCGCGCGACGAGTTCGAGGCCTTCTTCCAGCGCAACGACACCTTCGCATTGGGTGTGTGCAACGGCTGCCAGATGATGAGCAACCTGCATGAGATCATCCCCGGTGCCGAGAACTGGGCGCACTTCTCGCGTAACCAGTCCGAGCAGTTCGAAGCGCGTTTCGTGATGGTGGAAGTGCAGCAGTCGCCCTCCATCCTGTTCGACGGCATGGCCGGCAGCCGCATGCCCATCGTCGTGGCACACGGCGAAGGCTATGCCGACTTCGGCAACACCAAGCGCCTGCACGCCGCACAGGAAGTGGTCACCCTGCGTTACATCGACCACTACGGCAAGCCGACCACCACCTATCCGCTCAACCCCAACGGTTCACCGCAAGGCATCACCGGCCTCACCACCCCGGATGGTCGCTTCAGCATCATGATGCCGCACCCGGAGCGCGTGTTCCGCGCCGTGCAGAACTCCTGGTATCCGAAGGAGTGGAAAGAGAACGGAGCTTGGTTGCGCATGTTCCAGAATGCGAGGAAGTGGGTAGGCTGAAAATAGCAACAGGCAGTACAGAACGATAATAAAAGACGGGTGTACGCGCCCGGACGAGCGGCACGAGGAGAGTAGGATGACGAATCTATCGGTACGCGCCAAAGTGTTCCTTTGGCTGAGCATGATCTTGGCTGTGAGCGATGCATTGTTCGTCTGGATCAACTACAGGGCGGAGCAGGCGCGCTTCCAGAGTCATTTGGAACAACGCGCCGCTCACCTGCACGATCTGTTCGAGGTCGAGCTGGGCAATACTGCATTGAGCATGCAACAGACCGCCACCTTTGTCGCCTCCATGCCCGAGGTCCAGCAGGCCTTCCACCAAGGGCGGATTGCGGTGGATCAGGAAGGCGGCGGTGCAGGTGGCACGCGCGCCAATCTGGCCCGCGAACGTTTGCTCAAGCTCGTCAGCGCACCCTGGCAGGAACTGCGTGACCACTACGACACGCGTCAGCTGCATTTCCAGTTCGGCGACAACGCCACCTCGTTCCTGCGCGTACATGCTACCGACCGCTTCGGTGACGACCTCGAAGGCGTGCGCCATACCATCTTCCATGCCCTGCGCGACCAGCGTTCGACCAAGGGCTTCGAGTGCGGGCGCATCATCTGCGGTATCCGCGGTGTCACACCGGTGTTCCTCAACGGCCACCATGCCAAAGATGGGCGATTCATCGGCGTGCTGGAAGCAGGCACCTCGTTCCGCACCTTGCTTGAACTGCTGGAGAAACCCAGTCAGGCCAAGTTCGCCGTGCTGCTCTCGATGTCGCACCTGAGCGATACCTATTTTCCCGATCGTCTGGAAAAGCTAAAGAAAGAGAATCCACCTCTTAATGGCAACCTCGTCGAGGCCACGCTGCATCCCGAGGTTAGAGAACTGCTCCTGAATCCGCAGATCGCCCAACTGGTGGAGCAGTCGGGCACTCGCTGGTTCAAGGTCGGCGAACGTCATCTGGCGTTCACCGCTTTCCCCTTGCGTGACTATCTCGGGCAGCAGGACGCGCAGCGTGCGGCGGTCGGCACCGTCCTGGCATGGATGGATGTCGAACAGGACGTCGGCCAGCTCAAGCGCGACCTTTCCATCAACATCGCCTACGCGCTGATCGCATTCCTGTTGATCGAGACCATGCTGTTCTTCGCGCTGCGCCGCGCAACCTTCAGTCTGGAAAGGATGATCGCCAAGCAGACCGCCACCTTGCGGGATATGGCGGCGCACGACGAATTGACTGGGCTGTACAACCGGCATTACCTCGACGAATTCCTGCAAAAGGAATACGCCAGCGCGACCAGACATGGCCGCACCTTCACCATCGCCATCCTGGACCTCGACCACTTCAAGCTGATCAACGACAACTATGGTCATCTGGTGGGCGACCACGTGCTGGTCGATGCCGCCGGCCTCATCAAGAACCGGTTGCGCACCTCCGACCTGGCCTTCCGCTTCGGCGGCGAAGAGTTCCTGCTGGTGTTCCCGGACACAGACATCGAGGAAGCCAGACGTCTCTGCGAAGAACTGCGACTGCAACTCAGCGGACGCGGACTGGGCGGCCTGGAGGCCGGCAACATCACCGCCAGTTTCGGCGTGGCCCAGATGGCGGTGTCAGGCGAATCGCTGGACACCTTGCTCGCCCGTGCCGACAGCGCGCTCTATGCGGCGAAGGACAAAGGAAGGAACAGGGTGGAGGTGGCAGGGGGGTGATGCGTACCGAGCGTCGAGATGTGTGTGCAGGATGAAATGGCGACTTGGGTCGCCATTTTTATTGAGGCCTGCCCACGTGTGTTTTAATTTGTTGGTTAAGGAATAGCGTGAGTGCCAATAACGCAGTCATGGTCAATCCGGCAGGATGGGTTGGTAAACTTTGCGCATGCAATATGGCCCTTCGATACGCCCGTTATGCAGGCTACTCAAGGCGAACGGTTGATTTTATTGAGGTGTTCAAATGAAGAAGGAATTCTGGCTGGAGCGGTGGGAGCGGGCGGAGATCGGTTTCCATCAGAACGAGATCAATCCGTATCTGCTGAAGTACTGGGGCGAGTTGCATGCGGCGCAGGGCGGCGAGGTTTTCGTGCCTTTGTGCGGCAAGAGTCTGGATATGGTTTGGCTGCGCGAGCGGGGACATACGGTGCTGGGGGTAGAGCTGAGTGCCATCGCGGTGCGCGACTTTTTCTCGGAGCAGGGCAAGTCGCCTGCGCATACGCACAGCGAGAAGTTCGAGTGCTGCGAGGCGGAGGGCATCCGCATCCTGTGCGGGGATTTCTTCGATCTGCGCAAAGAGGATATGGCGCAAGTGCGTGCGGTATATGACCGCGCTTCGCTGGTGGCGCTGCCGCCGGAGATGCGCGAGCGCTATGCGCGGCACCTGGTGGAGATATTGCCTCCCGGCTCGCAGGTGTTGCTGGTGACGTTCGATTATCCGCAGGAGCAGATGCCGGGGCCGCCGTTCGCGGTGTCTGAGGCGGAGGTGCGGGCGCTCTATGCGCCTTATGCGGAGATCCGTTTTCTGGAGCAGGCGGATATTCTGGAACGCGAACCGCGCTTCAAGGCGCGCGGTGTGACGAGGATGCAGGAGAACATCTTTCTGCTGATGTTGAAGTGATGGTCGGGGGAAGCAGATGAAGGTCGTTCTGGTGCGCCACGGTGAGAGTGAAGGCAATGTGCTCCACGAGATCAATGACGATCCCGAGCGAGTCGTGAATCTCACTGCGCGCGGCAGGCAGCAGACTGAGGCGGCGGCCGAACGCTTGAGAGGGATGCCGTTCACGCATGCTTACGTGTCCGAGTTCCCTCGTGCGCAGCAGACGATGGACATCCTGCTGCGGCACCATGCCTTGCATCCGGTGGTGGATGCGCGTTTGAACGAACGCATCTCCGGCATGGACGGGCAGCATGTGGATAGGTTCAACGATCTGGTGCGTCCCGATTATCTGCACATCAAACCGCCCAAGGGCGAGTCGTTCATCGAACAGATGGCGCGGCTGAAGAGTTTCCTCGACGAGGCGGCCTTGCGGCATCCGCAGGGGACGGTGCTGGTGGTGTCGCACGAGAATCCGATCATCGCGGTGCTGACGTTGTTGAGTGCGACACAGGAAACGACTTGCCTGCAGAAACTGGGCAACTGCAGCTCGGTCGAGATCGAGTGGGGATGAGTTTGGCTCAGGCGGTGGTGAGACCGAGCGCGCACCAGTCCTGCATGCCGCCGCGATACCACTTCAGTCTTTCTGCCGGATAGCCGAGCGAGAGCAGCGTGCGGATATAGTTCGGTGTCTGGCCGCACCAAGGGCCGTTGCAGAAGATGGCGAGGGTGCGGGCCTTGCTGAAGTCGTAGCTGCCGTTGTTCTCTTTCGCGCCGAACAATTCCGCTAAAGTCTTTTTCACGCCGGGCAGGTCGGTCGCATGACCTGCCATGTTCTGCGCGTAGGGCACGTTCACCGCACCGGGGATGGTGACTTTCTCATACCAGTCCGGGGTGCGCGAATCGATCACCATGTATTGCGTGTCACCCGCTGCGATGCGCTGCAGGTAGTCCAACACTTCCAGTTCACCGAACGTCTCGATGCCTGCTGCCAAGCGCATCGGCTGGATGCAGTAGGGCGGGCAGGGGCGGGCGGTGGGGGCGTATTCGGCACGGATCGTTGCCGCAGGATCCTGCTCGCGGCGAATGGTGACGGCTATCCCTTTGTGCAGCACGTCTGCCGTGGGGAGTCCCACGGTGATGTTGTATTCGGTCATGTTTTTTGGATTGTGAATCGGATATTCGACTAAGAACCGGCAGCTTCTTTTTCCTTGGCGCATTCCGGGCAGCCTTCGCTGGGCAGGAACACGATGCCGTGCTTGGGGCAGCGCTGGAGGATGACGGTCTTGCCGTCGTGCTCGCCTTCTTCGCTGAGGATGATGGGATCGCGGTCTGGTTGGCTCATGGTCTCCTCCTCTTGTTATTCAAAGTGCCGGGAACGATGTTCCGGTGTTCAGTCTGCCGGGCCGAACAGTTCATCCAGCGGGTTCTTGCCTGCAGGGGCATGGGCAGAGACCTTCCTGACGGTGAATTCTTCCTCGATGTTGTCGCGGAAGAAGCTCCACGCAGCGCCGGAATTGGCGAGTCTGCGCCAGAGGTCCTCTCCGACTCCAAGGTATTGCAATGCATCGCCGTTGTCCAGTTGCACTTGCAAGATGCGTGCGCGCGCGTCGTAGCCGATGGCGCGCAGTCTCCCTGAGTCGATCTTCTTCATTTCCACGCGGATATATCCTTCAACGGTTCACTGCAGGATGAACGAAGTCTTGAGGGGCAGATTGGTGCGCCCGACGTTGTCCTTGAGCGTGATGCTGATCTGCCATGCGCCGTAGGGGTCTTCTTGCTCACCGATGAATCTGATCACGGGGGCGGAGAGGTAGAGGTAGTTCGGCTGGCCTTTGAGCGCACCCTTGAAGCAGGTGGCGTCGGTCTGCTGGAACGAGGCGCTGCCGTCTGGCTTGCGCAGGTCGATGTCGCAGCTGATGTCGGCACCGCCTTGTTCATCGAGTTTGGGATTGCTGAAGAAGGTGAGCACGTAGACGGGTTTGCCTTTGGCGACGGTTGCGGCCATGCTGAAACGGGGGGTGGCATCCGTCTGTGTCTCCCATTTTGTCTTCCAGTCATCGTCCGCAGTGACCAGCAGCCAGCCGCCGAAGCCGTTCTGCGCTTTTCTCGCATCGGAGTCCGGTTGCATCCGGCCTTGCGTGTCCTTCCAGCCGGTCTCGATCTTTTTCAGCTGGATCTGGATGGGGCGGGACATCATCAGCGCAACCAGGGTGTATTCCTTCTCACCGGGGTGGAGGATCGAATCCTGACGGCAGAATGCGAAGGCCTGGTTATGCACGCATGTCGGGTGCGTCTCGCTCAGTTCGTTCCCGGAGAAGAAGGTGGCAAGGTCGTGCGGCGAGGATTCCTGCAACATGCAGTTGCGCGAACAGGTGGCGCTGGCCCAGCTGCCGTCCGGTTGCAGTTGCTCGAC
The DNA here is from genome assembly GCF_054601595.1 of Sideroxyarcus sp. TK5. Lineage (NCBI taxonomy): Bacteria > Pseudomonadati > Pseudomonadota > Betaproteobacteria > Nitrosomonadales > Gallionellaceae > Sideroxyarcus > Sideroxyarcus sp. TK5. The sequence continues at coordinate 53,624 of NZ_BAAHSJ010000006.1, read as the reverse complement.
GTTCCATTGGCCGTCGCTATGCGAGACGAAGAAGGTGAAGTCGGTGATGTGGCCGTCGCGGTGGACGACGGCGTAGTTGCCGCTGTCGGACTGGTCCAGCGCATGGGCGTGCCATGCCATGATCAGCAATGTGGTGACTGCAAACAGGTACTTCATTGTTCTTTCTCCCCTGAACGAACAAGTCTGATGCCGGCTGTTCCCGGTGGTACAGGAACCGTGTCTTGCGCCAGCCTCCTGTTCCGGGGATCCCGTCTTCGGCCCCTCACCGTGCATGCGGTGCGATGTACCTCGACGGTCTGCAAGTCGGCTGCGAATGTATGGGTAAGCCCGATCTCTGTCAATGGGCCTGCCCGGCCGGTTCCGGCGGGGTGTACAGCGAGACGCGGTTGCGCCCCGCTTCTTTGGCGTTATACATGGCGATGTCGCCGTGGCTCAGGATGTCATACTGGTTGTCCTGCTTGCCGTCGAACAGGGTGATGCCGATGCTGGTGGTGCATTCATGCGTGACGGCGATATTCTTGTTGTCCCTGAACCGGGTCAGCTGATAGGGCCTTGCCAGCGTGGCGACGATCTTTTCCGCGACCACTTTGGCTTGCTTGTACATCTCTTCCCGGCTGCTGGACTGGTCGCCGAGTATGACCACGAACTCATCGCCGCCGAAACGGGCGACCGTGTCGATCTCGCGTACCGTGGCGGTGAGGCGGCGTGCGACCTCGATCAGCAACTGGTCGCCGACCTCGTGGCCGCACTTGTCGTTGATGGGTTTGAAATTATCCAGGTCGAGGAACAGCAGTGCGCCGTAGGCGTCGTTGCGTTTGCTGTTGGCGAGCGATTTGGAGAGCCGGTCGCTCAGCATGCGCCGGTTGGGCAGGCGAGTGAGCGGATCGAAGAATGCGAGGGAGTAGATCTCCTGTTCGATCTCCTTGCGTTTGCTGATGTCGCGGCAGAAGGCGATGTTGTATTCCAGTTCTCCCAATTGCACATGATTGGCCGAGACTTCCACCGGGATGATGCTGCCGTCCTTGCGCCGGTGACGGGTCTCGAACAGCTGGGATCTGTCTTTTTTTAGCGCTTCCCAGTGCAGCTTCCATTGGTCCTGGGGGAAGTCAGGATCCAGGTCCGGTATGGAGAGTCGCATCAGCTCTTCCTTGCTGTAGCCCAGCGTCTCGCAACCCTGGTTGTTGACGTAGCGGATGCGACCGTCCTTGTCCAGCCAGTAGATGGCATCGAATGCCTTGTCCATGGCGAACATGGAGAGCTGGAGCTGAGCGTCGGATTCCTTGCGGTCGGTGATGTCCACGCCGCTACCGATGTAGCCGAGGAAATCGCCCTTGCTGTCGAAGCGGGGTACGCCGTGGTCGACGATCCAGCGGTATGTGCCGCTGTGATGTCGCAGGCGATATTCGAGCGTGAATTCGCGCCGGGCATCGAAGGCCAGGATGTAGGTATGCAGACAGTTCTCCCGGTCATCCGGGTGGATGCCTTCCGCCCATCCCGATCCCAGTTCCTGTTCCACTGTGCGGCCGGTGAAGTCCAGCCAGACCTGGTTGAAATAGGTGCATTGCTTGTCCGGGCCGGCGAGCCAGATCAGCACGGATTCGTTCCTGGCCAGTACGCGCAGGTTCTCTTCGCTCTTGCGCAATTCTGCGACGGCGACCTTTGCCTTGTGCAAGGCTGCACGCGACTGGGTGAGCGCGGTGATCAGGAAGTAGAGCAGGATACTGGTCAGCGTGCCGCTGAAGAAGATCGTCTTGGCCTTGCTGTAGTCCAGCCCGGCTCCCTTCAGGGTGTGGTGCTCGGTCATCAGCGTCCATTCATGTCCGCCGAATTCCAGATGCTGCTGGATGGTGACGGGCGGTGTCGCATTGTTTCGCATGGTCAGATTGGAATAGAGCAGGGAACTGCTGTCCAGCTCCCGTCCATCATAGATACTGATCTGGAGTGGCGTCTCTTTGTCTTCCGGTTTGGCGGCACCGAGGGCGTTCTCGACCATGTCCCTCATGCGGAACGGGCTGTACACCCAGCCATACAGCGCGGCACGACGCTGGGCCACGGTCTCGTGTGGCATCCCTTTCCGGTACAGCGGGAGATACATCAGTGTGCCCGCCTGGACATCCTCGGCGGTCTCCTGCACGAGCGTCACTTTTCCGGAAAGTGCTGCGGCGTCCGTGTCGCGCGCGCGTTCCATCGCGACGCGGCGGGTGGGCTCGGAATACATGTTGTAGCCGAAGGCGCGCAGGTTGCGCCCGGTGAACGGCTCAAGATAGACGATGGCGGTGTAGTGCTCAAGATCCTGCTTGGGCCACACTTCGTAGTCCGGGAACCCTTCGCTGCGCACCGATGCGACGTGCGCGGCGAGCCGGTCGCGGGGTATCCACTCGGCATAGCCTATTCCCTGCACACTCTTGAAGTGATCGTTCAGCTGTATGCGATGGGCATAACGCTTCCATTCATCGCGTGTCACGCTGGCGGAGGCGTCGAAGAAAGCGGCGGCCCCCAGCAAAACCTGTTCGTGCGAGGCGAGCATGCCCAACAGGTGCATGCGGACCTCGTCGGCATCTGCGGCAAAACGTTCGTGCGCGATCTTGTCGGCATCGATCTTCGCGTCGAGGCTGAAATACAGGGTGATAGCCATACCCGCAAGCATGACCGCAAAGGCGTACTTGCAGAATTGCTTCACATCAGCCACGAGGTGCATGGCGGATCTTTCAATCTGCTTCACTGACACTGGATTCCCCTTGGTGCGGACTTAAACCGGCTTAATCCCTCTGCGGGGATACATGCTTGCGCCAGCCTCCTGTCCGGGAATCTCGTTGACCTTCCTCCAGCGTGCGTGCGGTGGGGTGTGAGCTCAGCGAATCTGCAAGTCGGGCAAGACTCTATGGCCATGCGGGGTATGTGTCAATGACCCTTCCGAGGGGGGTGCCATTGCGCCGGATGGCTACGGCCGATTGCGCCCGATCGTGCAGCCAGCGCGGTCTCGGCACCGAGGGCAGGCGATCGCCGGATCGGTATAATAGGCGCAGTCCCTTTGTTCAATATGTGCCTGGAGTCGTCGTGTTCAAGCTTATCGGTATCGCTGTCGGTTATTTCTTCTTTGGCTGGATGGGCGCTTTCTTCGGCCTTATCCTGGGGGCGGTCATCGACCGCATCCGTGCCTTCGGTCAGGGCGCGTTCAATCCCCTGCATGCCGCGCTGCGGCAGACGGTGTTCCTGGAGACGGTGTTCATCGCCATGGGCAAGCTGGCCAAGGCGGATGGGCGCGTGTCGGAGGCCGAGATCGCGCATGCCGAGGTGTTGATGCAGAAGCTGGGTATGACGCCGGAGCATCGCCAGCAGGCCATCGCGCTGTTCAAGCAGGGCGCGTCTGGTGACGGCGATATGTATGAGACTTGCCGGAAATTCATGTCGGTGTGCGGCCATACCCATCATCTGAAAGAGATGCTGCTGGTCTATCTGATCGTGATGGCGATGGCGGACGGCGAGTATCACCCGGAAGAAGAGAAGCTGTTGACCCAGATCGCCGGGCATCTCGGCTATGGCCCGGAAGCGTTCAAGCGTTTGCTGGATATGGTGGTGAACCAGACGCACTTCGCGGGCGGGGCGCAGGCGAACAGCGAGACCGCGCTCGAAGATGCCTACAAGGCTTTGGGCGTGAGCAAGGAGAGCAGCGACGCCGAAGTGAAGCGCGCTTACCGCAAGCTGATGAGCAAATATCACCCCGACAAGCTGATGGGGCAGGGCTTGCCGGAAGACATGATCAAGGTGGCGACCGAGCAGGCCAAGGACATCCAGCTGGCCTACGATCTGGTGAGCAAACAACGCGGGATGTGAAGGACATGGCAGAACGCCGCACGGCGCATTCAGCGCTGTGCGGCGTTCTTGTTTTCAGGCGGTCGTATTGACGACGGTGCCGACGTTGGCGGTGGAAACCGTGGCAGTCGAGTTCGGTGCGGTATAGGTGTCAGCCTTGACGGCGACGATCTGATCCGGCAACCGGTCATAGGACGTCTGCAGGTTCGTCTGCGCTGTCTCGATGTTCGTGGCCGCTCTGACGTTGATACTGAGACGGCTGGCTTCCGAGCGCGCCTGTCCGGCCTGAATCTCCAGTTCGCGCGCATTCTGCTGGGCTCGCGCCGCATCCTGCCGGGCTATACGCGCCTGACTTTGCAATGATTGAGCGTTTTGAGCGGCCTGGTCGGCGGTACGCTGCGCCTGCTGTTGCCGGAACTGTTGTACGTAGCCACCGGTGCTCAGGGATAGAGAAGATGCGGTAGGCATGGCATTACTCCCCAACTGATTCCATGACAGAAAGCATACGCTTCATGCGGGAGATGTTCAACAGTCCGATCCAGAGCGGGGGCGGAGACTTCAGTAGCCGAACAGCGGCTCCTTGGCTTCCTTGGCACGATACATCTCTTTCAGGCGGGCCTTGGCTCCCTCATGCCCTTGCTCGGCTGCCTTGCGGTACCACTCGACTGCCTGTTTGGGACTTTTCTCCACGCCCAGCCCATTTCGATACAGTCCACCCAGCTGGAATTGCGCTTCCGCGTTGTTCAATGCGGCAGACTTGGCGAACCAGTTGAAGGCGATGCGGAAGTCCGGTGCAAAGGCCAAGCCGTCGCTATACATGATGCCGAGGGCCATATAGGCATCCGGATAGTCGCGGTCTGCTGCCTGTTGCAGCCAGTTCAGCGCCTCGCTGTCGTTCTGGCGCACGCCGATGCCCTTGGCGTAGCTGGTACCCAGACGGAACATCGCCCATGCATCGCCTTTGTTGGACAAGTGACGGTAGAGGTCGATCTTCTGCGGGCATACCGTCTTCTCAAAGCGCACGAGGCGGTCGGCGTAGGCCTCATCGACCTGTTTGGCGATGCGCGAATATTTTTCACGCCAATCACCGCGGCGGTACTTGTCCAGCTGCATCAAGGCGGTGTTGAAGTTGCTGCACATGCGCGACATGTCGCCGCGCTGCTCCAGTTTGATGCCTTCGTCGAAGCGGTCCGCTGCCTCTTCAATGGCCTTGTTGGCGCATTTCGATTCTCGGTAATGCATGATGCTGGTGTCGGCGACATCGGTTTCACTCGGGTCGCAAGAGGATGCGATGGCGACGCTGTTGCAAAGCATCAAGACGGCGGCGAGGGCGAGTGAAGATGGGCTTCGAGTCATGTGCGCATTCCCTGTTGTGGATGATTTGCCCCAACTTTAGGGCGAGTGCGTCGGGACTGTCAATGTCGAATCGGACGATGGGCAGCGACGGGCAGGACGGAAAATAAAAAGGACATCACGCGGATGTCCTTTTATCGGGCGGCAGGGAATGTCTATTCGATGCGTGCCTTGCTGCGCAGATCGGCGATGGCTTTCTGCACGGCTTCCTGCTTGCGGCGCTGCTCAAGACGCGGCTTCATCTCTTCGAAGGTGGGCACCTTCAGTTCGCGGGTGTCTTCGAGCTTGATGATGTGCCAGCCGTACTGGGTTTGCACCGGTGCGCTGATCTCGCCTTTCTTCAGTTTGAGGATGGCCTCGCCGAAAGGCTGCACGAAGTTGCCCGGCACGGTGAATCCCAGGTCACCGCCTTTGTCCTTGGAACCGGGATCGTTCGACTTCTGTTTGGCGACCTTGGCGAAGGATTCCTTCTTCACGCGCTTGGCGATTGCCTTGGCTTCGTCTTCGGTCGCGACGAGGATGTGCGACACCTTGTATTCCTTGTCACCCACACGCGATTTCATGCTCTCGTAATCCTGCTTCAGCACGGCTTCGTCGATGGGGTTCTTGCTCACGAAATCCTGCACCAGGGCACCGGCGAGCACGGACTGGCGGGCCAGCTCCAGTTGCTGTGCGGTGTCGCCCTGTTTCTGCAGCCCCTGTTTCTCGGCAGCCTGGGACAGCACTTCAAGATTGATCAGGTCTTCGCGGATGGCTTTGCGCAATTCTTCTGAATCAGGCTGGCCACCCTGTGTCGCCGCGACGTTGACGCGCAGGTCGACGCGAGACTGCGGGATCGCCACACCGTTCACCAGCGCGACGGGTTTGTCGGCATCGGCGGCTTGCGCAGCGGGGGCGAGCAGCAGCGCAGAGAGCAGGGCGAATCGGGAGAAATTCAGCATGTTTCTTTCCTTTGAGCGTTGATTGACAGGTTGGGGCTAATAGTCCGGCGCGGAATATAGCACAGGGCGCAATGGGTGTTCAGCGCGGGAAGACCTGCTTGAAGGGACGCACTTCGACCTGTGCATAGACCCCCGCCGCCACGTAAGGATCGGCGGCGGCCCAGTCCCTGGCAGCCTGCAGGCTATCGAACTCGGCGACGATCAGGCTGCCGCTGAAACCGGCCGCGCCCGGATCGATCGCATCCACGGCGGGGAACGGACCAGCCAGCAGCAGGCGGCCCTCTGACTGCAGTACCTCCAGACGTTCCAGATGCGCCGAACGCGCGCTTTGACGTAGCGGCAGACTGTTCTCGACGTCTTGCCCGAAGATGGCATACAGCATGTCAGGACTCCTTGTGATCTTCTTCCACGTATTTGGCCAGCATCGCCGCCTGCACGAGGATGAACACCAGCATGATGCCGGTGGCACCGAACAGTTTGAAATTCACCCATACGTCGGTGCTGAAATTGAATGCGACGTACAGGTTGATGAGGCCCAGCAAAGCGAAGAAAGCGCTCCAGGCCAGGTTGAGGCGATGCCAGATGGGATCGGGCAGGGACATCTTCTCGTGCAGCAGCGCGCGCATCAGGTTCTTCTTCAGGAAGATGGAAGAGAACAGCAACGTCGCGGTGAAGAACCAGTACAGGATGGTCGGCTTCCACTTGATGAAGGTCTCGTCGTGCAACAACAGGGTGGCACCACCGAACACGGTGATGATGCCCAGGCTCACCCACAGCATGGTGTCGACTTTGCCGTGGTGGTATTTCACCCACGCGACCTGCACGAAGGTGGCAGCGATGGCGGCCGCCGTGGCGGCGAACACGCCTGCCACCTTGAACACGACGAAGAACAGGATGACGGGGAACAGGTCGAAAAGCAGTTTCATGTGCGGTCCAATGCCAGCGAGGCGGAGTTGAGGCAGTAACGCAGTCCGGTCGGCTCCGGGCCGTCTTCGAACACGTGTCCCAGATGCGAGCCGCAGTTGGCACAGACGACTTCGATGCGGCCCATGCCGAGCGGGTCTTCGTCGCTGTACTCGACGGCTTCCTCTTCAACGGGTTGCCAGAAGCTGGGCCAGCCGGTGCCGGATTCGTATTTGGTCTCGGAATCGAACAGCGGCGCGCCGCAGCACACACAGCGATAGATGCCGATGTCGTGGCAGTCCCAGTATTCGCCGGTGAAAGCAGGCTCTGTGCCGCCCTTGCGACAGATCTCGTATTGTTCCGGCGTGAGTTGCTCGCGCCATTCCTCTTCTGTTTTATCGATGTCGTTCATTTGTTGTCTGCCAATGATAGTTGCACGCAGGGTCGGGCGCACATGCGCTCGAACCATGCGGCAAGGTCGGGGTGAGTGCCGCGCCAGTCACGCTCGGGCTGGCGCAGGTCGAGATAGGCCAGTGCGCTCACCAGTGCCAGATCAGCCAGCGAGAGGGCATCGCCTTCGCACCAGTCGTGCGTGCCGAGCTGTGCGGCGATATGTTGCAGGGCATGGGTGATGGCATCGTTATGAAGCGCCAGTGTCGCAGCCAACTGCATCTCAGCCCGGCGCAGCACTTCGTTGCGCACCACGATGGCGGAATCCATGATGCCGTCGGCCAGTGCCTCCCAGCGCCGTACCCGCATGCGTGCCAGCGCATCGCCGCGCGGGATGAGGATGGGCGTGTCGTTCAGCGTGTCGGCATATTCGCAGATCACCACCGAGTCGAAGATGCATTCGCCATCGTCGAGGATCAAAGCCGGGATGCGCCCCAGCGGATTGACGCGATACGCCTCGCTGTTCGGGTCGCTGGGCGGATCGACCACGTATTCGTGTGGCAGATCCTTCTCCAGCAGCACCAGACGTGCCTTGCGCACGTAGGGACTGGTGTTGGAGCCGATCAGTTTCACAGCACCTCGCCGGCGTGATCCGCCAGACGCGAACGCTCACCGCGCTGCAGCGTGACGTGGCCGCTATGCGCCCAACCCTTGAAACGGTCCACCACATAGGTCAGGCCGGAACTGCCTTCGGTCAGGTAGGGCGTGTCGATCTGCGCGATGTTGCCCATGCACACCACCTTGGTGCCGGGGCCGGCGCGCGTGATCAACGTCTTCATCTGCTTGGGCGTCAGGTTCTGCGCCTCGTCGATGATGAGGAACTTGTTGAGGAAGGTGCGGCCGCGCATGAAGTTGAGAGACTTGATCTTGATGCGTGAGCGGATCAGGTCGCGCGTGGCAGCGCGGCCCCATTCGCCGCCTTCGTCGCTGGACTGGTTGAGCACGTCCAGGTTGTCGTCCAGTGCGCCCATCCACGGCGACATCTTCTCTTCCTCGGTGCCGGGCAGGAAGCCGATGTCCTCGCCCACCGACACGGTGACGCGGGTCATGATGATCTCGGAGTAGATCTTCTGTTCCAGCACCTGCATCAGACCGGCCGCCAGGGTGAGCAGCGTCTTGCCGGTACCGGCCTGGCCGAGCAGCGTGACGAAGTCGATCTCGGGATTCATCAGCAGGTTCAACACGAAGTTCTGCTCGCGGTTGCGCGCGGTGATGCCCCAGATCGCGTTCTTGCTGTGCGTGTAATCGGTCAGCGTGAGCAGGGTGGCGGTGTCGTCCTGCTGTGCGGCGACCACGGCATAGAACGGTTTTTCCGCATTGTCCTGATACACGAACTCGTTCACCAGCAGATCGCGGCACAGCGGGCCCTTGATGGTGTAGAAGGTCTGGCTGGCCTGTGTGCCGGACTTCATGTCCTTGCCGTGCGTCTCCCAGAAATCGGCAGGCAGTTCGCGCGTGCCTGCATACAGCAGGTCGGTGTCTTCCAGCACCTTGTCGTTGAAATAATCCTGTGCCGACAAACCCAGCGCCCGCGCCTTGATGCGCATGTTGATGTCTTTCGACACCAGCGTGACCTGACGCTGCGCATGTTGTTTGTGCATGTGCGCCACCACCGCCAGGATGGCGTTGTCGGCCTTGCCGTTGGCGAGGTTCTCCGGCAACTCATGGGTGATGAACTCGGTCTGCAGGTAGAGGCGACCGGTGGCGTTCTTGTTGCCCAGCGCATCCAGCGGCACACCCTGATCGATGCTGTCTTCGGATTCGCTGACCAGATTGTCCAGGAAGCGGCTGGCCTGGCGCGCGTTGCGTGCGACCTCGGTCATGCCCTTCTTGTTGTTGTCCAATTCTTCCAGCACGAACATCGGCAGGTAGACATCGTGTTCCTCGAAACGGAACAGGCTGGTGGGGTCGTGCATCAGCACGTTGGTGTCCAGCACGAAAAGTTTGGTGGTCTTGTCCGACGAGGTTTTACGGGCGTTCATGGTTTTCCTTATAGAGATCGGACGAAATCGAGGACTTCCTGTGCATGGCCATCGGCCTTCAGGCCGCGCCATTCCTTGCGGATGATGCCCTGGTCATCGAGCACGAAGGTGCTGCGCTCGATGCCGCGTACGTCTTTCCCGTACAGCTTCTTCTGCTTGATCACGCCGAAGATATTGCATGCGACCTCTCCGCTGTCGGACAACAACTCGAAGGGAAGTGTGAACTTGGCCTTGAAGTTCTCGTGCGACTTGATGCTGTCGCGCGACACGCCGACGATCTCGCAACCGGCTTTCTTGTATTCGGCATACAGGTCGCGGAACTGTTGTGCTTCGGTGGTGCACCCTGGCGTGTTGTCCTTGGGGTAGAAATAGATGACCAGAGACTTGCTGCGGATGGGATGTAGCTTGAAATCGGTGCCGCCGGTGGCGGGCAGGGTGAAATCGGTGACTGGCTGGTTTTGCATTCAATACTCCGTTGGATGGCCTGCATTGTTGTCAAAACGGCGGCATATGGCAAGCACACACAAGCAACTTTATCTGTGCTACGTTGCTGGCCCGTACAAATCGCACTAAGCACAGGATGCAGGACGAAGATTACATGCGCGAGGCCTTGCGTCTGGCGGCACAGGCAGCAGAAGCGGGCGAGGTGCCGGTGGGCGCGGTGGTGGTGAAGGACGGCCGCATCGTCGGGCGCGGATTCAATTCCCCCATCTCGCGCCACGACCCGACCGCGCACGCCGAGATCGCTGCGATGCGCGATGCGGCAATGCATATCGGGAACTACCGGCTGGTCGGTTGCGAGCTGTTCGTCTCGCTCGAACCTTGCCTGATGTGCGTCGGCGCGCTGTTCCATGCCCGCATCGCGCGCGTGGTGTACGGCGCGAAGGAACCCAAGACCGGCGCGGCCGGCAGCGTGTTCAACCTGTTCACCGAACCGAGATTGAACCACCATGCACGGATCGAAGGCGGCGTGCTGGCGGAGGAGTGCGGCAAGGTGCTGAGCGATTTCTTCGCCATGCGGCGCGCACAACAGAAGTCACAATGAAGATACAAATCCACATTCCAGGCCAGACATTGCAACTGCTCGATGATAGCGGAGGGGCGTTGCGAAACTACCTGGTCTCGACCGGCGCACAGGGCGCCGGCGAGGAGAACGGCAGCTTCTGTACGCCGCGCGGTCGGCACATCATCCGTGCCAAGATCGGTGAGGGGCAGCCGGTCGATACCGTATTCGTGCGTCGCCGCCCGACCGGCGAGATCTATACGCCGGCACTCGGTGCGTCGCATCCGGGTCGTGACTGGATCCTGACGCGGATCCTCTGGCTTTCCGGTATGGAGCACGGTTACAACCGTGGCGGCAGTTGCGATACCATGCGTCGCTACATCTATATCCACGGTACGCCTGACGAGGTCGAAATGGGGAAGCCGGGTTCGCATGGCTGCATCCGCATGCGCAACACCGATCTGCTGGATCTGTTCGGGCGCGTCGCAGCCGGAACACAAGTGGAGATCGTTGCATAACGGAACAGGAGGCGGGATGGGCAATCCTTTCACGGTCAGTCTGGTGTCCTGGCATGACGGTGGGCCTTTGCTGCGCGCGATACGCGAGACGGTGTTCATCCGCGAGCAGGGTGTGCCGGAAGAACTGGAATGGGACGAGCATGACGAGAGTTGCCGCCATGCCCTGGCGTTGAGTCTTTCCGGGGAGGCGGTCGGATGTGGGCGCATCCTGCCGAACGGCCATATCGGCCGTATCGCGGTGATACAGCCGTGGCGCAAACAGAAGGTTGGCACCGCCATCATGGAAGCCTTGCTGGACGAGGCGCGAGCGCGCAAATACCGGTTCGTGGATGTCGATGCGCAGGTGCACGCTGTGCCGTTCTACCAGCGCTTCGGTTTTTCCGCAGAGGGAGAGCAATTCATGGATGCGGGGCTGCCGCACATCAAGATGACGCTGGAACTCAAACCGCGATAAGTATCATTTCCCGTCCAGATATTCCGCATCGCTGAAGCTCTTCACCGCTTCCGGCTGGAACACGGTGAAGGCGGTGATCAGCATGCCGGTCATGAAAGCTTCGGTCAGCACGATGATGGGTGCGGCGACCAGATAGTGGCGTTGTACCTCGGCCCAGGAGTAGTGGCTGAGCAGCAGCAACAGGATGGTCGTCGTTGCCACGTTCAGCACGATGGCCAGACCTGCGCAGACGAATCCGTTCCATAACACATAGAAGAACAGGTTCTTGGGCAGGTTGCGCTGGCTGAAGCGCAACAGCCATTCAGTGAACAGCACCGGGATGGCGATCATCAGCAGACCGTTGATGCCGAGTGCGATCCAGTCTGTGTCGGCTCTGTAGAAAGAAGCCAGCATCACCAGAGTGAGCGTGGCGCTGGCGATCTGCCAGCCGAACATCAGCACGAACAAAGTGGCACCGAGGATGTGGAAATTGAAACCGGGACGGATGCCCGCATTGAACTGCCAGAACACGAACGCACCGATGACCAGACCGACCAGCGCGTTGGTCATGATCTGGTTGTCCAGCAAGTAGCGCCAGTCAGCGAACTTTAGCGCGCGATAGAGGAACCCGGCGAACAGCAGGTCGAACAGCCACAGCCAGTCAGAGGTGAACAGGGTGGCTGGCAGGTTCACGGCAGCGCGTAGGGGAGAGGCTCGAACTCAAGGCGCGGTCCGGTCAGTGCGCCGAGATGCACCGGGAAGGCATCCGCGCTTTCGGTTTGCACCACCGCCAACAGTTCGAAACCGCCATGTGCCGCTTGTGCCGCGTTCACCACTTCGCCGCAGGGCTGGGTCGGGTCGGCAGCGCTGAACACCTTGTCGCCGGGTAGCGGCGCGCTATCTGTCATCACGCGTGCCAGATACATGCGGCGCTTCGCCTTGCCGAGATAGTGCATGCGTGCCACGACCTCCTGTCCCGGATAACAGCCCTTCTTGAAATTGATGCCACCTATGAGTTCGAAGTTCACCATCTGCGGCACGAAGGCTTCCTGCGTCTGTGGCAGGATGAACGGCACGCCGGCACGGATGTCCAGCCAGTCCCAGCAGGGCGAACCGGCGGGCGCGGCAACGGCGCTCAACGTTTGCCATATCTCGCCGGCGCGTGAGGAAGAGGTGACGATCTGCACTCGTTGAGCATCTCGACGGATCAGGATCGTATCGTCGGCTTGTACGGCGGTCATGCTGTCGCTCGGCAGCGCTGCATAAACGCCATGCAGGGTTGCCAGCGCCTTGTCGCCGCTTACCCCGATGCACACACGTTCGTCGCTGATGTCGCTGATCTTCACTTTGGAACGCAACACATACATGGACAGTTTCTTGCGCATCGCCTCGCACAGTCCGCGCGGCATCTGCAGCAGATAGTCATCGCCTTGCTTCCATACCAGCATGCTGGCCAGCATGCGGCCCTTGGCATTGTTGAAGCTGGACAGTTGCGCGCGGCCGCTATCTGTTTCGCGGATGTCGTTGGAGAGCAGGTTCTGCAGGAAGCTTTGTGCATCTTCGCCGCTCACCCGCAGCAGGCCGAACTGTGACAGATCGCACATGATGTCGCCCGTCTCGGCTGCGGCGCGTTCGGCGGCCGCATCACCGAAATCGTGCACCACGCCTTCGGTGATGGTCGCCTGCCTGGTTGCGAGATGGTTTTGCCAGTCTTGGTTCATGGTCGTGTCCAGTGGGATGTGTTGCGCAATGTTACCGTGAAGCCGTGCCTTTCGGCTAAACTCTCGCATCATGAAATCCCTGTTGCTGCTCCTGTCATTGCTGTTGCTCACCGCCTGTGATGGCGCGCTGTGGAACTCTCCCTACTCAAGTGATGACGATGGCAAGTCCATCCTTTACACCGCTTTCACGGAGCGTCCCAAGCATCTCGATCCGGCGCAGGCCTACAGCGAGAACGAATACGAATTCCTCGCGCACATCTACTCGCCGCCGCTGCAATACCATTACCTGAAACGCCCCTATCAGCTGGTGCCGCTGGCCGCCCGCGACATGCCGCGCGTGAGTTATTTCGATCAGAACCACAAGCCGTTGCCGCTGACCGCACCGGATGCGCGCATCGCCTACAGTGTGTACGAGATACGTATCAAACCCTATATGCGATATCAGCCGCACCCCGCGCTGGTGCCTGCCAATCTGTACCTGAAGGAGAGCGATCTGGCGGGGGTATACAGTCTGACCGACATCGCGGCGGTCGGCACGCGCACCGTCAGCGCCGAAGACTACGCCTACCAGATCAAACGCCTCGTCCATCCGCGCCTGCACACGCCCATCGCCGGAGTGATGATGGAGTACATCGTCGGACTCAAAGACTATGCGGAGTCATTGCAGGCTGCACACAAGGCGCAGCCCGACGCGTTCCTCGACCTGAATGCCTTCCCACTGTCCGGTGTGGAAGTGGTCAATGCAACGACCTACCGCATCACCATCAAAGGCAAATATCCGCAGTTCGCCTACTGGCTGGCGATGCCGTTCTTCTCGCCCATGCCGCAAGAGGCCGAACGTTTCTACGATCAACCCGGTATGAAAGCACGCAACCTCACGCTGGACTGGTGGCCCATCGGCAGCGGGCCGTATTACTTGTCCGAGAACGATCCGAACCGGCGCATGGTGCTCAGCAAGAATCCGTATTACGACAGCGAACGTTATCCGGTCGAAGGCGAGCCGGGCGATGCGGAAGCCGGATTGCTGCAGGATGCCGGCAAGCCTTTGCCGCTGATCGAGCAGATCGTGTATACGCTGGAAAAGGAGACCATCCCCTACTGGAACAAATTCCTGCAGGGCTATTACGACGCCTCCGGCATCAGCTCAGACAGTTTCGACCAGGCAGTGCAGGTCAGTGTCGGCGGCGAGGCCAATGTCAGCGACGCGATGCAGGCGCAAGGCATCTCGCTCAACACTGCAGTCTCCACTTCCACCATGTACACCGGCTTCAACTGGCTGGACCCGGTGGTGGGCGGCGATAGCGCTCGCGCCACCAAACTGCGCCGCGCCATCGCCATCGCGGTCGACTTCGAGGAATTCATCTCCATCTTCGCCAACGGTCGCGGCATCGCAGCGCAGTCGCCCATCCCGCCCGGCATATTCGGTTATCGCAACGGTTGCGACGGAATCAACCGTTATGTGTACGACTGCGTGAGCGGCGAAGCGAAGCGCAAACCCATCGCGGAGGCGCAGAAGCTGCTGGCGCAGGCCGGATATCCCGGCGGCGTGGATGCACAGACCGGGCAACCGCTGGTCATCCACCTCGATACCACCGCCAACGGCGTCGGCAACAAATCGCGGCTGGACTGGATACGCAAACAGTTCGACAAGATCGGCGTGCAACTGGACGTGCGCAGTACCGACTACAACCGCTTCCAGGACAAGGTCCGGCGCGGGGACACGCAGATGTTCTATTACGGCTGGAACGCCGACTATCCCGATCCAGAGAACTTCTTTTTCCTGCTGCACGGCCCGCAGGGCAAGGTGAAGTACAGCGGCGAGAACGCCAGCAACTACGACAGCCCAGAATACGATCGCCTGTTCGAGCGCATGAAGAACATGGAGAACGGCCCCGAGCGCCAGGCCATCATCGACCGCATGCTGGAGATCCTGCGTCGCGATTCACCCTGGCTGTGGGGCTTCCATCCCAAGAGCTACGTACTGCAGCACGGCTGGCTGCACAACATAAAACCCAACATCATGGCCAACAACCGGCTCAAGTACTGGCGCGTGGACCCGGTGCAGCGCGAGCGTATGCGCCACGAATGGAACCGCCCTGCCTATTGGCCGCTGGTGCTTGGCTCTGGCTTGCTGGTTTTGTTCGGATGGTGGATGCGGCGGGTGTTGCGCATGCGGGAGCAGGCGAACTGACCTGTTCTTCTGCCGTGGCAGGTGGGGTTAGTGCTGCGATGATTCTTCCCAGGCCTGTCGCAGCGTGTCAGCAAAGACTTCGACGGGCTGTGCGCCCGCGATGATGATGCTTTCATCGATGACGAAGCAGGGGACGCCGGTGATGCCGAAATCCGAGGCGCGTGCTTCGTCCGCACGCACATCGTTTGCATAAGCATCGCTTTCCAGAACGGCCATCGCTTCATGCTCCGGTATGCCGAACTCGGGCGCGAGTCGGACCAGCGCCTGGATATCGCCGACCGGCAGGGACTCCGAGAAGTAGCCGCGCATCATTCGTTCCGAAGCGACATCGTCCAGCTGGCGCGAGGCAGCGTAGTGCAGCAGGCGGTGGGCATCGAAGGTGTTGCCGGGGCGGGCGTTCTCCAGATGGTAATCCAGGCCGACTTCTTTGGCGGCTTCGGTCACACGCGCGTTCATGGCTTCGGCTTCCTGCAGGGTGACGCTGTACTTTGCTGCCAGCATCTCGTTCAGCGTGCCGCTCGGATTGCGCGGTGCAGTGGGATCCAGTTCGAAACTGCGCCAGACCACTTGCACGTGCTCCCAGTGCGGGAACTTTGCGAGCGCCATCTCCAGCTTGCGCTTGCCGATGTAGCACCAGGGGCAGATGACGTCCGACCAGACTTCGATTTGCATGGCGTTCTCCTGAACGATGTGAGGGGCGGCTTCATTTTCTGCCCAGCCGGATGGTTTGGCAATCGGCTGTTCCCGTACAATAGCGGCCACCCATGATCGCTTATCTCGTCCGCCGCATCCTGTATGCCATCCCCATCCTGATCGGGGTGAACCTGCTCACCTTCGCGCTGTTCTTCGTGGTCAACACACCGGACGACATGGCGCGCATGCAGCTCGGCATCAAGCGCGTGACGCCGGAAGCGATCGACAGATGGAAACAGCAGCGTGGTTACGACAAGCCGCTGTTCCTCAACACGGGGACGGGAAGCGCGGGTACTTTCACCGACACCATCTTCTGGCAGAAGTCGGCGAGCATGTTCGTGTTCGACTTCGGCTATTCGGATGACGGGCGCAGCATCAGCCGCGAGATCGCTACGCGCATGGGGCCCAGCCTGGCCATCGCCTTGCCTACCTTCCTCATCGGTCTCGTGGTGTATGTCAGCTTTGCGCTGCTGATGACACTGTTCCGTGCCACTGCCCTGGATCTGGCAGGGGTGGCCCTGTGTGTACTCCTGATGTCCATCTCTGGATTGTTCTACATCATCGGTGGCCAGTTCCTGGTGAGCAAGCTGTGGCATCTGGTGCCGATCTCCGGCTATGCGGGTGGTGCGGACAGTTTAAAGTTCGTGGTGCTGCCTATCCTCATCGGTGTGGTCGGCGGCATCGGCTCCAGCAGCCGCTGGTATCGCACCATCTTCCTCGATGAGATCGGCAAGGACTATGTGCGCACCGCGCGTGCCAAGGGTCTGTCCGAGTTGCGCGTGTTGTTCACCCACGTGCTGAAGAACGCGCTGATCCCCATCCTCACCGGCGTGGTGGTGGTGATCCCATTGCTGTTCATGGGCAGCCTGCTGACCGAATCGTTCTTCGGCATCCCCGGCCTCGGCAGCTACACCATAGACGCGATCAACGCGCAGGATTTCAGCGTGGTGCGGGCGATGGTGTTCCTCGGCTCCGTGCTGTACATCGCGGGACTGATCCTGACGGATGTGTCCTACACGGTGGTCGACCCAAGGGTGAGGCTGAGATGAATTTCCTCCCCGTCATCCTGTGGAGCGATGCGCTGGTGTTCCTGTTGCTGGCTGTTATCGTCGCGGTGGCCGTCCATGTGCGTGAGCGTCCCCATCTGCGCCTGCCGTGGCAGCGAGTGGCGCGCAGCAGTGTGGCGATGGTATCCATGCTGGTGTTGTCGTGTTTCCTCGTCATCGGTCTGCTGGATACCTTGCACTATCGGGTCGCCTTGCCGCAGACGGACGCCGGAGAGAAGGTCTATTCGCCCGAGGTGCTGAGCGTGTTCGACAAGCTGGTCGAACCTTTGCGCGCGCATACTGAAAAGACCTATTCCGCGCCGTTCGCCCTGCATCTGTACGCCAAGGAGAGCTTGGAGGATGCACAGGGCCATGTCGTGCGCGACTACCCGCGCTTGCGATACGGCGGCGCGCATCTGGCCGATGTGTCGCAGCGCACCGCGGATGTGGCGAAGCGGGCTGCCGCAGGCACATTTGCCGGGGCCTTGGTCGGGTTGCTGCTGGCTTGGTCACTGCGGCGGCATCTGAAGCAACGTGCAGTGCAGGTGACGCTGGTCGCGCTGGCCGCACTCTGCGGTGCGTTGGTGAATCTCGCCACCGTCTACCATGTGCTCGGCACTGACAAGGTGGGGCAGGACGTGCTGTATCTGTCGCTGAAATCCATACGTACCGGACTCGTCATCGGCACATTGACCACGCTGGTGACGCTGCCGCTGGCCCTGTTCCTCGGTGTGGCGGCGGGCTATTTCAGGGGCTGGGTGGACGATGTCATCCAGTACGTCTACACCGTGCTCAGTTCCATCCCCAGCGTGCTGCTGATCGCGGCGGCGGTGCTGATCATGCAGGTCACCATCGATACGCATCCCGAATGGTTCGAGACATCGGCCGCGCGTGCCGACCTTCGGCTGGTCGCGCTCTGTCTTATCCTCGGCCTGACCAGTTGGACCGGTCTGTGCCGCCTGCTGCGCGGCGAGACGCTGAAACTGCGCGAGATGGAATACATCCAGGCGGCGCAAGCGTTCGGCGTGTCATCCATGCGCATCCTGTCGCGCCACATCATGCCCAACGTGATGCACATCATCCTCATCGCGCTGGTGATGGATTTCTCCGCGCTGGTACTGGCCGAGGCGGTGCTGTCCTACGTCGGCGTCGGCGTCGACCCGTCGATGATCTCGTTCGGCACCATGATCAACGCGGCGCGTCTGGAGATGGGGCGCGAACCGGTGGTGTGGTGGGCACTGGCGTCCGCTTTCGTGTTCATGCTGGTGCTGGTGCTGGCGGCCAACCTGTTCGCCGATGCTGTGCGCGATGCCTTCGATCCGCGCATGAACCGGACGGAAGGTGCAGCATGAAGAAGTTGCTCAAAGTCGATGGATTGCTGACGAGGCTGCAAGGCGGCGCGCCCATCGTGGATGGGGTCTCGTTCGATATCGCGGGCGGGGAGACTTTCGCGCTACTGGGTGAATCGGGCTGCGGCAAGTCCATGACGGCGCTATCGTTGATGCGGCTGCTGCCGGATGGCGTGGTGCATGCCGGCGGGGAGGCCAGGCTGGGTGAGGTGGCGCTGTTCGGTTTGCCGGAGCGCGAGATGCGCGACGTGCGCGGCGGACGCATGGCGATGATCTTCCAGGAACCGGGCTTGAGTCTGAATCCGGTGATGACGGTGGGCGCGCAGATCGCCGAGGTGCTTGCTTTGCACAAGGGGATGAGGGAGGAGGCGGCCCTTTCCCGCTGTGTCGGGCTGCTCGCGCAAGTCGGTATCCCGGATGCGGCCCGCCGCGTGCAGGAATATCCGTTCCAGATGTCGGGCGGCATGAAACAGCGGGTGATGATCGCGATGGCGCTGGCCGGCGAGCCAGAGTTGCTGATCGCCGATGAGCCGACCACCGCGCTGGATGTGACGATACAGGCACAGGTGCTGCAGCTGCTGCGCGAGACGCAGGAGAAGAGCGGTATGGCGATGCTGCTGATCACCCATGATCTGGGCGTTGTGGCCGAGAACGCGCACCGCGTCGGCGTGATGTATGCGGGACAGATCGTGGAACAGGCAACGCGCGAGCGATTGTTCGCCGCGCCCTTGCATCCCTACACACAGAAACTTTTCGCCGCACTGCCGGACGCGCGGCGCAGCGGCCAGCCGCTGAGTGCCATCCCCGGCAGCGTACCGCCGCTGGGCAGCAGCGTGCAGGGATGCCGTTTCGCACCGCGTTGCGATCGGGCGTGGGCGCTGTGCCACACGCAGTCCCCGGCATGGAAGGTGGTCGACGGGCAGGGGGTGCGCTGTCATCTGTATGCCGGTTCCGAGAGCCGAGTACCGGGCACTGATTCTCCCTCTCCTCCGTCCCCTCTCCCGCAAGCAGGAGAGGGGAACACGGTACCCGGCACTCTGCGCTCAACACTGTTGCAGGTCGAAGACCTGAAAGTTCATTTCCCTATCCGCAAGGGCATCCTGCAGCGCGTGGTAGGTCAGGTGAAAGCGGTGGATGCCGTGTCGCTGAGCATTCCTCAAGGCCGCACGCTGGCCCTGGTGGGCGAATCCGGTTGCGGCAAGACCACGTTGGGCAAGGCCTTGCTGGGATTGCATCCACCCACGGCGGGTAGCGTGTGTGTGGAGGGTGAGCCGCGCGGAGGGGATGACCGGCGGCGCGGCAGCATGCAGATGGTGTTCCAGGACCCGTATGCGTCGCTCAATCCCAAGATGCGCGTGGCGGAGATACTGGAAGAGGGTATGGCTGCGCTGCATATCGGCGACGATAGCGCCGCGCGCCAGGCGCAGATCGACGGGTTGCTGGACAAGGTCGGGCTGGCACGCGACAGCAAGTGGCGCTATCCGCACGAGTTCTCCGGGGGCCAGCGCCAGCGCATCGCCATCGCGCGCGCGCTGGCGGTATCGCCCGGACTGCTGATCTGCGACGAGCCGACCTCGGCGCTGGATGTGTCGGTGCAGGCGCAGATATTGAACCTGCTTAAATCCTTGCAGGAGGAGATGGGGCTCGGCTATCTGTTCATCACCCACAATCTGGCGGTGGTGGAATACCTCGCCCACGAGGTGTGTGTGATGTATCTGGGACGCATCGTCGAGCGCGGCCCGACGGCGGAAGTGATGCGCGCGCCCAAGCATCCCTATACGCAGGCACTGCTCTCCGCCGTGCCGCGCATCGATGGGGCAGGGAGGGAATATGTCAGGCTCCAGGGTGAGTTGCCTTCTCCCGCAGCCCCTCCTGCAGGCTGCCATTTTGCACCGCGATGTCCGCAGGTCATGCCGGTCTGCGCCAGAAGATTTCCCCCCATGACCTCTGCAGGCAGCACGTCGCATGACGTTTGCTGTCATCTGTATCCGGTCGTGCCGAATTGAATTGACAAGCGCGTGATGCAGGCATAAAAAGTAGCTGTGATGTCAGCGTTGCACGGAAGTGACTGACACCGGGTGTTGTCCTTATCCAATCTAACTTGAGGAGCGAATCATGAGCACGAAAGCAGTGAATTCAGCCTACGACGTCAGCAAGGAGAAATTGGCCAAAGACATGCGGGCAGTGGTGGCCGACGCCGAAGAGCTGTTGCGGGCGACAGCCGATCAGGCCGGCGAGAAGGCCGCGTCCTTGCGCGAGCGCGCGAAGGCTAATCTGGCGGTGGCCAAGGCCAGACTGGAAGAAGCCGAGCATGCCGTGGTGGAGCGCACGAAAGTCGCGGCAAAAGCGACAGACGAATATGTACATGAGAATCCGTGGCAGGCCGTCGGCATTGCGGCGGGAGTCGGTTTGCTGCTCGGGATGCTGATCGGCCGCAGCCGTTGACCCATGTCTGAGCCGGGCGGATTGTATGCCTCGTTAAAACGCTTGCTGGGCACGTCGCTCGGCATCGTTTCGACCCGGCTGGAGTTGCTTGCGAACGAATGGCAGGAGGAACGCATGCGCCTGGTGCGCATGCTGGTTCTGGCCTTGCTGGCGGTGTTCTTCGTGTGTATGGCGGCGGTGCTGGCTGCCATCTTCATCGTCGCTGCGTTCTGGCACGACCATCCCTTGCTGGCAATCTCCGTTCTGGCGCTTTCGTTCTTCGTGTTGTCTGGCGTTTGTGCCTTCGCGCTGCGCCGACTGTTGCAGCAGCCTCCGGTGTTGTTCTCGGCCAGTCTTGCCGAGCTGCGCAGGGACCGTTTCGAGCTGGAGACGCGTGATGAATAGGCGACTGCTCGAGATACGTTTGCGTAGGGCTGAATTGCGCGGGGAGATCGCTGACCAGCGTGCCCAACTCGCCGCGATCGGCGGGCGCTTGCAGGGGGGCTTCCATATCGCCGACACGGTGATGTCGGTGTTTCGTTTCTTGCGCGGGCAGCCGCTCCTATCCGGTGTCTTGGCCGCGCTGCTGGTCAGGCATCGCCAAAGGGTGTGGCGTGTACTGCGTACTTCCTTCGGGTTATGGAAGAGTCTGGGATGGGTCCGCAGTCTGGCGGACAGATGGTTTCCGTCAGCCGGGGAGACTCAGCGCCGGTAGCTGGTCGCCTGTGGTTTCGAACTACCGTGCTTTGCGGTTTTGCTCACCTTGACCGCCTTGCGCGCTACGGCTCTGCGTGAGCTACCCGGCATGATGGTGAATTTCTGTCCTACCCGCAAAAAGGTGCGTCCGTTGTTCATGGCGATCAGGCTGCGCTGGCTGATGCCGAACTTGCGCGCGATGCCCGAGATGGTGTCGCCTCTGCGTACCACATATCTGAATCCCGACATCTCCTGCACTGCCGTTGCATGCATGTTGAACGGCGTGAACTCGTACTCCGCTTCTTCCTTGGCAGTGACCAGCAGGGTCTGGCCGTTGCTCAATGTGGCGTAGCGGGACAGTCCGTTCGCTTGTCGCAGTTGATCCAGTGTCATGTCGAACTGTTCGGCGATGTCGGCGAAAGCCTCGCCCTTGTCGGATTCATAGGCCTGCCAGGTGACCAGACGCTGGTCGTTGTTCTTCAGATTGGCGCGGAACACCGCGACCTTATCCACCGGCAGCAGCAACACTTCGGCCTGGTCGTGCAGGATGACCGGGCGGTTATGGCCGGGGTTGAGCGCTAGGAACTCCTCCAGCGTCACTTCGGCCAGCTCTGCAGCAACCTTTACGTCCATCGGCTTGGAGGGCGTCACCGCCTCGAAATAGGGACGGTTGGGGATCGCCTGCAGGGTAAGTTTGTACCGGGCGGGATCGCTGACGATGTTCTTGACGGCGAGCAGCTTCGGCACGTAGTTCTGTGTCTCGCGCGGCATCCTCAGATGGGAATAGGTGGTCGGCTTGCCGCGTTTGCGGTTGGCGGCCTGCGCGCGGGCGACCGCGTTCTCGCCCCAGTTATAGGCAGCGAGGGCCAGTTCCCAGTCGCCGAACTGCTTGTGCAGTTTCTCCAGATAATCGAGCGCGCCGTTGGTCGCGCCGATGATGTCGCGGCGGCCGTCGTACCACCAGTTCTGTTCCATGCCGAAGTGTTTGCCGGTGGACGGGATGAACTGCCAGATGCCGGATGCGCTGGCGACGGAATTCGCGCCGGGATTGAACGCGCTCTCGATGATGGGCAGCAGCGCGATCTCGGTCGGCATGCCACGGCGCTCGACCTCTTCCACGATGTAGAACAGGTAGCGGCTGGCCCGTTCGCTCATGCGCAACACGTAATCCGGATGGCTGGCATACCACTTTTCGTGACGCTGGATCAGTTTGCTGTTCAACGGCTTCATGGCGAAACCGCTGCGGATGCGCTGCCATACGTCTTCATCGGGCAGGGCGGAGAGTTGCGGATAGTCCGCTTCCGGGGACACCACGAGTTCCTGCTCGATGTCCTCCAGGATGTATTCCGGAGCGACGATGAGTGCTTCACGGATCGGGGCAGGGGGCTGGATCAAGTCTTTCACCGGAGCAGGCTGGGCGGGACCGGTTCCGGCGACAAGCGCCAGTTGTACAGCGGGATCTTTGGCGGGGACCGTGTCTTCCGCGGCCTGGGCGCAGGAGAGGGGGATCAGCAGTAACGATAGGGACAGCTTGCTAAGTCGCACGCGCGGCTTTCTATGTGTTTTTGAAGTGCACCGATGGTAGCGGAGGGTAGGGGGTGCGTCAATTCGGTAAGGGTCGCGACACTCCATCCGACTGAACGGGAGGAAGATGGCCGGCAGTGCGCCGGCCATCTTTGTTATTACTTGATCACTTCCTTCAACTGCTCCAGGATGCCCGGGTTTTGGCTACGGCCACCGCTGCGCGGTTTAACTTGCTGTGCAAGTTAGCCTTCACCGAAACCCGGCCATGATTACTTGATCACTTCCTTCAACTGCTCCAGGATGCCCGGGTTTTCCAGTGTCGAGACGTCCTGTGTGATCTCTTCGCCTTTGGCGATGGCGCGCAACAGGCGACGCATGATCTTGCCGGAACGGGTCTTGGGCAAGTTCTCGCCGAAACGGATCTCGTCCGGTTTGGCGATGGGGCCGATCTCCTTGCCTACCCAGTTGCGCAGGTCTTCCACCAGTTTCTTGGCGGCGGCCGCATCGGCCGGACGCGCGCCCTTGAGCACCACGAAGGCCACCACGGATTCGCCTTTCACCTCGTGCGGTTTGCCGACCACGGCGGCTTCGGCCACCAGCGGATTGGCGACCAGTGCGGATTCGATCTCCATGGTGCCCAAGCGATGGCCGGAGACGTTCAGCACGTCGTCGATACGGCCCATGATCCAGAAGTAGCCGTCGGCGTCGCGGTGCGCGGAGTCGCCGGCCAGGTAGGCGCCCTTCATCTCTTCCGGGAAGTAGCTCTTCTTGTAGCGCTCGGGGTCGCCCCAGATGGTGCGGATCTGCGACGGGAAGGGCTTCTTGATGACCAGGAAGCCGCCGTGCTCGTCATGCACCTCGTCGCCGGCTTCGTTGACGATGGTGGCCATGATGCCGGGCAGCGGCAGGGTGCAGGTGCCGGGCTTGATCGGCATCGCGCCGGGCAGCGGGGCGATCATGTGGCAGCCGGTCTCGGTCTGCCACCAGGTGTCGACGATGGGGCAGCGGTTCTTGCCGACGGTCTCGTAGTACCACATCCAGGCTTCCGGGTTGATCGGCTCGCCCACGGTGCCGAGCAGGCGCAGGCTGGACAGGTCGTATTGCTTGGGCAGATCGCCGCCCAGCTTGATCAGCGAACGGATCGCGGTCGGTGCGGTGTAGAAGGTGGTGACCTTGTGGTCCTGGATCATCTTCCAGAAGCGTCCGGCGTCCGGATAGGTGGGGACGCCTTCAAAGATGACCTGGGTCGCGCCCATGGCCAACGGGCCGTAGGCGACGTAGCTGTGGCCGGTGATCCAGCCCACGTCGGCGGTGCACCAGAAGATGTCGGAATCCTTGTAGTCGAACACCCACTTGAGCGAAACCATAGCCCCAAGCAGGTAGCCGCCGGTGGAATGCTGCACCCCCTTCGGCTTTCCGGTGGAGCCGGAGGTGTAGAGCAGGAACAGAGGATGCTCGGCGCTCACCCATTCCGGTTCGCAGACCGAGGACTGGCTGTTGAACAGGTCGTGCCACCAGATTTCGCGATCCTCATCCAGATCGATGTCGGCACCGGTGCGGCGATAGACGATGACGGTGTGCACGCCTTCGCAACCACCCAGCGTCAGCGCTTCGTCCACGGCCGGCTTGAGCGGCATGGCCTTGCCACCGCGGAACTGGCCGTCGGAGGTGATGACGGCAACGGCTTTCGCGTCGGTGATGCGCTCGTGCAGGCTCTTGGAGGAGAAGCCGCCGAACACCACGGAGTGGATCGCCCCGATACGGGCGCAGGCCTGCATGGCGACCACGGCTTCCACGCTCATCGGCATGTAGATGATGACGCGGTCACCCTTCTTTATGCCGCGCGATTTGAGGCCGTTGGCGAACTGGCAGACGCGACCGTGCAACTCGCGGTAGCTGACGCGGGTGACCTTTCCATCGTCGGCTTCAAAGATGATGGCGGTCTTTTCCGGTTGCGTCTGCAGGTGCTTGTCCAGGCAGTTGTAGGAGACGTTCAGCTCGCCGTCCTCGAACCATTTGTAGAACGGGGCGTTGCTTTCATCCAGCGTCCTGGTGAATGGCTTGTGCCATTGCAGGGTGTCGCGTGCCAGCTTCGCCCAGAAGCCGGCATAGTCCTTCCCCGCCTCGGCGCACATCGCCTTGTAAGCATCCATGCCAGAGACGTTCGCCTGTTGGACGAAAGCCTCGGATGGCTTGAATACACGGTTCTCATGCAACACGGACTGGATGTTGGACATTGGTTTCTCCCTTGATGTTGATTGCTAAATTCCGGTGATCTGCTTCAGATCAAAGCCCCACTTTGTCGGGTCTTCCGCGCTGACGATGCTTTCCTGCGAACGTCCCAAGTCTAGCATTTCAGGCATGATCGGTTCGTTGGACTTGGTCGAAAAGAAGACCTTGACGATGGGTGTGAGCAAGCTTTTCTCTGTCTGCTCGACAACTATAGCCAGTCTTCCTGACTTGAGCCTTACTAGGGTGCCGGAAGGATAGATGCCGATGGTCTTGACGAAGGCCTGGAACACGCGCTCGTCGAAATGGCCGTTGCGCCATTCTGCCATCTTGCGGATGGTCTCCGCCGGTTCCCAGCCGTTCTTGTAACAGCGGTTGGAGGTTAGGGCGTCGTACACGTCGCATACGGCACCCATCTTCGCGAACAGGGAGAGCTGTTCGCCGGCCAGTTTTTCCGGATAGCCCTTGCCGTCCATGCGTTCATGGTGGTGCAGGCAGACATCCAGCGCGCTCGCGGTGATGTCGCTGCTGCCCTGCAATATCTCCCAGCCCTTGCGCGGATGCGCCTTGATCATCTCGAACTCATCGTCGGTCAGCTTGCCGGGTTTGTTCAGCACATCCTGATCGACCATCATCTTGCCGACGTCGTGCAGCAGGCCCGCCAGTCCGGCTTCTTTCAGGTCTTCGCCTTCAAGTCCGAGTTGTTTGCCCAGTGCGATCATCAGGGCGCAGACCGCGACCGAGTGCATGTAGGTGTAGTCGTCTTTGGTCTTCAGTCGCGCCAGGTTGAGGAAGGCTTCCGGGTTGCGTGTGATGGATCTGCTGATCTCGTCCACCAGCGGCGCGGCCTCGCTGACCTTGATGGCATTGCCCATGCGTGCCTCCTGGAACATGGAGGTGACCGCCGCCTTGCTCTTCGCCTGCAGTTGGCGTGCCCGTGCCAGTTCGTCGTGCAGCGAGACGCGCGCTTCCGTCTGCGGTTTTCCCTTGGTGATACGGTCCAGTTCGGCAGCGATCTCGCGCTCGGCTTCTTCATCCGATACGGCGACGACATCACCTTCGACATCCAGGCCCCGTGCCGGATCGATCCAGACCTCCTGGATGCCGCAGGTGCGGAGCGTATTCAGGTCTGCATCGGTCTCGAGCAGGAATGACTTGCGCCAGAAGGGATGGTCCATCCAGCTACCGCAAAGCTCATGGATGAACATGCCGATTCTGACGTTCTTTACAGGTATCCGTTTGCGCATGGTTGGATCTTCTGAAGCAGCGGAAATTGGCTGCGGAGGATTCTACCTTAGTCGGCACACGCTGTAGGAACCGGCCAGGGTGACTCAGTGCGGGGTATGCCCTGCGCTTTCACTGTCCCATAGTTGATGAGCATCGAGCAACAGCCGGTAGCGGGACTCATTGGCATCCAGCCGCGCCAGTGTCTCGGCCAGTGCTGCTTCCAGCGCCTGGCGACGGGAGATCAGCGTCGCGTCCAGGCTGCTTTCACCCAGCCCGTAAGCCCGGGCGACCAGATCGGCATTGAGGCGCAAGGCGATGGCGGCAGTGCTGGCCTGCTGCCAGATCTCGTAGCTACTGACCGCATGGGTGTGGGCATGATAGATGTCACCCTCCACTTTGCGTTTCAATGCCTGTGCCCGGTCTGCCGCGATACGGGCCTGGGCCTGCGCGCTGTCGGCGTTCGCCGAACGGGCGCTGTAGCCAAGCGGGATCGAGACATAGACGCCGGCGATGCTTTGCTTGCGATCCAGCAGCGAGGTGTATTTGAGCCCCAGCGTCGGGTCGGGCAGACGGTCGGCAACGGCACGTTCGGCCAGCCCGCGCTGGAAATCGGCCTCAGCCTCAGCCAGACCGATCTCGTGGTTCCCGGCCAGCACGATGTCCTGCCAGTACGAGAGGGGGCGGCTGATGGCTTGCGGTTCAACCAGGATGGGCGTCTGCGGCAGGAGCAGGGCGGGGAATTGCCGTTTCAGTTCATCGGCTGCCAGTGCTGCACGCAGTTCCGCTTGCCGCATAGAGACCTCGGCCATCGCTGCGGCTGCATCGACCTGGTTCAGCTCCATGCGCGGCGCATCCCCGGCCTTGATACGTTTTTCGGTGATCGCGGCCTGTTGCTGCAGGATATCCAGTTGCGCCTGCCATTGCATGAGCTGAGCCTGCTCACGCTGCCAGGAGAACCACAGACGCAGCAGCTGGCGCGCGGCTTCGTGGCGAGCATCGCCCAGGGCGTGCTGTCCGCGCGCGAGAGCGGCCGCGCCGATGTCGCTATCTATCCATATCTTGTTGGGCAGACGTAGCGGACGTTCGATGGCGATCTCCCAGTCGCGGTAATCGTTCTGGACGTTGCCTTCCAGCAGGCGGTCCCGGTACGCAGCGCCGTGCAGGGTGAACTCGTATTCGCCCGTGTCGCGCTTGCGCTGTTCGCTCTGTTCGATCTGCATGCCGGCCTGTGCATTGAGCACCAGGATGTGTTCGCCCAATGCGCGGTCCACCAGTGCATGGGGTGGCAGATCGGCTTCCGCATGAGCGAGCGATACGGCCATGCAGAGGTATGCGGTGGCCAGCACATAAGCCGGGGATCTCACGCCAGCCTCCCGAATTCCAGCACCGGCAACAGCCAGTAGGCGATCTCGTGATTGGGTTCGACCTGTTTCAGATGGGCGATCAATAGTTTCGCATCTTCGATATCCATCACCGAATCGAACTGGACGCGCTGGGAACGGCCTCGAACCTGTTCCAGCATGCTGGGCAGTTTCTCCTTCTGGCTGCCGCCCTCGATATGCTTGATGGAGAAGCCGCGCACCCAGTCCGGGTGGGAGAGCAGTTGGTCGACCAGTCGCTCTTCCTGGGATTTGTGACAGACCAGTGTCAGACAGCAATTCATCTCTTTCATGCTTGCACCTCGGGTTTTTCCAGGCCGAAACGGCGATACAGGATGGGCAGCATGATCAGCGTCAACAGGGTAGAGCTGATCAGGCCGCCGGTGACCACGATGGCCAGGGGCTTCTGGATCTCCGAGCCGGGCCCGGTGGCGAACAATACCGGCAGCAGGCCGAATGCCGTGATGCTGGCCGTCATCAAAACAGGACGCAGGCGGCGTTTGGCGCCCTCGAACACCACCTCTGCCAGCGACAGTCCTTCATCGTGCAGCTGGTTGAAATAGGACACCATCACCACGCCGTTCAGGACTGCGATGCCGAGCAGCGCGATGAAACCGACCGAGGCGGGGACGGACAGATACTCGCCGCTGAGCCACAGCGCGAACACGCCGCCGATCAAGGCGAAAGGGATGTTGGTCAACACAAGTGCCGCTTGCCGTACCGAGCCGAAGGTAGCGAACAGCAGCATGAAGATCATGCCCAATGCGACCGGGATGACCACGGCGAGTCGCGCGGCCGCGCGTTGCTGGTTCTCGAACTGGCCGCCCCAGGTCAGACGATAGCCGGCCGGTATGTCGATCTTTGCCGCGACGGCCGCTTTCGCTTCATCCACGAAACCCACCAGATCGCGGCCGCGCACATTGCTCTGGATGACCACCATGCGCTGCCCGTCCTGGCGATCCACTTTTACCGGACCATCGGCCCTTTCCAGTTTGGCCACGACGGAGAGCGGGACGGCTTGCCCGTTGGGCAGCGGAAGCTTGAGGGCGGAGAACAAGGCGGGCGAGAGTCTGATCTCTTGCTGTCCGCGCATGATCAGCGGGGTGCGGCGACCGTCCTCGATCACCGTTCCCAGTTGCTGGCCCTCGATCTGGCTGCGCAAGGCCGTGCCGATGTCGTCCACGTTCAGCCCCATACGTCCGGCCGCGAGGCGGTCGATGATCACGCGGTAATACTGCACGCCGCTGTTCTGCACCGTATATACATCCTCGCTGCCCTCGATGCCTTCCAGCACTTTGACGATGCGCTCCGCGCGGTCGTTCAGCACGGAAAGGTCGGTGCCGAACAACTTGATGGCGACATCGCCGCGGGCACCGGTCAGCATCTCCGACACACGCATGGCGATGGGTTGCGTGAAGCCGTATTCGATTCCCGGGAAGTCGTCCATCACTTTCCGGATGTCGTCGATGATGGCGTTCTTGTCGCTGCTGCGCCATTCCTGTTGTGGTTTGAGTACGAGGAAATTGTCGGTCTCGTTCAGCCCCATCGGGTCCAGACCCAGCTCGTCCGCCCCGGCGCGCGATACGATGCCCTGTACTTCTGGCACCTGCTCCAGGATGGCGGCCTGGATGCGTTTGTCCAGCTCTGCCGTCTGTTCGATGTTGATGGACGGCAGTTTGGAGGTCTGCATGATGATGTCGCCCTCATCCATCTCCGGCATGAAGGTCTTGCCCAGCAGCATGTAGACACCACCGGTCACCAGCAGCAGCGAGACTGCACTGATGATGACGATGCGTTCCTTGTCCAGCGCGCGCCGCAGCAGCGGCACATAGATCGCCATCGCTTTGCGTACCAGCCAGGGTTCCTCGTGTCCTGCCTCCTTTAGCAGGAAAGAAGCCAGCATGGGAACGAAGGTCAGTGACAGCAGCAGCGAACCGAACAGCGCGAACACGATGGTGACCGCGACCGGGATGAATAATTTCCCTTCCAGCCCCTGCAGCGTCATCAGCGGCAGGAACACGATGATGATGATGGCGACACCGGCCGCGACGGGGGTGATGACTTCTTTCACCGCACGGTAGATGACATGCAGATGCGGGATGTGCTCACGGCGATGCGCGAGATGGTTGATGATGTTCTCCACCACCACGACCGCCGCGTCGACCAGCATGCCGATGGCGATGGCCAGACCACCGAGCGACATCAGGTTGGCCGACATGCCGAACTCGCGCATCAGGATGAAGGTGAACAATACCGCCAGCGGCAGGGTGAGCGCGACAACCAGCGCGGCGCGCAGGTTGCCGAGGAACAATACCAGCAGGATGACCACCAGGATGATGGCTTCACCCAGTGCTTTGGAGACGGTGCCGACGGCGCGCTCGACCAGACTGCCACGGTCATAGAACACTTTTGTCGTCACTCCTGCGGGCAGGGTGGGGGCGATCTCGGCCAGCTTGGCGCGTACGCCGTTCACGACCTTTTGCGCATTGGCGCCGCGCAGGCCGAGTACCAGCCCCTGCACGGCTTCGCCTTTGCCATCCTTGGTGACGGTGCCATAACGGGTCAAACTGCCGATGCGGACCTGCGCCACATCGCCGACCCGGATCAGATCGCCATGATCGCCGACGATGACGATGTCGCGCACATCCTGCAGGCTGCGGATACTGCCCTCGGCCCGTACCAGCAGTGCCTCGTCGCCGTCGCTGATGCGTCCGGCACCGTCGTTGCGATTATTGGCTTCGATCGCCGACTTCAACTCGGCAAAGGAGATTCCACGTGCAGACAGCGCATTATGGTCGGGCACGACCTCGAAACTGCGCGCCAGCCCGCCCAACGAATTGACGTCGGCCACGCCGGGCAAAGTGCGCAGCGCGGGGCGGATGGTCCAGTCCAGCAGCGTGCGGCGCTCCTCAAGTGAGACGCCTTCGCCTTCCACAGTGAACATGAACATCTCGCCGAGCGGGGTGGTGATCGGTGCCAGTCCGCCGGATGCATCGGGCGGCAGGTCACGCATGGCGTTGTTCAGACGCTCCGCGACCTGCTGGCGCGCCCAGTAGATGTCGGTGCCGTCGTTGAAGTCGATGGTGATGTCGGCGATGGCGTATTTCGAGATGGAGCGGAGCACGCGCTGATCGGGGATGCCCAGCATCTCCAGTTCGATCGGCGCGACGATGCGCGCCTCGACTTCCTCCGGCGTCATGCCGGGGGCCTTCATGATGATCTTCACCTGCGTGGTCGATACGTCGGGGAAAGCATCGATTGGCAGCTCGCGGAAAGCGGTGACGCCGGTGCCGATCAATAACAGTGTCAGGGCAGCCGCCAGCATGCGCTGGGTCAGCGCGAATTCGACCAGTTTCGACAGCATCATTCGGCTCCGCTGGTGTTCAATGCGCCGGATTTCAGCGTCGAGACGCCCTGTACGGCGATCGCCTCGTCGCCTTTGAATTCACCATCGATCAGGCTGCGCTGGGCACCTTCAAGTTTCACCGATACCTTCTGGGCGCGGAAACCGGTGGGTGTCCTCACGAACACGACCGCCTGCTCCCCCAATCTTGCCAATGCACTGTTCGGCACGTTCCACTGCTTCATCCCGCTGCCTGCGGTGGCGATACTCGCTTCCACATACTGCCCGGGGCGCAGTCCTTCTGTTCCTTTGTTGATGAGGGCGCGAACCAGGATGGTCTGGCTGCCTCCGCTCAGGCTGCGGCCGATCGCGGTGACTTTACCGTGTGCAGAATAGGCCGGGACATTGATGGCCGCACCGACTTTGATGTTCGCGGAGCTGGACAATGGTACCTGTATCTCCAGACCCAGCGGACTCAATCTGGCCACCGTGAACAATGGCGTTGCCGCATCCAGGCGTTGTCCCGAGCTGGCAGACTTGTCCAGGATGACGCCGTCGATGGGCGATGTGATCGCAAGCTGGCTGCTCAATTCATTGCCGGCCAGCAGCTGCGCTATCGCTTGGGATGACATGCCGAACAGCTTCAATGCCTGTCTGCGTTCGGTCAGGATAGCGTGAGCCTCGTTGCGCTGGCTGCGTGTCGCACGCAGACGACTCTCCGCGATGATGCCGTCCTTCCATAGCTCTTGATCGCGCTTCAGGTTCTCGGCTGTGAGCTGGTCCTGCATGTGTGCCTGCAGCAGGCTGCGCTGGGCTTCGATGAAAGCGGGGCTTTGCAGTCTTGCCAATACCTGTCCCTTCTTCACGGGGTCGCCCACGCCGAGCAGCGTTTGTTCGACCATCGCGGACAGCGGGGTGCTGATGGTATAGAGCTGGTCTCCCGGAATGACTACCTGTGCAGGCAGGCCGGAGATGTCGCCGTTGGTCTGAGCCGGCAGTGGCGCAGTCACGATACCCAGCTTGTCGATCTGTTCCGCAGACAGCGTGATGTCTTGTGCATGAACGCCAGTGATTGCTTGGGACAGGAACAGGATGACGATGGATAGCTTCTTCATTGTTTCAACTTCTCCGGTGTGATGCAGCTGTGGTTCGATCCATATGAAAGCACAAGGGCGTGGTCGGAAGACCCTGTTCAAGCCGCTGACTTTGCATGGATAATCGGCGTGCTATAGGTTGTCATCCGCTGAATTAGTTCCGTCGCCGCTGAAGTTTATATTCAAGCGACTCACTGAAGCTACGAAAGAGTGTCCCCGGAAATATTCTTGACAAATTCGGACGCGTCCCTAAAATGCGCGACTCTTCCGGGTCGTTAGCTCAGCTGGTAGAGCAGCGGACTCTTAATCCGTTTGTCGCAGGTTCGATCCCCGCACGACCCACCAAACATGAAGGCCTGCATCTCAGCAGGCCTTTCGTTTTTCTGCGCAGCATATCTCCGAACGCGAAAGAAAATAAAAAGCCAGCACTCTCGTGCTGGCTTTAATATCTGGCTCCCCGACCTGGACTCGAACCAGGGACCTGCGGATTAACAGTCCGTCGCTCTACCGACTGAGCTATCAGGGATTTGATGCGGGCGCTATACTAGCGGCAGAAGGGCATTCGGTCAACATCGATGAGGAAATATTTGTGTATTATCGGCGCTTGACGAGGCTGTCTGCATCTCATCCAATCCAACTACGATCGGCGACATGGATAAGAAAACAGTACTAATAAAAACCAGCAAGGGTGAAAGCGAAGTCTCCGGTATGTCAGGAGATATGAAGCGTGTACTACTGCTGATCGATGGTGATGCGACGTACGCCGAGATTATCAAGCATGCCCCACCCAGTCTGCGCGGAGATCTTCCGGAGATCATTCAGAGTTTGCTCGATTCCGAATTGATACGCGACAAATCCAAAGTGCAGGCCGGTCCCAAGATCGTCGCTCCCAAAGTCGTTGCCCCCAAAGTCGTCACGCCAAAATCCGATCAGGGCGGTGAGGAACTCGATTTCACCAGTATGTTCGTTGCGCCTGATCCTGCTGCGTTGGCTGCCGAGGCTGCCCAAGCGAAAGTCGCACAGGAAGCCGAGAAGCTGAAGGCTGAAACGGAGGCGAGAGCCAGAGCGGAAGCTGAAGCACGCGCACGAGCCGAGCAAGAAGCTGCGCGTGTGAAGGCGGAGCTGGAAGCGGCGGCCAGAGCAAAAGCCGAGGCTGAAGCAGCCAGGTTGAAGGCCGAGCAGGAGGCGGCACGCATCAAGGCTGAATTGGAAGCGGCCAAAGCGAAAGCGGAAGCGGAAGCCAAGGCGCTGGCTGAAGAGCGTGCCAGACATGAAGCTGAAGCGGCACGGATCAAGGCCGAGGCGGAAGCGGCGCGCATCAAGGCCGAGCAAGAGGCGGCACGTATCAAGGCGGAGCAGGAAGCGGCTCGCATCAAGGCCGAGCAAGAGGCAGCACGTATCAAAGCCGAGCAGGAAGCCGCTCGTATCAAGGCGGAACAGGAAGCGGCACGCATCAAGGCTGAGCAAGAGGCGGCACGAATCAAAGCCGAACAGGAAGCGGCGCGCATCAAGGCTGAGCAGGAAGCTGCGCGTATCCGGGCTGAGCAGGAAGCTGCCGAAAAAGCCAGGGCCGAAGCCGAAGCGCGAGCCAGGGAGGCGGCGGAGGCCGCAAGATTGAAGGCCGAATTGGAGGCTGCCAAGGCAAAAGCGGAAGCGGAAGCGGAAGCCAAGGCGCTGGCGGAAGAGCGGGAACGCCAGGAAGCCGAGGCGGCGCGATTGAAGGCCGAGCAAGAAGCTGCGCGCATCAAGGCGGAGCAGGAAGCTGCCGAGCGTGCCCGAGCCGAGGCGGCGGAAGCCGCTCGACAGCAAGCGGAAGCCGAGGCCGAACGAGTCAAGCAGGAACAAGAGGCGGCTGCGAGAAGGAAGGTGCAAGAAGACGCTCATATCAAAGCTGAGCAGGATGATGCAGCACGTGTAAAAGCTGAAGCGGAAGCAGCGCGTATCAAGGCCGAGCAGGAGGCCGCGCGCGTAGCGGCGGAGCAGGCGAAGGCCGAGACAGAAGCTGCCCGCAAGCGAGCTGAAGCAGCCCAGGCGGCACAAGCCGAAGCGGAAAAGTCGGCGGCACCCGGCGGATTCACGATCGATCTGGCGGCC
The DNA here is from genome assembly GCF_054601595.1 of Sideroxyarcus sp. TK5. Classification (NCBI taxonomy): domain Bacteria; kingdom Pseudomonadati; phylum Pseudomonadota; class Betaproteobacteria; order Nitrosomonadales; family Gallionellaceae; genus Sideroxyarcus; species Sideroxyarcus sp. TK5. The sequence continues at coordinate 19,218 of NZ_BAAHSJ010000006.1, read as the reverse complement.
CTGAGTGCCATGGACTCGAGTACGGATGCCGACCAACTGGCGCGACCGGCAACGCCAATGCCAGAGCAGGCTGCGCCTGCACCCGCACCTGAAAAGACGATTGAACAAAAGAAGGCGGAAGCGAAGCCGGATGCCGCTGCGGAGATGGCGCGATTGAAAGCCGAGCAGGAAGCGGAAAGGTTGCGTGCCGAACAGGAAGCGCGCGCTCTGGAAGAGGAGCAGGCGCTGGCCGCAGAACAGGAGAGCGCCTGGGCCGAGGCCGAGCAGCGTGCCGAGCAGCAGAGCAAGCTGGATGCTGCACAGGCAGCCAAGGAAGCGGCGCTGGCGCAAGCGAAGTCCAAGCAGAAGTCGACGACGGCCCGTCGTCGCAATCCAATCCCGTTGGGCAAGATCACGGCAGGCATTCTGGCGCTGGGACTCGTTGCGATATTCGTTCTGCCCATGTTCTGGCCGATGCAGGAATATATTGCGCCACTGGAACAGCGGCTGTCGGAACGTTTCAAGCAGCCGGTGAAGATCGGCGGCATGAGCGCTTCGTTGTTGCCTGTGCCCAAGATCGAGCTGGTCGATGTGAAAGTCGGCAGGGCGGGCGAGTTCTCTGCCGCCGCTGCGACGCTGAATTTCGACCTGCTCTCATTGGCTTCTGAGAGCAAGACGGTTAGTGATGTTGTATTGCAGGGGGCGACCCTGAACGGGCGTGACCTGGAGAATGTCGCCGCATGGCTCAAAGGCATGGGGGGGGATGCGAACTTCCCGCTACAGCATGTGACACTGCATGACCTGAAGATCGTCTCGGATGTGGTGACCATCCCTGCGCTGCAAGGTGGTGCCGATTTCGATCAGGGCGAGTTCTCTAGACTGGTGCTGCACAGCGAGGACGAGAAGCTCAATGTGGAACTCAAGGCGGTGGCGAACCGCATGCAGTTGACGTTCGGGATCCGTGATGGCGCGCTGCCGCTGTTGCCGGCCGCGATGTTCAGTTCATTCAATGCGCGTGGCGAGATCGCGGCGGGCGAGATCATCGTGTCCGATCTGGATGCGCACGCCTATGGCGGGATATGGTCCGGAAAGGGGAAGTTGGACTGGAACAAGGGCTGGCGATTCGATGCCAGTATCCAGGCCAAGACGATGGAGTTGGCGGAGATGTTCCCCAAATACGGCTTGTCGGGTGAAGTGTTCATCGACGGCGAACTGTCGGCCAGCTCGGGAGCGCTACCGGATCTGGCGAAGTCGTTGCGTGTCGATGCTTCGTTCGAGGCCAAGCGCGGCGTCATCAGCGGTATCGATATGGTGGAGACCGCGCGTTTGGCCAGCCACGAGCATCTGGTCGGCGGACGTACGCATTTCGATGAGCTGAACGGTTCCTTCGTGGCGGAGGGCGGGAATATCCGCTTCCGCAGTGTGCGCATCACTTCGGGTATGTTGAAAGCCTCGGGGACTCTGGAGGCCACGGCCGACGGGCAGCTCTCGGGGGCGTTCAACTCGGAGATCAAGATGCGTTCAGGCAACAACCCGTTGTCGCTGTCCGGCACATTGTCCGAGCCGAAGCTTAAAGCCCGCTAAAGCAGGCTCATTTGAAGAGCCTGCTGAAGATGCCCAAGATCCCGGGCGTCTCATTCGGCTTTGTATTCACCGGAGCAGGCTTGGCCGCCACCGGTTTCGGGGCGGGCGGTTGTGCGACCACCGCTTTGTTCGGCAGTCCCAGCATCTCGAACGCGATGCCCAATTGTTCTGCATGATCTTCGTTGAAGCTGAAGCAGCGCTCGGGAGCACAGCCCAATCTTCCTGCCGCTGCAACGTTCTGCCAGGCAACGAACTTGCCGCTTCCGGAAGATTGCAGGTTGGCAACAGTCACTACATCCGTGTAATCGGCCAGACTGCCACCGTTCTGCCGCTGCAGGTTCTCGTAACCCGCGACCACATCCACCATCTCCTGCGGGAAATGCCAGTTATCCAGCAATTTGATGCCGACGCGCGTGCCGAAGCGACGCAACAACGCTTCCAGTGCATCGGCCTCGAGCCGTGGATGATGGCGGTCTGCATAGATGCACAGCGGTAATGCGCCAAGGTTGTGGATCATCCCGGCCAGCATGGCTTGTTCTGGTTTCAGATGGCGTTGATGCAACGCGATGACGAAACTGTGGGCGGCCACGATGCGGCTGCGTTCCCATAGCTGTTTCAGTTTGCGGTCAATGATCGGACTGCCTGCCTTGAACAACTTGCTGACCGTTACTGTGATCACCAGATTGCGCAGCATGCGATAGCCGAGACGGGAGATCGCGGCACGAACCGTCTCCACGCGCGCACCGCCGCCGGATGCGGCGGCACTGTTGGCGGCTTTGATGATGTGGGCGGCGATGACAGGGTCGGCAGTCAGCAGATTGACCAGTTGTTCTGCCGATACGTTCGGATCATCTATCAGGTCGCGGATCTTGACGGCGATGTCCGGGAACGTTGGCAGATCGAACTGGCCGGAGTTGAGTGCTGCATCGACCTCTGCGGCGATTGCTTCCAGTTGCTCGGTTACTCTGTTCAAGCCAGCGCCTTTGCCATACGCTCCAGTGCTTTTTGCAGGTTATCCATCGATGTGGCGAAAGAGAGGCGTATGTAACCTTCGCTGCCGAAGGCCGAGCCAGGCACGACAGCTACGCCCGCTTCGACCAGCAGGTATTCGGAGAGCGCGATGTCGGTTGCTTCCTTGATGGTGCCCTTTCGGTGCAGCGTCGCGATGGCGGCGCGCGCATCGGGGAATGCATAGAAAGCGCCGCCGGCCTTGATGCAGCTCAGACCCGGTATCTTGTTCAGTTCGCTCACCACGAATTCATGGCGCTCGCGGAACGCCTTCAGCATGGGCGTGATGCAAGCCTGATCGCCGTTCAGCGCGGCTTCCGCGGCGACCTGCGAGATGGAGGTCGGGTTGGAGGTGCTCTGCGACTGCACGTTCTCCATGGCGGTGATGATGTTCTCCGGGCCGGCCGCATAGCCGATGCGCCAGCCGGTCATCGCATACGCCTTGGATACGCCGTTGAGCACCATGGTGCGCGGATAAAGATCGGGACAGGCATTGAGGATGTTGCAGAACTTCTCGTCCGTCAGCGCGATGTGCTCGTACATGTCGTCGGTGGCGATGAGGATGTTCGGATGTTTGCGCAGCACTTCCCCCAGGGCTTTCAGGTCGTCCAGCGTATAGACGCCGCCGGAAGGATTGCTGGGGCTGTTGATGACGACCATTTTTGTCTTGCTGGTGATCGCGGCTTCCAGTTGCGCGGGCGTCATCTTGAAACCCTGCTCGATACCGGCTTGCACGATCACCGGTTTGCCTTCGGCGATGATCACGATATCCGGATAGGACACCCAGTAAGGCGCGGGGATGATGACCTCGTCGCCGGGGTTGATCGTGGCCAGCGCGAGGTTGAAGAAGCTCTGTTTGCCGCCGCAGGAAACCAGGATCTGCTTCGCGGTGTAATCCAGCCCGTTGTCGCGTTTGAACTTGGCGATGATCGCCTGTTTCAGCGAGGCGGTGCCGCCGACCGGAGTGTATTTGGTGAATCCTTTGTTGATCGCCGCGATGGCGGCGTCCTTGATGTGTTGCGGGGTATCGAAATCCGGTTCGCCTGCACCCAGCCCGATGATGTCTTTTCCTTCTGCTTTCAGCTTTGCTGCACGGGCGGTCACTGCAAGGGTGGGGGAGGGCTTGATGGCTTGAACGCGCGTTGAGAGAGGCACGATGTTTCCTTGGGGGTTGGTCAATGGCGCGAATTATACGCGTGCCGATTCGGGCGGTGTATGCCTTGGAAACTTAATTTTCCGGGAAATGTGACCAGTAACGACGGTGGCTGTGGCGGTAGGTGTCCAGCCTGATCCCGGACGGTTCCAGGTCGATGCTGATCGCGCCGTCGCGGTCTGAACGCAGGATATGGCTGCCTTGTTGCTGGTAGCGGCGGACGACCTCGGCATGGGGGTGGTGGAAGCGATTGCGATAACCGGCGGTGAAGACGACGTGCAGCGGTGCCCCGGCGGCCACGAAGGGCAGGCTGGACGAGCTTTTGCTGCCGTGATGCGGGGCGACCAGCAGATCGACTCGCAGCTTGTCCGGGTGTAGTTGTAACAATCTCTGCTCGGAAGCCGTTTCGATGTCTCCGGTGAGCAGGACATGGCGTTCGCCCACACCGATGCGCAAGACGCAACTCCGGTCGTTGTCGTGCCGTTTGGCGGCCGCCGTTGCAGGCGGGTGCAGCAATTCGAAATGCACCCCGTCCCACTCCCACTGCATGCCGTCACTACAGGAACTGACGTTCGTCATTTCCGCCAGTCGGCTGTCACCCTTGGTTATGGAAGTCAGTATGCGGTCGGTCGGGATGGCTTGCAGCAACGAGTCCGTGCCGCCGATATGGTCGATATCGCCATGGCTCAGTATCAGTGTATCCAGACGATCCACACCCGAGCCGCGCAAGGCGGGTACCAGGATGCGGTTGCCGCTGTCCGCTTCGCCCGCATAGTCCGGCCCGGTGTCGAACAGCAGGGAATGCTGTCGCGTCTGAACCGCGACGGCCAATCCCTGTCCGACATCGAATATCAGGATGCGTGCCGAGCCGGGAGCGGGGAGCTCGGGCCGGACGAGGAACATGGGTAGCAACAACACGATGCCGAACACGCGCAGCGGGAATCCGCGCGGTGCCAGGATCCACAGTGCACCCAACAGTCCTGCTGCGATGGTCCATGCTGGCGGCGCATGCTGTACCCATACGCTCACGGGCAGCGTATCCAACTGGCGCAACAAGTCCATGCACAGATCGAGCGCATGGTGTGCAAGCTGCAGCGACCATGCAAAGCCCGGCAGGGCACCGAGCAGGGTGAGCGGCACCACCAGCAGGCTGACCAACGGGATGGCGAAGGCGTTCGCCAGCGGAGAAACCAGCGACAATTGCTGGAACAGGGCGAGCAAGGGCGGGATCAGGCCGATGCTCATCGCCCATTGCACCTTGCCGTATTCCACCAGCCAATGCGGTCTGCCGAGGCGGTTGGCGGAGACATAGAAGATCAGTGCGACCGCGCCGAACGAGAGCCAGAAACCGGGTGCCAATACCGCCCAAGGGTCTAGCAGCAACACGACCAGCAATGCTGCGGCCAGCATCTGGCCGGGGGCGACGTTGCGGGACAGCAGCAGCATGCCGGCGAAGGTCGCCAGCATGTAGAAGGTGCGCTGGGCGGGGATCTCGAAGCCGGAGATCAGGCTGTATGCCAGTGCCACCGTGACACCGGCCAATGCCGCCGCCTTGCGCGCGGGCAGCCGCAGTGTCAGCCGTGTGCTGCGTCGCCATAGCCGGTAGGTCAGCCCGAAGAACATGCCCGCCAGCAGGGTGATGTGCAGGCCGGAGATGGACATCAGATGATTGACGCCGGTGCGGGTGAACAAGTGCCACTCGTCCTGCGTGATGCTGGCCTGATCGCCGATGGCGAGCGCTACCAGGATGCCGGCATAAGGTGCATCGGGCAAAGCCTCATGGAAGCGTACGCGCAACGATTCGCGCAGCCGCTCTATCAGGTAAGCCGGTGTGTATACCGTGGCATCCAGTCGCTGCGGGGCGACTTTGTTGTAGACATAGCCGGTGGCCCGGATATTGCGCTCCAGCGCCCAAGCCTCGAAATCGGGGGTATAGGGATTACGTGTCGAATGGGGCTGCTTCAAACGTACGGTGAAACGCCAGCGTTCCCCCGCACGGATATCCGGTGCGGGCTGTTCAGCGTTGCGATAAGTGGACACCAGGATACGTGGCGGGACCGTTGCACCTTGTGTCTGCACGCTTTCCACGTCGAATGCGAAACTCAGTCCGCGCTCATGCACACGCGGCATCTCCGCCACGACGCCGGTCAGCGCGATGTTCCGTCCCTGCCACTCGTTGGGCAGACTGTCGGTCAGATGTGCTTGTGCGACGAGGGCGGCATGGCAGAAACCGAGCAGGGCGGCGCAACACAGCATCAGCGATTGACGCAACAGAGGCGGCAAGGTGCGCGGCAACAGCAGGCACAACAGTGCCAGCGGCCAGTATGCCGGGAGCGTCGGCAGTGTCTCCAGCTGTTGCAGGACCCAGACACCGAACGCGAAGCTGAGTGCAAAGGAAACCATGCGATTAGCCTAACCGAGCATTAGAATCCCGTCATGCGCAAATTCTTCCGTGAAAGATTGCCCGGTCGCGATGGCGTGCTGCAGAACCGCTGGCTGCAGCCTGTCCGGCACTGGCTGCATCATCCCAACCTGTGGCATCTGAATCGTCATTCGGTGGCGGGAGGTGTCGCCCTTGGCCTATTCTGCGGACTGATCCCCGGCCCGTTCCAGATGCTGTTCGCTGCGTTGATGGCGATGTGGGTGCGTGTCAATCTGCCGGTGGCGCTGGCGACGACGCTCTATACCAATCCGTTCACCATCGTGCCGCTCTATCTGTTGGCACACCGTATAGGCTTGCTTGTTTCGGGTACCCCAGCCCAGGGGCCCGTCGCGGACTTCCCGGAACTGAGCTGGCAGGATGGATTCGAGCAGATGTGGCAGTGGCTGCAGACCTTGGGCGAGCCGTTGCTGATCGGCTTGCCTATCCTTGCGGCAAGTCTGGCGGTCATCGGATATTTTGTGGTGCGTTTCGCCTGGCGGCTGGCGGTGCAATTGAAATGGCAGCAACGTGCAAAACGCCGCATAGCAGGTCATTGAGGCACGATCCCGATAGCCGTTAACCTGACGTCAATACACCGTCCACCAGTCGCAAGCTGCGCTGCATCCGGCCGGCCAGCTCCAGATCGTGGGTCACGATGATGAAGCTGGTCTGCAATTGGCTGTTCAGTTGCTGCATCAATTCAAACAGGGCATGCGCGCTGCCGCGATCCAGATTGCCGGTCGGCTCGTCGGCCAGCACGCAGGCGGGGCGGGTGACCAGTGCACGGGCCACGGCGACACGTTGGCGTTCGCCGCCGGAAAGCTCGGCAGGCAGATGGCGCAGACGGTGTGCCAGCCCCACTTGTTCCAGCATCGTTATCGCCTGCGGATGCGCTTCTGCCGGCTTCATGCCGCGTATCAGCAGCGGCATGGCGACATTCTCCATGGCCGTGAATTCCGGCAGCAGATGATGGAACTGGTAGATGAAGCCCAGCGAACGGTTGCGCAGTTCGCCGCGCTGTCGCTCGTTCAACCTTGCCACGTCCTGCCCCAGGATGCTGACACTGCCGCTGCTGATGCTGTCCAGCCCGCCCAGCAGGTGCAACAACGTGCTCTTGCCGGAGCCCGAAGCGCCGACGATGGCGAGGCTCTCGCCGCGTGCCAGATCGAGGTCTACCCCGTTCAGTACGGAGACGCTGAGGTCGCCCTGCGCGTAGGTCTTCTTCAGATCGCGGCAGGTGATGACCATCCCGGAATCCTGCTCACTCATAGCGCAATGCCTCCGCCGGTTGAACTTTGGAAGCGCGCCAGCTCGGATAAAGCGTGGCGAGCACGCTGATCAGGAACGACATGCTGGCGACGATCAGAACGTCGGCCTGGCGCAGGTCGGAGGGCAGTTCGCTGATGTAATAGAACTCCTTGGCGAGGAACTGCACGCCGAACAGATCCTCGATGAAGGGCACGAGGGTGCCGATGTTGAGCGCCAGCGTCACGCCGCCGATCACGCCTATCGCCAGGCCGACGAGTCCGATCAGCACGCCCTGCACCATGAATATCTGCATGATGCTGCGCGGCGACGCGCCCAGCGTGCGCAGGATGGCGATGTCGGCCTGCTTGTCGGTGACTGCCATCACCAGTGTGGAGACGATGTTGAACGCAGCGACCAGCACGATCAGCGACAGGATGATGAACATCATCTTCTTCTCCATCGCAACCACCGCGAAATAGCTGGCGTTCTGGCGCGTCCAGTCGGTGGTCCACAGATCGACCGGGAGCTTGCCTTCCAGCGCGCGCGCGATCTGCGGTGCGCGATCGAGCTCATCGACACTGCCGCTGATGCCGCTCACCGTTTCACCCATGCGGTACAGTTTTTGCGCGTCGTGCAGGTGTATCAGTGCCAGCGCATTGTCATAGGGTGACATGCCGATTTCGAAGATGCCGCTCACCTTGAATTGTTTCAGGCGCGGCAGCATGCCGGCAGGAGTGAATTGGCCTTGCGGGGTGATCAGCAGCAGCGGATCGCCGACGCGCGCGCCCAGGGAGCGTGCCAGATCGACGCCGAGCACGATGCTGTATTCGCCCGCTTGCAGGCTGTCCAGCGATCCATGTTCCATCTTGTCGCCGAGCGCGATCAACTGCTGTTCGGCATCGGGCACGATGCCGCGCACCATCACGCCCTGCACGCGTTCGCCCTGCGACAACATGCCCTGGCCGGTGACATAAGGGGCGGCGGCGCGCACGCCCGGATGTGCGGCGACCGTATCCAGTGACTGCTGCCAGTCCGCGATGCCTTCACTGCCGATCACTTGCAGGTGGGGGGTGATGCCGAGGATGCGCGCACGGATCTCCTTCTGGAAACCATTCATCACCGACAGCACCACGATCAGGGCCATCACGCCCAGGCCGATGCCGAGCATGGAGATCAGCGAGATGAAGGAGATGAAGTGGTTGCGGCGCTTGGCGCGGGTGTAGCGCAGACCGACGAAAAGTTCAAAGGGTTGCAAAAGGAATCCCCGTGTTTTTAACGGGCGTTAGTGTGCCACAAGGCGCAGGGTGGCGAATGCTAAACTCGCGGCCATGGAGCATCTTCATCTCATCATCCCTGACCTCATCCTGCCGCGCGATATCGCCCCCGGCATGCAGGCGGAACTTGCCTTTATCGAGAAGATGCTGGCACGTGCCGCGCATACGGTACTGCCTGCATGCTCAACCGAAGCACGTTTGTGCGAGTTGTTCGGTGTCGCCAGTGCCGCGCCTTTGCGCGCCGCGGGCGACGGTCTCGAAGTGGCCGGTTACGCATGGATGTGTGCCGATCCGGTCGAACTGCAGCGGCAACCCGCCCAAGTGATGGTGCGGCCGGATGTGGTCTGTACGGCTGAAGAGGCGATCGCTTTTTGCGAACTACTGAATGCGCATTTCGTTGCGGACGGCATCAGCTTCCACGCGCCGCACCCGCAGCGCTGGTATCTGCGACTGGCCGAGATCGGTGACGTGACCATGCCCACTCTGGGCAGTGCCGCCTGGGGGGACGCGCGAGAGATGATGCCGCAGGGCAGGGATGCCGTGCGCTGGCGTGCGTTGGGCAACGAGATACAGATGCTGTTGCATGGACACGCCTTGAATCAGGGGCGATTGGCAGCAGGAACGCCGCCGGTCAGCAGCCTGTGGCTATGGGGAGGTGGCCGTCCCGAAGGGATAGCCACTGTGCTCAATGCTGCCGGCGGCGATGAGCCTTTGGTGACCTTTGCGCGCGCCGCCGGGATGCGCCGCTTCGATCGTTTGGTGGATATGCTGGCAAGCGATGCAAAACTTGGTGTCTGGCTGGCGACCGCGCTGCAGCCTCCAATGCGACAGTACGACTTCTATCGCTGGCGCGAGGAGCTGCTCGCGATGCAGCGCGAGTTGCTGCAAGTCGTCTGGCAGGCATTGCGTGACGGGAGGTTGCATACGCTCTCACTGGAAGTGCCAACCGCAGAGGCAATGCATCGCTTCGATCTGAAGGCGGGCGACCGCTGGAAGGTGTGGCGTCGCCGCCAGCCATTGGCTGTCTATTCTGTGTAGAATCGTCGCAACACGTAATTGAGGATGCAGGCATGGATTTCTGGCGCGATGTGATGGGGGTGTTCTGGGGGCCGGAATCGTTCCCCCTGCTGGTGATGGTGCTGGGATTGTTCTTCCTGCTGCATTATTTCCTGCGCGATGAACGTCCCAGCATCATCAACACCGTCATCTTCTATTTCGTCTGTGTGTTAGGGCTGTTCATCGCGGGGGTGCTGCATGCGCTCGGGATAGCGCGCGGTGCGGACATCACGCACGAGGTCGCAGTGATCGGTGCCGGTGTGGCGGTGATCCGCCTGTGGGGTCTGGTGGTGTTCCGCCTGATACTGCCAAGGATCAAACTCACCCCGCCACGCATCACCGAAGACATCTTCGTCATCATCGCCTATGTCGCCTGGTTCATGGTGCGGCTGCGCTATGCCGGGCTTGACTTGGGCAGCATCGTCGCGACGTCGGCGGTGATCACGGCAGTGATCGCTTTCGCGATGCAGGACACCCTGGGCAACATCCTCGGTGGTCTGGCTTTGCAGCTCGACAATTCCATCGAAGTGGGTGACTGGATCAAGGTGGACGATCTCTCCGGCAAAGTGGTAGACATCCGCTGGCGCTCCACGCTGGTCGAGACGCGCAACTGGGAGACGGTGGTGTTCCCCAATTCGCAACTGATGAAGAACAAGTTCATGGTGCTGGGACGCCGTACCGACCAGCCGGTGCAATGGCGGCGCTGGGTGTGGTTCAACGTGTCGCTGGAAGCGCCCGCCCCCCGGGTGATACGCGTGGTGGAAGAAGCCATCCGGCAGACCAGCATCCCGAACGTGGCGACCGATCCGGTACCGAACTGTGTGCTGATGGATATGGACGACAAAGGCTATGCGCGTTATGCCATGCGCTACTGGCTGACCGACCTGATGCCGGACGACCCGACCGATGCCATGATCCGCTGGCATATCATGACTGCGCTGCAGCGGGCCGGTCTGAAGCTGGCGGTGGACGAGCGCCACGTCCATCTGACCAAGGAGAACGAGAAATACGAGGATGCACAGCACCAGCATGAGGTGACGTTGCGCCTGAAGACCTTGCACCGTATCGACCTGTTCTCGTCCATGACCGAGGAAGAACTGAAGTGGCTGGCCGAACATCTGCGTTTCGCCCCTTTTGCCAAGGGTAATCTGATCACGCGGCAAGGGGATCAGCAGTCGCACGGTCTCTATATCCTCATTCGCGGTGAAGCCGAGGTATATATCGAAGCGGAACACGGCGAGCGGCGCACCCTCAACATCCTGCACAAGGGGGATTTCTTCGGCGAGATGGCTTTGCTGACCGGCGCGCCGCGCCGTGCTTCGGTGGTAGCGTTGACCGATGTCGAGTGTTACCGCCTGGACAAGGAGGCTTTCGAGGAGATATTGCGTGCACGCCCCACCATCGCGGAGGAGGTCTCGCACATGCTGGCTGTGCGCACGGCGGAACTCAACAGCGCCAAACAGGATATCGATGCGGTTTCCAGCCAGCCGGACATCACGCAAAGCAGCAGCGAGATACTGGCCACCATCCGGCGCTTCTTTTCGCTCGGAAAGTAAGGTATTGAAAGGACTGGGTTCCTTATATTTCAGTGCGCAACCCTTTCTGTCCGCCGCACGCCATGTTGTATCATGCCGCCCGTGAATGACCCCCTGAGATAGCTACTATGAAACTGACCTTCCTGGATTTCGAACAACCGGTCTCCGAACTGGAGAACAAGATCGAGCAGTTGCGCTACGTGCAGGATGATTCCGCGCTGGACATCTCCGACGAGATCGGCCGCCTGCAGAAGAAGAGCCAGAGCCTGACCAAGGATATCTACGCCAAGCTCACCCCCTGGCAGATCTCGCAGGTGTCGCGCCATCCGCAGCGTCCTTACACCCTGGATTACATCGAACACCTGTTCACCGATTTCGAGGAACTGCACGGCGACCGCGTGTATGCGGACGATCCGGCCATCGTCGGCGGGCTGGCCCGCTTCAACGGCCAGAGCGTGATGGTCATCGGCCACCAGAAAGGCCGCGACACCAAAGAACGCCAATATCGCAACTTCGGCATGCCGCGTCCGGAGGGCTACCGCAAGGCGATGCGCCTGATGCGTCTGGCCGAGAAGTTCGGCATCCCCATCATGACCTTCATCGACACCCCGGGCGCGTACCCCGGTGTGGGGGCCGAAGAGCGCGGCCAGTCCGAGGCCATCGGCCGCAACCTGTACGTGATGGCAGAACTGCGCGTGCCCATCATCTGCACCATCATCGGCGAGGGCGGTTCCGGCGGTGCGCTGGCTGTTGCCGTGGGCGACGCCTTGCTGATGCTGCAATATGCGACCTATTCCGTGATCTCCCCGGAAGGTTGCGCCTCCATCCTGTGGAAGAGCGCGAGCAAGGCCGAGGAAGCTGCCGAGACTCTGGCGATCACCGCCACCCGTTTGAAGACGCTCGGTCTGGTCGACAAGATCGTGAGCGAGCCATTGGGCGGCGCGCACCGCGATTACGAAGCGACCATGTCCAGTGTGAAGAAGGCTTTGGCCGAGGCGCTCAAGCAGGCTCAGGGCAAGTCCACCAACGATCTGCTGCAGACGCGTTTCACGCGCCTGATGGGCTACGGCAAGTTCAAAGAGATCGAGCTCCAGTAATCGCGGAAGCGCATCAGTCCTGACGCGACGTTCGACGATGTCGCACACCTCATTCCACTCTAAACCATTGCATGATCGCATCGCGGCGCAGCTCGCGCCGCTGCTGCCTGCGGGCAGCAGGCTGCTACTCGGCTTGAGCGGCGGCATGGATTCGGTCGTGTTGCTGCACATCCTCCATCGTATTGCCCCGCAACTGGGCTGCAAACTTTCCGCCATGCATGTCCATCACGGCATCAGTCCGAATGCCGATGCCTGGGCGCAGTTCTGCACGGAACTGTGCGAACGCCATGCCATCCCGCTCGAGATCAAACATGTGGATATCGCGCCGCTGAAGGATACGCACGGCATCGAGGCTTCGGCACGCAAGCTGCGCCATGAAGCTTTCGCCGAAAGCGATGCGCGCTATATCGCGCTGGCGCACCATGCGGACGATCAGGCGGAGACGCTGATGCTGCAGTTGTTGCGCGGGGCCGGATTGCGCGGCGTCTCCGCCATGCCCGCCGAGCGCGAGCAGGGCGGGCAGCTGGTGCTGCGGCCCTTGCTGGCATGCAGCCGGGAGGTGTTGCTCGTCTATGCGCAACAGCATGCGCTGGAATGGATAGAGGACGAAAGCAACGCCGACGATCGCTATCCGCGCAATTTTTTGCGCCACAGACTGTTCCCGCTGCTGGAGGAGCGTTTCCCGGCCTGGCGCGATACGCTGGGACGCAGTGCGCAACATTTCGCCGAGGCCGCCGGGATACTGGATGAAGTGGCGCAGGCGGATGGTGCGGGAGAAAAGTTGCTGTCAGTGGCGCGACTGGATGCTTTGTCTCCTGCGCGCCGCAAGAACCTGCTGCGCTACTTTTTGCACGGGCAGGGTGCGCCGATGCCGCAGGAAGCACAACTCGACGACATGCTGCGCCAATTATGCGGGGCGCGCGACAACGCGGATGTGTGTGTGAATTTCGGCGAGTGGCAGGTGCGCAGGTATCGCGGGCATATCCATGTGATGCGTGCGTTGCCGGCATTCGATACTGCCTTGCGTATTGATTGGCGGGGAGAGGCGTCGCTGTACTGGCCTCCATTGCAGTGTGAAGTGTGTTTCACCCGGACCGTCGGCGAAGGCATCAGTCGAGCAAAATTAGCGCAAGGACAGTTGAGTCTGCGATTGCGTAGCGGCGGCGAGACATTGCGCCCGCACCCGCTCGCCGCGCGGCGCAGCATGAAGAACCTGCTGCAGGAGCATGGCGTACCGCCCTGGCAACGTGAGCGGCTGCCCTTGCTGTATTGCGGCGAGGCGCTGGTGAGTGTGGTCGGCGTGGCGGTCGCTGCAGAGTTCCAGGCGGAGGAGGGGGAGCAATCTGTAATGGTGGCGTAAGCAGGATTGGCATATGATGCGGCAACAGTTGCAAGCCGTCACCGTTCCAGTCAACTCTTCGGGGAGAAGAAAATGAAAATCTTGAGCGTCGTGTGCAGTGCCCTGTTGTTCAGTCTGTCCCTCTCCGCGCAAGCGGCTCCCATCGTCATCAAATACAGTCACGTGGTCGCCGACACCACCCCCAAGGGTCAGGCGGCGCTGAAGTTCAAGGAGGTCGCAGAGAAGCTGTTGCCGGGCAAGGTCGAGGTGCAGGTGTTCCCCAACAGCCAGCTGTTCGGCGACGGCAAGGAGATGGAAGCCCTGCTGCTGGGCGATGTGCAGATCCTTGCGCCCTCGCTGGCCAAGTTCGGCAAGTACACCAAGAAGATACAGATCTTCGACCTGCCATTCCTGTTCGACGACATCGATGCCGTGGGACGTTTCCAGAACAGCGCAAAAGGACGCGAGCTGCTCACCTCGATGTCTGACAAGGGCATCGTCGGATTCGGATATATCCATAACGGCATGAAGCATCTTTCCGCCAACAAGCCGCTGCGCACGCCGGCGGATGCCAAGGGGCTGAAATTCCGCATCCAGCCGTCCGAGGTGCTGGAGGCGCAGTTCCAGGCGGTCGGGGCCAACCCGCAGAAGATCGCTTTCGCCGAGGTTTACCAGGCTCTGCAATCCGGGGTGGTAGATGGCGCGGAGAACCCCTGGGCCAACATCTACACCAAGAAATTCCACGAAGTGCAGAAGTACATCACCGAGAGCGGCCATGGCGTGCTCGATTACATGGTGATCGCCAACGATGAGTGGTGGAACGGCCTGCCGGCGGACGTGAAGCAGGGGTTGAGCCAGGCGATGGCGGAATCCATCGCCTACGGCAACCAGGTTGCGCTGGATGAGGATATGGCCTTCCGCCAGAAGGTCATCGACGACAAGAAGGCCAAGCTGATCCAGCTGACGAAAAAAGAGCGGGCGCAATGGCGCGACGCGATGAAACCGGTGTGGGCGAAGTTCGAGGCGGATATCGGCAAGGATCTGATCGATGCCGCAGTAGCCGCCAACAAGAAGTAACAAGAGCAAAGAGCCGGGTTGAGCAAGCCCCCGCCATGCACGGGGGTACCACAGGGAGGCGGCATGAAGTTATTGAAACGACTGGACGAATGGCTGATTGCCATTCTGCTGGCGGCGATGACGCTGCTCACCTTTGCGCAGGTCGTCATGCGCTATGTGTTCAACTCCGGTTTCACCTGGGCGCAGGAACTCACCACCATCCTGTTCGCCTTCATGATCTTCATCGGCATCTCCTACGGCGTGCGCGTCGGCGCGCATATCGGTGTGGATGCCCTGATCAAACTGTTCACTCCCAAAGTGCGCCGCATCGTGTCCATCGTCGCGGTACTGTTGTGTCTGCTGTATGCCGGCATGGTGATCTACGGCTCGTTCCAGTATGTGATGAAGATGAAGAAGATCGGCATCGAGCTGGAAGACCTGCCGGTGCAGATGTGGCTGGTGCGCGCCATCCTGCCCATCGGCTTCACCCTGCTGGCCCTGCGTTTCCTGCCGGTGCTGTATAACCTGATGCGCGGCAAGTCCGACCACCTGCGGCTGGCGAACGAGGTGGAAGAGGCGCTCAAATTGAAGCAGGAGGCGGGCAAATGAACACCCTGTTCCTGTTCTCCTGCCTGTTCTTCTTCATGGCCATCGGCATGCCGGTCGCCATCTGTCTGGGGCTGTCCAGTCTGCTGACCATCGCCTTTTTCGCCCACGACTCGCTGGCATCGTTGTCCATCAAACTGTACGAGACCAGCGAGCATTACACGCTGCTGGCCATCCCGTTCTTCATCCTCGCCGGGGCATTGATGTCCACCGGCGGCGTGGCGCGGCGCATGGTGGACTTCGCCATCGCAGCGGTCGGCCACCTGCGCGGCGGGCTCGCCATCGCTTCCATCCTGGCCTGCATGCTGTTCGCCGCCGTGTCCGGCTCCAGCCCGGCCACCGTGGTCGCGGTCGGCTCCATCGTCATCGCGGGCATGGTGCGCAGCGGCTACCCGCAGCCGTTCGCGGCGGGTGTGATCTGCAACTCCGGTACGCTGGGCATCCTCATCCCGCCCTCCATCGTGATGGTGGTATATGCCGCCGTGACCGAAGTCTCGGTCGGCCGCATGTTCATGGCCGGCGTCATCCCCGGCTTGTTGCTCGGCCTGATGCTGATGGTGGCGGTGCACTGGCGCGTGCGCAAACTGAATATCGCGCCCACGCCGCGCGCACCCCTGCGCGAAGTGCTGGGCAAGTTCCGCGAATCCATGTGGGGCTTGGCACTGCTGGTCATCATCATGGGCGGCATCTACGGCGGCGTGTTCACACCCACCGAAGCGGCGGCCGTGTCGGCCGTGTATGCCCTGTTCGTGGCAGTGTTCATCTACCGCGACCTGAAATTCAAGGACCTGCCCGAGGTGTTCGTCGAGGCCAGCCGCACCACCGTGATGCTGATGTTCATCGTCGCCAACGCCATGCTGTTCGCCCATGTGCTCACCACCGAACGCATCCCGCAGACCATCGCCGAACACATCGTGGCTTACGGCATGGAGCCGTGGATGTTCCTGCTGGTGGTCAACATCATCCTGCTGATCGCGGGCAACTTCATGGAACCGACCGGCATCATCCTCATCCTTGCCCCCATCTTCTTCCCCATCGCCACCCAGCTCGGCATCGACCCCATCCATCTGGGCATCATCATGGTCGTGAACATGGAGATCGGCATGGTCACGCCCCCGGTGGGGCTGAACCTGTTCGTCACCAGCGGCATCACCGGCATGAGCATCATGCAAGTCACCCATGCGGCCTTGCCATGGCTGCTGGTGCTGCTGCTCTTCCTCGGGCTGGTCACCTACATCCCCGAGATCAGCCTGTTCCTGCCGAACCTGCTGTTCGATTAACGTTTGGCGCTAACGCCAGCCTTCTGATCTGTCACTCACAAAGAAGAATATACAGACCATTGGGCATATATTGTTGGCGCGAGATTAAGAGGGGTGAAGAGAGATGAGTCGGGTTGGGTGCTATATTGCAAGACCTGACCCCGTTGTTCGGTAAGGATAGAACCGATACAGCAACCGTGATGCTCATTGCCGGCTACGAGAAGACCCTGACCTCGGTGGGCAGTAGCACGGCCAACTTCCTGGGCTACACCAATCAGGATGTTGTCTATGCCAACATTCTGCAGGGCCGGGCGGGTCAGTCCACCACCTCGCTGGGCCATAGCCGCGGAACCATCGTGCAGACCAATGCCTTCAACATTCTTAACAGTCGAGGCTACACCAACGGCCAACTGACGGTGCGCGGTGTGGGCGGTGCAGTGACCGCACAGACTTATACGGATGCGGCAAAGTCCGTCAATGACTATCAGGGAAAGCAAGTTTCCTTTAACTATTTTGCCGATGATCCTGTTTCGGTATGGGCGGGAGGGAATCCTGGGGCAGCCTCTCTGAGCGACCTGTGGAGCGTGATGTCGACCTCGAATAGTATGCACAGTTCTTATGGGACTGGGGCTCCCGGGAGCGGACAGGTGGAAATACTGTCGCCGAACGGGCCGCCGGGGGCGGTGCAGGACAATAGCAACCTGATTCGATTTGAAGATGGATCGAGGGTTGACTCGAATCCGATAGGTCGTTAACACAGGTGCAATTATGAGAAAAATTACTGCTGGTTGCTTGATCTTGACTGTGGTACTCACAGGCTGTGTCAGCGAAATTATTCGTAGTAACGATGATCGTTATCTTCGTCCGGGAGCATTGGATCCAGAAGTCAGGCAAGCTTTCAAACGATACGAATACAAACTGATGAATAAGTACATGGTGGGGCACGACTGGCTGATGGGAGTTTATAGCTGTCACTACAACCAGCCGATCTTCGATCCCAATGCGCCTTTGACCATTGCAGGAGATATTGATGAAAAAGATGGAGTCACATATCAATTAAGAGACAGTCCCGCCTATAGAAGAACGGGGAATATCAAATATCTGTCCATCGACCGCTACGTCCGCCCCGAATACACAGTGATCGACGTTGACGGAAAGCATCGCACGGCTAAAGGGTTTGAGCCGATGTGTAATCAAGTCTGGGTAGGTACAGGTCTCGCCTTGACCATATTGATGGTGAAATCGACCCCGGAAGATTGGGAGCCCCGGCTAAGTGCATGGGCAGGGAACATGCCACGCCAATTGGGAAAAGAGCAGGTGGGAAATAATTTATGGCAGGTACAGCGCGTTCCGATGCGGAGCAACGGAGTCTGGAGCGTGGAGGATTGGATGCTACCCATCGGGGATACCGGCTATATGTTCTTGTTTATTTTTTCGGCGGACAAAGATCGTGTCGCAGCCGCTCCCTCGGCACATTCTCAGATGCAGGAAATCTTCCGCCACCTGATCGAGTCGGTGAGGATAGAGCCGATACAGCCGCAAAGCACAAAGCACAAAGCATGGGGTCAGGTCTTGCATTATCGCATTTCACCATGCTAAGTTTGCGTCATGGCGCGACCCCTTAGACTTGAGTTAGCTGGCGGGATTTATCACGTGACCTCGCGCGGCGACAGGCGCGAGGATATTTTTCTTAACGATGCGGATCGCCTCGTCTGGCTGGAAATATTTGCCCAAACCTGCAAGCGATTCAACTGGGTCTGCCATGCGTGGTGTCTGATGGACAACCACTATCACATTGTTGTCGAAACCATAGAGGGCAACCTCGCTCAGGGCATGCGCCACCTCAATGGTGTCTATACGCAAACCTTCAATCGCACACACAAGCGCGTCGGCCATGTTTTCCAAGGGCGATACAAAGCCATCATCGTGGAAAAGGAAGGGTACCTGCTGGAGTTGGCGCGTTATGTTGTGCTCAACCCATTGCGTGCCGGGATGGTGAAAAATATTGCCGACTGGCAATGGAGTTCCTATGCGGCCATGCTCGGAGCCCAGCCTGCCCCGGAATGGCTACAGACCGATTGGATACTCGGCCAATTCTCACCGCAGCGCCGCCGGGCGATCAACCTGTATATCGATTTTGTTCGGGCCGGTGTCGGCTTGCCCAGCGTGTGGGAGCAGCTCAGCGGCCAAGTATTCCTCGGCTCGGACAGGTTCCTCAAACGCATGCAGGCGATGACGGACAAGGCCGCCATCGGCGAAATCCCGCGCGCCCAACGCCGTCCCGTAGCCAGGCCATTGGACTACTATCAAACCAAACACCCAGATGCCAAAGCCGCAATGTCTGCCGCTTACGCCACCGGCGATTACACCCTGCAAGAAATCGCCGATCATTTTGGGGTGCACTATGCGACGGTTAGCAGGGCGGTTAAGAAGGGGGACGAGATATGAGTGAGACGGGTGCTATATTGCAAGACCTGACCCCGTTGTTTTGGACGGACAAGGCCGCCATCGGCGAAATCCCGCGCGCCCAACGCCGTCCCGTAGCCAGGCCATTGGACTACTATCAAACCAAACACCCAGATGCCAAAGCCGCAATGTCTGC
>NZ_BAAHSJ010000005.1:0-254790 GCF_054601595.1 Sideroxyarcus sp. TK5 | reverse complement strand
CATGCCGACCATCTGTGCTTCCGTAAATCTGCTCTTCTTCATGACTTCCTCTCTTCAAGGAAGCCATCCTCTCAAGTTTTACGTGGTCCGAAAAGTCTGGAGCAGGTCAGGCCTATTTGAGCGTAAGGCTCGATGGCAAAGCGGCCCGAAATCCTTATACGCTAAAATACTTACAGCGTGACCTGCTGGCATTTCATCGCTTTGTCCATTTGCGGGGCGCACATGTTGATTAACCCCGCGGGGTAGGGACGCTGCACGATAAAGCGGCAAATTATTTGGACTTGAAGCTCTGCGCCCACCCTAAGTTCTTTAGTGTTGCGGAGGTCGCTAATGCAAAGGTCTACATAATCTGCAACCCACCAAAGATAAGGGGTTGTTGACGAGGTGTCACTCACATGATTACCGCCGCGGTTCTATTAGCGCCTGTGCAGACTCACAGGATATCTATGCTGTTCAATTTGCGTCCGATGTGGGACGAGCATCAAACATGGGAACTGATCATTCCAGTCGCTTTGCCAATTCTTCCGCCTTTGGATGGTAGTACCGCATTAGCATCGCCGCTGTCTTGTGGCCGCTGATTTTCATCAGTTCATGCAATGAAAACTTATCAGCCAATCGGCTGCATGCTTCATGCCGTAAATCGTGAAAGCGAAGGTCACTTATGCCTGCTCTCTTGCAGGCTCCCTTCCAAACTTTGTTGAAGCTGTCGGCAGCTTGCCAGCGCCCAAACACTCGTTGCGTCGGCAGTATCGCAATATTGTTTACTTTTCCCGCTTGCTCAGCACGAAGTGCTTGCAGGGCGGTGGCGGCACGAGTAGATAGCGGTATGGTGCGGGATTCGTCGTTTTTCGTTTTTCGTAGCAAAGCAGTGCGCTTCTTTAAGTCAATTTCCATCCAAGTAAGTGAGAGCAATTCACCGAGCCTGGCTGCGCTCTCAATTGCTACGATGGCGATGACTTCTAGGTCCTTGCTTGATGCTAAACATTGAGCCAGTAGCTTTGATTCTTCCCCGTCCTCGAATTTTTCTTCATCAACTAAGCGACGCTCTCTTCCCTGGGGTTCCGAGGGGCGCGAAACCATCTTGCATGGATTGTTGGCTACAGGGATCCCCCATTCCTTTCCGGCCAACTCGATAATTCTGGAGAGCAGGTTAATTTCTTTCTTCACGGTGGAGGGGGATACTGTTTTAAGTCTGGCATCACGGTGTTGGGAAATCATCTTGGGCGTGATGCTAGCCAGAGAGTATTGGCCGAATGCGTCCTTTAGTTTAGTGAGGGCCGGCACGAAGTGCTTACCTCGTTTTGCCGGAAGCTCAACCTCACGATATTTATCTATCAACTCATTGATGGTGGTCCGCTCTGCAATCGAGCGGTCGAAGAACAGTCCGCGCTCGATTGCGATTTCGGTTTCCTTTGCCCAGCGATCAGCATCTGCGCGCGTGCTGAAAGTTCTAGATTGCGCAGGCTGGCCTTTTTTCCGGACTTGCGCTTCCCACTGAAGATCGCCACGCTTTCTGATTGATGCCATCATTTCTCCTTGATCGCTGTGGCAAAATTGTGGCAATAAGTGCATTAATTGTCAACAAACCCCTGTAATAATGACTTTACAAACCGCCTTGTAAGCGGTAGGTCGTCAGTTCGAATCCGACAAGCGGCACCAATAAAAAAGGCCTGCAGATCCTGCAGGCCTTTTGCATTTGCGGCTTGTATCAAGCCGTGCCGAACTTGGTGTCGACCATCACGCCGATCTGCTTCAGGAAGGGGGTGGGCAACGTACCGCCGGCACAAACGATCACGCCGTCATTCGGAATCTCTGCCTCCTCGTCTCCGAATTTGATGACTGCCGTGGTCGGGTTGATCTGCTTGACGCCGGACTTCAGGTAGATTTTCAGTTTGCCCGCATCGGACATGGCCTTCAGCTTGTCGCGGTTCTTCGGCTTGGCTCCGCCGAATGCCTTGCCGAAGTCCTCGCCGCGCGCAAGCAGTGATACCGTGGTGCCTTGCTCCTCCGCGACCGCCATGGCGGCCTCGACCGCGCTGTCGCCGCCGCCGACCACGATCACGTGCATGTTGCGATATTGCTCGGGATCAATCAGGCGATACACCACTTTTGGCAACTCTTCACCGGGCACACCGAGTTTGCGCGGCGTGCCGCGTCGGCCGATGGCCAGCAGCACGGTGCGCGTCTTGTATTCCCCCTTGCTGGTCTTGACCACGAATCCGTTGTCGACCGGGGTCACGTTCTCCATGCGTTCGTTGTAGCTGATATGGATGCCGGTCTTGGCGATGATGCCCTGCCACCATTCCAGCAGACGCTCCTTGCTGACTTCCTTGAATTGCATCTCGCCGACGACCGGCAGCTTGACGGGGGCGGTCATGGCGATCTTGTTGCGAGGATACTGGAAGATGGCACCGCCAAGCGAGACTTCCTGTTCCAGGATCAGGTAGTTCAGCTTGTGCTGGATGGCTCCCAGCGCAGCGCCAAGGCCGGCCGGGCCGGCACCGACGATGATCACGTCATGGTCGAAATTGTGTGTGCCTTTCAATTTTGCTATGGAGTCTATGGCCTGCGAGCCCTGACTGGCGGCCTTGCGGATCAGTCCCATGCCCCCCAGTTCGCCGGCGATGAAGATGCCCTTGACGTTGGTCTCGAAGGTCGGGTCGACCTGGGGGATGTCCATGCCGCGTTTCTCGGTGCCGAACACCAGCGTGATGGCATCGTGAGGACAGGCGGCGGCGCAGGCACCGTGGCCGATGCAATAGGTCGGGTTGATGAGCACCGCCTTGCCCTTGATCATTCCCAGTGCGCCTTCAGGGCAGGCTTTGATGCAACTGCCGGAGCCCAGGCACAAACGCGGGTCGATCACGGGGTGCAGGGAGGATGGCTCGGTCAAGCCCTGGGTGATCGCCTCCTTCATCTGCTCGACAGAACTGGCTTCCTTCTTTTTCCGGCTGCCCAGATAGAAGAACATGATGATGATCAGGGGGATCAGGTATACGGATAGGTCGATGAGGTCCATAGCTTGTCGTCTTTAATGGTTGTTGACTGAGGGGTGTGCCACTGGTCTGGATGACCCGGCCGCCTGTCGGACTATTTCAAACAGATGTCGAACTTTATTGTACAAAGCATTGTCGCAGGCACCGGCATTCTAGGGTTGTTGCGTTATTAAGACAAATTTATTAAGACAGGTTCGGTGATCGCAGTTAAAATTTCCGCGCTTAAGGGAAGCTTCTGGATTTGGAGACTATGAGAACAAAAAAACAATCAGAGCATCTGATGTGGATGATCTTCATCAGTATCGTCGGTGTCATCACCATCGCAGGTTATTTCATTGTTTATCCTCAGACTTATTACAAGCCTGGCGAAGAGCTGTTCGATTTCGGCTACAACCTGGGGCTGATCGGCGGCACGATGATGCTGTTGCTGCTGCTGTACCCATTGCGCAAACGATGGAAACCCATCGAGAACCTTGGGTTCCTGCCGACCTGGTTCAAATGGCACATGGTGCTCGGCATTTTGGGCCCGTTGTTCATCATCTTCCACTCCACTTACCACGTATACATCCCGTTCATCCATCCGACCGGATCGATCAATGCGGCGGTGGCGATGTACTGCATGCTGCTGGTGTCGGGCAGCGGCACCTTTGGCCGTTTCTTCTACACCAAGATCCATCATGGCCTCTACGGTCGGCAGGCGACGGTGAACGAGTTGCGTGCCGAGATGGAGCAGACCGGTGATATCAAGTCGATGTTCGGCTTCGCGCCGCATATCGAGCAGCAACTGCAGGCCTTCCACGATGAAGCGGAAAAGTATGCCAAGGAGACAGGATACGGATTCATCAGTTTTGCCAAGATGGGATTCCGGTCGGCAGTGCTGTCCCGCCGTCTGCCTGCCGAGCTGTACCAGGTGATGCATGCGCAGGGCGTCGAGAAACAATTCAATGCCGACCAGAGCAAGGGCATGGAGAAGCTGTTCGAGGAATACAAGGACAAGATCACCACCTACTTGCATGCAGTTCGCGATGCCGCCCAGTTCCACACTTACGAGCGCCTGTTCTCGTGGTGGCACATCTTCCATATCCCGCTGGTGTTCATGATGGTGTTCAGTGCCATCTATCACGTCTATGCGGTCCACGCTTACTGATTGAACAGAATCGACCATGCTGCTACGTACCTTAGTCCTTACCCTCTTCCTGTTCGCGCTGCCCATGCAGGCGAACGCCAACAAACTGTTGATGCCCGGCGATGTGATCAAGGGGCACGCCAAGGAAGAGGAGAAGTGCGAGCTTTGCCACAAGAAGTTCGACAAGAAGGCGCAGAACCGTCTCTGTATGGATTGCCACAAGGATGTGGGCAAGGATGTTGCCGAAAAGAAGGGGTACCACGGGCGCATCGACCTGGAGAAGGACTGCAAGGAGTGCCACGCAGAGCACAAGGGACGTGACTTCAAGGCGGCCGAGTTCGATCACGACAAGTTCGACCACAAGTTGACCGATTTCGAGCTGAAGGGTGGTCACCTGGTCAACCAGAAACAGGAAAAGGTCAAGTGCGAAAGCTGTCACAAGCCGGGTACCAAGTTTCGCGAAGCGCCGCAGCTTTGCTACACCTGTCACAAGAAAGATGACAAGCACAAGGGCGGCCTCGGGCAGGATTGTGCCAAGTGTCACGTGGACAAGGATTGGAAGACTACCAATTTCGATCACGGCAAGACCAAATTCAAGCTGGAAGGCAAGCATGTCGACGTAAAATGTCTGAAGTGCCACGTCGACCACAAATACAAAGACACGCCGATGGCCTGCGTCGCCTGCCACAAGAAGGACGATGATAAGGCGCACAAGGGCAAACTGGGCAAGAAGTGCGAGAGCTGCCATACGGCCAAGGACTGGAAGGACACCAAGTTCGACCACGACAAGACCGAGTTCAAGCTACTGGGCAAGCACCAAGAAGTGAAGTGCGACAAGTGCCACATCGACAAGAAATACAAGGGCACGCCGA
Source organism: Sideroxyarcus sp. TK5 (assembly GCF_054601595.1). Classification (NCBI taxonomy): domain Bacteria; kingdom Pseudomonadati; phylum Pseudomonadota; class Betaproteobacteria; order Nitrosomonadales; family Gallionellaceae; genus Sideroxyarcus; species Sideroxyarcus sp. TK5. The sequence goes on along the minus strand of NZ_BAAHSJ010000005.1, from coordinate 249,796 downwards.
AGAAGTGCAACGAGTGCCACAAGAAGGACGACGACAAGGCGCACAAGGGTAAATTCGGTCCCAAGTGCGAGACCTGTCACACCGAAAAAGAGTGGAAGGACATCAAGTTCGATCACGACAAAGAGACAAAATTCGATCTGCTCGGCAAGCACAAGAAGACCAAGTGTACGGACTGCCACAAGGGCGACCTGTACAAGGACAAGCTCAAGATGACTTGTGTCTCTTGTCACAAGAAGGACGACGACAAGGCGCACAAGGGTAACTTCGGTGTCAAATGCGAGACCTGCCATACCGCGAACGAATGGAAGGACATCAAGTTCGACCACGACAAGGAGACCAAATACCCCTTGCTCGGCAAGCATAAGAAAACGAAGTGTACCGATTGCCACAAGGGCGACTTATACAAGGACAAGCTGCAGAAAGATTGCATCAGCTGCCACCAGAAGGATGATGACAAGTCGCACAAAGGACAGGAAGGCAAGAAGTGTGAGACCTGCCACGTAGAGGACGACTGGAAGAAAACCGATAAGTTCAACCACAACCGCATGTCCACCTTCCCGTTACTGGGACGCCATGCGCTGGTCGCTTGCAAGAAGTGCCACGAAAAACCGACCTTCAAGGATGCCAAGTCCGACTGCTGGTCATGCCATGAGAAGGATGATGACAAGGTCCACCGCCGCAGGCTGGGAACCGAATGCCAGCTTTGCCACTCCACGCGTTCGTGGGAGGCATGGGACTTCGATCACAACAAGACCAACTTCAAACTGGACGGCCCGCACAAGAAGACCGCCAACAAGTGTTACGCCTGCCACAGCAAGCCGATGGGCAAGAAGGTGGTGACTTCCACGGCGTGCGGCAGCTGCCATGAGCGAGACGACGTGCACAACGGCAACTTCGGCGACCGTTGCGAGCGCTGCCATGAAGGCAACGACTGGAAAACGGTGAAGATGGGCGTGGTAGTGCCGCAGAAGAAATAGCAGGAAAAGTCAAGTTTGCTTTCGCCGTCAGTCGGGGCAAACTGAAAGAATAGTGAGTGAACTATCGAGGAGGTTGTCATGGAGAGAAGAACTGGATTTATCGGTGCGATGTTCGCCGCGCTGCTGGCGGTGACGTCGCTGCATGCGGGGGCTGCCCAGCAGATCGGGCGTGATTTCAATCACATGACGACCGGTTTCCCGCTTTCGGGCGGTCATGCTGCAGCGGCTTGCGAGTCATGCCATGTAGGCGGTGTGTTCAAGGGCACGCCGCGTGCCTGCGACGGCTGTCATGCCGTCGGCAGGCGAGTGGTTGCGACTCCCAAGAACGACAGGCACATCGTGACCGATGCGCCTTGCGAGTCGTGTCACTTCAATACCGCGACTTGGCTGGGGGTGCGTTACAACCACGGGTCGGCAGTCACAGGCCAGTGCAAGACTTGCCATAACGGACGGCAGGCAAGTGGCAAGGCTGGCAGTCACAGCACAGGCAATAAAGCAACAAAATCCTGCGATAGCTGCCATCGCACTTTTGCCTGGTTGCCCGCAAGCTGGAACCATGCAGGTGCGGCGGGTGTCTGCTCCACCTGCCACGTGAGCGGAGCGGATGTCAGTGCTGAGAATCGCAAGCCTGCTGGACATACTCCCGCAGCATTGAAAGGCCAGCTCGAGTGTGACTCTTGCCATAATTACACTGCTTGGTCTCCAAACCGCTATAAACACACCTCGGCTGCAGCGTGCTCGAGCTGCCACAATGGGACATTGGCGGTTGGCAAGAGTGCCGGCCACGTTGCGACGACGGATGAGTGTAACCAGTGCCATACGACCACCACGACATGGTCGGGGGCGTTGGGTGCCAAACCTTCCGATCACATTCCTTACAATGCAAGTGCGTCTTGTTCCAGTTGCCATGTGAATGGCTCTGTCCTGCGTGGCGCGTCAATGCATACACATGTCTCGACCTATACATGTGTGACGTGCCATTTGAAGGGAAATGCCTACACGCGCTGGGGGCAGGATACCAAGTCAATCGGTCATGAAGGCATGAAGTCCGGTGATGACTGCTCGAAATCCGGGTGTCATGCACCCGCCGGCAGCAAAGGTTCCGCCTACGTAAATTGGGATTAAAAGCCTTTGGTGGGGCAGGCAGGTTGCTTGCCCCGCCAAACGATTATCCATAAGTCCCGCCCTGAGAGGGGTAAAGACAAGAATTGTATTGAGGAGAAGAGGCATGAATAGCCCCAAACTGATGAGTGCGGCCAAGTGGATGCTTGGCATGGCGTGCTTGGCATTTGTTCCTGGTTTCGTTGTAGCGCAGCCACTTGATGATGTGACACTCGAATACCAGACCGACGGTATCGTTGCGACCATACGCACGACTGCGCCGGTTCGTTATGTGCGTCACTTTCCCGCGAACAATGGCAAGACGCTGGACATCTTTTTTGAGCGCGTGCCTGGCGTTGCAGTGGATGAGAAGTGGGTGGACAACGAGACCCGTAATTCCCCTCCTTCTGGATTGATTCCCTCCTTTCGGGTCACGACGCGGGATACGGCGACCAAGCCCAAGCTGGTCGTTGAATTTTCGCGCGAGGCGCAATTCAGCGTCTCAGCGGGAAAGGATCAGCGCAGCATCCTGATCACAATCCGCCCGGACCGCTCCGGAGGGGAAGTAGCATTGCCATTCCTGCCGGCAGTCAAAGCGCTGCGTGCCACCCCGGGCGATGCGAATCTGGCAGAGTACAACAAACAGGCGGCAGAGCTGATGGGGCAGGCGCGCGCTGCCTTGGCTGCAAAGAAAGACGAAGAGGCGGTTGGCGCTTTTAACAAACTGCTGATGTTGCCCCCCAACGATTACACTGAAGATGCACAGGAGTGGGTCGGTGTGGCACGTGAGCGTGCGGGCCAATATGACAAGGCAAAGACGGAGTATGACCTGTATCTGAACCTGTACCCGCAGGGCGAAGGTGTGCCGCGCGTGATGCAGCGACTGGCAGGTTTGTCGGGTACTGCAAGTGGCCCGGGCATCGTAGAAGCGACAGAGAAGAAGCGTGAGGCGCGCTGGACGGCCTTCGGTAGCATCTCAGGCCATTATTATTTCGGCTCCAGCAAGATCGATTCAACGACGACATTCAATGCGGCGACAGAGACGCAATCTCTGACGATGACTGATCAATCCATGCTGATCACGACAGAGGACGCAACCGCTCGCTACACGAGCGATGATCTGGACGGTCGCGTGGTGTTCCGTGGCAATAACACGCAGAATTTCCTGTCCAACAAGTCCAGCCAGAACCGCATCAGCTCTTTTTATGGCGAAGTCAAAGGCCGCAAACAGGATTATCTGTTGCGTGTCGGCCGTCAATCATCCAACGGTGCTGGGGTGCTGGGCCGTTTCGATGGTTTGTCCGGTTCGTATGGCGATGCGGCAGATATGCGGGTGAATGGTGTGGTCGGAAGACTGGCCGACTATAGTGACAGCACTTCGCCTTCTTTCTTCGGGGCCAGTGTCGATAGCGGTGCATTCACGGCGTATGGTATCAATCAGACGGTGGACGGTGTGCTGGATCGCCGTGCAGTCGGTGGCGAATGGCGCTATTACGAGGATAAGGATTCCCTCTTTGCGCTGATCGATTACGACGTTAATTTCAAGGCATTGAATGCGGCCCAAGTGGTAGGCACCATGAATGCGTTCGATGCCTCATGGAATTTCATGCTGGATCATCGCAAGACACCTTCGTTGAGCATACGCAATGCCTTGTATGGTGCCACCACCTCATCTATCAGCGTGCTTGAGCAGGCTTTGTCGGCCAGTGCGTTGCGCGACCTTGCACTGCAGCGAACCGCTACCAGCAACATGGGGCAGGTCGGTATCACCAAGCCTTTGAGTGAGAAATGGCAAGTCGGCGGTGATGTGCGCCTGACCAATACTACGAGTACGGCTGCAAGCGGTGTGCTGGACAGTGTCCAGGGGTATCTGGCGGCGAATCCAAGCCGCGGGACGGAGAAGAGTGTGACGGGACAGCTGATCGGTACCGGCTTGTACAAGGCTGGCGATATCTGGTCGTTCAGCGCAACCTTGAACACCAGCAGCACCGTTAAAGGGAATTCCTTCTTTGTGTACAACCACATGGATATGCAATACGGCTGGGGTTTGGACAGCTCCGTTCAGTTTTACAAGCAGACCGACCAGTTCAATGCTGTGACGACCCGTTTCTCCCCGACGGTGCGTGGTTCTTATCGCCTGAAGGAGCAGCTCACTTTCGATGCTGACCTGGGATTTGAAAGCACCAAGAGCGAGGGTACTCAAGTGACGACCAAGATCATGCGCATCTTCGGCTCGGCTGGTTTGCGCTGGGACTTCTAGAGCCGGTAGAGATCTTGTTAGAAGGCTGCCGGAGCGATCCGGCAGCCTTTTTTATAGTGATCATAACGACAGGAGCTGCCGCGCTCTGGTAAATTGCGTGCTCGTCTGGTCAGGGGGACTTTAATGAAAATCCATGAATATCAGGGCAAAGAGATCTTGCGCGAATTCGGCGTGCCCACCCCGCGTGGCGCGGCGTGTTTCAACGTCGACGATGCCGTTGCAGCCGCGCAGCGACTGGGCGGCAAGGTCTGGGTGGTGAAGGCGCAGATCCACGCGGGCGGTCGCGGCAAGGGCGGTGGCGTCAAGGTGGCGAAGTCGCTCGACGAGGTGAAGAGCTACGCTCAACAAATTCTCGGCATGCAACTGGTGACGCACCAGACCGGGCCCGAGGGCCAGAAGGTGCGCCGCCTGCTGGTCGAAGAGGGCGCGGCCATCGTCAAGGAATTCTACGTAGGCATGGTGGTGGATCGCGGCGCGCAGCGCGTGGCACTGCTGGCCTCCAGCGAAGGCGGCATGGAGATCGAAGAGGTGGCGAAGCACTCGCCGGAGAAGATCCGTACCGTGCGCATCGACCCCGTCGTAGGGCTGGATGCCAAGGAAACTGCCCAAGTCGCGCGCGCCATCGGCATCCCCGATGTGGCGAATGCCGAGGCGGTGCAGGTATTGCAAGGGCTGTATCGCGCCTTCGTCGAAAAGGATGCGATGCTGGCAGAGATCAACCCGCTGATCCTGACCGCAGACAATCACGTCATTGCATTGGACGCCAAGTTCAATTTCGATTCGAACGCGCTGTACCGTCATCCCGAGATCGTCGCCATGCGCGACCTGGACGAGGAAGATCCGGCGGAGATCGAGGCGTCGAAGTTCGATCTCTCCTATATCTCGCTCGATGGCGACATCGGCTGTCTGGTGAACGGTGCGGGTCTGGCGATGGCGACCATGGACATCATCAAACTCTACGGCGGCAGACCGGCCAACTTCCTCGATGTGGGCGGCGGTGCCTCGAAAGAAAAGGTCACGGAAGCATTCAAGCTGATGCTGAAGAATCCGCACTTGAAGGCGATCCTGGTGAACATCTTCGGCGGCATCATGAAGTGCGATGTGATCGCAGAGGGCGTGGTGGCGGCAGCGCGCGAGGTGCATCTTGCCGTGCCGCTGGTGGTGCGACTGGAAGGTACCAACGTCGATCTGGGCAAGAAGATACTGGCCGACTCTGGCCTGCCCATCATCTCCGGCAACGACATGGCGGACGCGGCGCAAAAGGTCGTCGCGGCGGCGAAAGGTTAATCATGTCCATACTCATCAATAAAGACACCAAAGTCATCACCCAGGGCATGACCGGCAAGGTCGGCCAGTTCCACACCCAGCAATGCAAGGCCTACGCGAACGGGGCGAACTGTTTTGTGGCAGGCGTGAATCCCAAGAAGGCGGGTGAGGATTTCGAGGGCATCCCGGTGTACGCCTCAGTGCGCGATGCGAAAGCGGCGACCGGTGCAACGGTGTCGGTGATCTACGTCCCGCCTGCAGGTGCGGCGGCGGCCATCGACGAGGCGGTCGAGGCAGATCTCGATCTGGTCATCTGTATCACCGAGGGCATCCCGGTGCACGACATGATCAGGACGCGCTACAGGATGCAGGGCAAGAAGACCATCCTGATCGGCCCCAATTGCCCCGGCCTGATCACGCCGGACGAGATCAAGATCGGCATCATGCCGGGCCACATCCACAAGAAGGGCCGCATCGGTGTGGTGTCGCGCTCCGGCACGCTGACATATGAGGCCGTGGGCCAGCTCACTGCGCTGGGCTACGGCCAGTCGTCCTGCGTCGGCATCGGCGGCGACCCGATCAACGGCCTCAAGCACATCGACGTGATGCGCATGTTCAACGACGATCCGGAGACCGATGCGGTGATCATGGTGGGCGAGATCGGCGGCAGCGACGAGGAAGCCTGTGCGCGCTGGATCAAGCAGAACATGAAGAAACCGGTGGTCGGTTTCATCGCCGGCATCACCGCGCCGCCCGGCAAGCGTATGGGACATGCCGGGGCAATCATCTCCGGCGGCGAGGGCGGTGCCGACCAGAAGCTGGCGGTGATGGAAGAATGCGGCATCCACATCACGCGCAACCCGGCAGAGATGGGGCGCACGATGCAGAAGGTTTTGAAGGGTTAATCGATGCTGGAAATGTTGCAAACCCCCCAGTTCTGGGTGGACGTGTTCAAGATCATCATGATCGACCTGTTGCTGTCGGGCGACAATGCGGTGGTCATCGCGCTGGCCTGCCGCAATCTGCCGGAGGCGCAGCGCAAGAAAGGCATCCTGTACGGGGTGGGCGGGGCGATCGGCCTGCGCATCTTGCTGACCTTTTTCGCGGTCGGTCTACTAGCGCTGCCTTATCTGAAACTGGTCGGCGCGCTGCTGTTGTTGTGGATCGGCATCAAGCTGATCCTGCCGGAAGACGAGGCGCATGGCGAGGGCAGCATCAAGGCCGAGGCTCATCTGTGGGGCGCGGTGAAGACCATCATCGTCGCCGATTTTGTGATGAGTCTCGACAATGTACTGGGCGTGGCGGCGGTAGCTAAGGATAACGTCTGGTTACTGGTGTTCGGTCTGTTGGTCAGCATCCCGATGATCGCCTGGAGCAGTCAGTTGGTGCTCAAGCTGATCGATCGTTATCCGGTCATCATCTACGCAGGTGGAGCCTTGCTCGGCTATGTGGCGGGCGAGATGCTGCTGGGCGAGGCCTTGTTGAAGCCGTTGGTAGAGGCGCACCATGTCTTGCATTGGATTGTGCCTGCCGTATGTGCGCTGCTGGTGTTGGGTACAGGCAGGTGGCTGGCGGCACGCAAGGCGGCGGTGGCCACTGTGCGCGACCTGGCCGATGGTGAAGTGCCGGCAAGAGGGATGACGCGGAAGGGAGAAGCATGATGAAGATTCTGGTTCCGGTGGATGGCTCCGAGCATTCCTTGCACGCCGTGCGGCATGCGTTGGTGCTGCACGATTCTCTGAAGGCTGTGCCGGAGTTGGTGTTGCTCAATGTCCAGCGCAGTGTGGCGCAGGGTAACGTCAAACTGCTGATCGATGCGCAGACCATAGACGACTACCAGCGAGAGCAGGGCATGGCCGCGCTGGAGACGGCGCGTCACGTGCTGGACCAACGCGGGATCGCCTATCAGTATCACCTGAGTGTCGGCCATCCGGCTGAAGCGATCGCGCAGTATGCGGCCAAGCACGGGGTGTCGCACATCGTCATCGGCGCACACGGCGAGGGAGGATTGGGGAAACGATTGCTAGGCTCGATCGTGGCCCAAGTGTTGGAAACCACCGCGCTCCCGGTGACGGTCGTGCGCTGAGGCAAAGCGCTGATAAATCAATCAGGTATGGATTGACATTCAAATTTGTTTTAGTATCTGCCCGGCAGTTCATAAAAAATTGAATAAAAGCTCAGGGCGAACATGAGAAAAACCGCGTTTTGGAAGACCGACTGGTTCACTGCGTCAGTGGTGGTGGTGGTCTTTCTGTTCAGTGCCAGCACCGATCTGATCCAGAGTCTGGAGCGCAAGGCCTATGACTGGGGTGTGGTGGCTTCAACACGTCAGCCGAGTGACAAGGTCGCCGTCATCGCGATCGATGATGCGAGCATCGCCAACCTCGGGCGTTGGCCGTGGCCGCGCGAGATACAGGCCAAGCTGCTGGATGTGCTGGCGGAAGGCAAACCCAAAGTGATCGGGCACACCGCGCTGTTCTTCGAGCCCCAGGTCGACGCGGGGCTGGATTACATCCTGAACATCGCAGCCGTACTCGAGCAGACCAAGCTTGCCGAGACGAACCCGGAACAGTGGCTTGAACTGCAAGGTTTGATGCAGGAAGCTTTGCTGCACCTGGACAACGACCAGAAGCTGGCCGAGAGCATGGGGCAGATCCACAACGTGCTGCTGGGCATGTATTTCGAGTTGGGCGAGCCGCAAGGCAACCCCGATGCGCCGTTGCCGGATTATGTCCTGAAGAACAATCTGATGAATGTGCAGGGTGGTGCGGAGGGTGCTTTCCCTATCCCGTCATTCAATGCATTGGTACCTATCCCGGTGTTGGGCCAGCAGGCATTGGCATTGGGGCATTTGAATGCCACTCCCGATGTGGACGGTGCGATCCGCACTGAACCACTGGTGCTGAGTCACTATGACCAGTTCTACCCTTCCTTGTCGCTGGTGTTGGCAGCCAAAAGTCTGAATCTCGGTGTGCAGGATATCCAGGTCACACTGGGAGAAGGGGTGCGGGTGGGCAACCTAAAGATCGCGACTGATCCGGCACTGCGCATGAACACCTATTTCTACGCCGATCAGGTGGGGCGTCCGGCGTTCCAGGTGGATTCATTCTATGACGTACTGACCGGCAAGATCCCCGCCGAAAAATACCGCGACAAGATCGTGCTGATCGGTGCTACCGCTGCGGGGGTGGGCTCATCGCAGGTTACGCCGGTGTCGGCAGTGACGCCGCCGGTAGTGACCTTGGCGCATTCGGTCTCCAGTATCCTGAAGCAGGACTTCTTCGTTGCACCGACATGGGGTTTGTGGGCAGAGATCGGTGCGTTCTCCGTGATCGCCATCTATCTGATCGTCTTGTTGCCGCGCCTGGGTGCGGGATTGGGGGCGGCGATCACTGCTGTGTTGTTCCTGACCTTGCTGGGGGTGCACTTCGCCTTGATGACGACGCAGGCGATGTGGCTGCAGCTGATGCTGCCCGCAGTCTTGCTGTTGGTTGGCCACTTGCTGTTGACGACCAAGCGCTTCCTGGTGACCGAGAAGGGCAAGGAAAAGTCGGACGCCGATTCTGCCGAGAGCAACCGCATGCTGGGGCTGGCTTTCCAGGGGCAGGGTCAACTGGATATGGCGTTCGACAAGTTCCGCAAGGTGCCGCTGGACGATAGCCTGATGGATGTGCTGTACAACCTGGGTCTGGATTTCGAGCGCAAGCGTCAGTTCAACAAGGCAGAGGCCGTGTTCAAGTATATGTCCGGACACGATCCCAAGTTCCGCGATCTGGAGCAGCGCATGAATCAGGCCAAGACGATGTCTGAGACCATCATCCTGGGCGGCAGTTCGGGGCGCAGCAACGACAGTACGATGAAACTCGATCAGGCAGGTATCGCCAAGCCCATGCTGGGGCGATACCAGATCGAGAAGGAGCTGGGCAAAGGCGCGATGGGCGTGGTGTATCTGGGCAAGGACCCAAAGATCAGCCGCATCGTTGCGATCAAGACCATGGCGCTGGCGCAGGAGTTCGAGCCGGATGAGCTGGAAGATGTGAAGGCTCGTTTCTTCCGCGAGGCCGAGACGGCAGGCCGCCTGAACCATCCGAATATCGTCACCATGTATGACGCGGGCGAGGAACACGACCTGGCCTATATCGCGATGGAATTCCTCAAGGGCAAGGATCTGGTGTCATATACCAAGCCGGACGCGCTGCTGCCATTGTCCCAAGTCCTCTCGATCACGGCTCGCGTGGCGGATGCACTGGGCTATGCGCATAGTCTGAATGTGGTGCACCGCGATATCAAACCTGCCAACATCATGTATGACACGGAGAGCGATACGGTGAAGGTGACTGACTTCGGTATCGCGCGCATCACCGACTCTTCCAAGACCAAGACAGGCATGGTGTTGGGCACACCGTCGTATATGTCACCGGAACAGTTGTCGGGTGCCAAGATCGAGGGGCATTCCGACCTGTTCTCGCTGGGCGTGAGTCTGTATCAATTGGCCTGTGGTAAGCTGCCGTTCGAAGGGGATTCCATGGCGCAACTGATGTTCAGGATCGCCAATGAGCCGCCCAAGGATATCCTGAGTATCAAGCCGGACATCCCGCCATGTGTGGTCGCCATCATCAACAAGGCATTGGCGAAGAAGGTCGAAGAACGTTTCGAGAACGGTGCCGCGATGGCAGAAGCCATCCGCCAGTGTGCATCCTCGTTGAAGTGATCGGCAGGGGGAACGAGTGAACCTTAACCAAGCGTTGGAAATCGTCGGGCAAACCAACCCCGGCATGGTGCGTTCCCATAACGAGGACAGCATCACCTTCGATGCAGAATATGGTCTGGCTGTACTGGCCGATGGCATGGGTGGCTATAACGCCGGCGAGGTCGCCAGCGGGATCGCGGTCTCAGTGTTGGCGAGCGAGATACGCCACCGTCTGGAGACGGTCAGCCCCGAGCAGAAAGAGTCCGGCAGCGATGAAGAGGTCGGTGTGGCGCTGTTGCGGGACAATGTGAAGAAGGCGAACCTGTCCATCTTCAATGCGGCCCAGAGCCAGCCGCAATATGCCGGCATGGGAACCACCATCGTCGCCGGATTGTTCTACGATGATCGGGTCGCCGTGGCACATGTCGGGGACTCGCGCATGTACCGTCTGCGCGGCGAGGCATTCGAGACGATCACGCGCGACCATTCATTGCTGCAGGAACAGATAGACAGCGGTGTCATCAGCAAGGAATTGGCGCGGCTCTCGCAGAACAAGAATCTTGTGACCCGTGCGGTCGGTATCGACGCGGAGGTCGTGCCAGAAGTCCATGTATATGACGTCGAGGTGGGGGATATCTATCTTTTCTGCTCCGATGGTCTGAATGACATGGTGGAGGATGAAGATATCGGTGCGACGTTACAGATGCTGCAGGGGAATCTGCCATTGGCTGCCAATCAGTTGATCGAGCAGGCCAATGACAATGGGGGGCGTGACAATGTGTCGGTCATCCTGGTCAAGATCAAGGGCGGCTACGCGGTGCCGCGAGGCTTGTGGGCGAAGTTGGTATCCTGGTTCAGGAATTGAATAAAAGCTAATACGGGGAAATAAAATGCCGGCAAAATTGATACTCAGCATGGACGGTTCGGTGATCAAGGATTATCCGCTGACCAAGGAGCGGACCACCATCGGGCGCAAACCGCACAACGATATCGTCATCGACAATCTGGCTGTCAGCAGCGAGCATGCTGCGGTTATCACCATCCTCAACGACTCGTTCTTCGAAGATCTGAACAGCACCAACGGATCGATGGTCAACGGCGCGCCGACGCAAAAGCACTTCCTGCAGAACAACGATGTGATCGAGATCGGCAAGTACAAGCTCAAGTACCTGAACGACCAGCCCACCCAGACCTCGGCTGCGGACTTCGAGAAGACCATGGTGTTGCGCGCCCCCGTCAAACCGTCGGCCGCATCGGTGGTGCCGGTGGCCGAGTCGGGAGCAAAGTTCGAGTCGACCACGCAATACAATGCGACAGCTCCCAAGCCGACGTCTGCCGCCGCTCCGGCAACTGCGCCGACCCCGACACCTGTTGCGGTGATCCAGATCCTGAACGGTCCGAATCTGGGCAAAGAACTGGAACTCAGCAAGAACCTGACCACGCTGGGCAAGCCAGGCGTGCAGGTGGCAGTCCTGGCACGCCGACCGCATGGCTACTTCATCACGCACGTCGAGGGGGGCAGCTTCCCGCTGGTGAATGGTTCTTCCATCGGAGAGCAGCCGCATCAGTTGAACGACCATGATGTGATCGAGCTGGCTGGTATCAAGATGGAGTTCTACCTCAAGAACTGACAGGGGCTGATATGACCTTGTCGCCCGAATCTTTCATCATCGCCTGCCCTGAGAGCGAAACATGAAGAAGCATGCCCTGCTGATCGTATTGGGCATGCTGGCGGTGTTGCTGTTCCTTGGCGATGCAGCAGGTATCTATCGTCTGGGCTTCGTCCGCTATGGCGATGCGCAACTGTATGATTACCGTCTGCGCCTTTCATTGCCCAATCAGGGCGATGACCGCATCGTGATCCTCGATATCGATGAGAAGAGCCTGAAGCAGGAAGGCCGCTGGCCCTGGGGCCGGGACAAGATGGCAGGACTGGTCGATGCGCTTTTCGACAGATACGGGGTGGCGACCGTCGGCTTCGACGTGGTGTTCGCCGAGCCGGACAACAGTTCCGGCCTGAACGTCCTGCAAGCCCTGGGCGAAAAACAATTTCGCGATGTCGAGCAATTCCATTCCGTTCTGAACCAGATCCGGCCTGCACTGCAATACGATGCCCTGTTCGCGGAAAGACTGAAAGGGCGCAAGGTGGTCTTGGGCTACTACTTCAGCAATAGCGAGAACGGGGAGCCTGCGAGCAGATCGGGTGGTCTGCCCGCACCCGTATTCCCGGCAGAGATTTTTCGTGGGCGCGCAGTGGGGTTGAGCGTTTGGGATGGCTATGGAGCCAATCTGCAAACGTTGCAGTCCAGTGCCGCTTCGGCGGGGCACTTCAATCCCCTGGTGGATTTCGACGGCGTGGTGCGGCGCATCCCCATGCTGGTCGAGCACGAAGGTCAAATCTACGAATCCCTTTCCCTTGCGGTCGTGCGTAGCGTGCTGGATATGCCCAGGCTGGTGCCAGGTTTCGCGGGCGAACAGGCGCAGGGCTATGGCGGTCTGGAATGGCTGACGGTGGAGTCGGCCCAAGGCGGTTTGACCATACCGGTCGATGCCGAGGTCAGTGCTTTGATCCCCTACAGCGGCAAGCGCAACACGTTCCGGTACATCTCCGCGACCGATGTATTGCACGGCAAGGCCGAGCAGAGTGCATTGCAGAACAAGATCGTCCTTGTGGGAACGTCCGCCCCGGGCCTGATGGATATGCGCAGTACACCGGTCGGAGAGGTCTATCCCGGTGTGGAGGTGCACGCGAACATGATCAGCGGCATCCTCAATCAGGAAATCAAACAGCATCCGCCCTACATGCTTGGGGCCAATGTGGTCTTGATGCTGCTCATCGGTATCAGTCTGGGCGTCCTGTTGCCGCTGTTGAGTCCGATACGCGGCATGCTGCTGTCATTACTGTTCCTGTCGGGCGATGTCGCGCTGAACCTTGCGCTCTGGAACTATGCCGATCTCGCCATGCCGATGGCGGGCGGGATACTGGTCATCCTGACACTGTTCGCGTTGAACATGAGCTTTGGCTATTTCGTGGAATCGCGCGCGAAGCGCCAGATCACCGGCTTGTTCGGCCAGTATGTGCCAGGGGAGTTGGTCGACGAGATGGCCAAGCGCCCGGAAAGCGTGTCGATGGAGGGCGATAGCCGGGAAATGACCATCCTGTTCTCCGATGTGCGCAGTTTCACCACCATTTCTGAGGGGCTGGATCCGAAGGAGCTCTCGCAACTGATGAACGAGTTCCTCACCCCGCTGTCGCGCGTCATTTACAAGCAGCGCGGCACGATTGATAAATACATGGGCGACTGTATCATGGCATTCTGGGGTGCGCCCTTGCCTGATCAGGATCATGCGCAACACGCGGTATTGGCCAGCATGGAGATGCAGCGCGCACTGGACGAGTTGCAGCCGCATTTCAAATCCCGGGGTTGGCCAGAGATACATATCGGTGTCGGTGTCAATACCGGGCGGGTGAGCGTCGGCAACATGGGATCGGAAGTGCGCGTGGCCTATACAGTGATGGGAGATGCTGTGAACCTCGCTTCACGACTCGAAGGGATCACCAAGGAATACGGGGTCGTGATGCTGGTGGGTGAGGCGACCAAACAGGCGACGCCGCAGATCGTCTACCGCGAGGTGGATATGGTGCGGGTCAAGGGCAAGGAACAGCCCGTGGCGATCTTTGAGCCTCATGGCCTGGCCGGAGAGGTCGCCAAAGAGAAGCTCGACGAGATCAAGCTGTTCCACCAGGCATTGCGCACCTACCGCAAACAGGATTGGGACAAGGCCGATCTGGAGTTCTTGAGCCTGCAGAACATGTCACCGGATTGCAAGCTGTACCGCGTCTACGCAGAGCGTGTAACGTACTACCGCAACAATCCCCCCGGAGAGGGCTGGGACGGCGTGTTCACTTTCAAAACGAAATGAGCTGACGAACGATGAGACTGCGTGTGCTTGGATGTAGTGGCGGGGTCGGTGGCAATTTTCGCACCACATCGCTGCTGCTCGATCATGATGTCCTGATCGATGCCGGTACCGGACTGGGTGATCTGAGCCTGGCCGAGATGAGTGTCATCGACCATATATTCATCACGCATTCGCACCTGGATCACATCGCCTGTCTGCCATTGCTGGTCGATAGCGTGGGCTTCATGCGCGACAAGCCTTTGGTGATCCATGCGACGGCAGAGACCTTGGCGATCCTGCAGGAGCATGTATTCAACTGGGAGATATGGCCTGATTTTGCGGAGATCCCCAACCTTCACCAGCCCGTGATGCGCTACGAAGAGATCAGGGTAGGCGAAACGGTCGATGTCGGGGGGCGCAAACTGACCCCTCTTCCCGTCAATCATGTGGTACCTGCGGTCGGCTTCCGCATCGATAGCGGCCAAGCCAGTCTGGCATTCAGCGGAGATACCACGACTTGTGATGCACTTTGGGACGCGGTGAACCGGATACCGAATCTGCGTTATCTGATCGTCGAGACAGCATTCTCCGATGCGGAAAAGGAGTTGGCGGTGTTATCCAAACACCTGTGTCCAAGCATGCTAGCGGAAGAATTGAAGAAGCTGAAACTGCATCCCGAGATATTCATCACGCACTTGAAGCCGGGTGAGGTCGAGTTGACCATGCGCGAGATCGGCGAGAGGGTTCAAGCCACGGCCCCCAGGATATTGCAGAACGGACAGACGTTCGAATTTTGATCGATTGAAGATATGAACGACATACTGGATATTCGTGTACTCGCCGCATTGGAGCCCATCTCCAGTTTCAGTCCTGCGCGGTTGCGCGAGCTGCTGGATTATTGCCATGTGGAGAACGTGGCACCGGGAGAGAATCCATTCGAGAGCCGGCCGCTGAAGGGCCAATCCGTATATCTGCTGCGCGGAGAGATCGAGCTGGACTTTGCGGACGACAACAGGGTGACGATGCGCGCAGACTCCGAGTGGGCGCGTCATCCGATAGGCAAAAGACAGCCGGAGATCCGCAGTGCCAAAGCTTTGAGCAACGTGATGTTGTTGCGTGTGGACGATGACTTGCTCGATCGCATGGTGACCTGGGATCAGTTCGCCAGTCATGACGACATCAAGCCGAGGATAGACAAAGGCGGCACGGATGCGGCTGTAAGAAGGTTGCTCAATTCCGGCATGTTCAGTGCCGAGAACCTGAACCATGGGCCGTTCGCCCATCTGCCTCCCGCCAATATCGGGAAGTTGCTCAATCGCGTCGAGGCCATCGCGGTGTGGGAGAAGGATGTGATCATCCGCGAGGGTGAAGAGGGAGATTACTATTACCTGGTGGAAAGCGGTCGCGCCCAGGTCACACGCCTGGTGGGCGGTGCCAATCTGGTACTGGCGGAGCTGAAAGCGGGGGATGTGTTCGGCGAAGAGGCGCTGATCTCGGATACCAAACGCAACGCCACGGTGACGATGCGCAGCAACGGTGTGCTGCTCCGCCTGAAGAAGCAGGACTTCCTCGAGTTGATGCAGGAGCCCCTGCTGCACCGGATCTCCTTCGGGGAGGCCAAAGAAAAAGTGAAGCGGGGTGCCATATGGCTGGATGTGCGCCACCCGCCCGAATATCGCTATGACAAATTGCCCGGTGCCATCAATGTGCCACTCAACGACATCCGCAATGCCATCGGCGTGTTGAGCAAGGTGACGCCGTATATCGCCTATTGCCAGAGCGGCCGCCGCAGTGCCGCCGCGGCTTTCATCCTGGCGCAGGCCGGATATGACGTATATGTGCTGGAGAACGGCCTCTGGTCGGTGCCCAAGGCACTTCAGCAGTAAGGGGAGAGAAGATGAATAGTCCTGTGCAAGGCAATCCGAATGAAATGAGCGTGCGCCTTGAGTTCACCAAGAACCTCAACCACGTCACCAACAAGATCCATGCGACCAGCAACATCGACGAGATCATGCTCGATGTCAGCAAGGATATCTGCGCACTGTTCAATGCGGATCGTCTGACCATCTATGTCGTCGGCGATGACAAGGCTTCGCTGGTTTCCAAAGTCAA
The DNA here is from genome assembly GCF_054601595.1 of Sideroxyarcus sp. TK5. NCBI lineage: Bacteria > Pseudomonadati > Pseudomonadota > Betaproteobacteria > Nitrosomonadales > Gallionellaceae > Sideroxyarcus > Sideroxyarcus sp. TK5. The sequence continues at coordinate 233,487 of NZ_BAAHSJ010000005.1, read as the reverse complement.
AACGGGTCTGAACTCTTTCAAGGACCTGAAACTGCCCATCGCAGAGCAAAGCATCGCGGGCTTCAGCGCCGTACACAAGAAGTTGCTCAACATCAAGGATGTGTATGACCAGCAGGAGCTGGCGGCACATAGCCCGACCCTGCGTTTCCTGCAGGATGTGGACAAACGCACCGGTTATCGCACCAAGCACATGCTGGTCGCTCCCATCGTGGACGAAGGTGGTGAACTGGTCGGTGTGATGCAGGTCATCAACAACAAGGCAGGATTGCCGTTCCCGGCCATGGTCGAGGAAGGCGTGAAGGAACTGGCGCAGACCCTGGCCGTCGCTTTGCGCCAGCGTCAACAACAGAGCGGGGCCATCAAGACCAAATACGACTATCTGGTGGCCGATGCCGTCATGTCTGCCGCGGAATTCGAACTGGCCACGCGTACCGCGCGCCGCAAAGTCGTGGACGTCGAGAACGTGCTGATCGACGAGTTCCAGATCAAGCTGGACGCGCTGGGCAATGCACTGTCAAAATTCTTCGGAGTGCCGTACGAGCCGTTCCAGGCGGACCGGGTCAAACCCAGCGAGCTGCTGCGCAACCTGCGCCGGGAATACGTGGAGAGCAGCCACTGGGTCCCCATAGACGACACCCCCGAAGGGCTGGTCATCCTGACGACCGATCCAGAGCGGATCCAGGCTTCCCGCGTCGTCAACAACATCTTCCCCAAGAACCGCCTGATCTACAAAGTCTGTTCCCAGCGCGAATTCAAGATGACGCTGGATCACTTCTACGGCGGAGGAAGTACGGCCGGAGAGGGCACGGGTGTCTTCGGTGCCATGGACGATTCATCGGTCGACGACCTGCTCACGTCGCTGGGCGGCGAAGACGACGAAGAGGTGAGTGGTGTGAATCAGGACGACCTGAATGCTGCCGCCGATAACGAGCTGGTCAAGCTGGTCAACAAGATCATCGTCGATGCCTACAAGATGGGCGCATCCGACATCCACATCGAGCCCGGTCCTGGCAAGATGAAGACGCAGATCCGCGTGCGCAAGGACGGTTCACTGTTGAACTACATCGAGATCCCGTCCACCTACCGCAATGCACTGGTCACCCGCCTCAAGATCATGTGCGACCTCGACATCTCCGAGAAGCGCAGGCCGCAGGACGGCAAGATCAAGTTCAAGAAATTCGGTCCGCTGGATATCGAATTGCGTGTGGCGACCATTCCCTCTCAGGGCGGTGTGGAAGACGTTGTGATGCGTATCCTTGCATCGGGTGAACCGATCCCGCTGGACAAGATGGGCTTCTCCGACCGCAATCTGGACCTCATCAAGAAGACGGTGTCCAAGCCCTATGGGCTGTTCTTCGTGTGCGGCCCGACCGGTTCCGGTAAGACGACCACGCTGCACTCCATCCTCAAGCACATCAACACGCCCGACACCAAGATATGGACGGCGGAAGATCCGGTCGAGATCACCCAGAAAGGTCTGCGCCAGGTGCAGATCAACAAGAAGGCCGGGCTGGATTTCGCCACCGTCATGCGCGCTTTCCTGCGTGCCGACCCGGATGTGATCATGGTCGGCGAAATGCGCGACAAGGAGACGGTGTCCACCGGTATCGAGGCTTCGCTCACCGGTCACCTGGTGTTCGCCACCCTGCACACCAACAGTGCTCCGGAATCCATCATCCGCTTGCTGGATATGGGCATGGACCCGTTCAACTTCGCCGATGCGCTGCTGGGCATCCTGGCGCAACGTCTGGCGAAACGCCTGTGCAAGCATTGCAAGAAGCCGCATGTCGCGACCCAGGAAGACATCAAGTCCCTGCTGACCGAGTATGCGGAAGAGTTGCGAAGCACGGAGACATGGAAGAAGGATGCCGCCGCTGCAAGCAAGGCCTTGTACGCAGAGTGGCTGAAACTGTTCGGGGACGACAAGGGGCAGATCACGTTGTATGAGAAGGTCGGCTGCGAGAAATGCTCCAACACCGGCTATGCCGGCCGCGTCGGTCTGCATGAACTGCTGATCGGTACCGACCCGGTGAAGAAAGCCATCCAGGAACACGCGCGGGTCGCCGAGTTGTTCGCCATCGCGCTGGAAGAAGGGATGCGCACCTTGAAGCAGGATGGTATCGAGAAAGTGCTGCAAGGCATCACCGACATCCATCAGGTCCGGGCCGTCTGTATCAAGTAGAAGCTGATTCCCGGTCGGCTGGGGGGGCGCTTGTTCCGGTTCGCCGACCAGGCATGAAAGGTTAAAGTGGATACGACCAAGGTCAAAGCCTACATGGCGCAGGAGCAGGCTCAACGCACCATGCTGGAGAGCCTGCTCAATCGCCTGAACGACCTCAACGCGATCGGCGCGTCTCTCTCCAGTGAGCGCAACATCGACAAGCTGCTGGAGAGCATCCTGAGCGCCGCGATGAAGATCACCAATGCCGATGCGGGCACCCTGTATCTGCTCGATGCAGAGAATCAGACGCTGACTTTCGAGATACTGCGCAACCGTTCCCTTGGCATCAGCATGGGCGGAACATCCGGCGAATCCATCCCTTTCTACCCCATCCACATGATCGGCAAGGATGGGGCGCCCAACCATGCCATGGTGGTCAGCCATGCCGCCTTGAGCGGGGAGACGGTCAATATCCCGGACGCGTATATCGCCGAGGGCTTCGACTTTTCCGGCACCAAGCATTTCGACGCCAAGACCGGCTATCGCTCCCGCTCCTTCCTGGCCGTGCCGATGCGTGACCACGAGCACGAAGTGATCGGCGTGCTGCAGCTCATCAATGCATTGGACGACAAGGGAGGCGTGCAGCAATTCTCCCTGGACGACCAGAAGCTGCTCGAATCGCTCGCTTCGCAAGCCGCCATCGCGATCAGCAATCGCAGACTGATCCTGCAGATGGAAGAACTGTTCGAATCCTTCATCAAGCTCATCAACACCGCGATCGACGATAAATCCCCCTACACCGGCGGACACTGTGCCCGTGTGCCGGCGCTGACCATGATGCTGGCCGAGGCAGCCAGCCGCAGCGACAGGGGCGGGCTGAAGGAATTCAAACTGACCGACCAGGACAGGTATGAGCTCAAGATGGCCGGCCTGTTGCACGACTGTGGCAAGATCACCACACCCGTTCATGTGGTGGACAAGGCGACCAAGCTGCACACCCTGTTCGACCGCATACAGCTGATCGACACGCGTTTCGAGGTGCTCAAACGCGATGCCGAGATCGCGATGCTGCGCGGTGAACTGAGCAAGGAGGGATATCAAGCCCGCCTGAATCAACTGGAGGATGACCGGGCGTTCCTGCGCCGCACCAACATAGGCGGCGAGAAGATGTCGGATGCGGACATCGAGAGGGTGCGCGCGATCGCGTCATATCGCTGGCGAGATGTGGACGGCACGATGCGCGATTTCCTGTCGGCAGACGAGACCGAGAACCTGACCATCCGCGCCGGCACACTCACTGCCGAGGAGCGCGAGATCATCAACCACCACATCGTGGTGACCATCAAGATGCTCGAATCGCTGCCCTGGCCCAAGCACCTCAAGCGTGTCCCGGAATATGCCGGCGGTCATCATGAACGCATGGACGGCAAGGGTTACCCGAAAGGGCTGACCCGAGAGCAGATGTCCATCCAGGCCAGGTTGATGGGTATCGCGGACATCTTCGAGGCGCTCACCGCCAAGGATCGTCCTTACAAGCCCGGCAAGACGCTGACTGAATCGCTGAACATCCTCGGCAACTTCAAAATCAACGGCCATATCGACCCCGAACTGTTCGATGCCTTCATCCGGGAGAAGGTCTATCTCGAATACGCGCGCCAGTTCCTTGCGCCGGAACAGATCGATGTTGTGGACGAAGCAAGAATCCCCGGCTACCAGGCATGACTGACAAAAAACGTCACATCCCGACTGAATTGGGGCAGTTTTGATCGATCCGGCCCTGTGAAAGCCATCCGATTCAGCATTGGACGATGGCACGCAACCTGCTACTATTCGCTCGCACACCCCGTGTGTGCCCGCAAGGGCAACTTCCTAACCCGCTAAGGAGATAAACAATGAAGCAAGTTCAAAAAGGTTTCACCCTGATCGAACTGATGATCGTGGTCGCGATCATCGGTATTCTGGCTGCTGTGGCGATCCCGTCCTATCAAGACTATGTCACAAAGGCTAAATTCTCGAAGATCGCTACGACAACTGCTTCGGTAAAGACAGCCTTGGCAATGTATGCACAGGACAATGGCTTGACTACATTCACCGGTGCATTCACTGCCGCGGATAGCTGGACATCTATGGGCTTGAGCGGTGCACCTACGACCTCAGCTGAAGTATCGGCCATCAGTGTCAGTGTGGACGGTGTCATTGAGGCTACTGTTGCCCCCGGCGTGATTGGATCTGGATCGTGTGGTTATGTCCGCTGGACACCGACGATGGGCAGCACGAACATCGTTTGGACTGTTACGACCAATTGTGCTGCTCCCGCCCCTACACTCGTTGCCAAATGGAAGTGATAGCAACAGTTTGCCTGTAGTCGGCTGATGCAAAAGTCCCCTTGATTGGGGACTTTTGCTTTTTTGGATTTGCTTTGGGTAAAGTCAAGATGGGGATGCAGCTATTCTTTGCAGGAGACAGGCCTCGCGCGTTCATACTTCTGTTGCTGACGGCGATAGTCTATGTCCCATTTTTGAACAATCCGCTGGTGTTCGATGACGTCTCATTTTTTGATCGCGCCATCTCTTTCTACGCCAACGCCCATTTTGATTTCAACCTGCGCTGGTTCCCCTATACAACGATGGGGGTCACCTGGGTCTTTGCCGGTGACACACCTTGGGTATATCGGATCCAGAATCTGCTTCTTCATGGGGCCAATGTCCTGCTCATCTTGCTGTTGCTGCGCTTATGGATAGGTATATTTGTTACTGAGCCGATCCTGTTGCAAAAATGTCTGGTCGGCGCATGGGTCGCAGCTCTGGTATTCGCCTGCCACCCGCTGGCTGTATATGGCACGGGGTATCTGGTGCAGCGCAGCATTCTCATGGCAACGTTCTTTATGCTGGTGATGCAGATCGCCTATCTGAAAGGATTGCTGGAGGGGAGTTGGCGCATGATGGTTATTGCCGTGGCAGGCTATTTTGTAACTGTATTCAGCAAAGAACATGCCTTGCTGGCACCAGCGATCTTGCTCCCGCTCACTTGGATATTGAGAACGCGCATCATGATTTCACGTGGTGCTTTGATTTCGGTATGGGGAGCCATGATCCTGATTGGGGCCATCGTGGTGATGAAGAGCGTTGGGATATTGGGCGAACCTTATGAGTTTCAGGCTGCGCAATTACTCAGTTTGCAGGGCGCTCCACAGGACGCTTTCAGTCTGCATGTCCTGAGCCTGTTGACGCAAGCAAAATTGTTTTTCAAATACTGCGCCTTGATGTTATTTCCCAACCCTGCCTGGATGTCGATAGATATGCGAGAGAGTTTTTTTGTGAGTTACACAGAATTCTCTGCCTGGCTGGGCTTGCTTGCCTATGTGGGTTACGGAGTGGGGGCTTTGGCTTTGTTGTTGAAGCGAGGGCGATTGGCGCTGTTGGGATTGGCGATGCTGTACCCATGGGTGTTGTTCCCGATCGAATTCACAGCTATAAGGACGCAAGAGATATTTGTTCTGTATCGAGCCTACTTGTGGCTGCCCGGATTCATGCTGCTATGGGTGTTGCTTGTGTCGCTATTGCCGACAGTCAGATTAATCTGGCTGAGCACGATGGTTTTTCTCGCGCATTTGCCGTTTTCCTGGAATAGATTGTGGGTGATGTCTGATAACTATCGTTTGTGGGATGATGCGGTTCAATTGCTGCATGGTGAGGATAAGGTCGGAGCTCAGCGCATATATTATGGCCGTGCGTTTGCATCCGGTGAAAAGCAGGATTATGAGAAAGCGATAGCAGACTTCAGGAAGTCGCTCGATTTTGACCCGAGTAACGACAAGGTTCATATGATGCTGGCGAAATCCCTTTATCAGTCAGGAAGATACCGTGAGGCGGCTGATGAGCTAACACGCATGATCGAGCTGAATCGGAATGATGGTGAGGCCTTCTTCAGGAGGTCTGTGTCATATAAGGCGCTGGGTGATACCGTAGCAGCGTCACAGGATCTGCAGCGAAGTTGCGAGCTTGGCTACACTTTTTCCTGTGCCGCGATAAATCTTTCCAAGTCAAGATGACGCGCCGTGAACTGGATAGGGGGCGATATCTTCCGCTATTCAGTGATTTGATGTGAGAAGGTTGATTCTATAATGCATCCCATAGGCTAGCGTCTGTGAGTTGTTGACTCACCTCATGGGTGCACTCATGTCAGCTTGTTCATTGCTGGGTCATCCAGTTAGATAAAGGCAACCCCCAATCCTTGTAGGAACTCTTCCTACCGAAAAATCGGAAAACCTCCGATTTTCTTACACCCGTGGTCCCCGCAAAATGCAACCGTCGAATCAAGACAACAATGATTTTTGCGAGGGGACGGCTATGAATACCAATCAGGTTCACGAAGAGATCCGCGAGATCAATCTTTCCTACATGATGCTGGCACAGCAGATGATCCGCAGCGACAAGGCCAGCGCGATATTCCGTCTCGGCATCAGCGAGGAGCTGGCCGAGTTGATCGACGGCTTGTCGCCGGCGCAGATGCTGAAGATGACGGGATCCAACATGTTGTTGTGCCGTTTCCGCTTCGACGAGCAATTGTTGTTGAACATGATCACCGACTACAACAAGGACCGCATGATGTCCCATGCGCATGCCACCATCCTGATGGCCGGCCAGCAAGTCGAAGCCTTGGCCGCTTAAGGAGCCGATCATGCGCAACAAGAGTGTGGTGAACGAGGCGCGCGAGATCCAGATCGCGGTGGACCTGATCAATCTGGGCGCGCGCTTGCAGCTGCTGCAAGAGGAGACCAATCTGAGCCGTGAGCGTCTGCTCAAGCTCTACAAGGAAGTGAAGGGCGAATCGCCCTCCAAGGGCATGCTGCCTTATTCCACCGACTGGTTCATGAGCTGGTTGCCGAACATCCACTCTTCGCTGTTCATGGGAATCCACCAGTTCCTGGTTAAGAATGCGAACGTCTCCGGTGTCGAGGCGCTCATCAAGAGTTACCGTCTGTATCTGGAACAGGCCGAGGTCGGCGAAGACGAGCCGACCCTGAGCATCACCCGCGCCTGGTTCCTGATCCGATTCTTCGAGGCCGGCATGATGCAACTGACGCGCTGCAAGGAATGCGGCGGCCATTTCGTGGTGCACACCAACGAATTGTGCGATGAATACAGTTGCGGCATCTGCCGCCCGCCCTCGCGCGCGGGCAAGACCCGCAAGGCAGCCCAGCTTGCTGCGGCAATGGCATGATCGCCAGCAGTTGAACGATGATGTCCAGTTCTCATCGCCGCCACGTCCGGAGCATGATCGGGTGTGGCGGCGATTGGTTTTCCGGGAACTGAAAGGCTCGAATTGCCCTGTATATGCCGGTTTGTTCGCGTAATGAAGCCAAAAAGAGCCTGCTAGGATACGATTGAGCCTTGGATAGGCATAAGTAGAGGTGAACCATGCTGGTAATCGTTGGATATGTTGTGGTGCTGGGCTCGGTCTTTGGCGGCTACGCGTTGGCGGGCGGCCATCTGGGCGGTTTGTACCAGCCTCTTGAGTTGTTGATGATCGGTGGCGGTGCGCTGGGCGCATTCTTCGTGGGCAACAGCATGGGTGCCATCAAGGCGACCTTCAAGGCGATCCCGCTCATTTTCAAGGGCTCCAAATACAACAAAGAGACCTACATGGAGCTGATGGCGCTCATGTACGAGTTGCTGGGCAAGGTGCGCAAGGAAGGCATGATGTCCATCGAGGGCGATGTCGAGAACCCCAACGAGAGTGCCATTTTCGCCAAGTATCCCAAGATATTGAACGACCATCATGTGGTCGAGTTCATCACCGACTATCTGCGCATCATGGTCAGCGGCAACCTGAACGCGATGGAGATCGAGAACCTGATGGATGTGGAGATCGAGACGCATCACCATGAGGCCCTGGTGCCGTCGCATGTCATCGCAAAACTGGGCGACGGCATGCCGGCTTTCGGTATCGTCGCCGCCGTGATGGGCGTGGTGCACACCATGGAGTCGGTGGGGATCCCGCCGGCAGAGCTCGGTATCCTAATCGCGCACGCGCTGGTCGGTACTTTCCTCGGTATCTTGCTGGCCTATGGTTTCGTGGGCCCGCTGGCGGGACTGCTGGAGCAGAAAGCGGACGAGGAGAGCAAGATCTATCAGGCGGCCAAGGTGGTGCTGTTGGCCAACCTGAACGGTTATGCGCCGGCGATGGCGGTCGAGTTCGGGCGCAAGGTGCTCAACTCCACAGACCGCCCCGGATTCGCCGAGCTTGAAGAACACGTCAAGCAGAAGCGCTAGGACGAAGCGATGAATCATGGCTGAAGACAAGAACAAACGCCCCATCGTCATCAAGCGCATCAAAAAGGTGGCGGGCGGCCATCATGGCGGTGCATGGAAGATCGCTTACGCGGACTTCGTGACGGCGATGATGGCGTTCTTCTTGTTGATGTGGTTGCTGGGCTCCACCGCCAAAGGGGATCTGCAGGGGATCGCGGAGTATTTCAAGACCCCCCTGAAAGTTGCACTGATGGGCGGCGAAGGCAGCGGCGACAGTTCCAGCATCATCAAGGGCGGCGGGCAGGACCTGACCCGCACGGAAGGTCAGGTGAAGAAGGGGGAGATCGAGGCCGAGAAGAAGGTCATCAACCTCAAGGCCGCCAAGCAGGAGTTCCTGCGACTGGAGGCGAAGAAAGAGATCGATGCATTGCGCCAGCTGAAGAAGAACATCGAGGCGGCGATAGAGAACAACAAGAAGCTCGAGAAGTTCAAGGACCAGATCTTGCTCGACCTGACCACGGAAGGGTTGCGCATCCAGATCGTGGACGAGAAGAACCGGCCCATGTTCCAGAGCGGCAGTGCGCAACTGGAGGATTACACGCGCGACATCCTGCGCGAGATCGGCAAGACCTTGAACGATATGCCGAACAAGGTCAGCCTGTCGGGCCACACCGATGCGCAGCCTTTCGGGATCAAGGGCGGGCGGTACAGCAACTGGGAGCTGTCGGCCGACCGTGCCAACGCATCACGCCGCGAATTGATCTCGGGCGGTCTGGCGGATGACAAGATCGTGCGCGTGGTGGGGCTTTCTTCGGCGGTGTTGTTCGACAAGGCGGAACCGCTGAACCCGATCAATCGACGCATCAGTATCATCGTGATGAACAAGAAGGCAGAAGAGGCGGCACAGCAGGATGGCGGTACGGTGCAGATCGATGCCGAGGACGGCGATGCGGCAGAGGCGTTGGGTGTTTCCGGTGTGGCAGCCTCCTCGCCGGAAGGGGCGGCTGCCGCGAACGAGGTGACGGAAACCGCGCCACAAGGGGCTTTGCCGGCAGGGTTGCATTAAAGAAGCTTGAAAAACGGCCGTTAGCCAGTCATAAGCGGCAATTTACGCAGGGGGAATGAACATGAACAAATGGTGGAGCAAACTTTCGCTGAAGAGCAAACTTCAGATCCCGATCCAGCTGATCCTGCTGGCCATCATGGTGCTGGCGCAACGCTCGGCGCTGAGTACGTTCGAGGAGCGCATCCTGGAAGAGGCGCGGCAAAAAGCCGAGGTCTCTGCCGACGGCGTGCTGAACGGGCTCAACATGCTGATGCTGAACGGCATCATCAGCGATGCCGACCAGCGCAAGCTGTATGTGGAGAAGATGGGGGCTTCGAACAAGGTGGTCAATCTGCGCGTGATGCGCCACACCCCCGTCATCGAACAATTCGGTGCCGGATTGCCTTCCGAGCAGGCCAAGGATGAGATGGACAGGGAGGCATTGTCCACCGGCAAGCAGCAGACGCGGGTGGAGAAGCAGGGCGAGTTGCACACCTTGCGCGTCGTCGTGCCGTTCATCGCGCAGGCGGATTTCCGCGGCACCAATTGCCTGATGTGCCACATCGTTCCTGAAGGTTCCGTCAACGGTGCGGCCAGCATCACGCTGGACGTTTCCGAGGAGTTCGATCTGATGGCGCGTGCCAATACCGTGTTGTGGGGCATCCAGATCGCGATCCAGATATTCCTCTATTTCATGATCGGCTGGCTGATCGGATTCGTCACCGGGCCGACCCGGACGCTGCAGCAAGCCATGCTGACGATGCAGGCTACCGGCGACCTGTCCAAGCGTGCCCCGGTGAGCACCGAGGATGAAGTCGGGCAGACCGTGCAGGCGTTCAACGCGCTGGCCAACAATTTCCAGGTCATCGTATCGCAGGTCGACGGACAAGCTTCGCAAGTGGCGAGCGCCTCGCATTCCCTGTCTGGCGATGCCGCCACACTGGCGACCAGTGTGCAGAAGCAAAGCGATGCGGCGGCCGTCGTGGCGAGCGCAGTCTCGCAAGTGAGCAGCAGTATCGGCCAGGTCGCGGAAAGTACCAGCCGCGTGGCCAAACTCTCCCACGAGAGTCTGGAACGCGCCAATCGCGGACAGGAGAGTTTGCAGGAGATGGTGCAGGAACTGAGCAACGTCGAGCGTGCGGTGGGCGAGATCGCCAATTCGGTCAACCAGTTCGTGGCCAACACGCAGAGCATCACCAGCATGACGCAGCAGGTGCGCGACATCGCCGAGCAGACCAATCTGCTGGCACTGAATGCCGCGATCGAGGCGGCGCGCGCCGGCGAGCAGGGCCGAGGCTTCGCGGTGGTGGCCGATGAAGTGCGCAAGCTGGCGGAGAAGTCCGCCCAGTCCGCCACCCAGATCGACGAAGTGACGCAGTCGCTGGGCAGCCAGTCCGAGCAGGTCGAGCGCACGGTGCAGACCGGCATGAGCGCCTTGCAGACCAGCCAGGCACATGTGGGTGATGTGACCAAGATCCTGATCGAATCGAACCAGTCGGTCGGCGGCGTGAATGAAGGACTGGAGGAGATATCCCGTTCCATCAATTCACAGCGCGACGCGGCACAGGAGATCGCGCGCAACGTCGAGAACATCGCCGCCATGGCCGAGCAGAGCAATGCCGTGGTGCAACGCACCGTGGCATCTGCGCAAACCATGGAACAAGTCGCGGAAAGTCTGAAATCCACGGTGGGCAAATTCAAGATCTGATGAGCAGGCAGCACCAGGAGGAAGATCATGCAAAACAAGAACGCATATGTGTCGCAGAAGGAGGTCACCTTCCCGGAGGGGGAGGTGCTGATCTCCAAGACCGACACCAAGGGCATCATCACCTATTGCAATGACGCCTTCGAGCGGCTGTCCGGTTTTTCACGCGAAGAGTTGATCGGCAAGAGCCACAACATCGTGCGCCACCCCGACATGCCGCCGCAGGCATTCAAATGGTTGTGGGATACCCTGAAATCCGAACGTCCGTGGCGCGGGTTGGTGAAGAACCGCTGCAAGAACGGTGACCACTATTGGGTGCGTGCCACGGTCGCTCCCATCCTGGAAGGCGGCAATATCATCGGCTATGTCTCGGTGCGACGGCCTCCCACGCGGGCGCAGATCGCCAGGGCAGAATCCAAGTATCGCGAACTCAACCAGGGCGGCGGCGAGGTCGTCTCCCGCTACGAGAAGTTCAAGATCAAGAACTGGTCGCTGAAAGCCAAGCTGCAGGCCGCGATCCAGATCCCGCTGTTGCTCATCCTGACCGTGGCGCAGATGTATCTGACCGGCAGCATGCAGGACGAGGCGAAGCTGCAGGCGGAATCCAAAGGCGCACAGATCGCCACGCAGATCATCGACAACGCCAACATGCTGATGGTGACCGGCCAGATCGGTATCGAGGAGAACCGCAAGCTGCTGATCGAGAAGGTCACCTCATCGGGTCATGTGAAATCCGCGGTCATCCTGCGTTCGGATCATCTGGCATCCCAGTACGGTGCCGGCACGCCCGAGCAGAAGGCCAGGGACGACGTGCAGCGCGATGTCCTGACTTCCGGCAAGGCTAAAGTGAGCTATGGCGAAGACAGTGCCGGTTCACCGATCCTGCGTATCGTCACCCCCTATCCCGCCAGCAAGGACTTCCACGGCACGGATTGCACGCTGTGCCATGCCGGGCCGGATAACTGGGTGACGGGTGCATCCGACATCACCATCGACCTCAAGGACGATTTCGACCGCATCCATCTGATGGAGATGAAGGTACTGGCAGGACAGATCGTGCTGCAACTGTTCCTGTTCTTCTTCATCGGCTACTGCGTGGACCGCTTCATCCATCGTCCGCTGTCCCAGGTCGAAAGAGAATTCCGCAACATCATGGAAGGCAACCTGGATACCGAACTGGACATCACCATCCAGGACGAGATGGGCAAACTGTTGTGCGCGATCCAGACCATGCAGACCTATCTGCGCACCATGGTGGACGAGATCGTCACGCCGGTCGGCAAGATGCGCGACAAGGTACGCTCCGTGGACGAGAAGGTGGGCATGGTGGCGAGCAATGCCGTGACGGAACAGGCGCAGATACAAAGTATCGCGGCGACCATGGAGCAGTTCAGCCAGTCCATCGCCGAAGTGGCGAACATGGCGTCCGACTCACTGACCGAGATGAAGCGTACCCAGAGCATCGTGGAACAGAACAATGCGAATATGGGGCTCAGTATCGACGCGACCACCAAGGTGGCCGAGACCGTGCAGCGCTCCAGCAAGACCATTTCCGATCTGGGGGCTTCCATAGAAAGAATCGGTAAAATAGCAAACTCGATCAAGGAGATCGCCGACCAGACCAACCTGCTGGCGCTGAATGCCGCGATCGAAGCGGCGCGTGCCGGCGAGCAGGGTCGCGGGTTCGCGGTGGTGGCGGACGAGGTGCGCAAGCTGGCGGAACGCACGGCCTCAAGCACCAAAGACATCACCAGGACCATCGCCGAGATCACGGCCATCTCCGAGGAGGCGGTCAAATCCATGGGCGAGGCGGTGACCGAGGTGGAGAGTGGTATAACCCTCATCCGCACCAATGGCGAGCAGCTGAAAGAAGTGATGGAGGCTACCGTGAGCATGTCGCAGCGCATCGATCACATCACGCTGTCGTCGAAGGAACAATCGGTGGCAGGTGAGAACGTGGCCAAGAGTCTGGAACACATCACCAGTCTGGTGGACGAGAATGCCCGGTCTTCGCAGCAGACGCGCGATGCGGCGGTAGAACTGGCGAAGTCGGCCGATGAATTGAGCAAGGCCGGTTATCCGCTGACCAAATGTGGCATGCGGAACCAGGGCTGAGCAAGGAGGAAGCAATGTCAGAACTGTTAAAGAATATCGACGCGCGCACCAAGCTTGCGGGTACCAACAAACTGGAGATATTGATGTTCTCCCTCGGCAAGGACCTGCGCACCGGTCGCGAGGAGACCTTCGGCATCAACGTGTTCAAGGTGCGCGAAGTGATGCGCATACCAGAGATCACACGCGCGCCAGAGATGCCCCCGTCGGTCGAGGGCATGGTGAGCCTGCGCGGTGCACTGGTGCCGGTGATCGATCTGGCGAAATATATCGGCATGGAGTCCGACACCAAGCCTGGCATCATGATCGTGACCGAGTACAACGGTCACACGCAGGGCTTCCTGGTGAAGTCGGTGGATAACATCCTGCGTCTGGACTGGTCTGCGATGCGCGTTCCGCCCGAGATGCTGGTGGCCGAGATGGGCGGACTGGTGACTGCCATCACCGAGCTGAAGGACAAGCGGCTGGTGATGATGCTGGATGTGGAGAAGGTGCTGGCGGAGACCGGTCACTTCGGCTCCGACGAGATGATCTTCAAGGCGGTCCAGCCCATCAACAAGGAGAACCGCACCGTGTTCTTCGCCGACGATTCGTCCGTCGCCCGCAACCAGATCGCGCGCACCCTCGAGGCGATGGGCGTCAAATCCATCTCCGCCATCAACGGGCGCAAGGCTTGGGAGGAGCTGGCACGCATGGCGGACTATGCCGAGTCTTCCAACACGCCGTTGAAAGAGATGGTGCAGGTGATCCTGACCGACGTGGAGATGCCGGAGATGGACGGCTACATGCTGACCCGCAAGATCAAGGCGGACAAGCGCTTCAACGGGATCCCGGTGCTGATGCATTCCTCGCTGTCCAGCAGCTCCAACCAGCAGTTGGGTAAGGCGGTCGGCGTGGATGAATATGTACCCAAGTTCGAACCGCAGAAATTGTCGCAGACGCTGGCGCGTCTGCTGGGATAAGGGGGCACGACATGGCATACAACGAAGACATGCTGGCATCAGAACACGACGGGCTGCTCGATCATATCGATGCGCGCACCAATCTTGCGGGCACCAACAAGATGGAGATCCTGTTGTTCAATCTGGGCACGGAAGAGAAGTTCGGCATCAACGTGTTCAAGGTGAAGGAGGTGTCGCAGGCCGGCAAGATCACGCGCACCCCCAATATGCCGCAGGGCGTGGACGGCATCGTCAGCCTGCGCGGTCATGTGATGCCGGTGCTGAACCTGGCGAAGTTCATGGCGATCCGCGAGGAACAGCCGCACCAGACCATGATGGTGGCCGAATACAACAACCATATCCTCGGCTTCCTGGTGAAGGATGTGGATCGCATCATCCGCGTCGACTGGGACAAGGTGCGGCCGACCGAGGGCATGCTGTCCGACAAGGACGCGCTGATCACCGCCATCACCAATCTGGATGACGGCTCGCTGGTGTCCATCCTGGATGTGGAGCAGATCCTGTCCAACGCGTTCGGCGAGGCCATCGTCGGCAACGTCGAACGCATCGAGTCCGCGCATGACCTGTGCGTGTTCTTCGCGGATGATTCGATGGTCGCGCGGCGCAAGATCGTCGAGGTGCTGGACCGCATGGGTGTCAAGCACATCCAGTCCAACAACGGGCAGGAGGCGTGGGACCGTTTGCGCGCGATGGCGGATGCCGCCCAGAGCAGCGGACAGAACCTGCATGACCAGATCCAGGTCATCCTGACCGATGCCGAGATGCCGGCCATGGACGGCTATGTGCTGACCCAGTATGTGAAGAACGACCGACGCTTCGAGGGTATCCCGGTGGTGATGCACTCGTCGCTGTCGTCCGATGCCAACCGCGCGATGGGCAAGCGTGTGGGCGTCGACTATTACGTGCCCAAGTTCGACTCGATGGTGTTGTCGTCGACCTTGCGACCGTTGCTGACATAACAAGCTGTATGGAAGGTGTAACGAGGAGATTGAGATGGGAATAGAGAACACAAAATTTCTGGTGGTGGATGATTTCTCCACGATGCGACGCATCGTGCGCAATCTCCTGAAAGAGCTGGGTTTCGTCAACGTGCAGGAAGCAGAGGACGGTGTCGATGCGCTGAACAAACTCCGCAGCGAGCAGTTCGAGTTCGTGGTGTCGGACTGGAACATGCCGAACATGACCGGCATCGAACTGCTGCGCGCCATCCGCGCCGATGCGTCACTCAAGCATCTGCCGGTATTGATGGTGACGGCAGAAGCGAAGAAGGAGAACATCATCGAGGCGGCACAAGCGGGAGCGTCCGGCTACGTGGTCAAGCCGTTCACTGCCGCGACGCTGGATGAGAAACTGAAGAAGATATTCGCGGCTAACCCGCATCTGAACAAGTGAGGTGAATCATGGCTAATCCTGCAAATCAAGACTCGGACGATCTCGAAGCACTGTTCGACAGCATCATTTCCGCCAATACCGACGAGCCCAAGGCGCCGGCCAAGGTGATCCAGCTGAACGCCGATGCCGAGCCCGCGAAAGTCATCAACCAGGTCGGACAGATGGCGCGCAAGCTGCATGACACGCTGCGCGAGCTGGGCCTGCACAATGAGATCGAGAAGGCGACCTCTTCCATCCCCGATGCGCGCGACCGCCTCAACTATGTCGCGACCCTGACGCAGCAGGCCGCCGAGCGCGTGCTGACCGCCACGGAAGCGGCGCAGCCGCTGGTCGACAAACTCTCCGACGAATCGCAGCGCCTGGCCTCGCAGTGGGATCTGCTGTTCCAGAAGAAACTGGATGTGCAGCAGTTCAAGGAACTGGTCACGCAGACACATGCCCATCTGCACGAGGCCCCCAAACAGGGCAAGGAAGTGAACGCCTATCTGCTCGAGATCATGATGGCGCAGGACTTCCAGGATCTGACCGGGCAGGTCATCAAGAAGATCATCCAGTTGACGCAGGAGATGGAGAAGCAACTGGTAGAACTGTTGCTGGAGAACGCACCGCCTGCGGTGCGTGCCGAGAACTCGGGTCTGCTGAACGGTCCGGTTATCAACGCTACCGGCAGGAACGATGTGGTCACCAGCCAGGATCAGGTGGACGACCTGCTGGAAAGTTTGGGATTTTAACCATGACGTGTATGAACAGCAGGTCTGCAACACCTCCCGCACCAGACGGCTACGCCGCACCGTGTCGGAATGGCTACCTGCTGGAGAGCTTGGGGTTCTAGAACGAGAAGGTCAAAAGGCGAAGAGAGAAGTGGCGTTGCGAGCGGAGGTCCGATCCGGCCCGCAGAGCCAGCTTCCCTAACCAGGAGAAGAACATGAACGATTTTGCCGGAATGGAAGACCTGTTGAGCGATTTCCTGATGGAAGCGGGAGACATGTTGTCCGATGTGGACAGCAAACTGATGGAGCTTGAGAAAGCGCCCGACGACAGTGGTTTGCTGAACGAGATATTCCGCGGTTTCCACACCATCAAGGGCGGGGCCGGATTCCTGAATGCAACGGAACTGGTCACCTTGTGTCATCTGACCGAGAACCTGTTCGACAAACTGCGCAACAAGGAGCTGAAGCTCAGTGCGGAACTGATGGATGTGATCTTCGCCGCCACGGCGGAAGTGCGCCATATGTTCGGTGCCCTGCAGCAGAGCGTGCAGCCGCAGGCGGCACCCGCCGACATCATCCGAGCCCTGAAGGATGCGCTGGAAGGCAAGGCGGTCGCTGCGATCAAATCTGCCGCCGCCCCTTCTGCCGCAGCACCTGCGGCAGCACCCGCACCGGCGGCCCTGCCGACCATCGAGGCGGAGAACGTCGACTGGGACGCCTTGTACAAGGCGCTCACCGGCAGCGATATCGTCGAGCAGGTCGGTGCCAAGCGCGATCCGGAAGTGATCAAGCAGGCGATCAACGAAGAAGAATCCACACGCAAAGCGTTCGGCAGACGTTCCACCGACGTGCCGGGCAGCACGGTCGGCCGGCGCGGCGGCGATGTGCCGGCAACCGAAGCCAAGGAGACCACCATCCGGGTGGATACCGAGCGTCTGGACCAGGTGCTCAACCTGTCGGGCGAGATCGGTCTGACCAAGAACCGGTTGACGCACCTGCGCTCGGACATCCTGCAGGGCCGCACGGACGCCGATATCCTGCGAGAACTGGACCTGTCCGTGACACAACTCGACATGCTGGTGGTCAACCTGCAGAACGCGGTGATGAAGACGCGCATGCAGCCGATCGGCCGACTGTTCAAGAAATATCCGCGCCTCGCACGCGATCTGGCACGCTCGCTGGGCAAGGATGTGGAGCTGGTACTGTCCGGCGAAGAGACCGAGATGGACAAGACCATGATCGAGGACCTGAACGACCCGCTGGTGCACTTGGTGCGCAACGCGGTCGACCACGGCGTGGAGACGATAGAGGAGCGCCGCGCTGCTGGCAAGCCGGAAAAGAGCGTGGTCGAACTTTCCGCCCGGCAGGAGGGTGATCACATCCTGATCACCATCACCGATGACGGCAAGGGGATGCGCCCCGAAGTGATACGCAACAAGGCGGTGGAGAAGGGGCTCATCACCAACGAGGTGGCCAACACGCTGGACGAGAACCAGTGTCTGGAGCTGGTGTTCCTGCCCGGCTTCTCCACCAAGGACGAGATATCCAGTGTATCGGGACGCGGCGTCGGCATGGACGTGGTGAAGACCAATATCCAGAAGCTGAACGGCAGCATCCAGATCCAGTCCGAAGTCGGCAAGGGTTCCACCTTCTCCATCTCGCTGCCGCTGACGCTGGCCATCCTGCCGGTGCTGGTGCTGCGCCTGGGCGACCAGTCTTTCGCAGTGCCGTTGTCCATGGTGCGCGAGATCCTGCCGGTCACGCGAGACGCGCTGCAACAGGTTTCCGGCAAGGCGACCATGATCGTGCGCGGCGAGGTGTTGCCGGTGCTGCCGCTCACCCAGCTCATCGGCTGGGGCAGCAATGAGCGGTCCGAGGTCGGGGTGCTGATGCAGTTCGGCAGCAACAGCTTCATCCTGACTGCGGACGGTTTCGTCGGCCATGAGGATGTGGTTATCAAGTCGCTGGATACCTTCCGCCCCAAGGGCGTGGCGGGTGTCACCATGTCCAGCGAGGGCGATATCGTGCTGATCCTGGACATCAAGGAACTGCTGAGCGACGTGCGCGGCAACTGAACCGATAACAAGAACAGCAACAACCGGAGGATTAGATGTTTGCAGCACTTTCGTTGAAGAAAAAATTCCTTGCCCTGGAAGCGACGTCGTTCGCCATGTTCGTGGCGATGGCGGTGTTCGCGCTGGTCATGCTCAAGGGGGCAGTGGACGCGGAGCAACACGAGGTGGAAAGACTGAAGTCCGACATCACGGTGATGGAACATATCAGCACCATGGACATCGCGTTCCTGAAGCAGACCAAGCATGCCAAGAACGTGTGGATGCGCGGCGATGATGCGGACAAGAAAAAGAAATACCGGGCCGGTTTCATCGAAGAGCGCGAACGTTTCGAACATAGTCTGCAAGCGGCCAGTGCAGGGCTGAAGCAGCTCGCTGCCGGTCATGAACAGGAATTCGCCGGTTTCATCGGCAAGCTGGACGCGCTGGGTGATGAGCACAGGGATGTGAGTGACCAGTACCTCGCCCAGATCGATGCGCACCGCGGGGACGGCATGGCTTCGGATGCGAAAGTGGAAGGGATAGACCGTCCCGTGCTGGCACATGTCAGGGAGTTGCGTGAAAGTTTCGTGTCCTTCACCGAACAGAAAGCGTCCGAGAAGATATTGCTGGCGCAGCAGGATTATCAACACCGGCGCAACGTGATCATCACCTGGGTTCTGGTCTCGCTGGCCATCTCATTCCTGCTGGCAACCGCCATCATCCGCCAGGTCATGCGCCAGTTGGGTGGCGATCCGCGCGATGTCGCGGCGGTCGTGAATACGATGGCGCAGGGTGACTTCTCGCGGCAGCCTGCTGCCCAGCCCGTGCCGGGCAGCCTGCTGGCGAACGCCTACCTCATGCAGAACAGCCTGCGCGACATGATCGGTCAGGTCAAGTCACAAGCCTACCATGTAGGGGATATGGCCCATAACCTCGCTACCTCGGCCAACCAGATCGCACAGAACGTCAATCATGAGTCGGATTCCGTGTCGGGTATGGCCGCTGCGATCGAGGAATTGAGCGTCTCCACGACGCATATCAGCGACCGGGGCGGCAATGCCAAACAGATCGCCAACAGCTCCCGTGCCAGTGCCGAAAAAGGGGCGCAGGTCGTCAACAAGACGGTCGCCGGCCTGCTGGAGATCGCGGGCGAGATCGAGAGCGCCTCGGGTGAAGTTTCGCGGCTCGGCGAGGATGCGTCGCGCATCAGCGATGTGGTGAAGGTGATCAAGGAGATCGCCGACCAGACCAACCTGCTGGCGTTGAATGCGGCCATCGAGGCTGCAAGGGCGGGCGAGCAGGGGCGGGGTTTCGCCGTGGTGGCGGACGAGGTGCGCAAGCTGGCCGAGCGCACCGCCGGGGCGACCAACGAGATCAGCCAGATGTCGGGCAAGATCGGTGCCGTGGCGGCGAATGCCCTGGAGGGGATGGACAAGGTGGTCAATACCACGCGGCTGGGGGTGGCGGATGCCGAGACGGCGCAGACTTCCATCAAGCAGATACAGAGCAGTTTCGGCGAGGTCGCCGGTGTGATCGACGACATCGCGGTGGCGCTGGAGGAGCAGAATGCCGCCGCCACCGAGCTGGCCAAGAGCACCGAGCGAGTGTCGCAGATGTCGGAAGAGAATGCGGGCGCAGCAAAAGGCCTGCTCGATCTGGCGAACTCGCTGGAAATGAAATCAAGGGAAGTCAGGCAGTCGGTGGAAGTGTTCAAGGTCTGACCCGGTTACGAATAAAACAACATCATCAAATCTGGAGGAAGTCATGTTTGGCGGAAAGATCAAGCAGGACTACCAGGCGGCGCAACGCCGTCTGGTAGAGACGGAACGTGACATCGGCAATCTTCGCGACGAACTGTCCAGGCTGGAAAGCCAGCGCGAGTCGTACCGGCAGGAGGCCGAGCAGGCGAAACTGAAATGCGAGGTGGCCGACCGGATATTCGCCAACATGCAGGGATTCGGCGAGTCTTTCATCGCCCTGCAAACCTCGCAGGTCGAGGCGGCGACCTCTTTGGGCGCAGAGAAGCAGCATGCCATCGAGGCGGCGAACGTCTCGGTGAACAACCGCGAAGCGGTGCTCAACATCGCCTCCAGTCTGGAATCGTTGTCCGGCGACACGCTACGCACATCGAAGAACGTGCAGGGACTGACCGAACGTGCGGCGCAGATCGGCAGTATCGTGCAACTCATCAAGGAGATCGCGGACCAGACCAATCTGCTGGCGCTGAATGCGGCCATCGAGGCCGCCCGTGCCGGCGAGCAGGGACGCGGTTTCGCGGTGGTGGCGGATGAGGTGCGCAAACTGGCTGAGCGTACCGCCAAGGCGACCAGCGAGATCTCGGTCATCGTCACCGCCATCCAGGATGAGACGCAGCATGCCCGTACCCAGATGGAAGAATGGGCGGAGAAGTCCAGGGTGTTCAGCAGCGATGTGGGCACTGTGATGGAGAACATGAAGCATCTGCTGGATCTGTCGCATACCATGGAAGGCACCATCTCCGCCGCCGCGCTGCGCAGTTTCGTCGAAGTCGCCAAGATCGATCACATCCTGTACAAGTTCGAGATCTACAAGGTGTTCATTGGTATCTCCGACCGAGCCCCGGACAGCTTCGCCTCGCACACCGCCTGCCGTCTGGGTAAATGGTATTTCGAGGGAGAAGGCAAGGATTGTTTCTCCAAACTGGATGGCTATCAGGCGGTGGCAGCGCCGCACCAGAGCTTCCATCACAACGGCAAAGATGCGGTGGCGGCGTTCCATGCGAACGATCCGTTGCGCGGCATGGAACTGGTGGCCAAGATGGAGGCAGACAGCATGGCCGTCCTGTCCGCACTGGAGCGTATCGCTATCGCCGGAGAAGGGGACAACAGCCTGTTGTGCGCTTCCACGAAATAATGGATGCACCGGGTTCCGGCTGTGCTGTGCGCGGCAGCCGGAGTCAGTGGTTGTGACTTCATGATGAACCGTGAATTCGTTTTTACCGATCAGGACTTCGAGAAGATCCGCGCCCTGATCCATCGCCATGCCGGTATCGCCCTGACAGACAGCAAACAGGAACTGGTCTACAGCCGGTTGGCAAGAAGGCTGCGTGCGACCGGCATCAAGACCTTTGCCGAATACCTGTCGCTGCTGCAGAAAGGTAACGAACAGGAATGGGAGGCGTTCGTCAATTCCCTGACGACCAATCTCACCTCGTTCTTCCGTGAGGCGCATCACTTCAAATTATTGTCGGAGCACCTGAAGAAGCTCGGCCCGTCGCGTCCGATACATCTTTGGTGTTCCGCCTGCTCCACCGGCGAGGAGGCCTATTCGATGGCGATCACCGCCGCCGAGACGTTCGGCGGTTTCGACCACCCGGTCCGCATCATCGCTTCGGATCTGGACAGCCATGTGCTGGTGACCGCCAAAGCCGGTCGTTACAAGGCCGAAGCAGTCCTCAAGCTGGGAACGGAGCGGGTGGCCCGCTTCTTTGTGGCGGATGGGGACGGATATTTCAAGGTGCGCCCGGAATTGCAGCAGTGCATCGAGTTCAAACGCATCAACCTGCTCGATGCCAGCTACCCGATCCGGCAGAAACTGGACGGTATCTTCTGTCGCAATGTGATGATCTATTTCGACAAGGATACCCAGCTCGGCATCCTGAAGAAGTTCGCACCCTTGCTGCACCCGCACGGACTGTTGTTCGCGGGACATTCGGAGAGTTTCTATCATGCCGCCGCCTATTTCAGGCTGCGCGGCCAGACCGTCTACGAGTTGGCCGGACATGCCTGACGGGCGCATCATCGTCGTCGGTTCCTCCACCGGCGGGACGGATGCCTTGCGTGTGTTCCTGTCGCAGATGCCGGCCGATGCGCCGCCCATCCTCATTGCGCAGCATATGCCGGAGAACTTCGTGCCTTCTTTTGCCGAGCGTCTGGACGGGCTGTGCAAGTTGCGCGTCAAACTGGCCGAGCAGGGAGAGGACGTCCGTGGTGGCACGGTATATCTCTCCCCGGGCAATGCCCATCTGCAGATCGCAAGATATGGCGCGGGTTACCGCATCCAGCTGAACGATGGACCGCCGGTGAACTTCCACCGCCCGTCGGTGGAGATGCTGTTCCGCTCCGCCGCCACGGTACTGGGGGCGCGCGCACTCGGCGTGATGCTGACCGGCATGGGCAAGGACGGGGCGGTCGCGATGCGGGAGATGAAGCAGGCCGGTGCCATCAACCTGGCGCAGGACGAGGACAGTTGTGTGGTGTTCGGCATGCCGCGCGCGGCGATCGAACTGGGCGCGGTGGATGAGGTGTTGCCGCTGGAAAGGATCGCCGAGCGGGCGATCCTGCGCAGCAGGGAACGCTGAGCGGGGGCAGACGCGCGGACCGCGCCGCCTGCCGACGGTCAGCCGCGCTTCGCTACATGCGGGTGCTTGTCGGCAACCATCTGGTCGATGACGGCCATCACTTCCAGGCTGGCGTCTTCCGCCACTTTAAGTTGCGCCAGGATCTGATCCTGCAGCGACTCGTCGTGTGCCCAGTTCATCTCCATCAGTGACAGCATGCGATGCACGGAACCGTGCACCTTGCCGTGCGGCACGTCCAGTTTGCGGAACGAGGGCATCTCGCCGAACACGTCCTTGCCGGCACCTTCATACCACTTGCCCAGACGGCAGTTGTGGTGGTCGACACCGACTGCGGTCTTGTATTCCTCGTTGTCCCAGTCGTTGACCAGCACATAGGCGCGCTGTTTGTAGATGACGTGATCGACCTTCACCAGCGAGGCGAAGCTCAGGTCCTGTGCATAGCGGGCGCTGGCCAGCGAGGTCACCGCCGATTCGTAGAACTGGCCGAACTTGTGTTCCAGTTTTCCGATGACGCTCTGCGAGGAATTGGCGATCTCGTGCATCTCCTGCGAGTCGGTCAGCATCTTGGCCGATTCGCTCTGCAGCATCAGCATGATGCGGCCGATGGATTCGGAAGCGTTCTTGGTGTTCTCCGCCAGCTTGCGCACCTCGTCCGCGACCACGGCAAAACCGCGTCCGGCCTCGCCCGCTCGGGCCGCCTCGATGGCGGCGTTCAGGGCGAGCAGGTTGGTCTGGTCGGCGATGGATGTGATCAGGCCGACCGCCTTGGTGATCTCACTGCTGCGCGCATTCAGGTTGGTGATCGCCTCGTTGGCGTGGTTCACCCGCGCCACGATGCCGGACAGGCGCTGCACCACATCCTTCACCGATTCGCGGCTCTCCTCGGCATCCTCGCGCGTGCGGCGCGACAGGCGTGCCAGCTCTTCCATGTTGTCGGTGATGGTCTTCAGGTCGCTCTGGTTGGAGACCAGGTTCTTCAGCAGATTGTCGGTGTTCAGATGGTGGGCGCGCGACAACATGTGCGTGCGCATGGCGCTGCGTTTCTGCTCGGCCATGCCTTCCAGCAGGATGTTCTGGTTGGTCAGCCCTTTCTTGAAGCCGCCGTGCACGCCGCCGCTCATGGCCTGGCGCTCGAAGTTGCCCGCGAGGTTGGCGCGGAAGCTGGTCTCCTGCTCACGGAAGAAGGTGGCCAGCTGGTCCAGCATGTCGTTCACGTCCCAGCACAGCAGGCTGATCTCGTCGCGCGCATGGCCGATGCCGGTGACGCGGGAATTGAACTTGCCCGCCGCGACGGCATGCACCACCTCTTCCACTTTTTTCAGTGGGGACAACCAGCGTCTGGCCAGCATCTGTCCTGCGGCAGAGACAGCGATGCCGACCACCAGGAAGGTGATCATGAACGCATCGAACCCGTGGCGCGCGAAGCTGGTCAGGATGATGACCAGCGTACCGAAGGAGAACGCCCACAACAGGGCGGAGAATCTAGATTGCAAGGACCAGTTCGTCATAGCTCATTCCTTTTTCGTTCAGCAGATCCACCAGGATCTTGGTGGAGGCGGCGATGGCATTGGCCGGTCCGGCCTTGCGCTCGGCTTCCAGCATGGCGGCATACAGCGGGGTCACCGCGTCGATGCCGCTGCGCCTGGGTTTGCGTCGTACCGAGAAATATCCGTTGATGTTGCCGGAAGAATCGAAGGTCGGCGTCACGTTGGTGAATACCCAGTAGAAGCCGCCGTCCTTGGACATGTTCTTCACATAGGCGAAGCATTCCTCTTTCTTCTGGATCTTGTCCCACAATAGCTGGAACACTGCGCGCGGCATGTCCGGGTGTCGGATGATGTTGTGCTGGGTACCCAGCAATTCTTCTTCCTGGTAGCCTGAGAACTCGATGAAGATGCGGTTGCCGTAGGTGATGCGGCCTTTGGTGTCGGTCATGGAGACGATGAAGTCGTCGTCCCGCATCACGCGCTCGAACGTGGTCGGTGTGATATCCCTTTTCATGCTTCCCCCTGATGCATTATGTCTGTCTTATCGGCGACTTCCGTGTTTGCTTGAGACGCCTGCCGCTAATGATGCCATCTTATGCCTGCCCGGTGCACGGGAATCTGTGCAATAGCGTGGGAAAACCCCTTCATTTCGGACACTTGGCCGCGCGCGGCCACGTCCATAATCGCCGCACCGATACAGGACGGAAGACATGGCCGAGCAGGACAGCGACCTAGAAAAGACAGAACTCCCCTCGCAACGCAAACTTGACAAGGCGCGCGAGGAGGGGCAGGTCGCGCGCTCGCGCGAGCTATCCACTTTCCTGGGGCTGGTGGCGGGCGGGGCCGGGTTGTGGATGATGGGGGAGGCGCTGGGACAGGGCATGTTGCGCCTGCTGCAGAACGGCCTCACGCTGGACCGCGCGCTCGCCTTCAACATCGAGCTGATGGTGCCCAGACTGCACGACCTGTTCATGGACATCCTGCTCACCTTCGTGCCTTTGCTCGGGCTGCTGTTGCTGGTGGCACTGTTCTCGCCGATGCTGATGAGCGGCTGGCTGTTCTCGACCAAGGCGCTACAACCGAAATTCGGCAAGCTCAACCCGCTCAGCGGCATCAAGCGGATGTTCTCCGCCCATAGTCTGATCGAGCTGGTCAAGGCACTGGGCAAGGCTATCCTGGTCGGCGGCATCGGAGCCTGGGTGGTCTGGGCCAATCGCGACGAGGTGATGCAGCTGGTGAGCGAGCCGGCGGTGCGCGCCATCCCGCACCTGAACGACATGATCTGGTGGAGTTACGCCGCCATCATGGCTGGCATGGTGCTGATCGTCGTACTGGACGTGCCGTTCCAGCTGTACGAACACACCAAGAAGCTGAAGATGACCAAGGAAGAGGTGCGGCAGGAAGGCAAGGAGACGGAAGGCGATCCGCACGTCAAGGGACGCATCCGCAGCATGCAGCGCGAGATCGCCCGCCGCCGCATGATGTCCGAGATCCCGACCGCCGACGTGGTGGTGACCAACCCGACCCACTACTCGGTGGCACTCAAATACAGCGAGGACAAGATGCGCGCGCCCATCGTGGTCGCCAAAGGCTCGCATCTGCTGGCGGCGAAGATCAAGGAGATCGCCAAGGAACACAACGTGCCCATCCTCGAAGCGCCGCCGCTGGCGCGAGCCCTGCACAAGCACGGCGAACTGGGGGCACCCATCCCCGAGGCGTTGTACACCGCCGTCGCCGAAGTGCTGGCCTATGTCTATCAGCTGCGCCGCTACAAGAAGCTGGGCGGTGCCAAGCCGGTGATGCCGGGTGAACTGCCCGTGCCCAAAGAGCTCGACCCGCTGAACAAGGAGCCGGCCGAAGCGGCGGCGGATTGATGCAGTGTCCGGGCACTGCGATTAATAGCCGCACAATTCCCCTTCTATTCCCACCTTTGATTTGACGCGCGCTCCAGATAATACGCATGAGCCATGAACCTCTGCACGGGGCGGCAAAACGGAACGGATAACGGGGCGCGACATGAACGATTTCTTGGGCACATTGAAAGCATCACTGACCAGCACCGGCGTGCGCGGCCTGGCCGGGCCGTTGCTGATCGTGATGATCCTGTCGATGATGGTGTTGCCGTTGCCGCCGCTGCTGCTCGACATCCTGTTCACATTCAATATCGCGCTGGCCATCATGGTGCTGCTGGTGGCGATGAACACCACCAAGCCGCTGGATTTCGCGGTGTTCCCGGCAGTGCTGCTGATCTCCACGCTGCTGCGCCTGTCGCTCAACGTCGCCTCCACGCGGGTGGTGCTGCTGGAAGGTCACACCGGCCCGGCTGCTGCCGGCAAGGTCATCGAATCGTTCGGCCACTTCCTCGTCGGCGGCAATTACGCCGTCGGACTGGTGGTGTTCATCATCCTGGTCATCATCAACTTCGTGGTCATCACCAAGGGCGCGGGCCGTATCGCCGAAGTCGGCGCGCGCTTCACGCTGGACGCGATGCCGGGCAAGCAGATGGCCATCGACGCCGATCTCAACGCCGGCCTGATCGGCGAGGATGTGGCGCGCAAACGCCGCGCCGAGATCGCGCAGGAAGCCGAATTCTACGGGGCCATGGACGGTGCCTCCAAGTTCGTGCGCGGCGACGCGGTGGCCGGCATCATGATCATGTTGATCAACGTGATCGGCGGTCTGGTGGTCGGCATGCTGCAACATGATCTGGATCTGGCGACCGCCGCCAAGTACTACACCCTGTTGACCATCGGCGACGGGCTGGTGGCGCAGATCCCGGCATTGGTGATCTCCACGGCGGCCGGTATGGTGGTCAGCCGCGTCGCATCCGAGGACAACATCGGCCAGCAGCTGAGCAAGCAGCTGATCTCCAATCCGCATGTGATCGTTCTGACCGCTGCCATCATCGGCATGCTGGGCATGATCCCCGGCATGCCGCATTTCGCCTTCCTGATGCTGGCCGGTGCGATGGGCTGGTTCGCCTACTTCCTGATGCAGAAGGGCAAACGGGCCGAAGTGCAGGCGCAGCAGACCGAGACGCAGGAAGTGGTGATCCCGGAAGCGGCGGAAGCGAGCTGGGAAGATGTGTCGCAGGTGGATGTGCTGGGGCTGGAAGTGGGCTATCGCCTGATTGCGCTGGTGGACAAGGCGCAGGACGGTGACCTGCTGCGCCGCATCAAGGGCATCCGCAAGAAATTCACACAGGACATGGGCTTCCTGCCGCCGCCGGTGCATATCCGTGACAACCTCGATCTGTCGCCCAACAGCTACCGCATCACCCTCAAAGGAGCCGAGATCGGTAGCGGCGAAGCCTATGCGCAACAGTTGCTGGCGATCAATCCCGGTAACGTGAGCGGCGTATTGCCCGGCACCCCGACCAAGGATCCGGCCTTCGGTCTGCCCGCCGTCTGGATCGAGCAGAACCTGCGCGACCAGGCGCAGGCCATGGGCTACACCGTGGTCGATGCCGGCACCGTGGTGGCGACCCACATGAGCCACCTGATCCAGAGCAATGCCGCCGAGCTGCTGGGCCGTCAGGAACTGCAACAGCTGCTGGATCATCTGGGCAAGATCGCGCCCAAGCTGACCGAGGACCTGATCCCCAACCTGCTGCCGTTCACCACCGTGCAGAAGGTGCTGCAGAACCTGCTCGACGAGGGCATGCATATCCGCGACATGCGCACCATCCTCGAGACGCTGGCCGAGCATGCGCCGCGCACGCAGGATGCCACGGTGCTCACCTCGCTGGTGCGTGTCGGACTGGGGGCCGCCATCGTGCAGCAATACTATCCGTCGTCGCAGGAACTGCAGGTCATCGGCATGGACAAGGAACTCGAATACGTGCTCGGCCAGGCCTTGCAGGCCGGTGGTTCCGCCATCGAGCCCGGGCTGGCCAACACCCTGCTGAACGAGGCGCGCGCCGCCACCGAGGCACAGGAACGGCTGGGTCTGCCCACCGTGCTGCTGGTGCCCGGCGGTCTGCGCGACCTGTTGGCGCGCTTCCTGAAACGCGCCGTGCCGCAACTCAAAGTCATTTCACAAGAAGAGGTACCCGGCTTCAAGACCATCCGGGTGACAGCCATGGTAGGAGGTAGAGCATGAACGCAAGGAAATTCATCGCAGGCAGCTCGCGCGAGGCCCTGAAACTGGTACGTATCGAACTGGGCGAAGACGCAGTCATCCTGTCCAATCGCAAAGTGGCCGAGGGGGTGGAGATCGTCGCCATCCCGGGCAGCGAGCTGGCACATCTGAACGAGACGCGCGTGGTCGAATCGCGCGCCTCTTCCAGGCCGCCCCTGGCGCAGCGCACAGCACCCCGTTCCTCGCTATCCGACCGGGCGCAGAACCAGGCCGCCACACTGGGTGCGAAAGTGCTCGCGGCCGACACGCAACGTGCCGTGACGCCGGCTCCTGCCCTCGTCCAAGTCGGGCAGTCGGAAGAACCCGCCGAGCAGCAGCGCCTGTTGAGCGAACTCAAGGCCATGCACAAGCAGATGCAGGAACAGATGGCCACGCTGGCCTGGGGCAACATCCAGCAACAGGATCCGAAGCGCTCCAGTCTGATGCGTGACATGGTCAATGTCGGCTTTAGCCCCGCGCTCTCGCGTCGTCTGCTGGACAAGATGCCTGCCGATGCCGACCTGAACTGGGTCAAGCGCGTCCTTGCGCACAACCTGCGCGTGGCCGGTGTGCAGGACGATGTGGTGACGCGCGGCGGTGTGTATGCATTGGTCGGCCCCACCGGTGTCGGCAAGACCACCACCACCGCCAAACTGGCCGCTCGCGCCGTGGTGCGCTACGGCGCGGACAAGGTGGCGCTGGTCACCACCGACAGCTACCGTGTCGGCGCTTACGAACAACTGCGCATCTACGCCAAGATCCTCGGCGTCAGCGTGCATGCGGTGCGCGATGCCAACGACCTCAAGCTCACCCTGTCCGGCCTCAAACACAAGCATCTGGTGCTGATCGACACCATGGGTGTGGGCCAGCGCGACAGCCGCGTGGCCGAGCAGACCCGCATGTTCGACGAGGCGGGCATCAAACGCCTGCTGCTGTTGAACGCCACCAGCGCCGGCGGCACGCTGGACGACGTGGTGAAGATGTACGGCGGGCCGGGGGTGATCGGTTGCATCCCGACCAAACTGGACGAGGCGGTGACGCTGGGCACGGTGCTCGATGTGGTGGCACGCCACAAGCTGGCCATGCACTACATCGCCAGCGGCCAGCGTGTGCCGGAGGACCTGCATGAGGTGAAGCTGGACTATCTGCTGCACCGCACCTTCAAGGATATCGGCAAGGCCTCGAACTTCGCCCTGCCGGAGATGGATTTCCCGGCCTTCATGGCCGGACTGACCAGCGGCGCGACCGCGGGGAGGGAATATGCCCACTAAGACCTCCCACTTCGGTTTCGGCGACCAGGCCGCCGGATTGCGCAAACTGCTGGCGCGGGGCAATGCCCAGGTGATCACCGTGCTGGGCGCGCGCGACGGACTGGGCGCGACCAGCATCGTCACTAACCTGGCGGCGGTGTTCGCCCATGGCGGCAAGGATGTGCTGGTGCTGGACGAGAACCTGTCGCACGACAACGTGGCCAACACGCTGGCGCTGCGTCCGCGTTACGACCTGTTGCATGCCGCACGCGGCGACAAGACCTGGCAGGAGGTGCTGCTGCAGGGCGTGGCCGGTCCCGGTGTGTTGCCGGTGGCGCGAGCGATGCAATCCTTGCCCAAGATGCAGGAGGACGAACGCGAACGTCTGCTGGAAGCGCTGCTGGGGGCGGCGGTCGGGCGCGATGTGGTGCTGGTGGATGCGGCACGCGACGGTCATTCCGTCTGTGCCAGCCTGTCCGGCGACGAGCCCTTGCTGCTGGTGCTGAACGCGACCGCCAGCGGCATCACTGAAAGTTACGCATTGCTGAAGAAGATGGCGGTACACAACGGTCGCCAGGCTTTCGATATCGTGGTCAACCGCGTCGGCAGCGAGCGCGAGGCGCTGGCGGTGTTCGACAATATGGACAAGGTCGCACGTCATCATTTGCAGGTAAGCCTTTCGTATCTGGGCTATATTCCGGTTGATGAGAAGTTGCATCGTGCGACACAATTGTGCCGTCCGGTGGTGGAAGCGTTCCCCTCGGCCGCATCGTCGATGGCGATGCGCGAGATCGCACAGGGACTGTTGCGCGCGCCCGCTGTCAACGAGCATGTGCAGGACCGACTGGGAAGCGTCATGCAAAGACTGATGCGCATGTCGCAGCCGCGAGCCCTCAGGGGCGTGCGGTCGCATGCCGGCGGCATGGCGGCGCTGACATGAGTCCCGTCGCCGTCGCCGAGGCGCCGGTGACGCGCCAGGCACAGTCCGCTGCTGGCAAGATCGGAAGAGTGAAGAAAATGTACACGCCCAATGGACTGAACGACAAGAACCAATGCCTGCAGGAACATGCGGCGCTGGTGAAGCGCATCGCTCACCATATGATGCTGAAACTGCCGGGCAGCGTGGATGTGGACGACCTGATCCAGGCCGGCATGATCGGCCTGCTGGATGCGGCAAGCCGCTACGACGAACTGCGCGGCGCGCAGTTCGAGACCTATGCGGCGCAGCGCATCCGCGGTGCCATGCTGGACGAGTTGCGCGGGGCCGACTGGCTGCCGCGCAGCATGCGCCGCGACACGCGCCGTATCGAGAACGCCATCAGCAGGCTGCAGCAGCGGCTGGGGCGTGCACCGAGCGAGACCGAGATCGCCAAGGAGCTGGGGGTGGGTCTGACCGAATACCAGCAGTTGCTGCAGGAGGCACGCGGCGCGCAGCTGGTCTATTACGAGGATTTCCACAACGAGGACGAAGAAAGCTTCTTCGACCGGCACGATTACAGCACCGAAGCCAACCCGATGGAACTGTTGCAGGACGAGCGTTTTCGTGCCGCTCTGGTGCAAGCCATCGAACGCCTGCCGGAGCGCGAGAGACTATTGATGGGTATGCACTACGAACAGGAGATGAACTTGCGCGAGATCGGCGAAGTGATGGGCGTGTCCGAATCGCGCGTGTGCCAGTTGCATAGCCAGGCCGTGGCGCGCCTGCGCACGTCTTTGCGGGGACACTGATGGACATCCTCAGCCTGTTCGGACTGGTCGTCGCCGTCGCCGGCATACTCGGCGGCCAGTTCCTCGAGGGTGGGGCGATCGATGTGCTGCTGCAATTGGCGGCTTTCCTCATCGTGTTCGGCGGCACGCTGGGCGCGGTGATGGTGCAGCATCCGATGAAGATATTCCTGAATGGCGTGAAGATGGCGAAGTGGGTGTTCGTCACCCCCAAGAGCGAAGCCCAGCAACTGTCTTATCGTCTCACCGCATGGGGCAATGCCGCGCGCAAGGACGGCATCCTCTCCCTGGAAAGCCAGATCAAGACCGTGAACGATCCCTTCGTGCAGAAGGGCTTGCAGCTGCTGGTGGACGGCCACAGCGCGGAGAAGATCCGCGAGGTGCTGGATATCGACCTGAACAGTTACGAGACGCTGCACTGGCAGAGTGCGCGCGTGTGGGAAGCGGCGGCAGGTTATTCGCCCACCATCGGCATCCTGGGCGCGGTGCTGGGCCTGGTGCATGTGATGCAGAGTCTGGGCGAACCGGCCAAACTGGGGGCGGGTATCGCGGTCGCCTTCATCGCCACCATCTACGGCGTGGGCTTCGCCAATCTGGTGTTCCTGCCCATCTCAGGCAAACTCAAGATCCTCATCCAGCGCCAGGTGAACACGCGCGAGATGGTGATCGACGGCCTGTGCATGATCGCCAATGCGGAGAACCCTCACTTCATCGAGAACAAACTCAGGGGTTACCTGAACTGACATGGCGCGCCGGGCGAAAAGACAGGGGCCGGACAACCATGACCGCTGGATGGTCTCCTACGCGGACTTCATCACCCTGCTGTTCGCCTTCTTCGTGGTGATGTACGGCATCTCCTCGGTCAATGAGGGCAAGTACAAGGTGTTCAGTGGTTCCATGACCAAGGCCTTCGGTGCCAAGGAAGGCACAGATGCCGGAACCGGCATGAGCGAAGAGGAGATGTACTTCAAGGCGCTGATCGAGCGCCGCAACGCCCGCCTGGCGGAGAAATACATCAAACAGCAGGAACGCATGAAACGCCTGAGCGAGGCGCTCAACGGCAAGCTGGCGAACTTCGTCAACAAGGGCGCGATGAGCGTCACTCAGACCGAGCGCGGCGTCACGCTGGACATCAATGCCAGCCTGCTGTTCCTGCAGGGCGATGCGACGCTGCAAGCCGAGGCGGTAGCGACCCTGACGGATGTCGCAAAGATACTGGCCGAAGAGAGCGCGCCTGTTGAGGTGGAAGGCTATACCGACAACCTGCCCATCGCGACCGTGAAATTCCCTTCCAACTGGGAACTGTCCTCCGCCCGCGCCAGCAGTGTGGTACGCCTGTTCATCGAACAAGGCTTGGCTGCAGAACGACTCAAGGCCATCGGCCATGCGGACAACGATCCGGTGGCATCGAACGACAGCAACGAAGGCCGGGCGCGCAACCGCCGCGTGACGGTCACCGTGCTGGCGCCACCGCCCGAAGCGGCGATCTCAACCAGCGAGAACTGATCCCTTTTCCTGCAGATGCCGCTGCAGGCCGTGCACGAGGTTCTGTGTCAATTCCGCTTGCAACTCCTCGAATTCCGGTGCGATACCCAGTTCCAGACATTGCGTCACGCGCAGCCCCTGATAACCGCAGGGGTTGATGTTGTCGAACGGTGTAAGGTCCATGGCTACATTGAACGACAGGCCGTGGTAGCAGCAGCCGTTCTTGATCTTCAGCCCGAGCGCGGAGATCTTGGCACCGTTCACGTACACGCCGGGCGCGTCCGTCCGTCCTTCCGCCTGCACACCGTGTTCCGCCAGCAGGTCGATCACGGCCTGCTCGATCAGGCGCACCAGGTCGCGCACGTTGATCTTCCAGCGGCGCAGGTCGAGCAATAGATAGAGCACGATCTGGCCGGGGCCGTGGTAGGTGATCTGGCCGCCGCGGTCTATCTTGACCACCGGGATGTCGGTCGGGTTGAGCAGGTGCTCGGGCTTGCCTGCCTGTCCTTGTGTGTAGGTGGGTGGGTGCTGCACCAGCCAGATCTCGTCCACGGTGTCGGCAGTGCGCTCATTGGTGAACTGCTGCATGGCACGCCAGGTCGGCTCGTAGTCGACCAGTCCCATGGCGCGGATGTGGAAGGGCGGTGTCATAGCACCATCTTCACCATCGGGTGGCCGCTAAGGGTGCGATAGACGTCGTCCAGTTGATCCTTGGAAGTGACGCGTACGGTGCAGGTCAGGCTGAGATACTTCGCACCACTGCTGGCACGCATCTCGATGCTGGCGGCATCGAAGTCCGGTGCATGGATCTGCACGGCCTCGGCCACGGCCTGTGCGAAGCCGTGCTGTGCGACGCCGAACACCTTGATGGGGAAGTCGCAGGGGAAATCGATCAGGGTATCTTTGGGTTCGCTCATTTACGCATGACCTCTCGTTTGAATGTCTGGTACAGCCCGTACAACTGTTCGAATATCGGCCCCGGCTTGCCGTTGCCGATGGGTCGGCCGTCCACCGAGGTGATGGCCATCACCTCGCGGGTGGAGGAGGTGAGCAGCAGTTCGTCGGCGCTGAACAGTTCTTCTTTCATTATCTTGCGGATCTGCGATGGAATGCCGTGGCTGGCGGCGAGTTCCAGCATCACATCGTAGGTGATGCCGGGCAGCATCAGGTGGTCCTTGGGCGGGGCGAGCAGCACGCCGTCCTTCACCAGGAAGATGTTGCTGGCCGAACCTTCGGTCAGGAAGCTGTCGTCGCGGATGAGGATGGCTTCGCCGCAGCCGGCATCGACCGACGCCTGTCGCATCAGTACGTTGGGCAGCAGTGAGATGGCCTTGATGTCGCAGCGCAACCAGCGGTTGTCCTGCACCGTGATGCAGGCTACGCCTTGCGTGACTTGTTCTGCCGACGGATGCGTGAGCGGGCTGCTCATCACGAACACGGTGGGTGGCACCGGCGGGTTCGGAAAGGGATGATCACGCCTGGCGACGCCGCGCGTGATGTGCAGGTAGAGGTAATGGTCGTCAAGCGACAGTGGCGCGATCATGGTCTCCAATATGGCTTCCCACTCTTCGACGCTATGCGGATTGGGCAGGCGGATGCCGTCCAGGCTGTGTTGCAGGCGCTGCAGATGGTCGCGCATGCGGAACGGGCGGCGCGCATACACCGGGATGACCTCGTACACGCCATCACCGAACATGAAGCCGCGATCCAGCACCGGGATGCGGGCTTCTTCCATGGGCATGTATTCCCCGTTCAGATAGACATCCATCGTCGCCTCCTATTGGAACAGCAATCGTATCGCATCCACCCCGCGCGAGAACACATTGGCCAGCGGGACGGTATGCAACGCCATCACGGGCAGATCCAGGAACGGCTCGCCGTTCAGGGACAGATGCAGCGTGCCGACCTGTTGCCCCGCATTCACTGGCGCGAGCAGGGGCTGCATGGTTTCCAGTCGTGCGCTCAATCCTTCTCGTTGTCCTGCCGGAATGGTGATGTAGCGATCCTCGCGGAAACCGATGTCGAGCCGGTCCTCGGTGCCTTTCCACACCGGCATGCTGCGCATGGCCTGCTGCTTTTGATACAGACGCAGCGATTCATATTCGCGGAAACCGTGGTTGAGCAGGCGCTGCGTCTCGGAGGTGCGCAACATCTCCTTGTCGGCACCGATCAATACAGCGATCAGGCGGCGCGGTTCGCGCAATGCGGACGCGACCATCGAGAAGCCGGTCTCTTCGCTCCAGGCGGTCTGCATCCCGTCAACATGGGGATCCAGCCACAACAGACGGTTGCGGTTGAACTGGTTGATGCCGTTGTAGCTGTATTCGCGCAGGGCATACAGGCTGTAGTACTGCGGAAAGTCGCGCACCAGCGCCGCCGCGATCAGCGCCAGGTCATGCGCGCTGCTGTAATGCTGCGGGTCGGCCTCGCCGGTCGCGTTGGTGAAATGCGTGTCGCGCAGCCCCAGCCGTTTTGCTTCGCTGTTCATGCGATCCGCAAAGGCGATCTCATGGTTCGCGACAGCTTCAGCCAGTACCCGCGCGGCATCGTTGGCCGATTGCACGATCATCCCGCGCAGCAACACTTCGACGGTCACTTCCTTGTCCGCCTCCAGGAACATGCGCGGCTCCTCTTTCTGTAACCGTAGCGCATAGGGTGTGGGGGTCAGGCGTCGCACGGGAGACAGTTCGCCGCGTTCGATCGCGCCGAACACGACATACGCGGTCATCAGCTTGGTCAGGGAGGCGGGGGCGATATGCGCATCCGCCGCTTCGGACACCAGCATCTGTCCGCTGCTGGCGTCATACAGCGCATAGTGCTTCGCCGCCAGGGTCGGGGCAGGAGGGAGTGCATGGGCTGCATTGCACCAGCCGGACAGCACACACAGCAGGAAGAGGGGAAGTCGCATATCGATCATGGCAGAGACGGGCGCGGATTATACAGTGCCATGGCGGGTCGATCGTCCGCGGCGAACTTGAGTTGCCGGCGATCTGCACGTATCCTCCTCTCCACTATGACAGTCGATAACTCCCGCACCCTGGATTTCACCCAGGAAACGAACAGATCCGTTGACCTGCGGCAAGGCATACGCCATCTGGATTCTCTCCCTGCCATGCCCGTCATCGCGCAAAAGCTCATGTCGCTGAATCTGGATAGCGACGAGGGCGAGCAGCAGATGATGTTGCTGATCTCACAGGACCCGCTGATCTCGGCCAAGATCATCGGCCTGTCGAACTCGCCGTTGCTCGGTACTTCACGCAAGGCGGGCTCGGTCAAGGAAGCGGCCATGCTGCTCGGTCTGAACCGCGTCAAATCGGTGGCGACCGGCATTGCCGTGATGTCGCTGGTGAGCAAATCCATCGGTCGTTTCGACCCGCAGGAGTTATGGCTGCACAACCTGAGTGTCGCGTTCGCCATGCTGCCGGTGGTGCGCGCCATGCCTTACAAATCACGTCCGCAGGACGACCTGATCTTCCTCGCCGGCATGTTGCACGATATCGGCTATCTGGCGCTTGCGCATCTGGATGCACAGCTCAGCGACGATCTGCACACGCGGATCGCCATCGAGCCGGAGCGGCCTTCCATCGAGATCGAACGGGAACTGCTGGAGGCGACGCATGATGAGCTGGGGGCCGAACTGGCAAAGTACTGGAACCTGCCGGATGAACTGGTCGCCGTGATCCGCTATCACCATACACCCGGCGCGCCCGAGGCTGCGGCAGGGTTGCCGCTGGCGCGCATCATCCATATCACAGAAAAACTGATCCCGTCCGTGGGGCTGCGCGAATTCGTCGGTGTCCATATCGACGATGAGGAATGGCTGGCTTTGGGTATCGATCCCGGTCAGTCAGAAGAGATCGCCGCACAGGCCATCGAGCAGGCAGACCAGGCAGTGCAGTTCGTCAGCTCGCTCTGAACGTTGCGCCGGTCGGCGCGCTGATCAATCCACCACGTGTCTTTTCGCCAGCTTGCGCTGCAGGGTGCGGCGGTGCATGTTGAGCAGGCGCGCGGTGGCGGAGATGTTGCCGTTCTGTTCCAGTAGCACGCGATTGATGTGTTCCCATTCCAGTCGGTCGACGGTGGCGGGCTGGGCTTCCACCGCCTTGTCCGGGTCTGCACTGTGGCCGAAGGCAGCCACGATCTCATCGGCGTTGGCCGGTTTGGAAAGGTATTGCGTGGCCCCCAGTTTGATCGCCTCCACGGCGGTGGCGATGCTGGCATAGCCGGTGAGCATGACGATGCGCGTGTTGGGATCGAGCTCGTGCAGACGCTGCACCAGCACCAGTCCCGACGCACCGTTCATCTTGAGGTCGATCACCGCGAATTCGGGCGGATTCTCTTCCGCCAGCGGCAAGGCGCTTTCCACGCTGTTCGCGGCGCTCACGGCATAGCCGCGTTTTTCCAGTGCCCGTTTCAACACGCCGCGAAAGGTGTCGTCGTCGTCCACCAGCAACAGGGTGGGCAGGTCGCTCATGCGTTCACCTTGCTGCGCGGCAGCACCACTT
This sequence comes from Sideroxyarcus sp. TK5, assembly GCF_054601595.1. Classification (NCBI taxonomy): domain Bacteria; kingdom Pseudomonadati; phylum Pseudomonadota; class Betaproteobacteria; order Nitrosomonadales; family Gallionellaceae; genus Sideroxyarcus; species Sideroxyarcus sp. TK5. The sequence goes on along the minus strand of NZ_BAAHSJ010000005.1, from coordinate 196,182 downwards.
CGGTGGTCGCGCCGCCGCCCTCGCGGTTGGAGAGTTGCACGCTGCCGCCCAGCCGTTCCAGTGTGGCATTGGCGAGGAACAGGCCGAGTCCGCGACCTTCCGCCTTGGTGGTGAAGAAGGCGGCACCGGCACGTTCCGCCGCTTCCGGCGTGAGGCCGGGGCCATGGTCGCGTATCTCCAGTACGGTGTGCTGATCGTCCCAGTGCAGCAGGATGTCCATCTCGTCCGGCGAAGCGTCGGCGGCGTTGTTGAGCAGGTTCAGCAGGGCGGCGCGCAGCGCCGGATCGGCGCTGATCTGCGGCGCGGGCTGTGCACCGTCGGTCTGGTAGCGGTAATGCACGGTGGGGCGCAGCAACTGCCATTCGTCCAGCACGTCGTGCAGGAAGGTCGCCACGTCCGCCTCGCCCGGTGTCTCCTGTGCATGTCGGATCAGCGTGTCTAGGATGCGTTTGCAGTTCTTCACCTGGTCTTCGAGCAGGCCGAGGTTCTCCTGCTGCTCCGGGTTGTCGCATTCATCGCGCATCTCGCCGATCACCACCGCCATGGTGGACAGCGGCGTGCCCATCTCGTGCGCGGCGCTGGCCGCCAGCGTGCCGAGCGCCACGATGCGTTCATTGCGTAGCGTCTCCTCGCGCACGCGGTTCAGCTGCGCATCTCGCAGGCGCACCGCCGCCGCCATCTCCACCGCGAAATAGGCGATCACCGCCGCACTGATGAGGAAGCCCAGCCACATGCCTATCACATGCGTATTGAAGGCATCGCCCAGCGGCGAGGCATCGGGTTCGGAGGCGGAGGGGGGCTCGGTGCGGCAGAAGTCGGGGTCGTCATGCCCGGTGTGCTGGTCGGGGGCGATCTGCGATATTGGGGATGCGTGTTGTGCATGGGCATCCCCGGTCGGGAGCGGCACATACCACACCATCAACAAGCTGTAGCAGGCCAGCGTCAGGCCCGCCATGCCCCAGGTGTAGCGGCGCGGCAGGATAGCGGCGGCCAGCACCAGCGGGAGCAGGTAGAGCGAGATGAAGGGGTTGGTGGAACCGCCCGCGTGATAGAGCAAGACGCTGAGTATGGTCACGTCCAGTGTCAACTGCACGAACAGCTCCAGGTGGCTGACCGGATAGTCGCGCGACAGTCGCCACCAGGTCAGGCCGTTCGCCAGCGCCAGCACACCGACCGTGGACAGCATCGGCAGCCAGGCGAGTTCCGTGCTGAGGAAGCGATATACCAGCAGCAGCGTGGCGAGCTGCGCGAGGATGGCCCAGTTGCGCAACATGAACAGGCGGCGCAGATGCGAGTGTCCGGTCTGGGTGGCGAGCAGGGAGGAATGCATGGCGCGGATTCTACCGGAAGCCCGTGGTGGCGGGCGTGCGACAAAATGACGCAGGGGTGCGCAGCTTGAATTCCCTACAATCTTTTTCGCTTGTATTTCTATAAACCGGAGGAGATTGAGATGAAGTTGAAGTTGATCGCGGCAAGCGTCGCACTGGCGTTGGGCAACCCGGTCATGGCCGCAGACGAGGTGCTGGATGAAGTGGTGGTGACCGCGCCGCAGAGCAGCGCGCCGCTGACGGTGCAGACTGATCCGCGCAAACCGCGCCAGCCGGTGCCGGCCCACGACGGGGCAGATTATCTCAAGACCATCCCCGGTTTCTCGGTGATCCGCAAAGGCGGCACCGACGGCGATCCGGTACTGCGCGGCATGGCCGGTTCGCGCCTGAACATCCTGCTCGACGGTGAACAGATCCTGGGCGGATGCGGCGGCCGTATGGATCCGCCGACGGCCTATGTGTTCCCTGGTGCGTATGACCGCATCACCGTGCTCAAAGGCCCGCAGACCGTGTTGTACGGTGCCGGAAACTCGGCGGGCACGGTGTTGTTCGAGCGCAGCATGGACCGCGATGCACAGGTCGGTACGCATGGTCAGGCATCGTTGATGTTGGGCAGCTACGGCCGCAACGACGAGATGTTGAGCGTCACCTCCGGCAACGAAGAATATTACGTGCGCGCCGACGCGACGCGCTCGGATGCCAACGATTACCAGGACGGCAACGGCGTGGCCGTGCATTCTTCCTACACACGCTGGAGCGGCAACGCGGCGCTGGGCTGGACGCCGGATGACGATACGCGGCTGGAAATGACACTGGCCAAGAGCGACGGCGAAGCGGCCTATGCGGATCGCAGCGTGGACGGCACCAAGTTCGCACGCGACAACTTCGGTGCGAAGTTCGAGAAGCGCAATCTGGGCGGCATGCTGGAAGCAGTGGAGGCACAGGCGTATTACAACTATGTCGATCATGTGATGGACGTTTACACCCTGCGCAGTGGCAATCCCGCTTCGATGATGGCGGCGATGAACCCGGACCGAAAGACCACTGGCGGACGTGCCGTCGGCACGCTGCAACTGGCGGACGACAGCCAGCTCAAACTGGGGCTTGATACGCAGAACAATGTGCATACCAACCGTAGCGGTGCGGCACCGGGTTACACGGGCGACTACACGCTGAAAGCGCGCACCAGGGATGCCGAGTTCAAGAACCTCGGCGTGTTCGGCGAGTGGCGTCAGGACATGAGCGACACGCGCCGCGTGATCGCCGGTCTGCGTGCAGACAGTTGGCAGGCGACCGACTATCGAACCATGATCATGCGCGGCATGACCTCGGTGATGAACCCCACCGCCAATCAGACGCGAAAGGAAACGCTGTCCAGCGGATTCCTGCGCTACGAGCAGGATACTTCCGCGACGCACACCTGGTATGTCGGGGCGGGGCGCACTTCGCGCGCGCCGGATTACTGGGAACTGTTCAACAAGGAAAGCCTGACCACGGCCAGTTCGTTCAACACCCGCAGCGAGAAGACCACGCAACTCGACGTCGGCATGAACTACCGCGCGGGTGACTATCTGTCCGGCTCGGTATCCGCGTTCTACAGCAAGATCACCGACTTCAACCTGATCCAGTCGAACGTGATGAAGGGTATGACGGCCGTCACCGTGACGCGCAATGTCGACGCGACGACCTATGGTGCCGAGGCGGGTGTTGCCTATGCTTTGATGGATGACTGGAAGGTGGACGGCAGCCTGGCCTATGTCCATGGCAGCAACGATACCGACGCTACCGCGCTGGGGCAGATGCCGCCGCTGGAAGCGCGTATCGGTCTGAACTACGACGACAATGTCTGGTCGTTCGGCGCCTTGCTGCGTGCGGTTGCCGCGCAGGATCGCGTGGCGGTGAACCAGGGCAATATCGCCGGGCAGGACATCGCGGCGTCTGGCGGTTTCAGCGTGTTCTCGCTGAACGGCGGCTGGCATGCGAATACGGCGTTCAAGGTGAGTGCGGGCGTGGATAACCTGTTCAACAAGACCTATGCCGAGCACATCAGCCGTGCCGGTGCGATGGTGACAGGCTACACGCAGACCACGCGCGTGAACGAGATGGGACGCAATCTGTGGCTGAAAGGGGATTTCGCTTTTTAAGGCGGGATCGGAGCTAGAATAGTGTGCCGCCGCGATGCGGCACCTCATTGATAAGGAGTGTCAAATGCGTAAGGTTATTTTAGCGGTCTTGTTCGGTCTGTCGTTCGCGGCGCAGGCGGCCGATGTGGAAGTCTCAGAAGCCTGGACACGCGCCACCGCGCCGGGGCAGAACAGTGCGATGGTGCAGGCTGTCATCACCAGCCGTCAGGCAGCCGAGCTGGTCGGTGTCACCTGTTCCTGCGCCGAGACTGCCGAGTTGCACAGCATGGTGCACGAAGGCGGCATGATGAGGATGCGCCAGGTCGAGTCCATCGAACTGCCTGCCGGTACCGCGGTCGACCTGGGGGCGGCTGGCTACCACCTGATGCTGCTGGGTTTGAAGCAACAGATCCGGGAAGGCAAGAAGATCGAGCTGACTCTGACCCTGCGCTACAAGAACGGCAAGAGCGGAAAAGTGAAGTTCCAGGCACCGGCCAGGGCCCTGGACGCAAGTTCAAGCAAACCCATGCACGACATGCCAGCCGCCGGTGGGCATGACATGGGTAACATGTACAAACATATGCAGCATTGATAACGGAGGGCGGCATGCTCAGATCCCTGTTCATTGTCCTGGCATTGCTGGTTGCGCCGCAAGTGTTCGCGGCCAGGGATGTGATCGTGGACAAGGCATGGATGCGCGAGAGCGTTCCGGGGCAGACAGCCGCCACCGTGCAACTCAATCTGTATGTGACCCGGGATGCGACACTGCTGGGCGTCAGCAGCCCGCTGGCGGGCACCGGCGAGATACGCCACGTCATGAAGCGCGGGGGCAAGATGCAGCAGCGCACTTTGCGCGACCTGAAACTCGCGGGGCACAGCAACACGCTGTTCGGAGAACGCGGCCTGTACCTGATGCTGAACGGGCTGAAGCAGCCGCTCGGCGTGGGTGACAAGGTGCCGGTGACCCTGTCACTCAGGATTGGCGGAAAGACGCGCGATGTCGAAGTCGAAGCGACTGTTCGCGCATTGGAGTTGAGCTACAAGCATTATAACGATCCGGCGGTGATGGATCACCAGTGAAGCATATGCCTGCAAAGGAAAAAGGCGGCTGTCAGCCGCCTTTTTTCATGCCCTTGAAATTCATGCGGGCGACCATAGATTGCTGTCAGGCGGGGTTGCCCGCCAGTCCGTGAACGCAACCGAAGGAGAACGAAATGGCCAACATCAGCAGATACAACCCGACCCGCGATGCCCTGGACGACCTGTTCCGGGGGTTCTTCATGCAGCCTGTGCGCCTGGAGGGACAGCAGGAAGTGCAGATCAGGATGGACGTCAGCGAGGACGACAAGGCATACAAAGTACACGCCGAGATCCCCGGCGTGAAGAAGGACGATATACATGTGCATATCGACGGCAACCAGGTTTCCATCAGTGCCGAGGTCAAGAACGAGAAGGAAGTGAAGGAAGGCGAGAAGCTGCTGCGCAGCGAACGTTATTACGGCAGCGTGTCGCGCGCCTTCACATTGGCGCAGGATGTGGACGAGAACGCGGCGCAGGCGAAATACCAGGACGGCGTGCTGGAACTGACGCTGCCCAAGAAGGTGGCGGTCAGCGCGAAGAAGCTGGTCATCCAGTAGGCATCAGCTGGCAACATGCATGCGGGCGGCGCTTTGCCGCCCGTTTTCATTCTGTCTGGAGTAGAATCCGCGGCAATTTCTTCAGGAGCTGCCATGCCTCTATCTGCCGCCACCGCTGCGCAAAAAGCCCACACCCTGTCTGAAGCGCTGCCCTATATCCAGCGCTTCTTCGACAAGACCATCGTCATCAAGTACGGCGGCAATGCCATGACCGACCCGAAGCTGCAGGAAGGTTTCGCGCGCGACGTAGTGCTGCTCAAACTGGTCGGCATGAACCCGGTGGTGGTGCATGGCGGCGGCCCGCAGATCAACGAGCTGCTGCAGAAGGTGGGCAAGAAGGGCGAGTTCATCCAGGGCATGCGCGTCACCGATGACGAAACCATGGACGTGGTCGAAATGGTGCTGGGCAAGGTCAACAAGGACATCGTCAACCTCATCAACCGCTACGGCGGCAAGGCGGTCGGCCTGACCGGGCAGGACGGTGCCTTCATCCGCGCTGACAAGATGATGCTGGAGAGCCACGATGAGCCGGGCAAGATGCTGGACATCGGCCAGGTGGGCGAGATCAGCAAGATCGACCCGTCCATCATCACTTTCCTCGATTCCGGCGACTTCATCCCGGTGATCGCACCCATAGGCGTCGCACCGGACGGCGAGACGATGAACATCAACGCCGACCTGGTGGCGGGCAAGCTGGCCGAAGTGTTGCGTGCCGAGAAACTGGTGCTGATGACCAACACGCCGGGCGTGCTGGACAAGGACGGCAAGCTGCTCACCGGTCTGACGCCCAAGCTGGTCGACGAACTGGTGGCGGACGGCACCTTGTCCGGCGGCATGCTGCCCAAGATCGGTTCTGCGCTGGATGCTGCACGCAGCGGCGTCAAGGCGGTGCACATCATCGACGGACGCGTGGCGCATGCGCTGCTGCTGGAGATCCTGACCGACGAAGGCGTCGGCACGCTGATCAAGAGCAAGTGAACGGGCGCGTTTGGGTCTTCGATCTGGACAATACGTTGCATGATGCGACGCCGCATATCTTTCCGCACATCAACCGCAGCATGACGGCCTACTTGCAGGAGCACCTCAAGTTGGATGTGAAGGAGGCGAACGCGTTACGCATCGATTACTGGCAACGCTACGGTGCGACGCTGACCGGCCTGATGAAGCATCACGGCACCGACCCTGACCATTTCCTGTGGCATACCCACCAGTTCCCGGAACTGCCCGAGATGGTGTTGCGCGAGCCGCGCCTGCGCTGGGCATTGAAACGTCTGCCGGGGCGCAAGCTGGTCTATTCGAACGCCCCGGCGCATTATGCGCGGGCGGTGCTGAAACTGATGCAGGTGGACGATCTGTTCGATGACGTGTTCGCCATCGAGAACGCGCGCTACCGCCCCAAACCGGAGGCGGCCGGTTTTCGCCGCCTGTTGCGCAAGCACGGGCTGAGTGCCGCGCAGTGTGTGATGGTGGAAGACAGCGCGGAGAACCTGCGCACCGCGAAACGATTGGGCATGCATACCGTATGGGTGAGTCGTGCGCCGCGTACGCCGCGCTTTGTGGATGTGAAGATAGGTGATGTGCTGGATTTGCCGCGCATCGCGAGCAAGTTATAGGAAAGGAATAAGGATGGCGACCAAACAGACGGGCGAACGGAAATTGCAGATCTTGCAGACCATTGCCGAGATGCTGGAGCAACCCAAGGGCGAGAAGATCACCACCGCCGCTTTGGCGGCGCGCCTGCAATTGTCCGAGGCGGCGCTGTACCGCCATTTCGCCAGCAAGTTCATGATGTACCAGGGGCTGATCGATTTCATCGAGCAGACCGTGTTCGGCCTGATCAACAAGATCGCCACTGAAGAACAGGACGGGTTACGGCAGGTGGAGGGTATTCTGGCACTGCTGCTGGGCTTCGCGCAGAAGAACCGCGGCATGACGCGCGTGCTGATCGGCGACGCGCTGGTGAACGAGGACGAGCGCCTGCAGCAGCGTATCAACCAGTTCCTCGACCGTGTCGAGACCACGCTCAAGCAATCGCTGCGCATCGCCTCCTCGCAGGGCGGATTGTCGGCGGATGCCGACGTCGGCGCACATGCCAACCTGTTGCTGTGCTACGTGGTCGGGCGCTGGCAGCAGTTCGGCAAGAGTGGCTACAAGCGACTGCCGCTGGAACAGTGGCCGCAGCAGTGGGCGATCATGCTGCAGCAGTTCAAGTAAGCACGGTTGCGGCCCCCAATAAAAGCCGCTATATTGCGGGCCATGCATTTCTCCCGCCACATCTCGCTTTTGCATTCCACCTTCAGCCTGCTGGCCGCGCTGAAGCTGCGCCCGCGCGCAAACTGAACCCACCCCCACATGTATCAAAGCAGGCGGCTCGGTCGGTGAGAGCCGTGGATGAACAATTGCGATGGAGCTACACAAAATGACTGACAAACTGATCATATTCGATACCACCTTGCGCGACGGCGAACAGAGTCCGGGCGCTTCCATGACCAAAGAAGAGAAGATGCGCATCGCGCGCCAGCTGGAGAAGCTGGGCGTGGATGTGATCGAAGCCGGTTTCGCCGCGGCCAGTCCCGGCGACTTCGATGCGATCAAGTCCATCGCCGAAGTCATCAAGGATTCCACGGTCTGTTCGCTGGCACGCGCCAACGAGAAGGATGTGCGCGCGGCAGGCGAGGCGATCAAACCGGCCAAACGCGGGCGCATCCACACCTTCATCGCCACCTCGCCCATCCACATGCAGCACAAGTTGCGCATGACCGAGGACCATGTGGTGGAACGCGCGGTGCAGGCCGTGAAGTGGGCGCTGGAATACACCGATGATGTGGAGTTCTCCGCAGAGGACGCGGTGCGCTCGGAGATGGATTTCCTGGTGCGTGTGTTCGATGCGGTGATCAAGGCGGGCGCGAAGACATTGAACGTGCCGGATACTGTGGGTTACAGCATCCCGGCCCTGTGGGGCGAGCGTTTCAAGGAGCTGATCGCGCGCGTGCCGAACAGTGACAAGGTGATCTGGTCCACCCATTGTCATAACGACCTGGGTATGGCTTCCGCCAACTCGCTCTCTGCCGTGTTGAACGGCGCACGCCAGGTGGAGTGCACCATCAACGGTCTGGGCGAGCGCGCGGGCAACGCCTCGCTGGAAGAGATCGTGATGGCGGTGCGTACCCGTCGCGACGTTTTCTCTTGCGATTGCCGCATCGATGCCACGCAGATCGTGCCGACTTCCAAGCTGGTGTCCAGCATCACCGGTTATCCGGTGCAGCCGAACAAGGCCATCGTGGGGGCCAACGCCTTCGCGCACGAATCCGGCATCCATCAGGATGGCGTGCTCAAGCACCGTGAGACCTACGAGATCATGCGCGCCGAAGATGTGGGCTGGAGTACCAACAAGTTGACCCTCGGCAAACTGTCCGGGCGCAATGCCTTCCGTACCCGCTTGCAGGAACTGGGTATCGTGCTGGAGAGCGAGGACGCCTTGAATGCCGCGTTCGCCCGCTTCAAGGATCTGGCCGACCGTAAGAGCGAGATCTTCGACGAGGATATCCAGGCACTGGTGAGCGACGAGGAAGTGACGCAAGTGAGCGAGCATTACCGGCTGGTAGCGATGGGAGCCCATTCAGAGACCGGTGCCCTGCCGGTGGCGCGGGTCGTGCTCAATGTCGGCGGGAAAGAACAGCATGCCGATGCGCAGGGCGGTGGACCGGTGGATGCCACGTTCAAGGCGATCGAACAGATCGTGCAGAGCGGCACCGAGTTGTTGCTGTACTCGGTGAACAACATCACCAGCGGCACCGATGCACAGGGCGAGGTGACCGTGCGTCTGTCCAAAGGAGGGCGTGTGGTGAACGGGCAGGGGGCCGATACCGACATTGTGGTCGCTTCAGCGAAGTCCTATCTGAACGCTCTGAACAAGTTGCACGCCGGGACCGAGCGTGCGCATCCGCAGGTGTGAAGCGGGATGAGGCCGGTGCGTGAACGGAGCCGGTATCCGACCCTGATGCTCGGGTGGATGCTGGCTGTGTTCGCGGCATCTTCATCGGCCGCGCCTTTGGCTGAAGCAGCCGTCCAGACTCAGGCAGTCCCGCCTTCGAAAGGGAAAGCGGTGCTCTACATCGAGAATATCCCGGAAACTCACCCGCAGGATCAGAAAGCCTTGAAAGCGCGGAAGGCCAGGCAGTTTCCGGCTGAAGCGCTTCCGCCGACAGTCAGCGAACCGCCGCCGCTGGAGTTGAAAGGCGTGCGCGGTTAAGCAGATGCAGTGCGGATGGCGCTGAGGGCGTCAGCCGAGCTGAGCGCAATCTCTTTGAAATCCTGGCGTCGTGTTTTGCCGGCCTGCATCAGGTCGCAACCGTCGCAATCGACCCCTATCCACAAGCTGTCGGCATTCTGGCTGTGGCTGTTCAGTTCCGCGAGCAAGCCATCCTCTTCATCCATCAGCGGGTATCTGGAAACCAGATAGCGTTCGCCCTTGACCCAGTGGATGTCGCCGAAACCGCCGATGTAGCGGATCGCCAGTGGTGTGATGCGGTAGAAATTGAAGTCTGCCATGTCGTAATAGGTCTGCGCTTCCGGGAAGTAACGCAGATAGCGTTTGCCGCAACGCTCCCTGTCCTGCTGGAACACAGCGTGCCCGACCACGGTGACACGTCCCTGTGTCTGGATGTGCGGATCATCCTGATTGTGGGTGATCAGGCTGACGCGCGAATCGCCGAGGATGTTTTTGGTGTGTTCCGCCAGTCCGCTGATCAGGATCAGCAGGCTGCCATCATGGTCGACCAGATAGGGCGTGATGGAGGTGAAGGGGTGGCCGTCGAATTTTTTTGAAAGCGTGCCGAGTGCGCCGTAGCGGTGGGCACGCAACAAGCGGCGCGCCATGCTGCCGTGGTCTTGTTGTGCGGTTTTGTCGGTTATCATGCGCGCATTGTATGGAGTCTGGCTGGAATATGGAACGTCTAAAACAGGATGTGCTGGATGCACTGCGTTTCTTGCGCTTCGTCGCCCTGCGACTGCGCGATGACCGCTGTATGGAGATGGCGGCCAGTCTGACTTTCACCACGCTGCTGTCGCTGGTCCCGCTGATCACCATCATGCTGACGGTGTTCTCCGCCTTCCCGGTCTTTTCGGACATGGCGGCCGAGATCAAATCCTTCTTCCTGTCGAACATGCTGCCCGAGACCGGTGGCAAGATGATCACGCGCTACGTCGAGCAGTTCGCGGAAAGTGCATCGCGCCTCACCGCGATGGGTATCGCCTTCCTCGGTATCGCCGCGATGATGCTGATGATGACGATAGACAACGCGTTCCATCGCATCTTCCGCGTATCCAGGCAGCGCAAGCTGTTGCAGCGCATCCTGGTGTACTGGGCGGTCATCACGCTCGCCCCGCTGCTGGTCGGGGCCAGCCTGTCGTTGACTTCCTGGCTGACCGGCCTGTCCGTCGGCTATGCCAAACATGTGCCGCCGGGCGGGCTCGCGGTCTTGAAGGTGTTCCCCGTGATACTGACGGCTGCGGCGTTCACCATGTTGTTCAGTGTCGTGCCCAATCGCTATGTCCCGATCCGTCATGCGCTCATCGGTGGTGTGATCGCTGCGGTCGCCTTTGAGTCCATGAACATGGCGTTCGCCTACTACATCACCCATTTCCCGACATACAAGCTGGTGTACGGGGCTTTTGCCAGCCTCCCGATCTTCCTGTTGTGGATATACCTGTCCTGGCTGATGCTGCTGTTCGGGGCCATCATCTCGGCGGCGATCCCGCACTGGCGCAGCGAGCATGCCGTCAGGAAAGATCAGGTGACCCAGCTGTATTTCGCGCTGCACATGCTCAAATTCATGGATGAAGGGCTGAAGAGCGGGGAAGTGCAGGTGTTGCAAGGGCTGTCTCGCAGGCTACGTATCGGTTACGAAGAGGTCGAGCGCATCCTGCAAAGACTGAGCGACGCGAAGATCGTGGGCAAATTGTCGGATCAGGGCTGGGGAATGGTGCGTGCGCCGGAATATGTCATGGTGTCCGAACTGATGCGCATGTTCCTGCTGGATACCTCCAGCTTGCCCAAGCAGGCCAGCGATCCGCATATCGATGCCTGGTTCAAGGTGCTGGAACAGCGCTTGTTCCAGTCCGAGCAACAGACGCTGCGCGACCTTTGGGAGACGCGGCTCTGAGCGGTTGCCGCCGGGAGGCATTTCGGTTCTAATGCGCGCCGTTCGAATCCCGTAACATGTACTGATCAGGAGAGATGCAATGAAATTCTTTGAACAACTGTTCGAGGGCGCGCTGTGGAACAGCCGCTTCGTCATCATGGCCGCGGTGGTCGGCAGTCTGCTGGCGGGCTTCGCCATCTTCTACATGGCCACGGTCGACGTGATAAACCTGTTCCAGCATGCCTTGCATTATGGTGATGCTTCGCTGAGCGACGAGGCGCGCAAGGCCCTGCACGACAGCATCGTGTCGCACATCGTGGAAGTGGTGGACGGTTATCTGCTGGGGACGGTGATGTTCATCTTCTCGCTGGGACTGTACGAGCTGTTCATCAGCGACATCGACCAGGCTCACGGCAGCAAGGCATCCAGCAAGATACTGGTGATCAACAATCTGGACGACCTGAAGTCCAAACTGGCCAAGGTGATCCTGATGATCATGATCGTTACGCTGTTCGAGGAAGCGATCACCATGCATGTCGAGAGTCCGCTCGATCTGGTGTATTTCGGTGCCGCCATCGCGCTGATCTCGCTGGCGCTGTACCTGACGCACGCTGCGGACGGGCATTCTGGCGGGCATGATGCGGACGCGACTGACATCGGACATGACGACCGGAAAAGCGGTCACTGATGCGTCGTCTGTTTTTGCTGTTGCTGTTCCTGCTGGTCGCGACCCCGGTCGCGGCCGGCAGCTTCAGTTTCAAGGACCTGCAGGGAAAGACACAGCGCCTGTCCGATTACAAGGGCAAATGGGTGCTGGTCAACTTCTGGGCGACCTGGTGTCCGCCCTGTCTGGAAGAGATCCCCGATCTGGTCGACCTTCATGAAGCCCATCGGCGCAAGGATCTGGTGGTGATCGGCGTGGCCCTCGACTCCACCGAGAAATCGGTACGCGAGTTCGTGACGCGCTTCGCTATCAGTTATCCGGTGGCCGTCAGTGACTATGACCAGGCGGCGCAGGTGGGCGAAGTGAACGTGTTACCCACTTCGTATCTCTACGATCCCCAAGGCGAGTTGGTCAGTTATCAGGAAGGCCTGTTGACGCGCAGCAGCGTCGAGTCCTACATCAAACGCCGTCCGTGATCAGCCCTCATGGCGCGGCGAAGCGAACGGCGAATGCCAGTGTTTTTGCCAAGCTGATTTGACCAGATTGGGATATTTGGACTTTCCGAGGCTGCCGTTGTAACGCCCGAGCGCGCGGTACAGATTGCCTTTCTCGATATCCAGATAGTGGCGCAGGATGGTGCAGCCGTAGCGCAGGTTGGTGCGCAGGTGGAACAGATTGTGTTCGCTGGAACCGATAGCTTTGGTCCAGAAGGGCATCACCTGCATGTAACCGCGCGCGCCGACTTTCGAAACCGCATATTTCTTGAAGCCACTCTCCACTTCGATCAGACCCAGCACCATATGCGGGTCCAGTCCGGCGCGCGTCGCCTCGTAATGCACGGTACTGAGGAAATCGAACCGGAAGTCCGCGTCAGGCATGCGTTTCTCCAGACGCCGCGACATCTCGTCCAGCCAGGTCTGCGCCTCCTGCTGCGACGCAAAGGCCAGTTTGGGCGCGGCCTGGTCGGACACGGCGCGCTGCAACATGGCTCGTACGCTGGCGGACAGTTTTTCCTGTTTCTGAGCGCCGGCGTGCGCGGCGAGCGGCAGGCAGAGCGCGAAAGCAAGGACCAAGGGTACGGGATTCAGGATTCCGGGAGATGCGAAGCCGCGGGGCGGCGTATTGGCGTCCCCGAATCCCGAATCCTGAATCCTGAATCCTGTTTTCATAGTTTTGATTGTACGAGCTTGAGCACATCTTGCAAGGCGACGACTTGTGCGGCATCGTCCTTGCGGCCCTGATATTCCACGTTTTTTTCCTTCAAGCTGCGGTCGCCGATCACGATGCGGTGCGGGATGCCGATCAGCTCCAGATCGGCGAACATCACGCCGGGACGCTCGTCGCGATCGTCCAGCAACACTTCTATACCGGCTGTTTGTAACTCGGAATAGAGCTGGTCGGCGGCGGCTTTCACCGCCTCGCTCTTCTTGTAGCCGATCGGCGCGATGGCGACCTGGAAAGGTGCCATGCCGGCCGGCAGCGCGATGCCGCGTGCATCGAAGTTCTGTTCGATGGCCGCGGCCACGATGCGCGATACGCCGATACCGTAGCAACCCATCTCCATGACCTGTGTCTTGCCGTTCTCGTCCAGATAAGTGGCTTGCAGTGCTTCGGAATACTTGGTGCGCAGCTGGAAGATGTGGCCGACTTCGATTCCTCGGCACAGTTCCAGCGTGCCTTTGCCGTCCGGTGACGGATCGCCCGCCACCACGTTGCGGATGTCCGCGACCAGATCCGGTTCGGGCAGGTCACGGCCCCAGTTGATGCCGGCGGTGTGGAACTTGGGCTTGTTGCTGCCGGCCACGAAGTCGCTCATCGCGGCGACGGTGCGGTCCGCGATCACGCGCGCTTGGCGGCGGTCGATGCCGACCGGGCCGAGGAAACCGGGCGGGCAGCTGAAGAAGGCGCGGATCTCGTCCTCGCGCGCGAAGCGGAATTCGGACAGGCCGGGCAATTTGTTGACCTTGATCTCGTTCAGGCTGTGGTCGCCGCGCAGCAGCAGGATAACCAGCTTTTCTTCCGCAACGATGGCCAGCAGTTTCACCGTGCGTTGCAAGGGGATGCCAAGCAGTTCGGCCACTTCTTCGCAGGTGGTCTGGCGCGGCGTGTCGACTTCGCGCATGGTCTCGCAGGCAGCTGCACGAGGCGCAGTCGGCGCCAGCGCTTCGGCCAGCTCCACGTTGGCGGCGTAATCCGAGTCCGGGCAGAAAGCCAGGCCGTCCTCGCCGGAATCGGCCAGCACGTGGAACTCGTGCGAGCCGGAACCGCCGATGGCGCCGGTGTCCGCCGCCACGGCGCGGAACTGCAGGCCGAGGCGCGTGAAGATGCGCGAATAGGTGTCGTACATCACCTGATAGGTCTGCTCCAGACTACTGAAATCCGCATGGAAGGAATAGGCGTCCTTCATCACGAACTCGCGCGCGCGCATCACGCCGAAACGCGGACGCACCTCGTCGCGGAACTTGGTCTGTATCTGGTAGAAGTTCAAGGGTAGCTGGCGATAACTCTTCACTTCGCGTCGCGCGATGTCGGTGATGACTTCCTCGTGGGTGGGGCCGAAGCAGAACTGGTGATCATGCCGGTCGCGGATCTTCAACATCTGCGGGCCGAACACATCCCAGCGTCCCGTCTCCTGCCACAGTTCGGCGGGCTGCACGGCCGGCATCAGCAGTTCGATGCCGCCGCTGTTGTCCATCTCTTCGCGCACCACGGCCTCGACTTTGCGCAGCACGCGCAGGCCAAGAGGCATCCAGGTGTATAAGCCACTGGCGAGCTTGCGGATGTAGCCCGCGCGCAGCATCAGGCGGTGGCTGGGCAGTTCGGCCTCGGCAGGGGCTTCCTTGAGAGTGGAGATGAAGAATTTTGAAACGCGCATGTTATCGACTCGTGGGGCGTAAGTAAGAGGGCGCGATTCTACTGCAAGCTGCCAGCCCCGTCTTTCCCGCAGGGCTGAAATGTGGAACAATCGGGCCATCGAAAAATGTATGGGGCGAATCATGATAGACCGAGAAGGTTATCGCCCGAACGTCGGCATCATTCTGACCAACGCAAAGAATCAGGTATTCTGGGGCAAACGAATCAGGCAGGACGCATGGCAGTTCCCGCAGGGGGGTATCCAGCACGGTGAGACGCCGGAACAGGCGATGTACCGTGAGCTGCACGAGGAAGTGGGCCTGCAAGCCTGCCATGTGAAGATACTGGGCCGGACCCGGGACTGGATGCGTTACGATGTGCCGCAAAGTTGGGGCAAGTCGCGCTCGCATTATAAGGGTCAAAAGCAGATTTGGTTCCTGTTGCGTCTGACCGGACGGGACTGTGATGTGTCCTTGCGCGCGTCAGGACATCCCGAGTTCGACGCCTGGCGCTGGACCGAATACTGGATAGAGTTGGACACCGTGATCGATTTCAAGCGGGATGTATATCGTTCGGCACTCAACGAACTGGTGCGTTTCCTGCCCGCCTTGCGCGGACAGGAACATCTGGCAACACAAAAATAGCACTCGTCCACTTCACACAGGAGGAATCATGATCACCCAGTACAAGCCGTTGACATCTGCAGTATTGAAAACCGGTTCTTCCTTCGTGCGCCCGACCCAGTCCTTGCCCGAGCGTGTCAAGCTCAGCAATCCTGCCACGGACGTCATGACCGACCTGTCCAAGGTCTCGGTGGTCAGCGTGCGTGCCAAGACCTCGATGGACAAGGCCAATGCCAAGATGATCAAGTACGGCGTGCGCATGCTGCTGGTGCTGGACGACAACGAGCAGATCGCCGGCCTGATCACCGCCACCGACGTGCTGGGCGAGAAGCCGATGCGCTTCCTGCAGAACATGGGCGGCACCCATGCCGACATCATGGTGCGCGACATCATGACCACGCAGCGCGAGATGGAAGTGCTGAACATCGAGGACGTGAAGAAGGCCAAGGTCGGTGACGTGGTGATGACGCTGAAGGCGGCCCATCGCCAACACTCGATGGTGGCTTCGACGGCGCCCGACGGAACGCAGACCATATGCGGCCTGTTCTCCATCACCCAGATCGCCCGCCAGCTGGGTGCACAAGTGCAGAACTTCGAGCTGGCAAGCACTTTTGCCGAGATCGAAGCGGTCATCGCCCAGAGTTAACATCGCTCGCCCGCTTTCCGGGCTTGTGTCAGCAAAGTATAAGGAACGCTCAATGTTGAAATCGCAGTGGCTATTCCCCGGATTGTTTCTGGTTGCAATGCTTGCAGGCTGTGCGGGGACGCAGGAGCCGGGTAATGCCATCTATATGCATATCGGCGACAAACCTTCCCCCAACGCCCGCCAGCAGAAATATCCGGTGATGGTGCGACTGGCGGCGTATCAGGATGCGCGCGATGTATCCGATCCGCACCTGCTGGGCGTTGCGACGACCCGCGTGCTGGGCATGACGGGCAAGGACATCATGCTGGATAGCGAGGTGGCGGCAGCGGTCGGTGCCAGCATGAAGAAACGCCTCAGCGACGATGGATTGCAATTCGTCGAGGCCGACCAGGCGCAGTACCAGTTGGGCGGTGTGGTCAAGACGCTGGCGGTGGACATCAAGGATCGTGATCAACTGAGCATCGCCATCGAATCTACCTTGACTGAGACCGGCAGCGGGCGGGTCGTCTGGTCGGGCGTGGTGACCGAGAAGAAGGAGCGTTATGCCGGGGTCATGGGTAACAGCAAAGGAGACGTCGCCAACTTCCTGAAAGCCGGATTGGATGCGGTCGCGCACAAGACCAGCGAGTCCATCCTGTCCGTGCTGATGGCGACGCGTCCCGAGCTGTTCGGTGTGGCGGGTGTGGCCAAGGTTGTGCCGGGTGTGACGGTCTATACGGGCGCACCGCCGACCATCGCAGCCCCGCCAGCCGTGGCTACCGGGCCGGTAGCCGCGACAGGCGTGCTGGCACTGACTTCCGAGCCTGCCAACGTCAAAGTCTATGTCGACGATGTCTATTACGGCCTGACGCCGCTCGATGCCGAGATGCCCGCAGGCATATATCAGTTGCGTTTCGAACTCGATGGCTATGGCAAGAGCAGCGAGAAGGTATCGGTGCGCAGCGGTGACCGCACCGAACTGAAGGTCAAGCTACACCGGTGAGTATGGGCCGGCCAGAAAAAAAGCCCGCGTGATGCGGGCTTTTTCATTGGGACAGGGGTCAGTGCTTGCCGGTGCTGCCGAAACCCCCTGCGCCGCGATGGCTGATGGGGAATTCTTCCACGATATTGAACTGCACCTGTGCCACAGGCACGATCACCATCTGTGCGATACGTTCCATCGGCATCAGTTCGAACGGGTGAGAACCGCGGTTCCAGACCGAGATGAAGATCTGTCCCTGATAGTCCGAGTCGATCAGGCCGACCAGATTGCCGAGCACGATGCCATGTTTGTGGCCGAGGCCGGAACGGGGCAGGATCATCGCGGCGTAGTGCGGGTCGTTGAGGTGCAGCGCAACGCCGCTGGGAACCAACTCGCATTGCCCCGGCCGAATGGTGACGGCATGGTCTATGCAAGCGCGCAGATCGATGCCGGCAGAGCCCGGTGTGGCGTACAGCGGCGGATGATCGTGCAGGCGCGGGTCGAGTATCTTGACGTCCACTTTCTTCATTGCGATTTCCCTTTCTTGTAAAGCATGGCGGCATGCCGCAACAGGGCGCGTGCCAGTGACAATTTGTCGGTGCGCGGCAATACATGTTCACCCGCATCGTCGAACAGCACGAGTTCGTTATCCTCTGCACCGATGGCATCCTGAGCCAGATTGGCGGCCAGCAGCGGGATGTTCTTCTTCTTGCGCTTGGCCGTGGCGTGCTCGCGCAGTCTCTCGCTTTCGGCGGCGAAGCCCACGCAGAAAGGGGGAGGGGTCTGGCTGGCGACCCAGCCGAGGATGTCGGGATTAGGTATCAGTTCCAGATGCAGGTTGGCATCGCTCTTCTTGATCTTCTGTGTACTCGGTTGCGCCGCACGATAATCGGCTACGGCGGCGACGCCGATGAACATGTCGCTCTGCGGCACAGCCTGCTGCACTGCCTCGAACATCTCCGCTGCGGAAGTGACATTCCGCACTTGCGCGCCGGGAGGCGGTGCAAGCGCAACAGGTCCTGAAACGAGTGTGACCTGTGCGCCCATCTCTATGGCGGCCTGCGCGATGGCATAGCCCATCTTGCCGCTGCTGCGATTGGTGATGCCGCGCACCGCGTCGATGGCTTCATAGGTCGGGCCGGCGGTGACGAGCAGGCGCACGCCTGCAAGCTCACCGGAGCGTTCAGTCGACAAGGCGTCCAGGATGTCCTGTGCCAGAGCTTCCGCTTCCAGCATGCGTCCCATGCCTTCCTCGCCGCAGGCCTGCACGCCGCTGACCGGGCCGAGCAGCGTCACGCCGTCCGTGGCCAGTTGCCGCACGTTGCGCTGTGTCACGGCATTCGACCACATCTGCCTGTTCATGGCCGGTGCGACCAGTAGCGGGCAATCGCGCGCCAGGCAAAGCGTGGACAGCAGATCGTCCGCCAGGCCATGCGCCAGCTTGGAGATGAAGTCGGCCGTGGCCGGAGCGATCACGATCGCATCGGCCATGCGACTGCTGTGGATGTGCGACATGCCTTTGTCATCCTGCCATTGGTCGAGCAGGACGGGCTGGCCAGTGAGCGCCTGCAGGGTGGCGGGGGTGATGAAGTGTGTCGCGGCGTCGGTCATCGCCACCTGCACCGTGACACCCTGTTTGATCAGCAGGCGAGCCAGTTCGGCGGCCTTGTAGGCCGCGATGCCGCCGGTGATGCCGAGCACGATGCGTCGCTGGGGAGTGGCTGGTGTCATGTCGCGCATCTTAACAAGAAAGTATGGCTTATGCGGGTGTGGCGGCCGGGTCAATGCTGGCAGTGCGGGCAATAGAAGGTCGAGCGTTGTCCTTGCCTGATGACGCGGACCGGCGTCCTGCAGCGGTGGCAAACTTCGCCGCCGCGCCCGTAGACGAAGTAATGCTGCTGGAAGTAGCCGCTCGAACCGTCGCTGTGGATGAAGTCGCGTAGCGAACTGCCCCCCTTGTCGATGGCGGCGCGCAACACCTCCTGCACGGTCTGCACCAATATCGCGCAACGGGCTCGCGACAGCCGCTTTGCCGGAAGTTGCGGGCGGATGCCGGCACGGAACAGCGCCTCGTTGGCGTAGATGTTGCCCACGCCGACCACCAGGTGGTTGTCCATCAGTGCCAGTTTGATCGCGGCGCTGCGCGAGCGGGTGGCGCGGTACAGATAGTCTGCGTCGAAAGCCTCGCCCAATGGCTCCGGTCCGAGCGTCACCAGCAATGGATGTTCAAGGATGTCCCCTTTGTGCCACAACACGGCACCGAAGCGTCGCGGGTCGCGCAGGCGCATCAGTTTGCCGTTGTCCAGCACGAGGTCGAAATGGTCGTGTCTTTCCGGCGGAGTGCCGTGCGGCAGGATGCGCAGGCTGCCGCTCATGCCCAGATGCAGGATCAGCGTGCCGTGTTCGAATGCAATCAGCAGATATTTCGCGCGGCGCTGCAAACCGAGGATCGCGCGGCCTCGCAACAGCGAAGGCAATGCGGCGGGTATCGGCCAGCGCAGTTGCGCATTGCGCACGATCACGTCTTGCACGAGTGCCCCTTGCAGGTGCGGCGCGATGCCGCGCAGCGTGGTCTCGACTTCGGGTAACTCGGGCATCAGGCGGCGCGATGTCTGCGCCACCACAGCAAGCCGCCGATGGCGACCATCAGCAGCGGCAGCGCGAGCAGCAGACTGTAGGTGAACACGGTCAATTGGAGCTTGCTGAAGGTGAGGGCACCGTCCTTGGCCGTATGCGGGGCGAGCGTGATGAACTGTTCGTCGCCCGCCAGCCAGTTCACCATGTTCATGCCCAGATCCAGGTTGCCGCCGTTGCCCGAATATGCGTTCGACAGGAAGGCACCGCTGCCGACCACCACGATGCGCTGCTCATGTCCGGGGTCACCGCGCTGCAGGGAGACAGCGAGACTGAACGGGCCGGGGACATCCTGCGTCGCATCGAAGCGCAGGTCGCGCCGCTGGCTCACCCAGCCGTTGGTCGCGCCTTCAACCAGGGTGTGGCGCACCCAGTCCGGATTGTCTTCCGCGTTCAGCGCGGTGGCATACGGGAATGCGGTGATCAGGTCGAAATCGCGCGTGACGGCGTGCGGCGGGTAGCCGCCACCCAGCGTCCAGTCCGAAGGGGCGTTCAGTTGCTGCGCTGCGGGGTCGACGATCATGCCCGGCAGCGGGTCGATATGCAGTCGTTCGGCCAGACTCTCCAGGCCGCGCAGAGGCTCGGCATCCAGCAGCCACAGCAGGTTGCCGCCGCGTTCCACGAAGCGCAGCAGTTTGGCGCTCTCACCCTTGAACAGTTTGTGCTGTGGCTGGGTGATCACCAGCAGGCTGATGTTGTCGGGCACCTCCGGCGCGACGGTCAGATTGAGCGGGGAGACGCGGTAACCGTTCTGCACCAGTCTGCGCCCGAACTCGCCCAGATCATGGTTGGCGTTGCCGTCCAGCTTGCGTTCGCCATGGCCGGTCACATACATCACCCATTGTTCGCGGTTGCGGGCCAGGCGCATCAGGGCGCTGGTCAGCGTCTGCTCGTTGAGCGTAGTCAGGTGCTCGCTGCGGCCGGCGTAATGCACCACCATCTCGCCGTTGCCGCGTATGCCGGATTTTCGCAGCGCTTCTGGTTCCTTCAAGGGGTCGATGAAAGTGAGGTGGATGTCGGATTTATAGCGCTGGTACAGCGCGACGAAATCGCTCACCAGCTTGCGCACATCGCCTTGCTGAGCATCCTGCCCGGTGGCGAAGACGGTGATGTCCAGCGGCTGGTCGAGCTGGGCCAGGATATGCACGCTGCCTTCTTCCAGGCTGTTCAGCGCGTTCTGCGTGAAGTCGTGCTGCAAGGGGAAGCGTGCGGCCAACTGGAACAGTGCGACGCAGGCCGCGAGCAGGACGATGTAGAACAGGCTGCGATAGACCAGCGGACGGTTCATCAATGGCCTCCCCGTTCGCGGCGCAGATGATGGATGGTCAGCAGCAGGAAGAAGACGCAGAACAGGATGAAGTAGACGATGTCCGCGCTGCTGAGCAAGCCCGAGTTCAGATTCTGGAAATGCGTGTTGGGCGACAGCGCGCGCAAGGTGCCGCCCGCCATCTCCAGCAGCCACAGCGCGACCGAGACAGCCAGTGCGGTGAAGGCCGCAACCACCGGCTGGCGGCTGATGGCGGAAAAATACAGGCCGAGTGCGGCATAGGCGGCGGCGAGCAGCCACAGGCCGAGCAGGTTGCACAGGATCAGCCCGGCATCGGCAGCTGTGCCCAGCGCCAGCAGTGCCATCATCGCCACGGCAGCCAGGATGACGAGGGATAGCAGCGCCAGCAGACCGGCGAACTTGCCGAGCACGATCTGTGCGGAAGAGAGCGGGGAGGTCGACAGCAGCAGCCAGGTCTGGTTGCGCCGCTCTTCCGCGATCAGGCGCATGCTGAACAGGGGCGTCAGCATCATGAGCAGCAGTGCGAGCAGATTGGCGAGCGGCGCGGCGATGGAGATGGTCGCGCCCGGCGCGTCGTCCATCTGTGCCAGCTGCGTTTGTACTTGCAGGTAATCGTCCAGGCGCGCCAGGAAGAACCAGCCGAGGATGAACTGCAGCAGCGCCAGCATCATCCAGGTCGATGGCGCACTGAACAGGGTGTGCAGGTCTTTGCGGGCGAGGATGCGGATCATGTCGGCGTACTTCCCGCATCGGCGTTCAGGCGCAGGAAGCTCGATTCGATATCGCTCTGTGCGCGCAACTCGTCCAGCGTGCCGTTGAAGATCGCGCGCCCCTCGCGCAGGATCACGGCGCGGTCGCAGACTTGCTCGACCTCGTGCAGCAGGTGGGTGGACAGGATCACGCTGCTGGAATCCCCAAGTTCGCATATCAGGTCGCGGATGTCGCGGATCTGCGCCGGGTCGAGGCCGACCGTGGGTTCGTCCAGGATGACCACTGCCGGTCGGTGGATGATCGCTTGGGCGATGCCCACGCGCTGCTGGTAGCCTTTGGAAAGGTCACCTATCAGGCGGCGTCCGTGATCAAGCAGGCCGCAACGTCTTTTCGCCAGTTCCAGATGTTCGGACAAATGTGTCTTGTCCAGCTTGTGCAGGCGGGCGGCGAACAGCAACTGGTCGTCCACGCGCATGTCGCGATAGAGCGGGGGATGCTCGGGCAGGAAGCCGAGGCAGGCCTTGCCCAGGTCCGGGCGTCGAGACAGGTCGAAATCGCAGACCTCGACCTTGCCGCTGTCGGGTTGCAGCGCGCCGGACAACATCATCAGCGTGGTGCTTTTTCCGGCACCGTTGTGGCCCAGCAAACCCAGCACCTCGCCCCGCCGCAGCTCCAGGGACACATCGTCCACGACCCGGTGTCTGCCGTGTGAGCACACCAGATTCCGGGCGGAAAGCGTAGTTGGGGCGGGCATGGAGGGTGGGTGTCGCGCGGTTTTGAGTTGCGGCGAATATAACCTAAACTGTCGGCTCGCATCAAAACACTCGGGCCCTAGATGAACTTTCCGTCACGAATCCTTGCGCTGCCGCTGGTCCTCATGTTGGCAGCCTGCGCGAGCACGCCGCAGAAACCGGCGGCAGACGAGCCAGCCGGCGATGGCTCGCCGCATGGCCGTCTGGAGCAGATCGCTCCCGAGCCCAAGCTGGATCTGCCCGATGTCGAACTCACGGATCGCCTGATGTACGGATTCCTGCTGGGAGACATCGCGGCACAGCGCGGTCGCCCGGAGCTGGCTGCGCAAGCCTATCTCGACTTGGCGCGCACCACCCGCGATCCGCGTGTGGCGCGCCGCGCCGCGCAACTGACCTTCGAGGCGCACCAGTACGACCAGTCGCTGGAGGCGTTCAAACTGTGGCAGGAACTGGAACCCGCCTCGCCGCTGGCCAAGCAGATGCTGGTCTCGCTGCTGCTCTCCGGCGGCAAGCTGGAAGAGGCGCGCCCGCTGGTCACCGAGATGCTGGCTGCGGAACAACAGAAGGGGCGCGCCTTCATGAGCCTGTATGGCTTGCTGGCGCGCGTGCAGGACAAGGCGGCCGCGCTGGACTGGCTGACCGGCGTGGCGCAGCCCTATCCGGATGTGGCCGAGGCGCACTGGGTGCTGGCACAGACCGCCATCACGGCCGGCAAGCAGGAGCTGGCGCTGGCGGAAGCGAACAGGTCGCTCGCGCTCAAGCCGGACTGGGACCTGGCGGTGATGCTCGCCGCGCAGCAGACGCAGCGCAACGAACCGCAACGTGCGACCACCATGCTGTCGCGCTTCCTGGACACTTATCCGGAACGCCACGAGGTGCGGCTGTTCTACGCGCGCATGCTGCTGGAACAGAAGCAATACCAGCCGGCACGCGAGCAGTTCAGCGAATTGCTGAAGCAACGCCCGGGCAGCGCGGAGCTGGCATTCGCCATCGCCATGATCTCGCTGCAGCTGGGCGAGCTGGACCGGGCGGAACAGGAACTGCGTCAAGCGCTGTCCAGCAAGGGCAGCGACAACGACACGCTACGTTTCTATCTCGGTCAACTGTACGAGGCGAGGGAAGACTGGTCGTCCGCGATGCAGCATTACCGCGAGATACAGGGCGGCGACAGGCTGTATGCCGCGCGCTTGCGCATCGCCTATCTGCAGAACAAACAGGGCGAGTTGCAGGCCGCGCGCGAGACGCTGGCGAAGATCGTGGCGAAGGACGATGCGCAGCGTGTGCAGCTGCTGATGGTGGAGGCGCAGTTCCTGCGCGAGGCCGGCCACCATGCCGAAGGCTTCCAGGTGCTGTCGCGCGGATTGAAGCGCTTTCCCGATCAGGCGGAATTGTTGTACCAGGCCGCGCTGCTGGCCGACCGGCTGGACAAGCACGCAGACTTCGAACGCCTGATCCGCAGACTGATCGAGATCGAGCCGGACAACGCGCACGCCTACAACGCGCTGGGCTACGGCTGGCTGGCGCGCAACATCCGCATCTCGGAAGCCATGCAACTGGTCGAGCAAGCCTATCGGCTGGCACCGGACGATGCGGCCATCATCGACAGCATGGGATGGGGCTATTACCGCTCCGGGCAACTGGAGAAGAGTCTGGAATTCCTGCGCCGTGCCTATGCGGCCAATCCCGACCCCGAGATCGCCGCCCATCTGGGAGAGGTGCTGTGGGTGAAGGGCGAGCGTGAAGCCGCGCAGAAGGTCTGGCGCGCCAGCGAGCAGGCGCATCCCGACAACACACTGTTGCGCGATGTGATCCACAAGTTCCTGCCCTGATCCGATGCGCCGCATAGTTTTGCTGTCCCTGCTGTTGTCCGCATGTGCCACGACGCCGCCCGTCGTGCAGCGCCCGGCTGCTGACGAAGCGCCGTTCACCATCAATGGCCGTATCGCCATCATCCAGCCCGAGCGGCGCGACAGTGCCGGTCTGCGCTGGACGCATGACGCAGCCACGGACGAGGTGTTGTTGCTGGCCCCGCTTGGACAGGTCTTTGCGCGCATCACTTCCGATGTACAGGGGGTGACGCTGGAGGCGGACGGAGAGAAGCATATGGCGCCGGACGCAGAGACACTCACCCAAGACTTGCTGGGCTGGCAGCTGCCGCTTTCCGGCTTGCGCTACTGGGTTGCGGCATTGCCCGCTCCGGACGGGGAATACCGCAGTGAGCAGGACGAAACGGGCAGGCTGTCCGTGTTGTATCAACAGGGCTGGACCATCCGCTACACGCGCTATGCGGGGGAAGGGCGTGACGCATTGCCGCTGCGTCTGAGCCTGCAGCGGGAGGGCATGGAGGTGCGCGTGCTGATAGACGAATGGGAAACGCGATGAACACGCTGGTCTGTAGCGCACCGGCCAAACTGAACCTGTTCCTGCATGTGGTGGGCCGCCGCGACGACGGCTATCACCTGCTGCAGACATTGTTCCGCTTCATCGACCTGCACGACACCCTGCATTTCACCCTGCGCGAAGATGGCCAGGTGCGGCGTCTGAATGCGCTGGAAGGTGTGCCGCCAGAGCAGGACCTGTGCGTGCGCGCCGCGCGTCTGCTGCAGCGGGAGGCCGCTTGTACGCTCGGCGTGGATATCGAAGTGGAGAAACGCATCCCCATGGGCGGCGGCCTGGGGGGCGGCAGCTCGGATGCGGCCACCACTTTGCTGGCCCTGAACATGCTGTGGGGATTGGGTTTAAGCCGTGAACGACTGATGGCGCTGGGCCTGACGCTGGGGGCGGATGTGCCGGTGTTCGTGTTCGGCGATAACGCATTCGCGGAAGGCGTGGGGGAACGTCTGCAGGCATACGAACTGCCGGACGCGTGGTATGTGGTGCTGTGCCCGCCGGTGCATGTGCCGACGGCGAAGATATTTACGCATCCGGAATTGACACGAAATACGATTTCGATGACAATGCGCGCCCTTCCGAAGGGGCTGTCTTTTCGGGCGGGCCGGCAAGCCGGTCTGCGCAACGATCTGCAGGCGGTAGCGTGCAGCTTGTACCCCGAAGTGGCCGAACATCTTGCCTGGCTGGCGAACTTTGCCCCGGCGATGATGACAGGCTCCGGCGCATGCGTGTTCGCCGAGTTCGCAACGGAAGCGGAAGCAATAGCGGTATTGCAGCAGTTGCCGCCGGATATGCGCGGATATGTCGCGCACGGCCTGCAACAGCACCCTCTCAGGGCATTCGCTGCATAGAGTTTTTGGGGAGTCGCCAAGTGGTAAGGCATCGGATTTTGATTCCGACATTCGTAGGTTCGATCCCTACCTCCCCAGCCAGTTTCTTCAAGGATCGATGGGCGTTCGCGCCCTTTTCATTTTTCTAAAGAGGTGCACACGATGTCCGGCGACATGATGGTTTTCACCGGCAATGCCAATCCCAAGCTGGCCGAAAGCGTGGCGCGGCATCTGGGCATCCATCTGGGTCGCGCAACCGTCAGCCGTTTCTCCGACGGCGAAGTGATGGTGGAGATCCTGGAACATGTGCGCGGCAAAGACGTGTTCATCCTGCAGTCCACCTGCGCCCCCACCAATGACAATCTGATGGAGATCATGGTGATGGTCGATGCCTTGCGCCGCGCGTCGGCAGCACGCATCACCGCCGCCATCCCGTATTTCGGCTATGCACGCCAGGATCGCCGTCCGCGTTCGGCGCGCGTGGCGATCACCGCCAAGGTCGTCGCCAACATGCTGTCCGGTGTCGGCGTCGACCGCGTGCTGACCATGGACCTGCACTCCGACCAGATCCAGGGTTTCTTCGATATCCCGGTGGACAACATCTATGCCAGCCCCATCCTGCTGTCCGATGTGTGGAAGCAGAATTACGAGAACCTGATCGTGGTGTCGCCAGACGTCGGCGGCGTGGTGCGCGCGCGGGCATTGGCCAAGCAGCTGGATGCGGACCTCGCCATCATCGACAAACGCCGCCCCAAGCCGAACGTGGCCAAGGTGATGAACATCATCGGCGACGTGGCCGGTCGCACCTGCCTGATCATGGACGACATGGTCGATACCGCCAACACCCTGTGCGAGGCCGCCAATGCGCTGAAAGAGAAGGGTGCGACCCGCGTGCTGGCCTACTGTACCCACGGCGTGTTGTCCGGCCCGGCCATCGAACGCATCGAGAAGTCCTCCATCGACGAGCTGGTGGTGACGGACACCATCCCGCTGCAGGAGAACGCGCGCAACTGCAAACGCATCCGCCAGCTCAGCGTCGCCGAACTGATGGCGGAGACCCTGCGCCGTATCAACGCGGAAGAATCTGTCAGTTCGCTGTTCGTGGACTGACGAAATTGCGGTGGCCATGTCGGTCATCGCGTAACCCGGAAGCTCTGGTCGCGGAGCCTTCCAATTGAAGTGGAGAAGTAACAATGGCAATCGAAATCAGCGCAACAAAACGCCAAGCGCAAGGAACGGGTGCGAGCCGCCGTCTGCGTAAAGCGAACCGCGTACCCGGCGTCGTATACGGCTCTGGCGACGCAGTCATGATCGAACTCGATCACAACAACGTCTATTTCGCACTGAAGAACGAAGCGTTCCACGCTTCCGTGCTGTCGCTGGACCTGGAAGGCAAGAAGGAATCCGTGCTGCTGCGCGACTTCCAGATGCACCCGTTCCGCCAGCAAGTGATGCACATCGACTTCCAGCGCGTCGATGCGAAGAAGAAGGTGCACATGAAGGTGCCTCTGCACTTCGTGAACGCCGAGATCGCGCCGGGTGTGAAGCAAGGTGGCGGCATCATCACCCACGTGCTGAACGAACTGGATATCGTCTGTCTGGCGAAAGATCTGCCGACATCGATCGAGATCGATCTGTCTGGTCTGGAACTGGGCCATTCCATCCACATTTCCGACGTCAAGCTGCCCAAGGGAGTGGAAGTTGCGACTCATCACCATGCTGGTGATGCCGTGGCGACGGTCACAGTGCCGCGCGGCCACGTTGAAGCTGCTGCCGAAGCTGCAGCTGCAGCTGACGCGTCTGCTGCTTCAGCCGCTGCCGCCGCACCTGCCGCCAAGAAGTAATACGCAACAGGAACAACCCGCCATGTCATCTACGGTGCATGGCGGGTTTTTTCATTATGGATGCCTCTAAAAATCCAGATTTCATCCCAACTGCTGCGTTGCGGAAAAAATCTCTTGCTTGCATATTCTCCATATGCGGCGCGGCTAGATTTTTCCCGCGCCTTGCATTTGGGCGAACTCTGAATTTTTAAAGGCATCCAGCGTGAGCGAACCGATCAAACTCATCGTCGGACTGGGCAATCCCGGCAAGGAATATGAAGCCACGCGCCACAATGCAGGTTTCTGGTGGGTGGATGAACTCGCGCGCGCACACAACGCCAGTTTCAAGACCGAGAACAGGTTCCACGGTTTGGTCGCCAAAGCCGTGCTGCACGGACACGAAGTACATCTGCTCAAGCCGCAGACCTTCATGAACGTGAGCGGTCGAGCTGTGGGTGCGCTGGCGCAGTTCTACAAGTTCACGCCGTCACAGCTGCTGGTCGTGCATGACGAGCTCGACCTGCCGCCGGGCAGCGCCAAGCTGAAGCTGGGTGGTGGGCACGGCGGACACAACGGTCTGAAGGACATCATCGCGCATCTCGGCAGCAAAGATTTCTGGCGTCTGCGTATCGGTGTAGGCCATCCGGGCGACCGCGCGCAAGTGGTGAATTTCGTGCTGAACGCGCCGCGCAAGGAAGAACAGGGTTTGATCGATGAAGCATCGCAACGCGCACAGGATGTCGCATCGCTTATCATCGAAGGCAAGCTGGAAGCGGCGATGTTGAAGCTGCATAGCAACTAAGAAGGAAACAAACATGAGTCTCAAATGCGGTATCGTCGGTCTGCCCAACGTGGGCAAATCCACCATGTTCAATGCGCTGACCAAGGCCGGCATCGCAGCGGAGAACTATCCTTTCTGCACCATCGAGCCCAATGTAGGCATCGTCGAAGTGCCCGATCCGCGCATGGAAGAGCTGGCCAAGATCGTCAAGCCGCAGCGCATGCAGTATGCCATCGTCGAGTTCGTCGACATCGCGGGGTTGGTGGCGGGCGCGTCCAAGGGTGAAGGTCTGGGCAACCAGTTCCTCGCCAACATCCGCGAGACGGATGCCATCGTCAACGTGGTGCGCTGTTTCGACGACGAGAACGTGGTGCACGTGGCGGGCAAGGTCGATCCTATCTCCGACATCGAGGTCATCCTCACCGAACTGGCTCTGGCCGACCTCGCCGTGGTGGAACGCACCATCCAGCGCGACGGCAAGAAGGCCAAGTCCGGCGACAAGGACGCGCAGAAGCTGGTGGCGCTGCTGGAGAAACTGCTGCCGCACCTGAACGAAGGCAAGCCGGCGCGCACCTTCGGGCTGAGCGAAGAAGAGGTGCAATTGCTCAAGCCGCTGTGCCTGCTCACCATCAAGCCTGCGATGTATGTCGGCAACGTGCTGGAGGACGGCTTCGAGAACAACCCCTATCTGGACCGTTTGCGCGAGCACGCCGCGAAAGAGGGGGCACCCGTCGTCGCGCTGTGTGCCAAGATCGAGCAGGAACTGGCCGATCTCGACGATGCCGACAAGAAGGAATTCCTGGCCGACCTCGGCCTGGAAGAGCCTGGCCTGAACCGCCTGATCCGCGTCGGTTATGACCTGCTCGGCCTGCAGACCTATTTCACCGCAGGGGTGAAGGAAGTGCGCGCCTGGACCATCCACAAGGGCGACACCGCCCCGCAGGCGGCCGGTGTGATCCACACCGACTTCGAGAAAGGTTTCATCCGCGCGCAGACCATCTCCTACGAGGATTTCATCGCCTGTGGCGGTGAAGCCGGTGCGAAGGAGAAGGGCAAGATGCGTGTCGAAGGAAAAGAGTACGTCGTGCAGGACGGCGACGTGATGAACTTCCTGTTCAACGTCTAAGTCGGGATCCATACAAGAAGGCCAAGCCGGGAAGCCGGCTTGGCCTTCTTGCATTCATGGAGAGTCCGTTGCGCTCACTCGCCGTTCAGGAATGCCAGCATGTCCCATTTCAGTTCCGAGTATTCCTGCTCGGACATCTCGAAGTGTGCCAGCACCAGCTCGCCATGCTTGTCCCATTCCTTGTCGCGCACATGCAGATGTTCGTCCGTGACATTCTCCGCCATGTGGATCAGTCCGATCAGGTCGCGCACGTCCGCACCGGCACGGTCGTCCGGTGAGGTGAAGACCGTCTCGTCATGATGGAAGAGGATGGCCATGCTGACCCGGGCCGGCAATGCCCAGGAGCGGGTCAGCATGTTGCCGACCACGGCATGATTGGTGGAGTAGTGCTTGTCCTCCGTTGCGCAGAGCGGGATGCCCAGCTTGCCCTCCGTCATTACCGTGGTCCGGTAGTCCGGGTATTTCTGCATCAGTACAGGGATGCCGCAATCGTGGAACAGTGCGGCGATATAGCTTTCCTCGCGCGAGACCGTCGGGAATCTGGCTGCCATCCTTTCGGCGACGCTGGCTGCGATGCTGGAGCGCTCCCAGAATTTGTCGAAGCTCTGGCCGTCTCCGCCCAGGCTTTGCCGCAATGCGATGTTGTGCACCAGATTCATGATGTTCTTGAGGCCGAGTATGCTGGCCGCGTGGAACACCGATGACACCTTGGTGCGCAGGCCGACGAACGGCGAGTTGGCCAGTTTCAGCAATGGTGCGAGGATGCCCGCATCCCTGCTGATCAACTGCGCGATCCTGTCCAGATCGGCTTCCGGGTGTTTGATCTCGCGCATGAGTTCGGTCAGCGTGGCCGGGCAGGGCGGGATAAAGATTCCGTTGAGCGTCTGTTCGGTGGCGGAGAGGGTCAATTCAGAATTCATCGTGTGTCCTGTGTCTGCATGGTTGATGCGCTGTGCCGCATGATGCATAAGTTTCGGCGTTTTTCATATATGCCGAAATATATAGACCAAGGTATAGATATGCTGTTTGGAAATGATGCATGCGGTGTGTTTATGTTCTGTTACACTGCGCGCCGCAATCACGTTTCAGTCTGGTGATCGCCGCCGATCCCGGTTCGCAACACCCACCTCATTCAGCCTCAGACTGGCGCTCATCCGAGCGACAGGCCGTTTGTAAAATCCAAGAAAGAACAAGAATATGTCATTCGCATCCCTCGGCTTGTCCGAAGAAATCGTTCGCGCCGTCACCGAGCGCGGTTATACCGAACCCACCCCTATTCAAGCCCAAGCCATCCCTGTCATCCTCAAAGGTGGCGACCTCATGGGCGGCGCGCAGACCGGCACCGGCAAGACCGCCGGCTTCACCCTGCCGCTGCTGCAACGCCTGATGGAAAAGCCCGTCAGCGGAAAACATTTCATCCGCGCACTGGTACTGACCCCGACCCGCGAACTCGCCGCGCAAGTGGAAGAGAGCGTGCGCCTGTACGGCAAACACCTGCCGCTCAAGTCGATGATGATGTTCGGTGGTGTCAACATCAATCCGCAGATCAAGCAGCTGCACGGCCGCGTCGATATTCTCGTCGCGACACCGGGTCGCCTGCTCGACCACCTGCAACAGAAGACGGTCGACCTGTCGCACGTCGAGATCCTGGTGCTGGACGAGGCCGACCGCATGCTGGACATGGGCTTCATCCGCGACATCAAGAAGATCCTCGCCGTGCTGCCGAAACAGCGTCAGAACCTGCTGTTCTCCGCCACCTTCTCCGACGAGATCAAGCTGCTGGCCGACGGCCTGCTGACCAATCCGGCGCTGATCGAAGTGGCACGCCGCAATCAGGCCAACGAACTGATCGAACAGCGCGTGTACCCGGTGGACCGCGAACGCAAGCGCGAACTGCTCACCCACCTCATCAAGGAACATAACTGGTTCCAGGTGCTGGTGTTCACGCGCACCAAGCACGGTGCCAATCGTCTGGCCGAACAGCTCGACAAGGACGGCATTCCCGCCATGGCGATCCACGGCAACAAGAGTCAGGCTGCCCGCACGCGCGCGCTGGCCGAATTCAAGACCGGCAAGTTGCAAGTACTGGTCGCCACCGACATCGCCGCGCGCGGCATCGACATCAGCGAACTGCCGCATGTAGTCAACTTCGAACTGCCCAACGTGCCAGAAGACTATGTGCACCGTATCGGTCGCACCGGCCGCGCGGGCAGCGAAGGCGAAGCAAGCTCGCTGGTGTGCATCGACGAAAAGAAATTGCTGAACGACATCGAGCGCCTCATCAAGCGCGAGATCCCCGTGGTGAACGTGCCGGGCTTCGATGTCGACCCGCGCATCAAGGCCGAGCCCATCCTGAACGGTTCCAATCGCGGTGGAGGACAGCGCCAAGGTCAGGGACGCGGCGGTCAGCCGCGCACAGGCGGCGGACAAGGCCGTAGCGCGCCGCGCCCCGGTGCCGCCAAACCGGCAGGTGGCGCGGGTCGCGGTGCGGCACCGAGCGGTGCGCAACACCGTTCGGGTGGACGCGGTCGTTAAGGTGGTCGTCATTCCGGCGAAGGCCGGAATGACGCTTGCTGGAAAGGGCTGATAAAAATGAACTCAACCGTAACCGACGAACAAGCTATCGCCGACACCAAACTGTGGCTGGAGAAGGCCGTCATCGGCCTCAACCTGTGTCCGTTCGCCAAGGGCGTGCATGTCAAAGGCCAGATACGCTATTTCGTGAGCACCGCGACGACGCCGGATGAACTGCTGGCCGATGTGTTGCGCGAACTGGAGCTGCTGGCCGAGACCCCGCGCACCAAGGTCGACACCACGCTGCTGATCCACCCGCACGTGCTGACCGACTTCCTCGATTACAACGACTTCCTCGCCGTGGTGGATGCTGCGCTGGAAGAGGTGGATCTGGCGGGCGAGTTGCAGGTCGCCAGCATGCACCCCGACTACCAGTTCGCCGATACCGAAGCGGACGACATCACCAACTACACCAACCGCTCGCCCTATCCCACGCTGCACCTGATCCGCGAGGACAGTATCGACGAAGCCGTGGCCGCTTTCCCCGAGGCCGAGATGATCTTCGAGAAGAACATGGAGACCATGCGCAAGCTGGGCCACGAGGGATGGGATGCGCTGGGTCTGGCGGAAGTGCAAAGAAGCAAAAAGTGATTCAGGCATAATCCTGCCCGGCCTCAAGCTATCAGATTTTCTTGAACCCGGAGACACACATGGACATCGCCCGCATCGCCCTGAACCGCCACACCTGCAAAGCCTACGACCCTGCCCGCAAGATCCCCGCCGCGCAGGTCGAACAACTCAAGACACTGTTGCGCTTCTCGCCTTCTTCGATCAACTCGCAGCCCTGGCACTTCATCATCGCCGCCAGCGATGAGGGCAAAGCGCGCATCGCCAAGGCCGCGCAGCAAGGCCCCTACGCCGCCAACGGCACCAAGATACTCAACGCCTCCCACGTAGTCGTATTCTGCGCCCGCACCACCATGGACGACACCCACCTCGCCAGCCTGCTTGCGCAGGAAGATGCAGACGGCCGCTACCCCACGCCGGAGAGCAAAGCCGCGCAAAGCAAGGGCCGCAGTTTCTACACCGGCCTGCACCGCTACGATTACAAAGACACGCAGCACTGGATGGAAAAACAGGTGTACCTCGCCCTAGGCACCCTGCTGCTGGGCGCTGCCGCACTGGAGATCGACGCCACCCCCATCGAAGGCTTCGACCCGCGCATCCTCAACGAAGAACTCGGCCTGCGCGAACAGGGCCTGACCAGCGTGGTCATCGCCGCGCTGGGCTATCGCAGTGCGGACGACTTCAATGCCAAGTTGCCGAAATCGCGCTTTCCGATGGAGAGGGTGATTTCGGAGTTGTGACGAGTGAATGACTGTATCCTAGATCCATGACCACACCTGACTATTCGCAACTGACACCCGACTGCGTCCTCAACGCGCTGGAGAGTATCGGCCTGCGTTGCGACGGGCGTCTGCTCGCGCTCAACAGCTACGAGAATCGCGTGTATCAGGTGGGCATGGATGAGGGCGCGCCGCTGGTCGCCAAGTTCTATCGCCCGGCGCGTTGGACCGATGCGGCCATCCTCGAAGAGCATGGTTTTGTGCAGGAGCTGGTGGAGCGCGAGATCCCGGTGGTGCCTGCGCTGAGCATCGACGGCAACACGCTGCACCACTTCGACGGCTTCCGCTTCTCGGTGTTCGAGAAGAAGGGCGGGCGGGCGCCGGAACTGGAAGATCGTGACACGCTGGAATGGCTGGGGCGTTTCCTCGGGCGCATCCATGCGGTGGGGGAGACCAAGGCGTTTGAACATCGACCGGAATTGAACATCGAGACCTTCGGCGTCGAGCCGCGCGATTATCTGTTGGCCAACAACTTCATCCCCACTGACATCGAAGCGGCCTATCGCAGCGTGATCGATCAGGCGCTGGATGGCGTGCGCCATTGTTTCGATCGCGCGGGCAAGGTGCAGACCTTGCGCCTGCATGGCGATTGCCACGCGGGCAACGTGCTGTGGACGGACGACGGCCCGCACTTCGTCGATTTCGACGACAGCCGCATGGGGCCGGCCGTGCAAGACCTGTGGATGCTGCTCTCCGGCGAACGCGAAGAACGCGTGAAGCAGATGGGCGATGTGCTGGCCGGCTATGAAGACTTCTGCGAGTTCGACGCACGCGAACTGCACCTCATCGAAGGACTGCGCACCCTGCGTCTCATCCATTACTCCGCATGGCTCGCCCGCCGCTGGGAGGATGTAGCCTTCAAGCAGGCCTTCCCCTGGTTCAACACCCAGCACTACTGGCAGAACCGCATCCTCGAACTGCGCGAGCAGATCGCCCTGATGGAAGAACCGCCGCTGTGGCAAAACTGAACGCCTGTCCCTGCGGCAGCAACAAACCCTACACCTCCTGCTGCGCCCGCTACATCGAAGCAGGCCAACCCGCGCCCGCTGCCGAAGCACTCATGCGTTCGCGCTACAGCGCTTACACCCTGCTCAAGGAAGACTACCTGCTGGCAAGCTGGCATCCCTCCACACGACCCGCCGCACTGGGCTTGGCAGAAGAAGCGCCGACCAAATGGATCGGACTCGAAGTGAAACGCCATGAACAGCAGGACGCGACGCATGCCATCGTCGAATTCGTCGCGCGTTACAAGGTGAACGGGCGGGCGCATCGTCTGCATGAAGTGAGCCGATTCGTGAAGGAGGCGGGGCAGTGGTTCTATCTGGACGGGGACATTCAGGACAGCCATCCCGCCACAGTCAGGCGCTAGAATGCCTGCAGATTCCGCGCATAACCAAGGTCACCCAACCATGAGAACCGAGATAGACAACACCCACCTGATCATCACCGCCTGCGGCCCTGACCGGCCCGGATTGGTCGAGCGGCTTAGCGGTTGCATCGCCGACAGCGGATGCAGCATCGAAGAGAGCCGCATGTCAGCGCTGGCCGGACAATGCACCATTGCCGTGCTCGCCGCCGGCCCCTGGCATGCACTCTCCAAACTGGAAGGGCAACTGGATGCACTCGGCACATCGCTCGGGCTGACGCTGCATCACGAACGCACCGGCAAGCGCGCTGCCCCCGCCATCCCCTACAGCGTCGAGCTCATCACAGCGGACCGTCCCGGCGTCGTGCGCAACCTCGCGGCATTCTTCACGCGTAGCGGCATCAACATCGAAGACCTGCAGTCCAGCACCTACCCCGCGCCGCATACCGGATCCACCTCACTGTCCGTGGTGATGACCGTCGGCATCCCCGCCAATATGCACATCGCCACCCTGCGCGGCGATTTCCTCGACTACTGTGACAGCCTGAATCTGGACGCGACGCTGGAGCCAGTGCGGGGCTGATCGCTGCGCTTGCATAAAGCAGGGCGGTGATTTTTGTGGAGGGGGAGGCCGGTTGTCGGCCAAAGCCGCCATTTGCAGGGCCTACCAAGTCGTTCCGCTTTATTGTCCGTAACGGACATCGCTATCTAGGCTATATATAGATATTTCGGCATATATGCTGAAAGAGGATTTGCTGCTACGGTGCTATCCGTTGCGGTGTCTCGAATAATGCCGCGTTTGCAAGAGGAAGTGCCGTGTTCGAAAGTTGATAAACCAATAAAATCGAACCATTAGCCAATTCATTCCAGCTTATGCGGCATATCGCTCCAATATATGGTGTTTTTGCCATCTACTTTACGTTAGGCATGCAATCCCTACTATGAAGGCCTCCACTCTTCACTCACTCATTACCGCCCGCACCCTTCACGATGAAGCCCGGCGGCTCGTTGCTGCGGGTGATCGGCACATGTCGTCTGCGGGCTTGATCCTCCTGCAAGACGCCTTAGAAGTGGTCTTCTTAGCCATGTTGGTCGAGAAAGACATCGACGAGCAGAAGACACTTGAGTCAAAAAGTTTCGACGAACTCATCGGCGAATTAAAAAAGTCTGGCGTCCCAGTGCCGAAGTCCGGCACGCTCAAGGCGCTGAATAAGCAGCGGGTAATTACAAAGCACTATGGACAGCTCGCTGAGCCGCTTACGGTGCAAACGTACGCTGAAGCTGCAGATATCGCCGTCGAAGCTATTGTGCAAACAGTTCTCGGGCGACGGTATCGAGAGATCTTTTTGTCGGACCTTCTATCCGATGGGGAGGCAAAGGCTTTCCTGACCGAGGCTGCCACTCACCTTGAGCAAGCAGCCTTCCTCGAGGCACTCATTGCAGTGCGCAAAGCCCTGTTTGTGGAGATCGAGACAGAGTATTGCATCCACAAGTGGTCCGATGCTGATCCAAATGAAGGACTTGGACTTCTCTCGTTTTCTCGCGGAGGTATGAAGGCTCCGTACTGGACAAGAAAGCGAGACTGGATACAGAAGCATGTATTCACGCCGTTCGACTTCATTCAAATCGATCACGAAAAGCTCCGGATGGATGCAATGGAATGGGGGGTCAACACTGCCGAGCTCGACAATCTCCGGCGACTCACGCCCGAGGTTTTTCGCGAAGACAAAGATGCGCAATGGCAAATTCAGTACGACCTTGAATTCCCGCCAAACGAAGCAACTGCCGCCAACGCTCGCTATTGCCTAGACCGGGCGATCTCTATCCTCCTGAGAAAGCAGCAACACAGCACTGCCCGTCGTTGGCCCAGCCGAGATGTGGGCTTTGACCCGCCCACTATTTATCTGGATGCTCCAGTTTTCTCTAAGGCCCGCCAAGACTCCGAAGTTGTTCATCGCATTAACGATCAATACCGGTACAGGCTGAGTGCCTTGGTTTCTGGCTTCAACGCAGCAGAGCAGTACTACACGATCAGCGGACACAGACCTGTCGAAGGCAAAGAGTTCGGAGCCGACTGGATTCACGGGTACTTGCTCGTGCAAGGCGATGCCTAACCCCTCGGTCAAGGCGCGCCCTTCGGTCGCTGGGACGCGCCGCAAGCGGCGCGCCCCTTACCTCAAACGTTGGGCCTGCGAATAGCGCTATGCCAAAGCTCCGTACAAAAATTTCCCCCGACCTTGTGCATACCGTGCTCTATAAGAGCGCCAAGACCTGCTGTGTCTGCCGCATTCCGCGAGCGCCCGTCGAAGTTCATCATATCGACCAGAATCCGGCAAACAATGTCGAAGAAAACCTAATTGCCATTTGCCGAAACTGTCACGATGAAGCGCATACAAAGCGATCCCTTTCTCAAAACCTGACGCCTGCTCGCCTCATTGATTTCAAACATAGGTGGCAAGAAGAGGTTGCCTCAAGGGCCGCACATGCCATGCTGCCAAGTTCCAATCTATCGCAAGCGATGTGGACCTACGTGAATCACCAACGCCTTCCCGACGTCATGAAGTCGAAAGGAGTTAAGTTCGATCCATCACTTCTTCGCATGCTTCGCGCTGCTCACGTCGTCGACAATGCAGGAATACCGACGTTTCAGCGCAAAGGAAAATCCACAGGCCTCAATACGATATACGACCGATTCGAGTGGGATGATTCTCAGAGACTTCACCTTCTTTATACCCGCGCAGTCGATGCACTAATCGTCGAATCGCACCCGATTGAACTTGGCGCAATCTGGACCAAGACAGACATCAAGAGCATTTTGCGCCCAGGTGATATTTGCTTTTGTATGCGAGGGTTTCGCTTTAAGCGAGGCACTGAAGTTGATGGAGAAGAAGATCGAGTGGCGTACGCGAAGGCACAAGGTATTGAGGTGCGGTTCACCGCCAATACTAGGCATATGTATGGCAGTTCCGCTCTCTATGACGCGTTTTCAGGCAATCGATTTGCAGCGGTATTACTGCTCGTGCGTGATATCTCTCAAGAGGATTCAACCCTCGTTATCAGGACCACACCACTAGCAATGGGAGCAGGATTTGTTTCCTCCGAATACAAAACGCCATTTACATTGCGCTATGGCTGGGCGCGGTAGGCCCAACCCAGCAGTCGAGAGGGACGCTTCGCGGCGAAGCCGCTCGCGCCCCTCACTTTTACGTTGATCATCTGTTGTTGAACTAGTAGCGGACTAAATTCTGAACTGGTTGGAAGGTCCGCATTGGCCGAAGAGCGGCCTCTTTGAAGACTCACTCCACGCCCGGCTTCGCGCCGGGCGTTGTGTTTTCTAGCCCCCGCAGATTACCCGCTGCTTCCGCATGCTGCGGATCAAGCTGCAATGCGCGTTCGAATTCGCGGCGCGCTTCATCTTCGGTTCCTGCCAGAAGCCAGGCGAAGCCGAGGTTGTTGTGTACGCGCGCTTTGTTGGGCGACTGTTCCACTGTGGCTTGCCACAGGGCGATCTCGCTGCGGTAGTCGAGGTTGCGTTGGGCGGTGAGCAGTGCGGCTGCGAGCAGCAAGGTGAGCAGGGCGATGCGCACGTGGTCGGCCCTCAGCTGCTGGAAAATTTCGATGCACAGGGCCAGTGCGAGCGGCCAGCCGACGAGGTAGAGCTGGCGTTCGTTGGCAATGTCGAGGCGCGGCAGCAGAACGTAGAGGGGCAGTAGTTGCAGCACGGCCCAGGCCAGCGCGAAGGACCACCACGGGCGCAGCTTGCGCAGCCACCATGCGGTGACTAGCAGTGCCAGCGTGAGCAGCAATGCCGACGGGGCCTCGAAGAGATGGCGATACAGCGGCAGGTCGGGGTCGATGTTGAGCCATAGCGGCAGCGCCCATTGCTGCAACAGCCACAGCATGCCGTTCGCCTGCGTGGCGAGGTTGCCGCCCAGTGTGTTGAAGTGGGCGCTGCGCGCCATGTGGGATTGATAGGCGGTGCTGAACAGGAACAGCAGCACGGCCGCCAGCAGCAGTGCCCAGCTCGTCCATTGCGCTTTAAAGGAGTTGCGTTGTTCGGCCAGCGCATAGCGTTCCCACAGCAGCAGGGCGAAGGGGAAGGTGATGGCGGTCTCTTTGCACAGCAGCGCGGCGAGGAAGCACAGCGGCGTAAGCAGATGCAGGTGCAGTGCGCTCGCGTGCTGGCGGCCGTGGGTATAGGCGAGCAGGCCGGCCAGATAGCACAGCGTCATCAGCGAGGCGGAGCGGCCGCTGATGTAGCTCACCGCTTCGCTGTGCGCGGGATGCAGCACGAACAGCAGGGCGACGAACAGCGGCAGCGTGGCGGGCAGTCCGCCGTGGCGCACGTAGTAGTGCTGGCTGAGGCGATAGACCAGCCAGCCGTTGAGCAGGTGGATGAGGAGGTTGCTGAGGTGGAAGCCGGTCGTGCCCAGACCCAGCGTCCAGTCCAGGGTGTAGCTGGCTTTCAGCAGGGCGCGGATGCCGTGGCCTAGACCGGCCAGCCAGTTTCCCCAGCTATGCACTTCGGGGTTGTGGACGATGACCTTGTAGTCATCGAACTGGAACGGTGCGCCGAGCACGTTGGCATAGGCGAGGCAGACGGCCAGCGCCAGCCAGGCGAAGGCGCGCGGGTCACTGTTTTCGCTGGGCTTCGGCGAAGGCCACATCGAGGATGTCCACCGCGTCCCACCAGCGGTCGTTGCCGTGCAGCAGCACCAGCAGCACGGTGGTGTCGCCACGCTTGACGTAGGCGATCAGGCATTTTCCGGCGCGGGCGGTGTAGCCGGTCTTGAGACCGAACGCACCGCGATAGCGGCCGACCAGCGCGTTCTTGTTCTCGAAGCGGATGCGGCGTGTGCCGTCCACGCTCTGGATGTCCTGTTCGATGCGCGAGGTGAGTCGCAGCAGTTCCGGCTGGCGGATGACGTGGTGCGCAAGCAGGGAGAGGTCGTGCGTGCTGGAAAGGTGACCCTTGGCATCGTGGCCGCAGGCGTTGGCGAACTGCGTGTCGTGCATACCGAGTTCGGCGGCGCGCTGGTTCATGCGTTTCACGAATGCGTGTTCGCTGCCGGCGATCGCATCGGCCAGCGCGTGGCAGGCGTCGTTGGCCGAGGCCATCAATGTGGCGGCGAGCAGGTCGTGCAGGCGGTAGCGTTCGCCGGGTTTGAGTTTCAGGCGGGCACCGGTCTCGCGCGCGGCGGCGGGGGAGATGGTGACGGTGCTTTGCAGGTCGCCGTGCTCGATGGCGAGCAGGGCAGTCATCAGCTTGGTCAGGCTGGCGGGCGGCAGGTGTTCATGCGCCTTGCGTTCCCAGGTCGGTATGCCGTCGATCTCGACACGATAGGCGCGCGCGACATCGGGGAACAGATCGGGCAGGGCGGCGGCCAGTGTGACGTGGCACAGCAGCCACAACCCGATCAGCTGGCGCATGCGTTCAGAAGCCGAACAGGCCCTTCAGCTGTTTCGCGCCGTCGATGGCGTTACCCACCGGGTTGTCGGTGACCATGTCGCTGGAGCGGGACGAGCTGGTGTAGCTGCGGCCGGCGGCGGCCATGGCAGAGAATTTCTTGTATTCCGCCGGGCAGGCGTCCTCGAAGTCTTCGTAGTTGTTGTCGTCGACTTTCTTGCAGGCGGCTTTGGTGGCGGCCTTCATGTCGATCTTGCAGGCGGCGGCGATGGAGATGTCGGAGGTGTCGTCGTGCTTCACCAGCGCGAGATAGACCTCCGGTTTTTTCATCACGTCCTTGCTGATCACCTTGCAGGCGTATTTCTGGTTCTTGGCGCACATCGCGTTCGGGCCGAAGAACTGGTTGCTCATCAACTGTTCCGCTTCATAGCGTCCCACTTCGCACTGCTCGGCCATGCCGGCGGCCATCTGCGCCTTCGCCATGCCCATCATCTCGTTCATGTCTTCCATGCCCTTGCCGCCCACCACCATCGGGGCGGAGGTGTCGCAGGCCGTGCCGATGCGCTTGCCACGGTAGCTGGCCTTCATGTCCACCTTCTCGCCGTCGGCGGTGCCGCTCATCTGCATGCTGCCCTGATAGCTGCTCTTGCTGTGGGTTATCTCGCCGCCGCCCTTCATGTCCTGGCCGTCGCCCTTGCAGCGCACCTTCCAGGTGACCTTGTTGCCGGAGGCCTTCACGTCGCTGACCTTGCAGTTGCCTTCGTCCTGCATCATCTGCTGCGGGTCGGGCTTTCCGTCCTTGCCCTGACACACGGTGATGACGGTCTCGGGCATGGCGTAAGGCATGCCGGCCATCTCGGTTTTGCTGGTGACTTCCCACGTTTCGCCGGCGGCGGCGAGGGCGAGGGAGGGGATAAGTGACGATACGAGCAGCAGGCAGGACAGTTTGCGCATGGCAGCCTCCGACAAGGGGTTGGTGATAGGAGAAGACGCGGTGGATTGTTTACCTTGCAGACAAGGGCGTCAAGCGGGCGGATAGGAAGGCCGGGCGGCCTCAGGTATCATGCACGCCCTTCCGGAAATCGCGGCGACCATCATGAACCCTACACTCGTCTTCGACATCGAGACCATCCCCGACATCGCCGGGCTGCGCACGCTGCATGACCTGGATGCCGCCGTCAGCGACGCCGAAGTGGCCGAGATGGCGTTCCAGATGCGCCGCCAGAAGACCGGCAGCGATTTCCTGCCGCACCATCTGCACAAGGTCGCGGCCATCTCCTGCGTGCTGCGCGAGGGCGACAACTTCAAGGTATGGTCGCTGGGCGAGCCGGACGAGGACGAGGCCAGCATCATCAAGCGCTTCTTCGACGGCATCGAAAAATACACGCCGCAGATCGTGTCCTGGAACGGCGGTGGTTTCGACCTGCCGGTGTTGCACTACCGTGGCCTGATCCACGGCATCCAGTGCCCGCGCTACTGGGACCAGGGCGAGGACGACAAGGATTTCAAGTGGAACAACTACATCAGCCGCTACCACTCGCGCCATCTCGACCTGATGGACCTGCTGGCGATGTACACCGGCCGCGCCAATGCGCCGCTGGACGA
Source organism: Sideroxyarcus sp. TK5 (assembly GCF_054601595.1). NCBI lineage: Bacteria > Pseudomonadati > Pseudomonadota > Betaproteobacteria > Nitrosomonadales > Gallionellaceae > Sideroxyarcus > Sideroxyarcus sp. TK5. The sequence goes on along the minus strand of NZ_BAAHSJ010000005.1, from coordinate 154,570 downwards.
GCTGGCGAAGCTGATCGGCTTCCCCGGCAAGCTGGGCATGGACGGCAGCAAGGTGTGGGATGCATATCAGCAGGGCCGGCTGGTCGAGATCCGAAACTATTGCGAGACCGACGTGGTGAATACCTGGCTGGTGTTCGCGCGCTTCCAGCTGATGCGCGGCCAGTTCACCCGGGCGCGCTACGAGCAGGAACTGGAACTGGTGCGCGGCACACTGGCGAAATCCAGCGAGGCGCATTGGTCGGAGTATCTGGCTGCCTGGAAGTGAGCATGCCGGGATTGCGCAAGGTCTGGCTGGGGCTGGGCTGGTTGTGGGTCGCACTGGTGTGCTATCTGTCGTTGGTGCCGCACCCGCCCGAACCGGTCTCCTTCGACGGAGTCGACAAGATCGAGCATCTGCTGGCCTATGCCGGGCTGATGCTGTGGTTCTGTCAGGTGTATGTCTCGCGTGCCGCGCGCATCGGCCTGTTGCTGGGTTTGGTGGCGCTGGGCGTAGCGATCGAGATATTGCAGGGCATGGGCGGCTACCGATATTTTGAATACACCGACATGCTGGCGAACAGCGTCGGCGTGTCGGTCGGATGGGCATTGGCGCATACCCGCATGGGGCGCATGATTATTCAGTTGGAACGAGATGGCAGACATTGAACAGACAGTGGTGATCGAATCCATCGATCAGGAAGGGCGCGGCATCGCGCATCACGAGGGCAAGGTGATCTTCATCGAGGGGGCATTGCCGGGCGAGCGGGCGACCTATGCCTCGTACCGCAAGAAACCCAGTTTCGAGATGGCCCAGGCGACCAGCGTCGCCAACCATTCCTACATGCGCGTGCAACCGAAGTGTATCCACTTCGGCGTGTGCGGCGGCTGCGCCATGCAGCATATGGATTCCGGCGCGCAGGTCGCCATCAAACAGCGCATCCTCGAAGAGGGGCTGGCACGTATCGGCAAGGTGACGCCGGAGAACATCCTGTCGCCCATCCATGGTATCTACTGGGGCTATCGCCAGCGGGCACGCATCGGCGTACGTCATGTACTGAAGAAGGGACGCACGCTGGTCGGCTTCCACGAGAAGCGCAGCAGTTTCATCGCCGACCTGTCGCGCTGCGAGATCCTGTCACCCAAGATCTCCGCGCTGATCCCCAAACTGTCCGAATTGATCGACGGCCTGTCCATCCGCGACCGCATCCCGCAGGTCGAGATCGCCTGCGGTGACAACGTCGATGTGCTGGTGCTGCGCATCATGGAGCCGCTGACCGGGAAGGACGAAGACAAGCTGCGCGCCTTTGCCGATACGCACGACATCCAGTTCTGGCTGCAACCCAAAGGGCCGGACACGGCCGCGCCTTTCCATCCACCGGTCGCGCCGCAGCTCAGCTACAGCCTGCCCGAGTTCGGCATCGAGATGCCGTTCGCACCGACCGAATTCACCCAGGTCAATCACCAGCTCAACCGCGTGATGGTGCACCGTGCCCTGCGCCTGCTCGATCCGCAGCCGCATGAGAACATCGCCGACTTCTTCTGCGGCCTGGGCAACTTCACCCTGCCCATCGCGCGCAGCGGCGCGCAGGTGCTGGGTATCGAAGGCAGTGCCGCGCTGGTGAAACGCGCTGTGCAGGGCGCTGAACATAACGGCCTGACTGCCAACACGCGCTTCATGGACATGAACCTGTTCGAGATGAACGAAGAGACACTCGCAGGATTAGGCAGGTTCGACAAATGGCTGGTCGATCCACCGCGCGACGGCGCCATCGAACTGATCAAGGCCATCACGCCGGACACCGCGCCGCAACGCATCGTCTATGTGAGCTGCAACCCGGCCACGCTGGCGCGCGATGCGGAAGTGCTGGTGCATGTGAAGGGCTATACGTTGAAGGGGGCGGGTGTGATGAACATGTTCCCGCAGACGGCGCATGTGGAGTCCATCGCGGTGTTCAGCAAGGAGTGAAGCGATGAAACGCTATGACGATCTGGTTGAAGAGGCGCTTGCACGTGTGAAGGAAGTCACGCCCTGGGATTTCGGGCGGCGCTACCAGTCGGGCGATGTGCCGCTGTTGCTGGATATCCGTGAACCGTCCGAATTCGCGGCCTTGCACATCCCCGGTTCGATCAATGTGCCGCGCGGCATATTGGAGCAGTCCTGCGAGTGGGATTACGACGAGACCGTGCCGGAGCTGGTGCAGGGGCGCGAGCGCGAGATCGTGGTGATCTGCCGCTCGGGCAAGCGCTCCGTGCTGGCGGCGGATGTGATGCAGCAGATGGGGTTTTCCAATGTCGTTTCGCTCAAGCTCGGTATCCGCGGCTGGAACGATGCCGAGTTGCCCATGGAAGACGCGGGCGGCAATGTGGTGGATGCGGACGCGGGTGACGAACTGCTGGCTTCGCGCGTGAAACCGGAACAGCGCAAGCCCAAGTGATCAGGCGGCTTTGGGCGTCAGCGCCTCGCCCTCGAATGCGATACCTTCCCAGCCGGTCTTCATGAAGTTGCGGATGTTGGCGTGGTCGGTCCCGGCCGGGTTGCCGAGCACATCCTTGCGGTAATAGTCCCCGAAACAAGTCAAAGTCTGTTGCGGCGTCAACCCGTTCAGCTTCGCGAACGAGAACAGTTTGCATGAGCCGTTGTTCTGTCCGGCCTCGTTGCGGGTCGCGCCGTTGCGGAAAGCGGTCGGGGTGAAATCGTAGTGCGCGTCGATCAGAGCGATGGTGTCGTTGAAGCAGATGCTGTCCGGCGCGTCGGCCAGTTTTTTCAGGAAGTCATTCAGTTGCATATCGTCTCCGTGGAAAACAAAAGGCGGCCGTTCGGCCGCCTTGTCGTTGCTGCGGGAAGCTTATTCGCGTTCGCCGGTGAAGGCCATCAGCAGTTGCAGCAGGTTGATGAACAGGTTGTAGATGTTCAGATACAGACCCAGCGTCGCCATCACATAGTTGGTCTCGCCGCCGTTCACGATCTGGCTCACGTCATACAGGATGTAGGCGGAGAAGATCAGCACCGCGATGGCGGAGATGGTCAGGCTCAGTGCCGGGATCTGGAAGAACAGGTTGGCCAGCGAAGCGACGATGAGCAGGATCAGCCCGATGAACAGGAACTTGCCCATGAAACTGAAATCCTTCTTGGTCACGGTGGCGATGGTGGCCAGCGAGAAGAAGATGATGCCGGTGCCGGCGGCGGCCATGCCGATCAGTTGTGCGCCGTTCTTCAGGTGCAGGGCGACTTGCAGGATGGGGCCGAGGAACACGCCCGCGACGAAGGTGAAGCCGAGCAGTGCGGCGATGCCCCATATGCTGTTGCGCAATGCGGACACGGCGAACAGCATGCCCAGCATCACGGCGAACATCACCAGCGAGGAGATGATGGGGCTGGCGGCCATGAACGACAGGTTCAAGGAGGTGCCGATGAAAGCGCCGATCACGGTGGGGATCATGGTCAGCGACAGCATCATGTAGGTGTTGCGCAGGACCTTGTTTCGTTCGACGGGTAGTGTTCCGATGGGGGCGGTCTGGGTCTGGTAGTTCATTTCTGCTCCGTTCAAATAAAGTGCGACTTTGCGCACGGCGAGCATGAGACTACCCAAGCAGCATAAAAGTTGCAACCGTGCATGCAAGGCGGTTTTGGAAGGCAGGATGAATTCGGGTATCATGCGCGGCGTTGCTTGCCTGCGGTCATCCGTCGTTTGCTGCAAGTGATTGAAGTTCAAGGAAGCGTGGCCGAGCGGTTGAAGGCACCGGTCTTGACCACACACCGCGAAGCGGTTTGTGGCGGCGCAGGCTCTTGTACCCGAAGGGTGAACCTTCAGGTTATGCCGTAGCCAAAACCGGCAATATGATTTCGTAGTAATAACAATTTGGAAGCGTGGCCGAGTGGTTGAAGGCACCGGTCTTGAAAACCGGCAACGATGTGAGTCGTTCGTGAGTTCGAATCTCACCGCTTCCGCCAATTCCCCACTGATTTAAGGAGTCCTGTATGTTGCGTCGTATAACTGCTGCTGCACTGATCATGGTCGGTTCGACGGCCTTTGCCGACACGCTGGATATCAATCTGAGCAACAGCACCGCCCAGTTCAAATACACGATCCCTAGCGGTATCGCCGGCAAGTCCGACCTGTTCGCCTCGCTGGCCTACAACGATGTGAACGACATCATGGTCGATGCCGGCCTGCTGGTGCTGAACGAAGAAGGCAGTGTGTCAGGTCTGTCGCTGGGCATCGGTGCCAAGGCGGTGGCGGCTTCGCTGAGCAAGGTGGCGTCGACGCGCAAGCTGGTGTCCGGCGTGGCGCTGGGCGCGCAGATCCGATTCGAGTTGCCCAACGACCGCCGCTTCGCGCTCGTGGGCGAGTACAACTATGCGCCGCGCATCATCAGCTTCGGCGACGTGGATCATTTCACGCAGGGCATGGCGCGTTTCGAGTTCGCCATGTCTCCGCTGACGCAGGCCTACCTCGGCTACCGTTCCAGCAAGTTCATCATGAAGAACGGTTTCCCGGAAGGACGTGTGGATAACGGTGGCCATATCGGTGTGCGTCTCTCCTTCTGACCGCATCCGTTGTACTGCTGTAAACGAAACGCCCCGGCATGCCGGGGCGTTCGCTTTGGTGTGGGGGGATTGTTTCAGTACCCGAGTGCCCGGGCCGATTGGTAGAACACGAAGCTGATGGACCAGGCCAGTACCAGTGACCAGCCCAGGGTGAACAGCGTATAGCGCATGTCCTTGGCTTCGGTGCGCAAAGTCGCGATGGCGGACAGGCAGGGTGTGTAGACCAGGGTGAACAGCATGAAGCTGTAGGCTTGCACCCAGTCCAGTTGTTGTCCCAGTGCGCTGCTCAGGGCATCGCCGCTCATGCCGTAGATCACTGCCAGCGAACCGATCACGATCTCCTTGGCGACGAAGCCGAAGATCAGCGCGATGGTCAGCTGTTCATTGATGCCTATGGGCGCGAAGATCGGGTGCAGGGCGCTGCCGATCATGCCGGCCAGCGTGTCGACGCTGCCCGGCGCAGCTGTGGACGGCAGGTTGGTGAGCAGCCAGACCAGCACCACGCCGGCGATGATGAACTGCGTGGCGCGGCTCAGGAAATGGCGCACTTCGATCCAGCCGCGTAGCAGCATCTGGCGCAGGGTGGGGAAGCGGTAGGGCGGAAGTTCGAGCACGAACGGCTCGCTACTCTGGAACTTGTTGCGGAACAGCAGCGCGGTGAGGATGGCAGCGGCGAAGCTGAACAGGTACAGGCTGAACAGCACCAGCGGTGCGTGCTGCGGTGAGAACAGCGCGGCGGTGATGAACACGAACACTTGCAGGCGTGCCGAGCATAGCGAGAAGGGGATCACCAGCATGGTCAGCAGTCGCATGCCACGTGAACGCATCACACGTGTGCCCATCAGCGCGGGGACGTTACAACCGAAACCCATCAGCAGCATCACGAAGCCGCGTCCATCCAGTCCCATCTTTGCCATCAGTGCGTCCATCAGGAAGGCGGCGCGCGACAGATAGCCGCTGTCTTCCACCATGGCCATGAACAGGAAGAACAGCACGATGATGGGCACGAAGGCAGCCACTGTCGCCACGCCGTTGTAGATGCCGTCCAGCAGCAGGCCGGACAGCCAGGGCGGCGTACCGGCCACGGCTGCCTCCAGCGCGTTGCTGCGCAGCCAGCTCAGTGCTTCGGCTACGCCGCCCTGCAGGGGCTGGCCGAGCAGGAAAATGCCCTGGAACAGCAGATACATGATGCCGAAGAAGATGGGCAGACCGAGCCACGGGTGCAGCATGACGCGATCGAGCTTGTCGGTCAGGTGTTCCGGCATCTGAACCGGTACCTGCACCGCATGTTTCAGCACGCGCGCCATCTCGGATTCGATGTGCTCGTCCTGCTCCAGTTGCGAGCGCAGCTGCTCGGCCATGCCCGGGGTGGGGTAGCGCAGGGCTTTGGTGACGGCCTGCAGCGCGTCCTGGTAGCCCGCACCGTATTTGCCGCTGAGCAGATAGATGGGCAATCCCAGCATCTCGGACATCCTGGCGCTGTCGATGGTGATGCCGTATTTGCGCGCCTCGTCCGACATGTTGAGCAGCACCACCACGTTCATGTTGAGCTGTTTGAGTTGCAGCAACAGGCTCATCTGGCGTTCGATCTGCGTGGCATTCAGGATCACCAGCGCCAGGTCGGGTACGTTGTCGTGCAGGAAGTGGCGCACCACCTGTTCGTCGTCGGAGAAACCGTGCAGGTCGTAGATGCCCGGCAGGTCGATGATCTCCACCATGTCGCCGCCGAGCAGGATCTTGCCGGACAGCAGCTCCACGGTGATGCCGGGCCAGTTGCCGACGCGCGCGGCGCCGCCGGTCATGCGGTTGAAGAGGGTGGACTTGCCGGTGTTGGGCATGCCCAGCAGAGCGATGCGTTTCATGCGCAGCCGGCTCCTTTGCACACTTCTATCTTGCCGGCTTCGTTGCGGCGCAAGACGACATCGGTGGTGCCCAGCCGTACCTGCAGCGGGCCGGAGAAAGCGGCGATGCGAACCAGCTCGACCTGCTTTCCCTTGCGGAAGCCCAACGCGAGCAGGCGCTGGTGCAGCGCCTGCTCGGCATGGATGGCAACGATGGTGGCGATATCGCCTTGTTGCAGGGTGGCTAGGGTGGAAGCTGACATGGTCGCGGCATTATTCCACAGCCGCCTCGCTCCTGTCGCGTAAGCCGGTGTGATTAAGGTAGAATGCGCGCTCCCGAAACGGTTCAAAAAGATCATGATCACTGGCAGTCTTGTAGCAATCGTCACGCCCATGCATGAGGATGGCAGTCTCGACCTCGAAGCATTCCGCGCACTGATCGATTTCCATATCGCCGAAGGCACCGATGCCATCGTGGTGGTCGGTACCACCGGCGAATCCCCTACCGTCGATGTGGAGGAGCATGAGCTGCTCATCGCCGAAGCGGTGAAGCATGCCTCGAAGCGCGTGCCCATCATCGCAGGTACCGGCGCAAATTCCACGAAGGAAGCCATCGAGCTGGCCACCTTCTCGAAGAAGGTCGGGGCGGATGCCTCGCTGACCGTGGTGCCTTACTACAACAAGCCGACGCAGGAAGGCCTGTACCTGCACTTCAAGGCCATCGCCGAAGCGGTGGATATGCCGCACATCCTGTACAACGTGCCGGGACGCACCGGTGCGGACATGGGCAACGACACCGTGCTGCGTCTGGCGCAGATACCTAACATCATCGGCATCAAGGATGCGACCGGCAATATCGAGCGCGGCAGCGACCTGCTGCAACGCGCACCAAAGGACTTCGCCATCTACAGCGGTGATGATGCCAGCACGCTGGCGCTGATGCTGCTCGGCGGCCATGGCACCATCTCGGTGACGGCCAACGTCGCCCCGCGCCTGATGCACGAGATGTGTGCAGCCGCGCTCAAAGGCGATGTCGCCACCGCGCGCGCGATCAACTTCCGCCTGCTCGGCCTGCACCGCAAACTGTTCATCGAAGCGAACCCGATCCCGGTCAAATGGGCGGTCGCGCGCATGGGCAGGATGAACAACATACTGCGATTGCCGCTCACACCGCTCACAGCCACCTCCCAGCCCGAGGTGGAGGATGCGATGCGTCAGGCCGGCGTCATTTGAACCCACTGGAATCACTATGAAAACAAGCAATGCGATCACTGCCGTCCTCGTCCTCAGCCTGCTGGCCGGGTGCGGTCTCATCCCCGAGCGCAAGCCGGTGGACTACAAGAACGGCGGAACGCCGGCCCCCGCGCTGGAAGTTCCACCGGATCTGACGCTGCCGGGAAGCAGCCAGCGCTATGCCATCCCGGCTGCGGACGGCACGCAGGTGGCCAGTTACTCGGATTATTCGCGTGATGTGAAGAATGCCGATCAACCTCCCGTGGCTCCGGTGCCGACACCCGTTGCTGCGGTGGAAGAAGAACCGGCGCGCCTGATTTCGGTGGAAGGCCAGCGCTTCGTGTTGCTGTCCGAGCCGTTCGACCGCGCCTGGCGCAAGGTCGGTCTGGCGCTGGAACGTGCCGGCCTTGTCGCGGGCGATGTGAATCGCAGCAAGGGCGTGTTCTATTTGAAGGGCACGGACAAACAACCGGCTGAAGTGCGTGTGCTGGTACAAGAGACCAAGGGCGTAAGTGTGGTGACGGTGGTTGCGGATGCAGCAGCCGAGGCCGAGACTGCGCGTATCCTCGACCTGCTGTACCAGCGACTGGAGAAATAACGCGCAGTGATGCGTTTCGCGTTCCTCGGCAGCGGCAGCGAAGGCAACTCGCTGCTGGTGCAGGCCGGCAACACCACTCTCATGCTGGATTGCGGGTTCTCCGTCAACGAGACGGTGGCGCGTCTGGCGCGTCTCGGCCTGCAAGCCGAACAGCTCGACGGCATCCTCGTCACCCACGAACACAGTGACCATATCGGCGGTGTCGCGCGGCTGGCACGCAAGTTCAAACTGCCGGTGTGGATGACGCACGGTACCCTGCTGACTCAGCAGACCTCGTTCGCGGATATCAGTGTCACCGAACTCAATCCCCATCACTGCATCGCCATCGGCGATATCGAGGTGCAGCCTTTCCTGGTGCCGCACGACGCGCGCGAGCCGGTGCAATATGTGTTCAGCGACGGTGCATGTCGTCTCGGCGTGCTGACCGACACCGGCCATATCACGCCGCACATCACAGCATCATTGGCAGGGTGTCACGCGCTGGTGCTGGAATGCAATCATGACGAAGAGATGCTGCGCAGCGGGCGTTATCCGCCCGTGCTCAAGCAGCGCGTCGGCGGTCGCTTCGGCCATCTGAGCAACCGTCAGGCGGCGGGGTTGCTGGCGGGCATGGATACCAGTCTTCTGAAATGCATCGTAGCCGCGCACCTGAGCAAGCAGAACAACCAGCCCGGGTTGGCCGCGCTGGCGCTGAGCGAGGTGCTGTCTTGCCGGCAGGATGAGATCGCGATCGCGTCGCAGGCCGAGGGGCTGGACTGGATAGTGATAGGTTGATGTGTTGTGTTGCAAAGAAAAAAGCCGGCTTGCGCCGGCTTTTTTGATCGTGCGGGTATTACTTGGCAGCAGCTGGAGCTTCTGTAGCCGGTGCAGCCGCTTCGGTTGCGGAAGCGGCAACCGGTGCAGCCGCTTCAGTTGCAGGAGCAGCGACAGGAGCAGCAGCTTCAGTTGCAGGAGCTGCGGTTTCAGCAGCTTTTTCACCACAAGCAGACAAGGACAGAGCCAACAGAGCGGCGATCAATGCAGAGCGTTTCATTTTCAATTTCCAATCGATAGGTAGGTGCTACTAGACTTTAAGTGAAGGTTTGTATTGAGTTGCCCTTTCTGCAACCTTCCCAAAGAAAAGGCGGCGCATTCTAGCGCTTCCAAAGGGAAATACAAGAGGGATGCTGTGGCGGAAAACCCCTTTTATTTCAAGCTGAAAGAGCTCGTGCAAGGCGCTGTCAAAAGCATGTAATTGTTGCGATTGTCTGGTAATTCCGGCGAGGGCGGTGAGCCGGGCTTGCCCGGCTCACCGGTAGGGCAAAAGGACTTACTTGTTGACGGCATCGGCGGCCTCGTTGACTACTTTCTTGGCGGCATCCTTGGCAGCTGCGGTCGCGTCATCGGCGACTTCCTTTGCTTTGTCAGCCGCAGCCTGTGCGGCGTCTTCGGCAGCGCTCTTGGCTGCGTCACCTACCTCCTTCGCGGTTTCTGCTGCGGCATCCTTGGCTTTGTCGGCGGCTTCTACGGCCGCTTTCTTGGCTGCGTCCAGAGACTCGGCGGCTTGTTCGCCGCAGGCCGTCAGGGAGAGGGAGAGCAATGCGGCAATCAGAATGGGGAATTTCATTTTCGATTTCCTATCGTTGGATGTTTACAGGATAAAATGCCGGCGTGCAGCGCTTCGATTCTAGCAAGACTTGCAAGCCATCAAAGCCCGAGCCGCGTCGGCGTCGCCCCGGAGTGGGATGCCAGCCACATCTCTTGGAAGCGCGAATTCAATTCGTGCGCACCCTCCGGGTCGTTCATCGCCAACAGTCCGCGTGTATCGTCGAAGTGATAACGGCGAACGAAATGGTGACCGTCGGCAACGGCGAACGGTTCTGTCACGCCGTGCAGGTGCGATGGCGTTTGGAAGATGGACATGCTGTGGCTGAATTCGCGCAACAGCATCATCATGCGCGGGCAGAAGCGGATCAGATGTTGCGTGTCATGTGCCAACAACTGCAGGCGATTGTTACTGCTGAGCAGCAGGTAATGACGCAGCGCATCGTAGCGCGCTTCCGAGTTGAAGCCGATGTCGGAGAAATCCTTCTCGAAGATATTCAGCGAATGCTGCGCCGAAGCGCAGACCGTATCCAGCGCCGCTATGTAATCGGCAACGCCGTCGAAAGTGGTGTGCTGCAGGGGCTCATCGTTCATGGTCGGCGTCTCCGGGTGGCGGGGGCAAGGTATCCGTCCAGATACCACTCATACAACAATTCCAGAGCGTCCTGCGTCAATGCGGTCCCGGCGGGGAGCATGCGCGCATCGGCCAATTCACGCAGCACGCGATAGTCGCTCTTGCGCACCTTGTGCGCCTCTCCATTGACGAACACCGTGCGTTCCTGGCACAGCATAAGCGTCTTCAGATCCAGCGCCACCCCGTGCTTTAGCACTGCCTCGGTGAAGCGTGCCGCAGACAGCGGTCGTGCGGGGCCATCGAAGAAGATATGCGGCTTTGGCTCGGAGAGATAGCTACCCAGAAAGTTGGCGATATCCTCGTCGTCCCAGCGTATCTTGCGGATCGCGGAACCGACCTGTTTCAGCATCGCGGGGCCGAGTTCGGAAGCATGCTTCTGCAGCTTCAGATCGGGATCGGAATAGGTGCCTTCGATCTCGATGCGGTCCTGCAGATATACGAGGAACTGCTCTGCCAATTCCTGATACCAGGGGGTGCGGAAGCCGATGGAGTAGGTCATGCAATCGTCTTCCGCGATGCCGTTGTGGGCGCAGTGTGGTGGCAGGTAGAGCATATCCCCCGGTTCCAGTACCCACTCCTGTTCCACCTTGAAATCCTTCAGGATGCGCAGCGGTGCGCCTTCGACCAGTGTCTGGTCTTCCTGGGTGGAGATCTGCCAGCGGCGGTGACCGTATCCTTGCAGCAGGAACACGTCGTAGGCGTCGAAGTGCGGGCCGACGCCGCCGCCTTTGGGCGCATAGCTCACCATCAGGTCGTCCAGCCGCGCATGCGGGATGAAGTCGAAACGTTTCAACAAGTCGGCAGCTTCCGGCAAGAAATGGTTCACACCCTGCACCAGTACCGACCATTGGCCTTTCTTCGACAGGCCGCTGAAATCCTTCGCGACGAAAGGCGAGTGACGCAGCCCGAACTTGCCGTGCTGCTGCGTGACCAGTCTTGCCTGCGCATCCTCGTCACAGGCCAATGCAATCAACTGCTCAGGATCGAGCAGGCCAGCGAATCCAGGCACCGCCTGACGGATCAGCAACGGTTTCTTTTGCCAGTAATCACGCAGGAATCTTTGCGGAGTCAGTCCGCCGAGCAGGGTATTTTCCATACGGCGATTATAGTCCTGCCACATGCATTGAAAAGTGCGGTAGATGGAAAATTCCGGGGTGCACCACGCGCGAATTTCGATAGAATGCGGACAGGAGGACGTTATGCCCACACAAGCTGTACCACTACAAGCTGGAATGGAGGCACCGCACTTCGAGTTGCCGGATGCCGACATGGAGACGTTCAGGCTGGCCGCGCAACAAGGCAAGCACAACGTCGTGTTGTACTTCTACCCGAGGGACGACACGCCGGGTTGCACGATGGAAGCGAACGAATTCACCGATCTGGAGGATGCGTTCGCGAAGCTTGATACCATCATCGTCGGTATCAGTCGTGACGACTGCATCAGTCACGCCTGCTTCCGCGACAAATACGGTCTCTCGGTGCTGCTGCTGTCCGATCCCGAGGCACGGGTCTGCAGGAAATACGGTGTCATGTACGAGAAGGAAGTGGATGGTCACAAGAAGCTCTCCATCCAGCGCTCGACATTCATCATCGACAAGGCCGGCACGCTGCGCCACGCCCTCTATGCCGTACACGCCCACGGGCATGCACAAGAGATACTCACACTGATAAAGGAAATGAAATGAAGATCGAAAAGAATGCTGTCGTCTCGCTGACCTATGCACTGAATGACGCCAGCGGCGCATTGATCGAGCAAACGAACGACCCCATCAGCTACCTGCACGGCGGTTTCGATGGCATCTTCCCCGCGGTCGAGGAAGCGTTGCACGGCAAGGATGTGGGCGACAAGTTCACCGTCAGCATGACGCCCGATGAAGCCTTCGGCGAATATGAGCACGACCTGGTGCGCGTCGAGTCGCGCGACATGTTCCCGCCAGAAGTCGCTGTAGGCATGCAGTTCGAGGGCGGTGCGGAAGGCGACGATGACGAAGATTTCATGCTGTACACCGTCACCGAAGTCACCGACAAGGAAGTCACTGTCGATGGCAACCATCCGCTGGCCGGCAAGACGCTGACATTCTCCGGCGTCGTCACCGGCGTGCGCGCCGCCACGGCCGAGGAGCTGGAACACGGCCATGTGCACGGCGACGGTGGCCACCACCACTGAGCATTAAGGCCGAGTGAAAAAAGCCCGCTTGAGCGGGCTTTTTTCCGTGCAAGACCCGATCGGTTCAATCGCCTTGTTCGGCTTTTCTTCCCGCCAGGATGTGGCACAAGTGTTCATCCGCCGGCTCCAGTGTATAGCGGGCGACGTCGTTAAGTAGCGCCTGTATCTCTTCCAGCGAGAAGTGCGCCATGAGGCGGTTCGCCATGTCCGGCTCGATCGGCAGCAGACGCGCCTCGCCCGAGGGGAGTTTGAAGCCGAAGCCGGCCAGCCGGTGCAGATCACCGTCGGCAGCGCTCATATCCTCCTGCTCGTCTTCCAGTGACTCGTAGAAGGCCTCGATCTCATCCGATAGCGCTTCCGGGATGTCTTCGGGGACGGCGACCACCAGGCCCAGCGGATCGTCGCTGCACTCGCAGCTCGATCCATGCTGCCGCACAAAGTCTACGAAGCGGTCACGCAGTTCGGTAGAAAAGAAGATATATTCGATCATGCGGGGCGTCCATGTGCCGGGAAGGTCGACATGGTGCCGCCGGCAGGGACCGCTGGCAATCACCCGAAGGGGGAACTATGCGTTTGTCCGCCTGCTGAGCGAATGATTTTGTTGTTAGAATCGCCCGCAGGCCACAGTTTCGGTGCTTCCTTGCCGACAACCCGAGATAACGGAAACGACATCATGGACAAGACCGTCAAGATTCGCGCTTACACCGACCCTGCATCGGGGCAACAGGCATCCAAGCAAAAGGAGCAAGACATCGAGCTTGCCGCGCGTGAAGCGCAGCTGGAAGACGAGCGCAAGAAGTCGCTGGAACAGCTCAAGACCATCGTGCAACTGCGAGAATCGCTGAAGCAGGAGCAGGCCAGAACGGCGGAAGCCAGCAAGCGCGTCAACGAACTGGAATCCGGATTGAAGCAGGTCACTGCCTCCAGCGCCAGCGAGCTTGCGCGCAAGGATGCGCAGCTCGAAGCCGAGATGAAGCGTGCGGTTGATGCCGAGAACAAGTGCAAGGAACTGCAGGCACAGCTCAAGCAGGAGCAGGACAAGCTGTCCAATATGCCGGACCATAGCCGCTTGCTGGAAGCCAAGGACAAGGAACTGGCCGACCTGAAGGCCAGGCTGCAGGATATGGGCGGTGTGTTGAGCAAGATCATCAGCATCGCCGAAGCCGCCAAGCTGGTCGGCAAGCCATAACTTCCGCTGCCCGCGTCAGATCGGGCAGCTCTCCGTGCCGCGCAGGAACTGCAGATATTCATCCAGTCGTTCACGCAGGTGCTGCGGGGCTGTCACGATGTCATGCGACAAGGCGAACAGCGGATAGGCGCGCCAGTCGAACACCCCGAATTTCTCCACCATGCGCAAGGTGTGCACCCCTTCACCGGAGATGTCATCCCACTCGCCGCGCGCCAGCTTGCGGCCCAGTTCATGGTGGTGCGAATCCTCGCTGGTCGCGGTCGTGATCAGATCACCCAGCCCGGCATAGCTGTAAGGGGTATGCGCCTGCCCGCCGAAGGCCTGCACGATGCCTGAGAGTTCCGCGATGGACGCCGCCACCAGATGGCCGCGCATGTTGTCTCCCAGCTTCAATTCATCCGCCATGCCGAACAGGATGGCGTACACGTTCTTCAGGATCACCGACCAGCTGCGCCCGTGCAGATCGCTCGCCTGCTGGCAAACCAGGCCGCTGCCACGGAACAGGCTGCGCATCACCCCGAAATCCGCCGCATCGGACAGCACCGCATCGGCGAACCCCAGCCGACCCGCGCGCAGCTCTTCCGAGATCATCGGGCCATAGATCACGCCGAAGTGGTGTCGTCCTTCGAACACATGGTCGAACACCTGTGCCGCCGTACGGCCGGACTCATCCAGTCCCTTGGCGATGGTGAGGCAGACGCTGTCCGGAGTGAGGAAGGGAGCGATGCGCTGTGCGATCTCCTGATGCGGGTTCACCGGCAGGCAGAACAGAACCACCTGCGCCACGGACACTTCCTCTTCCAGCGTGGTGAACTTGCCCTTCACCACTTCGCCCATGTTCCAGATGTGCACGTCATGGCGTTCCGCCAGCAGGGATTCCATGGCGTGGCCCATCTCGCCGTATCCCAGGATAAGTACGCGCAGTTTCATTCAGTGTCCCCGGTATGGTTGTTCAGGTCGCCATCATAGATCGAAGTGCCCCCGTGTTCGCAGATCATGTTGCCGACCATCATGGATCGCCGCTTGTTATCATCTGCCCGCGCTGCACCGATCAGGGGGAGAAGCATGCAATACGACATGGCAAGATTCGATCAGCCGCTGGTGGACGAGACACAGCCGAAAGCGCAGGTGTGGACCGACATCGGCGATGCGGAGGTGGAGTATTCGATATTCGGCAAGGCCAAGGTGCGCGTATATCGCCAGAAAGACGAGGTGCGCGGCACATTGCGCTGGACGCTGCTGGCCATGGGTTTGATAGTCGCCGCGGTGTGGCTGGTAAGCGAAGCGGCACGCCAGCCCGCGATCGTTCATGTCGCAGCGCCCAAGCCTGCCGTTGAGGTCGTCGTGCCCGATGTGCAGAAGTCGGTGCGCGTCGCGACTCCTGTCAAACCCAGGATAGTGCCCCACACAAGCGATACGGCGTCGCAGTTGCCGGTAACCTCCGCTCCGGTGGCGGCCAATCCCTTGCCGCGCGCCCCGGTCGGCGTGTCCGGCGTTTCGGCCCCTGTTGTGGTGGTCCAGCCTGTTCCGTCGGCGGCTAAACCCCTTTCTGCACCTGTCAGGCCAGCCGTGCCAGCCGCGATCTCGTCTGAAGCGATGCAGCGTCCGGTCGAGGCGACATCGGCTGTGCATGCGAGCGACTGATCAGCGCCCGGATGGTCCCTGCTGCAGCACTTCCGCCAGGAATCTTTGCAATTGCAGCCATGAATCTTTGTCCGCTGCCGCGTCATAGGCCAGCGGCAGGTTGAACTGCTTGCCGTAGGCATCCGCATCCGGGTTGGTGAAGCTGTGCATCGCACCGGGGTACACCACCGCCTTGTAGTCCACACCGGCTGCTTTCATCTCCTGCTCGAACGCTTGCACTTGCGCAGCCGGGATCATCTTGTCATCCGCGCCGGTGAAGGAACGTATCCTGGCTTTGACCTTGCCTTTCTGTGCGGGCGTATCGGTCGCCAGCCCGCCGTGGAAGCTCGCCACGCCGAGCAAAGGCTCGCCCTCGCGCGCCATGTTCAGCACCACCGAGCCGCCGAAGCAATAACCGATGGCGGCCAGCTTGCTGCTGTCCACGCGCGGATCATCGCGCAGCACTTTCATCGCCGCCTCGAAACGGGCCTTTGTCAGGGGACGGTTCTTTGACACCTCGCCGGAGAACTTCCCGGCATCGGAAGGATGCAGTGCTTGCTTGCCGTCACCGTACATATCCACGGCCAGTGCCACATAGCCCAGCCCGGCCAGCATGTTCGCCCGCTTGCGCGCATAGGCATTGTGTCCCCACCACTCATGTACCACCAGTACCGCCGGGCGCTTGCCCATGGCATGCCCTTCGTAAGCCAGCCAGCCTTTCAGCGTGGTGCCGTTCGCAGAGTAGCTGACCTCTTCACCCTCGACAGCCGCCAAGGCAGGCACGGTCAGACAGAGCAGGGCGAGGGAGATAAACAATCGTTTCATAGGTGCCTCCATTGTTGTGTGGGCAGAAAACAGGAAGCCCGCACAGGCGGGCTTCAGGATTCTATCTGTTGTACGGGGAGGTCACATCCCGACCATCGAAGCGGCGGGATCGACTTTGCGCACCATATGCAACAACTCGATACCTTCGACTTCTTCGGGGTCATATCTCACCAGCAAGGAATGCGGATGCGGCTTGTGCTCGAACTCGGCGCAATCCACGCCGATGCGCCCCATGATCTTCCTTTCCAGATTTTTTCTCGTTTGTGCTTCCAGCTCGGGATGCACATAGATCAACATGTCGGCTGTATGCATGATCGTCTCCTTCAGTGATGAAAGAACAGGAAGTGCGGGATTTCCCCCGCGCGTGCAGACCATGCTACGCCTTTGGCAAGCTGATAAAAATGGCTACACGCAACAGGGTTGTTCGGGTCAGAAGCGCAGTTCCACCGCCTGGCACAGGAAGCGCATCAAAGGTGCCGCCTGCCGGTAACGCTCCACCACCAGCGGACGCAGTTTGGCCGACGTGACCGTGGCTTCGGTGAGGTTGGCCAGAGCGATGAAGTCCTTGCGCTTGAGGTCTGCCACCTGCGGATGATCCTTGGCGAAACCGCGCGGTGCGTTGGCCAGCGTATCGCCGACCAGTTCGTACTGCTCGCGGAATGACGCATCGTCGCGCGCCGCCAGCCATGCCTCCGGTTTCTTCACGATGGCCGAGCGTATCTTGAACAAGGCATCCGCATCCGGATGCCACAGCCCCACGCCCACGAAACACTCGCCCGGCGAGATGTGCAGGTAATAGCCCGGCGCATGGATGTCCTTGCCCAGCTCGTGCCGGAACTGGATGCCGATGTTGGTCTTGTACGGCGTCTTGTCTTTGCTGAAACGCGTATCGCGATACACGCGCATCAAGGAACCGCCCACCTTCTTCGGCTGCGCCAGAAAGTGGCGAGAGATCGCCGGCATCTCCTCCGACATATCGCTGATGAGATCCAGCGCGGGCGTGCGCACCAGATCTTCGTATTCTTGTTGATGCTGCTCGAACCACTCGCGGTTGTTGTTCTGCTCCAGAGCGGAGAGGAAAGCGAAAGTCTGCTTGCTGAAGTAGCGGTCTGACATGGCATTCACCTGCAGAGGAATGAGTGCCGTGATTCTAGAACAATTCGATTTCGAGTCGTGATCAGGTTTGTTCCTGCAGCGCCGCCTGCTGTCCGCGCGCGGCATCCACACCGCGCAAGATCAGCAAGCCCGCCACTAAGAACGCGCCGGTGAAGAGGATGGCTGTGCGGTGGTCGCCTGCCGTCAGCCAGCTCACCATGCCGTAGGTCACCGGGCCGAGGATGGCGGACAGCTTCACTGCCAGTCCCCACAGGCCGAAGAACTCGGCGCGCCGTGCCGCCGGCGAGAACGCGCCCACCAGCGCACGCCCAGCCGACTGGCTGGCACCCATGCAAAGCCCCGCCAGATTCGCGGCAGCCCAGAACAGCCCCGGCCCTTCGGATGCCCAGGCCAGCAGCACCATCACGATCCAGCCGACCAGCGTCAGGGCGATGGCCGGCACATGGCCGATGCGATCCTGCAGATAGCCGAAACTGAACGCGCCGATAGCGGCCGTGATGTTGACCAGGAAGATCAAGCCCAGCGTCTGCTGCATGGTGAAATGCATCGCCTGCTGCGCGTAGATGGCGGCCAGCGAGATCACGGTCTGGATGCCTGCCTGATAGAACACGGTACAGATCAGGAAGCGGCGCAGGTCGCGGTATTGCCGCGCATGCCGCACGGTCTGCAGCAGACGCGCGAACGATTCTTGCAGCATGTTCTTGCCGACCAGATGTGGCTGCGGCTGCGCGCGTTCCTTCAATAGCAGGAAGGTCGGCAGGCTGGCCAGCGCGAACAGTGCCGCCGTGATCAGCATGGTCACCGGCACGAAATCCGCCGCCGTGTCGCCGCGCGCCTGCGCCCAGCTCACATAGGCGAGGCAGACGCCCAGGCTGAGCAGGCCGCCCACATAACCCAGGCTCCAGCCCCAGCCCGATACCTTGCCCAGCGAGCCCTCGCGCGCCAGTTCCGGCAGAAAGGCGGCGATCAGGTTCTCGCCGCTGCCGTAGAAGAAATTGGACAGCACGATCAACGGGATCGCCAGCCACAGCATGCCCGGCCCGACGAAGTAGAGCGCGGCGGTAAACAGCACGCAGCCGGCGGTGGTGATGAGCAGCAAACGCTTCTTCGCCGCATAGGCATCCGCATACGCCCCCAGCAGAGGCGCGGTCAGCATGATCAGCAGATACGAGGCGGCCAGCGACAGTGTCCACGCCAGGGTCGCCCACGCTGCGCCGCCCGCCACCACCGAGACGAAGTAGGCATTGAAGACCGCTGTGATGACGATGGTGGTGTAGCCCGAGTTGGCGAAGTCATACATCGCCCAGGCCCAGGCTTCGCGGCGGTTCACATCGGCGGCAAGGTTCTTTTGCATGGTGCGGATGGTAACTGCTCGCGCGGGCGGACAGTATAAGATTCGCACTGAATCGAAACTCACGGACTGCAAACATGAGATACAGACACTACAAGGGCGGCATCTACGAGATCGTGTGCGAGGCGAAGCTGGAGGCAGATCCCAAGGTCACTCTGATGATCTACAAGTCGGACGAGGGGCTGATCTGGGCGCGCCCCAAGGACATCTTCTTCGAAACAGTGCAGCACGACGGCAAGACCGTGCCACGCTTCTCGCCGCTTGACTGAGATGGATTTTGCAAGCCTGCTTCTGCTGGTGGTGGTCGGCGGTGCATTCTGGTTCTGGCTGCACAGCATCCGCATCCTCGAGATCGCCCGTGAAGCGGGGCGGCTGATCTGCAAACAGACCGGCGTGCAGTTCCTGGACGACACCGTTGCCAGCACGCGTATGCAGCTGGCGCGTGACGACGATGGGCGTCGCATCCTGCGCCGTACCTACCGTTTCGAATTCACCGAGACTGGCAACAATCGGCGCGAAGGTGAAGTGGTGATGCTGGGTGCGCGCATCGAATCGGTCTCCATGGAGCCGTACCGCATCATGGATGAGGAGGAAGAGGCCTAACTGCCGCTGACGCGGAACCAACCCGCGATACTGCGCCGCGTGGTGTTCGAGACGAGCACCTCGTGCGGGAACGATTCGCTCAGGAAGATGATCATCGTGCCGAAGGTCGGTTGCACCCTGAACAGTTCCGACTCGCCGGACGGGTCGTAGACCACCAGTTCACCGCCATGCTCGGGCTGCCAATCCTCGTTCAGGTACAACACGGTGGTCAGGATGCGGTTCTTCTTGCCCTGCAGCACATCGGAATGTTTCGCATAGCCTTGGCCGCTGTTGTAGATGGCGTAGTGGCTCTCATAATCGAACATGCCCAGGAACAGCCGGGCATTCAATTCACGGCGCAGGGTTTCCATCTGTTCCAGAAAGGAACGATCGACCGGGTCGTCCGCCTCGATCCAGCTGATGACATCGCCGCGCAGCGACCTGATCTGCTGCTTGGCCGCCCCGCGCCCCACATGAGCCGGCTGGAACCGCTCTGAACCGTCATCCTCACAGCGTTTTTGCAGGCCATGCAATAGCTCGGCCGGCAACGCATTGGCCAGCACGATATAGCCGGTCTGTTCCAGCTCCTGGGCGATGAGGTCTATGTCCATGGGGCGCGCAGTCTAGCATTGAAGAAAGGGGGCGGGCAGCAGATTATCCGGCTGTCCAAAGCCTATCAAGCTGCTGCTAGAATGCGTCGCCGATTCAATTTGCAGCGTTAAACGTAACGGGGAAAAAAGATGTCGACAGGCCTGACCGATCAGCAAGCATACGAATACATCATCAAGCTGCTCACCGCCATGAGCAAGGCGGGCGGTTCCGACCTGTTCATCTCCAACGACTTTCCGCCCAGCATGAAGTCGCACGGCGAGATGCAGCCGATGACCTCGCAAAAGCTCAACGGCAAGATCACCCGCCAGCTCGCCTATGCGCTGATGAACGAGACCCAGCGCGCCGAATTCGACAAGGAGATGGAGTGCAACTTCGCCATCTCCGTTCCCGGCGTGTCGCGCTTCCGCGTCAACGTGTTCGTGCAGCAGCAGAACGTCGGCATGGTCATCCGCACCATCGCCGCCGAGATCCCCAACTTCGAGAAGCTGGGTCTGCCCGAAGTGCTGAAAGAAGTCATCATGCACAAGCGCGGTCTGGTGCTGGTGGTCGGTGGCACAGGCTCCGGCAAGTCCACCTCGCTGGCCGCCATGATCGACCACCGCAACAGCACATCCAAAGGCCACATCATCACCGTCGAAGACCCGGTGGAATATGTGCACCAGTCCAAGCAATCGCTGATCACCCACCGCGAGGTCGGCGTCGATACGCATAGCTGGCACCACGCGCTGAAGAACACCCTGCGTCAGGCGCCGGACGTCATCCTCATCGGCGAGATCCGCGATGCCGAGACCATGGAACACGCCATCGCCTTCGCCGAGACCGGCCACCTGTGCCTGGGCACGCTGCACGCCAACAGCACAAACCAGACCATAGACCGCATCATCAACTTCTTCCCGGAAGAACGGCGCAATCAGTTGCTGATGGACCTTTCCGCCAACATGCGCGCGCTCATCTCGCAGCGCCTCGTCCGCACACAGGACGGCAAGGGTCGCAAGGCCGCCATCGAGATCCTGCTCAACACGCCCATCATCGCCGACAAGATATTCAAGGGAGAATTCCACGAGATCAAAGGCATCATGGAGAAGTCGCGCGAACTCGGCATGCGCACCTTCGACTGGTCGCTGTTCGAGCTCTACAACGACGGCCACATCTCTTACGAAGAAGCCATCCGCAACGCCGACTCCGCCAACGAACTGCGTCTGAACATCAAGCTCAAGAGCCAGCGCGGCGAGCCGGGCGACGCATCAGGCATCGAACTCTCCTTGCATGAGCACAAGAGCGAAGAAGAACTGGAAGAAGAACGCAAGAAAGAACTGGCCGCACAGGAAGAGAAGAAGCGCCAGTTCGAAGCGGAAAAGCTCGCCAAGGAACAGCAGGAGAAACTGGCACAGCAAGCCGCCGAAGCCGTGAAGCCGAAAGCGCCACCCGCACTGGACAAGCTGGAGCTGTCGCTGGATTAAGTTCTGCTACAAGGGAGATACAGACACTGCCAGTATTGAATCAGGAGGGCGCTGCGGTGGCCGCTGTTCCGCAGGCCCTCCTGTGATGCCGGTATCGGAGACGTTCAGAAGATCAGTTCCCTCCGCCCTGGCGCATGCCGCCGCCGGGTCCCATGCCACCACCCTGACGCATGCCGCCGCCGGGGCCCATCATCATTCCACCGCCTGCGGCTGGCGGCATATCCGGTAACGTCACGCCGCGTTCTTTCGCACGCATCTTCATTTGTTCATGATGCTCGTTACGGATGCGTTCACGCTCCTCGGCGGTCTTGGCAGCCCGCATCTTGGCGCGATACGCGTTCCGCTCCTTCTGCGTCATCAACTGACTGCCGTAGATGCGCTCCTGATCCTGATCCTTCATCTGATCCTGCTTCTGGTCGCGGACCTGATCCGCCGCAAACAGCGGCCCCGCTGAAACTGCCAAAGCACCTGCAAATAGTGAGATTGCAATCGTTCGTATAAACATGATGCACTCCTTTTCGTATGGTCAAGCGGCGAACCACTATGCGCTTTGCCGGACGAAGGTGCAAGACGGGGGGCTGATGCGGTAAGCAGAGGGGGAAGCTGATCCCTTTGGCTAAACCGTGGCCTCTCCCCGATTATTTAAGGCGGCACGCACGGCATTATTCAAAATGTACCAGAGTCGAATTACCTGCTCAAATTCTGACGTTCCAGACGGATATTGAGTGCATCAATCAGTACAGTACGATCTAGGAAATGAATAATGTTGGAAGAGCTTGCCCCTCGAATTGCCATACCGCATAGCCCTGCTGTAGGTGGTTCACCGGGAAACCGAAGAACCGAAAAGACAGGGCCGCCACTAAAACCATTGAACGTGCTGAGACTATGGGCGTCAGTTATTTTCGCCGTGTGCAAGTATGGCAGTGATGATTTGCCGACATAGCGACCATTTAGAACGACACGCTGCGTGTGCAGCATCCCACTCTCTGGATCAACAAAAGAATGATCTTTTGGATAGCCAATCAGAAATAGCTCAGAAGCATGCTCAGGCCACCCAACAAGGTCAGACGTTAGGGCTATCAGATGGGCGTTGGCGACCTCCGCATGCGTGATGCGAGACGTGTCGATAGCGACAACGGCCAAATCCATGAAATCCTCTGGTTCATCAGTGCTCGGTACGAAGAAGACGTCATCGAGGGGAATTAAGCGGTGGGAGTAGTCAGATGGGAATACGCATATCGGTTGAGGAGTTTCCGGGAGAAGGCCATGTCGCGAGGTGAGGATGAATGGTTTGCCTGCATACCCGACCAAGAATACTGTGCCAGCTGTTGAATATGGGAATTCATCCAAACCTGTCTCGAATACGAGCGGTTGAACAGCACGGGAATAATCGGAGATGAGTTCGTGGAGGGATGGCATCGTATTCAGGGATAAATTAAAGGTTCCAAGCTCAAATTACTTCTCGGAAAATCTGTTTTCAATATCCATCGCCAGATGGAGAACGCGCACGATACACAGCGTATCCGGATTCTCCTGAAAGAAGATCACGTAGTTTCCATACGCGAATGACCGAATGCTGGTGCCCAGCTCAGGCCTGAGGCGACAGGCTTTAGGATTGGCTGCGATCTTGGCGCATTGATTGCGCAGTTCGATGATGTAAGTGATGGCGCGGTGCGGGTTGTCCTGTGCGATGAAATCGCCGATTGCCTCCAGGTCTTGTTCGGCAAGCGGCGAAATCCAGTAACGCGCCATGCCGGTTAGTTCACGGCTTGTTTGCGATATTTGTTTTCCAGCCGGTCAAATACTTCGTCCGCCGGTTTTCCTTTTCCGCTGGCGATCCCGGCGGCGATGGCGGATTTAAGTTCTTCGGTGGAGAGTCTGGGAATCAGTTGGATGACCGAGCCGGAGGAAACTAGCTCGAATTCTTGTCCCGGTTTGAGATGCAGCGAGTCTCGCACCTCCTTGGGGAGTGCGATCTGGTAGTCATTCGAAAGTGTGGCTGTGCTCATGGGGTATCTCCTTTGCGGGCTATGCTACACCAGCTTCTTCAACTGATAAATCCTCTCCAGCGCTTCCTTTGGACTCATCTCATCCGGCTGCAGATCACGCAGCGCAGACACCAGCGGATGCTCTTCCGGCTCTGGTGCTTCCGGCACGGCGGCGAACAGGTCGCCTTGCGGGTTCTGCGCGGCGCTGTTCTGTTCCAGCTTCACTAACTGTTTCTTCGCGTTGCGGATGACGCTGTTGGGCACGCCCGCCAATGCTGCCACTTGCAGGCCGTAGCTCTGGCTGGCGGCACCTTCATTTACGCTGTGCAGGAAGACGATGGTGTGCTGGTGTTCGACGGCGGCGAGGTGGACGTTGGCGAGTTGTTTGAATTCTTCGGCCAGTCGTGTGAGTTCGAAATAGTGCGTCGCAAATAATGTGTAGCTGCAGTTGAGTTCAAGCAGGTGGCGCGCGATGGCGTAGGCGAGGGCGAGGCCGTCGAAGGTGCTGGTGCCGCGGCCGATCTCGTCCACCAGCACCAGGCTCTTGTCGGTGGCGTTGTGCAGGATGTTGGCGGCTTCGGTCATCTCGACCATGAAGGTGGAGCGTCCGCTGGCGAGGTCGTCCGATGCGCCGATGCGCGTGAATATCTGGTCGATCTCGCCCAACACCGCCGCCTCAGCGGGGACGAAGCAGCCGACATGCGCGAGCAGCGCGATGATGGCGACCTGGCGCATGTAGGTCGATTTACCGCCCATGTTGGGGCCGGTGATGAGTAGCATGCGGCGCGCGTCGCCGAGCTGCGTGTCGTTCGGGGTGAAGGTTTCCACCTGTGCTTCGACCACCGGATGGCGGCCTTGCTTGATGACGAGTTGCGCATCGTCGCTGAACTGCGGTGCGCTGAAGTTGAGCGTGGCGGCACGTTCGGCGAAGGTGGCGAGCACGTCCAGTTCGGCGATGGCGGCGGCGATGCGTTGCAGTTGCGGGATGCTCGGGGCGAGCGCGTCCAGCAACTGGTCGTACAGGTATTTCTCGCGCGCCAGTGCGCGGTCATTGGCGGAGAGTGCCTTGTCTTCGAAGGCTTTCAGTTCCGGTGTGATGTAGCGCTCGACGTTCTTCAGCGTCTGGCGGCGGCGGTAGTCGTCCGGCACCTTGTCGGCATTGGCTGTACTCACCTCGATGTAGAAACCGTGCACGCGGTTGTATTCGACTTTCAGTTTGTCGATGCCGGTGCGTTCGCGTTCGCGCTTCTCCAGCGCCAGCAGGAAGTCGCCGCAGTTGGTCTGGATGCCGCGCAGCTCGTCCAGCTCTGCGTCGTAACCGTCGGCGATCACGCCGCCTTCGCGCAGCACAGAGGAGGGTTCGTCCTTGATGGTCTTCTGCAGCAGCTCGACCAAAGCTGCGTCAGCTTGCAATTCATTTGTCAGTTGCTGCAAGCGTGGTGCGCTGATGCCTGCCAGTGTTGTGTGCAGTTCGGGCAGTTGCTTGAGCGTGTCGCGCAGACCGGAAAGGTCGCGCGGTCTGGCCGACTTCAGCGCGATGCGGGCGGTGATGCGCTCCACATCCACGCTGGGTTTGAGTTGCTGGTGCACAGTGCTGTGCTTCTCATCCAGTTCATCCACCGCATCCAGTCGCGCACGCAACACATTGCGGTTGCGCAGCGGGTGATGCAGCCAGTGCGCGAGCAGGCGGCTGCCCATGTTGGTGGCGCAGGTGTCGAGCAGAGAGAGCAGGGTCGGTGCGGGTTCGCCGCGCAGGGTCTGGGTGATCTCCAGATTGCGGCGGGTGGCGGCGTCCATGCGCACGAACTGGTCGGCGTGGTACACCTGTGCGCTGCGGATGTGGGCGATGCTCTGGCCTTGCGTGAGCTTGGCGTAGCCGAGCAGGGCACCGGCGGCGGAGAGGCCCAGCGTGAATTCTTCGCAACCGAAGCCGGCCAGGTCGCGTGTGCCGAACTGTTGGCACAGTGCGCGGTGCGCGGTGTCGCGCTCGAAGTGCCAGTCGGGCAGCGACTTGTTGGCGGCGTTCTTGAACTGCGGCGCGGCGCTGCTTTCGGCGAACAGTATCTCCGATGGCTGCAAACGTTCCAGTTCGGCGGGCAGTTGTTTGGCATCCACTTCGGCCAAGGTGAATTGACCGGAGGCGAGGTTGAGCCAGGCGAGGCCGACTTCATTACGGCTCTGGTGCAGTGCGAGCAGCAGGTTGTCGCGCTTCTCTTCCAGCAGGGCGGAATCGGTGACGGTGCCGGGGGTGACGATGCGCACGACTTTGCGTTCGACCGGGCCTTTGCTGGTGGCGGGGTCGCCGATCTGTTCGCAGATGGCGACGGACTCGCCCATCTTCACCAGCCTTGCGAGATATTGCTCGGCTGCGTGGTAGGGCACGCCGGCCATCTTGATCGGTTGGCCGTTGGAGGCGCCGCGCTGGGTGAGCGTGATGTCGAGCAGTTTGGCGACGCGCACGGCATCGTCATGGAACAGTTCGTAGAAATCGCCCATGCGGTAGAACAGCAGCTTGTCCAGATGGTCGGCCTTCAGCCGCAGGTACTGCTGCATCATGGGGGTTTGTTTTTCGAGGGCGGTGTCTTTCATGCTTCTAATCGAGTACGACGTAATTTCCGGTGAATTCCACGGCAGTCTGGTCTTGTTGATGGATGGCGACGGTCAGCGTGATGCGCGCGCGGCCTTTCTTTTGCAGCGGCTGCATGAACTCGGTCAGCGCGTCGCTGGTGAGCGCGCATGTCGCGCGCAGTTCGCCGGTGACCGGCAGCAGGTAGCGCGTGTTCGCCTCGTGGATGACGATGTTCTTCTTGTTCAATCCGGCTTCGTTCAATTTCAGTCGCAGCAAACTCCAGCCGCACAGCACAGCGATGTTGTACAGGCTGCCGCCGAACGCGGTGCCCTTGTCGTTGACGTTGGGCGCGAGCGGGGCGGCGAGCTCCAGTCGTTCACCGTCATAGACGCGTGCCTGCAACTGCATCGTGGCGGTGAGCGGGATGTGTTCGTGCAGGAACCGGGTGAGGGTGTCGGTCGTGCGCATCGTGCTTTCAGCTGATCTTGACCACGATGTCGTGCAGCGTGTTGGCGCACTGGGCCATGTGTTCGGCGGCGTTGGTGAGGTGGCGGTAGATCTCGCGGCGCTTGAACATGTTGATGTAGTCGTCGCCCTCGAACAGCTCGGGCAGCGCGAAGCGGTAGAGTTTCTCGGCGTGGCGCTCGGCCTTGCGCGCGATGTCGGCATCCAGCGCTGCGGTGGCGGGTGTGGTGCCCAGCTTGGCGAATCCGTTGGCCAGCGCATCCACGCCTTCCTTGATGCGTAGCGAGATGTCGCGCATGAATCTGTCCGGCGTCACCCCCAGCACATCCATCTCGTGCACCGTGGTCTTGCAGTACATCACGATGTCGTCCAGCGCCATGATGGCGCGATAGATGTCCTCGCGGTCGATGGGGGTGGAGAAGGCGTCGTTCAGCTCATGCAGGTTGCGCACCTTGAGCAGGTCGGCCTGATGCACATTCTCTTTCAGCGACTCGGCAATGGCCGGGTCGCCGTGTTTCATGTAGTCGACCAGCAGACTGACGGTGAGCGCGACCTCTATGGTCTGCTCGGTGAGCATGTGGAAGAAGTCCGGCACCTTGGGGAACACCCGGTCAAGGATGCGGGCCAGCAGGGTTTTGGAGGCATCTATGGGAGGTGTCATGGTCTCGATATCTCAGACGAACAACTTGACGACAAGATAACACCCTATCGCCATCAATGCTGCCCCGGGGATGGTGATGACCCAGGTGGCGACGATCTCGGCCGCCTTGCCCCAGCGCACCGCCTTGGGCCGCTCGGAGGCACCGATGCCCATGATGGACGAGGCGACGACGTGGGTGGTGGAGACCGGTGCGCCGCCCAGCGACGAGGCGAAGATCACCCCGGCGGCAGTCATCTGCGAATCCAGCGCGTGCAGCGGGCGGATCTTGTAGATGGAGAAACCCAGTGTGCGCACGATCTGCCAGCCGCCGGACAGGATACCCAGCGTGATGGCGAGCGAGCAGGCCAGCATCACCCAGAAGGGCACTTCGAAAGTATCGATGAAGCCGCCCAGCAGCAGCACCAGTGTGAGGATGCCCATGCTCTTCTGCGCATCGTTCGCGCCGTGAGAGAAGGCGAGGCCGGCCGAGGTGACGTATTGCAGATGGCGCAGGTCGCGATTGATGGAAGGGCGTGCGCCGCGCAGCAGTGTGAGCATGACGCGGTGCAGTACGTAGCCGACCCAGAAACCGATGATGGGAGACAGGATGAGTGCGGCGATGACTTTTGCGACGCCGTGGAACTGACCATGCAGCAGATCGGCAAAGCCCCATTCCACATGGTTGGCACCAGCCGCCACGACCACTACTCCGGCCAGTCCGCCCACCAGCGCGTGCGAGGAAGAGGAGGGGATGCCGAACCACCAGGTGAGCAGGTTCCATGCGATGGCGCCGATCAGTCCGCACAACACCACCACCAGACCGAGTACCGCGTCGAGGTCGTCCAGCGTGACGAAGGTACCGATGGTGTTGGCGACGGCGGTGCCGCCCAGCAGCGGGCCGAGGAATTCGAAGAAGGCGACCAGCAGCACCGCCTGCACCGGCGTCATCGCGCGCGAGGCGATGACGGTGGCGATGATGTTGGCGGCGTCGTGGAAACCGTTGGTGTACTCGAACACCAGCACGATGACGATGGTCGTGATGGCGAGGACGAGCAGGGAGGTATCCATCGTGCCGCCTGTCCGGGGAGTTAACCCTTCAGGCCGTCGGTGAGATGCGGCGCGATCAGTTTCAGCAGTTGCTCGTGGATGTGCGGATTGCCGGCGCAGATGTGGCCGCTTTCCAATTGGTTCTGGTTGCCCGCGAGGTCGCTGACGATACCGCCCGCTTCCGAGATTAGCAGCGCACCCGCTGCCAGATCCCAGGGCTTGAGGCCGGTCTCGAAGAAGCCGTCGAAACGACCGGCTGCAGTCCAGGCCAGATCGAGCGAGGCCGCGCCGGGACGGCGCAGGCCGGCGGTGTGCTGCATCACATCCTTGAAGATGGCGAGGTAGGCGTCCATGTGTTCGAAGCGGGTGTAGGGGAAGCCGGTGCCGATCAGGCTGTCGGCCAGTTCCTTGCGCTTGCTGACGCGGATGCGTTTGTCGTTGAGGAATGCACCGCTGCCGCGCGTGGCGGTGAACAGGTCATTGCTGGTCGGATCGTAGACCACGGCCTGGGTGAGCACACCGTTATGCTGCAGCGCGATGGAGACGGCATATTGCGGCACGCCATGCAGGAAGTTGGTGGTGCCGTCGAGCGGATCGATGATCCACACGTATTCCGACTCGCCTTGGGCGCCGCCTTCCTCTGCTAGAATCGCATGCGTCGGATAAGCCTGTAACAAGGTATCGACGATGGTGCGCTCTGCGGCGCGATCCACTTCGCTGACGTAATCCGCATGGGATTTCTTGGTCACCGTGAGGTGGTCGATGTTGTCGGCGGCGCGATGGATCAGATTGCCGGCGCGACGCGCGGCCTTCACCGCGATGTTGAGCATGGGGTGCATAGTCGAAATACCTTGTGTTAATGAGCGGGAAACTTCGATCAACCGGCTGTGGGTCACCCGAAGTTTCGAAATTGTTGAAGTAACCGGCCCGCATTTTAATCGGTATTGCCCTTTGAATAAACCTGATCCTTTGAATAATGTACGCGTGGTGCTCAGCCACACCTCGCATCCCGGCAACATCGGCGCGGCGGCGCGGGCGATGAAGGTCATGGGCTTGCGCCACCTGTACCTGATCAATCCCCGTCATTTCCCCGATGCGCAGGCCAATGCCATGGCCGCCGGGGCGGATGACATCCTTGCCAGTGCAGTGGTTTGCAGCTCCATCGACGAGGCGTTGCAGGGCGTGGTGTACACCGTGGCGATGACGGCGCGGCTGCGCGACATCTCCATCGAGGTGCAGACGCCGCGCGCGGCGGCACCACTGGTGATGCAGGAAGCATCGGCCGGGCCGGTGGCCTTGCTGTTCGGTACCGAGATGTCCGGTCTGACCAACGAGGAGATGGGCAAGGCACAGCTGGGGGTGAACATCCCGGCCAATCCCGAATTCTCTTCTTTGAACGTGGCATCCGCGGTGCAGCTGATGGCTTATGAGTTGAGCGTGGCGGCATCTTCATTCCAGCCGGCCCTGCCGGAGATCAACCCGGCGGCGCATGAACGCGTGGAAGGGTTGTACGAACATCTGGAGAAGACGCTGGGCGAGATCGGTTTCTTCACCACGCAGAACCCGGAGCGCTTGATGCGCCGCTTGCGCCGCCTGTTCTCGCGTACGCGGCTGGAGGATGAAGAGGTCAACCTGCTGCGCGGTATCCTGAGCGTGACGACCGAGTACAATGCGCGCCTCAGGAAGCGTTACCAGGAAGAGCATCCAGATGTTTAAGAATATCCGTGAAGACATCGCCAGCGTATTCGCCCGCGATCCCGCCGCGCGCACCACGTTCGAGGTGCTGACCTGCTATCCCGGGCTGCACGCGCGCATCTTCCATCGTCTTTCCAATACCTTGTGGCACGCCGGCCTGAAATGGATGGCGCGCTTCACCTCGCACTTCGCGCGCTGGTTCACCGGTATCGAGATCCATCCCGGTGCGACCATCGGTCGCCGTTTTTTCATAGACCATGGCATGGGCGTGGTGATCGGCGAGACCGCGCATATCGGTGACGATGTCACGCTCTATCACGGTGTGACGCTGGGCGGCACTTCCTGGAAGGAAGGCAAGCGCCATCCGACGCTGGGCAACGGCGTGGTGGTGGGCGCGGGGGCCAAGATACTGGGCCCTATCCATATCGGGGACAATGCCAAGATCGGTTCCAATGCGGTGGTGGTGAAGGACGTGCCGGCCGGGGCGACAGCGGCGGGTATCCCCGCCAGAGTCCTGGATGATGCAAAGAAATCAACAGGTTTTAACGCTTACGGCATCAGCAACGACCAGAACGACCCGGTCGCCAAAGCCCTGCACGGCCTGATCGGGCACAGCGTCACGGTAGACCAGCGCATCGAGCATATTCTTCAACAATTAGAGAAGCTTGGCGTAAGAGTGGAAGACGAGCAGGCGACCGCCGACAAGTTCGATCCGAACTACCTGAACAAGATAGTTGATTAAAACTCTCGGGTATCCTATGATCCTTTTCCAGAGGGGGTCATTTCATCGTGGTGGGATGGCTTGAGCGAGTAGGTCTGACATTCTGAGGAGATTAGTAAAATGCGCCTGACAACCAAAGGACGTTTCGCAGTGACGGCAATGGTCGATCTGACCCAGCGCGGCGGTAAAGGCCCGGTCACGCTGGCGGCGATCAGTGAGCGTCAACAGATTTCTTTGTCGTATCTGGAACAATTGTTCGCCAAGCTGCGCAAGAACAATGTGGTCGCCAGCGTGCGCGGCCCCGGCGGTGGCTACTGTCTGGCACGTCCCGCCAACAAGATCACCATCGCCGACATCGTGGTGGCCGTGGATGAGCCGCTGGATGCCACCAACTGTGACCGCCAGGGTAATTGCAAGGACGGCAAGCCGTGCTCCACGCACGACCTGTGGTACGGTCTGAGCGAGCGCATCTATGAATACCTGCAGCAGGTCAATCTGCAACAGCTGGCGGACGGCGAGCTGGGCAAGAAAGACGAAGTTTCCCCGGTGCGCATGACGCGCGGCGCGGCTTCGGCGACTGCTGCGGTCTGATCTAGAAAAGGAAGTGAAACCCATGCAACTGCCTATCTACATGGATTACTCGGCCACCACACCGGTAGACCCGCGTGTGGCTGAGGCCATGATCCCGTACCTGACCGAGAAGTTCGGCAATCCGGCGTCGCGTTCGCACTCCTTCGGCTGGGTTGCTGACGAGGCGGTGGAGCGTGCGCGCGAACAGGTGGCTGCACTGGTGAACGCCGATCCGAAAGAGATCGTTTGGACTTCGGGCGCGACCGAGTCGAACAACCTCGCCATCAAGGGCGCGGCGCATTTCTACAAGGACAAGGGCAAGCATATCGTGACCGTGATGACCGAGCACAAGGCTGTGCTCGACACCGTGCGCGAACTGGAGCGGCAGGGTTTCTCCGCAACCTATCTCGATCCTGAGCCGAACGGGCTGATCGATCTGGACAAGCTGAAAGCAGCGTTGCGTCCCGACACCACCCTCGTGTCGGTGATGATGGTCAACAACGAGATCGGAGTGGTGCAGGACATCGAGGCCATCGGCGAGATATGCCGTGGCAAGGGCATCCTGTTCCATGTCGATGCCGCGCAGGCCACCGGCAAGGTCGGCATCGACCTGCAGAAGCTGAAGGTCGACCTGATGAGTTTCTCCGCGCACAAGACCTACGGACCCAAGGGCATCGGCGCGCTGTACGTGCGCCGCAAACCACGCGTGCGCCTGGAAGCGCAGATGCACGGCGGCGGTCACGAGCGCGGCTTCCGTTCCGGCACGCTGGCCACGCACCAGATCGTCGGCATGGGCGAAGCGTTCCGCATCGCAAAAGAAGAGATGGCGAGCGAGAACGAACGCATCCGCATGCTGCGTGACCGCCTCTGGGCAGGCCTGTCAAGCATGGAAGAGGTCTATCTGAACGGCGACATGGAACACCGTGTGCCGCACAACCTGAACGTCAGCTTCAACTTCGTCGAAGGCGAGTCGCTGATCATGGCGGTGAAGGACATCGCCGTGTCCAGCGGTTCGGCCTGTACCTCGGCCAGTCTGGAACCGTCCTATGTGTTGCGCGCGCTGGGCCGCAACGACGAACTGGCGCACAGTTCCATCCGTTTCACGGTGGGACGATTCACCACCGTAGAGGAAGTGGATTACGCCGTGAAACTGTTGCATGAAAAGATCGGCAAACTACGTGACCTGTCCCCATTGTGGGATATGTACAAGGACGGTATCGATCTGAACTCGATACAATGGGCCGCGCACTAAGGAGGACATCATGGCATACAGCGAAAAAGTACTGGATCACTACGAGAACCCGCGCAACGTCGGGTCCATGAACAAGGACGACGAGATGGTCGGCACCGGCATGGTCGGTGCGCCGGCTTGCGGCGACGTGATGAAGTTGCAGATCAAGGTGGGCAAGGACGGCGTGATCGAAGACGCGAAGTTCAAGACCTACGGATGCGGTTCGGCCATCGCGTCGAGCTCGCTGGTCACAGAGTGGGTGAAGGGCAAGACCGTCGATCAGGCATTGGCGATCAAGAACACGCAGATCGCCGAAGAACTGGCATTGCCGCCGGTGAAGATCCACTGCTCCATCCTCGCGGAAGACGCGATCAAGGCGGCCGTGGCCGACTACAAGGCCAAACACGGCGCGAACGTCGAAGCAGCGGCCTGCAACGCGAACAAGTAGGGGCGAAGATGAGCATCTCGTTGACTGAGAACGCGGCCAGGCATGTGCAGAATTTCCTGGTCAAGCGTGGCAAGGGCGTGGGCCTGCGCATCGGTGTGCGTACCAGCGGCTGTTCCGGCATGGCCTACAAGCTGGAATTCGCCGACGCAGCGGAGAACGAAGACCTGAAGTTCGAAAGCCACGGCGTGACCGTGCTGGTCGACCCGCAAAGCCTGCCGTACATCGACGGCATGGAACTGGACTACACGCGCGAAGGCCTCAACGAAGGTTTCAAGTTCAACAATCCGAACGTGAAGGATTCGTGCGGCTGCGGAGAAAGCTTCAAAGTGTGATGACCTCTCCGGCTGTCGATCTTCAGCAAGACTTCTTCACCGTTTTCAATCTTCCCCGCAGCTTCCAGCTCGACAGCGCCGCGCTCGACCAGCGTTATCGCGAGCTGCAATCGCAAGTCCATCCCGACAAGTTCTCCCACCTCTCCGATGCCGAGCAGCGTCTGTCCATGCAATGGGCGACCCGCGTCAACGAGGGCTACCAGACCCTGCGCGATCCGCTCAAGCGAGGCCGCTACCTGCTCACGCTGCACGGGGTCGACACGCAGGAAGAGAACAACACCGCGATGCCGATGGATTTCCTGATGCATCAGATGGAGTGGCGCGAAGGCCTGCAGGATGCCATCTCCGCTCGCGACCTTGACGCGCTGGATGCATTGGCCGACACGGCGCGCAACGAGACGCGCAGCCTGCAGCAGCAGCTGGCCGAACAACTCGACACCACACATGAGTTCGTCGCGGCTGCCGGCACTGTGCGAAAATTGCGCTTCCTTGAAAAACTGGCGGAAGAGATCGCTGACGCCTACGACGAGCTGGATTCCTGAACATGGCATTGCTGCAAATCTCCGAGCCGGGCCTTTCCGCCGCACCGCACCAGCACAGGCTGGCGATCGGCATAGACCTCGGCACCACCAACTCACTGGTCGCCACCGTGCGCAACGGCATCAGCGTGGTGCTCAACGACGACGATGGCAGCGCCTTGCTGCCCTCGGTCGTGCGCTATCTGGCTGATGGTTCGACGCAGGTCGGTCTGGCCGCGCAGGCCGTGCAGAGCGAAGACCCGCAGAACACCATCGTGTCCGTGAAGCGCTTCATGGGGCGCGGCCTGAAGGATGTCGGCGACGTGGTGGACCTGCCCTATCGTTTCGTGGATACGCCCGGCATGTTGCAACTGCGCACGGCGGCCGGCGTGAAGAGCCCGGTCGAAGTCTCCGCCGAGATCCTGAAAGTGTTGCGCGACCGCGCCGAGCGTTCGTTGGGCGGTGAGCTGGTCGGCGCGGTCATCACCGTGCCTGCCTATTTCGACGATGCGCAGCGTCAAGCCACCAAGGATGCCGCCCGGCTGGCCGGTCTGAATGTGTTGCGCCTGCTCAACGAACCGACCGCAGCCGCCATCGCCTACGGGCTGGATAACGCCTCGGAAGGTGTGTACGCAGTGTACGACCTTGGCGGCGGCACCTTCGATATCTCCATCCTGCGCTTGTCCAAAGGCGTGTTCGAAGTGCTGGCGACCAATGGCGATTCAGCTTTGGGCGGCGACGATTTCGATCAGCGCATCTACTGCTGGATACTGGAACAGGCCGGACTGTCGCAGCTCGGCGTGAACGACGTGCGCCTGTTGCTGACCCATGCGCGCACCGCCAAGGAACAACTGACCGACAACCTGCAGGCGCAGATCACAGCTGTGTTGAGTGGTGGCGAGCTGGTGGACGTGACGCTGACGCGCGAAACGTTCTACGACATGACCAGGAACCTGCTGGCGCGCACCCTGCAGCCGACGCGCAAGGCTTTGCGCGACGCCGGGCTGAGTGTGGATGAAGTGCAGGGCGTGGTGATGGTGGGCGGCTCCACGCGCATGCCGCAGGTGCAACGCGCCGTCGCCGAATACTTCAAGCAGACACCGCTCACCAATCTCGACCCGGACAAGGTGGTGGCGCTGGGCGCGGCCATCCAGGCCAACGTGCTGGCGGGCAACCGCAGTGCCGACGACTGGTTGCTGCTGGATGTGATCCCGCTGTCGCTCGGCCTCGAGACCATGGGCGGACTCACCGAGAAGGTCATCCCGCGCAACAGCACCATCCCGACCGCGCGCGCGCAGGAGTTCACCACCTACAAGGACGGCCAGACCGCCATGAGCATCCACGTGGTGCAGGGCGAGCGCGAACTGGTGAGCGATTGCCGTTCGCTGGCGCGTTTCGAGCTGCGCGGCATCCCGCCCATGGTGGCTGGGGCGGCGCGCATCCGTGTCACCTTCCAGGTGGATGCCGACGGCTTGCTGAGCGTGTCCGCGCGCGAGATGACGACGGGGCACGAATCCAGCATCGCTGTGAAACCTTCCTACGGCCTCACCGACGAAGAGATCACGCAGATGCTGAAAGATTCCGCCCAGCATGCGAAAGACGACATGCAGGCGCGTGCCCTGCGCGAACAGCAGGTCGAAGCGCGCCAGTTGCTGGAAGCGGTCGAAGCCGCCTTGCAGGAGGATGGCGATCTGCTCGATGCCGACGGCAAGGCCGTCATCCGTGCCAGCATGGAAGGCGTGCGTTTCCTGCTGGAAGGTGAAGACCAGGCCGCGATCAAGCGCGCGGTGGAAGCCTTGAATCAGGCGACCTTGCCGTTCGCACAGGCACGCATGGACAAGAGCGTGTCGGGTGCGTTAAAAGGACACAAGATGTCGGACCTGGAAAGTTGATATGACTCAGATCATCGTATTGCCTCACGAAGAACTCTGCCCCAAGGGTGCGCTGTTCGACGCCGCGCCTGGCACCTCCATCTGCGACGCATTGCTGGAGCACGACATCGAGATCGAGCATGCCTGCGAGAAATCCTGTGCCTGCACCACCTGTCACGTCATCGTGCGCGAAGGATTCGACAGCCTGGAAGAAGCGTCCGATCTGGAAGAGGACATGCTGGACAAAGCCTGGGGCCTGGAAGGCAACTCGCGTTTGAGCTGCCAGGCCATTGTGGCTGACACGCCGCTGGTGGTCGAGATTCCCAAGTACTCCATCAATATGGCGAAGGAAGGGCACTCAAAATGAAATGGATAGACGTGCGAGATATCGCGATCGCACTGGCCGAAAAACATCCCGATGTCGACCCGCTCAAGGTGAACTTCGTCGACCTGCATAACTACGTGGTCGAACTGGACGGTTTCGACGATGACCACAGCCGTGGTGGCGAAAAGGTGCTGGAAGCCATCCAGGCGACGTGGATCGAAGAGGCGGAATGATGCTGCAACGCCTGCTTGCCCTGTCGCCGCGCTGGCTCTACCTCGCCGGCGCGCTCATCGTCGCCGTGTTGTTCGGCGCTGCGCTCTACCTGCAATACGTGCTGCGCGAAGAACCTTGTCCGCTGTGCATGTTGCAGCGCGTCATCTTCGTCGTCATCGGTGTGCTGTTCCTCATCGCCGCTGTGCACGATGCCGGCCGCATCGGTCGCCGCATCTATTCCAGCCTGATCGCCCTGTTCGCTCTGGGCGGTATCGCCACCGCCTCGCGCCACATCTGGCTGCAGAATCTGCCCAAGGACCAGGTGCCTGCCTGCGGACCGGGTCTCGACTACATGCTGCAGAACTTCCCGCTGGCCGAAGTGTGGCAGGAACTCATGCACGGCTCCGGCGAATGCGCCGAGAAAGGCTGGACCTTCCTCACCCTTGGCATCCCCGAGTGGTCGCTCATCTGGTACGTGCTGCTCGGCGTGTGGGCCATCTACATCGCCATGAAAAAACCGCCCGCAGGCGGTTCACTCTGAATCGAACAGGGCGCCGAACGGCGCCCTGTTCGATTCATGCCGTGACTTTTGCTACCACCCTCCTCACGAACGGCGCAACGAACAGCACGGTAGGGAAGGCGATGGGCCAGGCGGTGGCGAAGCCTTTGAACCAGCGCGCGAAGAACTCCGCGTCGTAGCCCTGATTGATGAGTACCACGGTGGCCGAGATGATGCTCACCATGATGAGTGAGAGCAGGGCGCCGAACAGGATGTGGCTATAGCGGGCGGGTATCTTCATTGTTGCGCTTTCCTTGCTTCCAACATTCAAATGGGTCGAGCGGTTGTCAGGAGGGCGATAGCTTCAGTGTGCTTGCGCCTTGAGGCTGGAGACCAGTTTGGACAGGTGCACCGGCTTGTGCAGGATGGGCCAGTCGCAATCGACTGCGCTCCGGATGAAGCTGCTGGAGGTGTCGCCGGTCATCAGCACGGCCCGGATGGGTCTGGCGAGTTGCGGCCGCAACTGGTTCAGGAACTCGATGCCGTTGAGCTTTCCAGCCAGCATGAAATCCACGATGTAATAATCGGCTCGGCCGGCATCTGGATCGATGAGCGCTTCTTCCGCGCTGGCAAAGCAGCGCACTTTCCCGCCCAGGTTTTCCAGTATGCCCTTGAGCGCTTCCGCGACCATGCCTTCGTCCTCGATCACAATGAACTGCTTGCCGTGGGCGAACGATTCGTCGCTGCTTCTGATCTCGGTCGGGACGATCTCGACATGCTTGCTCACAACAACCGAGGCACCGGTCAGCGGCAGGCTGAATTCGAAGACCGAGCCGCGTTCCGGGATGGAGCGGCAGGTGATCGCGCCGTCGAACAGCGCCAGCGCCCGCTTGGCGATCGCCAATCCCAGTCCAACTCCGCGTGTGCGGTCACGCTGCGGATTGTCGACTTGATAGAACTCGTCGAAGATGTGCGCCAACTGGTCGTTCGGTATGCCAACACCCGTGTCCCATACCTGGAACAGCATACTGCCACCGCGCTTGCGGGCGCCGATCAGAATCGTCCCTGCGGGCGTGAACTTGATCGCATTGGAAACAAGGTTCATCAGTACCGATTTGAGCAAGTCGAAATCGGCACGGACCATTACCGGTTTCGCGGTGGGGAAGAACAGCCTGAAGCCCAGTCCCTTGTCGCGCGCCAGCGGCTCGAAGCTCTGCTCCAGCCAGGCAAAGATGTCGGCCAGGCTGATCGGTGCGAAGACCGGCTTGATCATGCCCGCATCCAGTCTGGAGACATTGAGCAGGGCATCCAGCAGCTCGTTGAAGCTGGACATGGTTTGCGCCAAACGCTGGAGGACGCGCTCCTGTTCCGCAGTCGGTTTGGAAAGCTTGAGCGCGTCGATGAACAGATTGGCGGCAGCCAGCGGCTGGCGCAGATCGTGACTCGCGGCGGCAAGGAAGCGGGATTTGGCGAACTCCTTCTGCTCCAGCTTGTTCATCAAGGTCGCGAGTGCCTGCTCGGATTCCTTGCGCTGGGTGATGTCTTCGCCCACCGCCTGGAAGCTGGTCACCTTGCCGTGCGCGTCGAAGAAGGCGCGATTGGTCCACTGATGGTAGAGCGTTGCGCCGTCCTCGCCCTGATATTGCTGCAGGTGGGTCTCGATGGGGCATTCCGGCGTGAGCGCATTCAGCCGAGCGCGGACCATGTGCCGGTCGTCTTCAGACAGGAAGTCATAGAAGTTCATGCCGACCAGCTTCATCGGCGCGATGTTGACTGATTTGGCGATGGCCGAGTTGGCGAAGGTCAGGGTCCCGTCCGGCAGGAAGGTCACGACGAACAGCGGCATATCCTCGGCCAGGCGACGGAAATGCTCCTTGCTTTCATACAGGGTCTTCTCGGCTTCTTTCCGGTTGGTGATGTCTTCGAAGATGGTGACGAAGCATTCCTTTTCGGGCGAGAACGCGTTGATCAGGAAATGTTTACGCAGCGGCGGGAAGTACTGCTCGAACTTGGCCGGTTGCTGTGTCTCCGCCACTCTGGCATAGACGTCCAGAAACGGAGCCGTGCCAGCGCCGTAGGCCGCAGAGGCCCGTTTTCCCTTGACTGTCTCCTTGTGCAAACCCGTCTGCCGCTCGAATGAATCGTTCACATCGAGGATCAGATAATCGACTACCTTCCCGTCGGCATCGCGGACCAATCGATGGATCGCCATCCCTTCGGACATGGCGGCGAACGATGCCCGCAGCAGTCCTTCCGTGAGCAAGGGGTCGGCATCAGTCTTGGGTGTGCTGGTTTGATCAGAAGCCATAGAGCGGGTGCACCCTGTCGGTTATTCAGCGAACGTGAAGAACGGCGGTCGCACTATAGCTTGTATCCGTGTCATTTGCTGATGGCCCACTCCGCCACGCCCTCACGCAGATGGAATGCGGTGAACCCTTCGTCTTTGAGCAAGGCGACGGCATCCGCCGCCATCAAGCAATACGGGCCCCGGCAGTAGGCGACCACAGAGCGGTCTTTGGGAAGTTCGCTCAGGCGCTGACGCAACTCTTCCAGCGGGATCGATCTGGCAAAGGGCAGGTGCGCGTTCAGATATTCCTCGGACGGGCGCACATCTAGCACCACCACTTCGCCTTTGCGTGCCGCCTTTATCAGGCTGTCGCGGTCACTGGCGATCAGGTCGTCCGGCCGGGTGGCGATCTTTTGCAATGCCAGTTGCAGCTCGACCAGTCGGTCTTCGGCCAGCGTGTGCATCTGCACCCACAGGTCGGCCACCGATCTGTTGGCCAGACGGTAGAGGATGTTCTTTCCCTGCCGCTCGGTCTCGACCAGTTGCGCCATGCGCAATTCGCGCAGATGCGAACTGGTCAGCTTCACGCTGATCGATGCTTCGCGCGCGAGGGTCTCCACCGTCTTCTCACCCTGACAGAGCAATTCGATCAGCTCCAGCCGTTTGGGGCTGGAGAACACCTTGCCGATGCGGGCGACCTGTTCGTACAACAGATCCTTGATCTTGCGGGCGTCTTTCATTTTATCAATCCATTGATTTGCAGAATGTATGGCGGCCACTGTAATACAGATTGACACGTGCGAACAAGCGATGCTCTAATCATTCCAGCAAACACTAGAATGATAATTCGGGAGGTCATCATGAATCACCTGTACATCCTCAACGACGCCCCATACGGCAGCGAACGAACCTATAACGCCCTGCGTCTGGCGGGTGAGGTCTCCAAAGTGGAAGGCAACACGGTGCGCGTGTTCCTGATCGGCGACGCCGCTACGGCCGCTAACAAGGGGCAGAAGGTGCCGCATGGTTTTTACAACGCCGAAGTGATGCTCGGCAATGTGGTGCGCCACGGCGGCGAGATCGGCATCTGCGGCACCTGTATGGATGCGCGCGGCATAAACGAGAACGGGATCGCCGACGGCACCCGTCGTAGCACCTTGGCCGAACTGGCCGAATGGACCATCTGGGCCGACAAGGTTCTGGTGTTTTAACTTCAGGGAGAGAGCGATGTTCTTCAAGCAACTGGCAACAAAGGAGTCTTCACTGTCGTATTTCTTCGGCTGCGGCACCAAGGGCAAGTCCATGGCGGTGGACGTGGTCGCGGGCGACGAGGCGTGGTATATCGAAGAGGCGAAGAAAGCGGGCGTCACCATCAATTATGTGATCGACACCCACGTGCATGCCGACCACTACTCCGGCGGCCGCAAGCTGGCACAGATGGTGGGTGCGCCTTATTGCCTGCATGAATCGGACAAAGGCCGGGTCAAATTCGACTTCGAACCCCTGACCGACGGACAATCGCTCAACCTCGGCAACGTCAACGTCGAAGTGCTGCACACGCCGGGCCACACGCCGGATAGTGTCTGTCTGCTGGTGACCGACATGCGTCGCGGCGAACTGCCCTGGTTCGTCATCACCGGCGACACGCTGTTCGTCGGTGCCATCGGTCGCCCCGACTTGCTCGGTCGCGAGAAGGAGATGGCAGCGCAGCTCTACGACAGCATCCATGCCAAATTGCTGACCCTGCCTAACGAGGTCGAGATCTATCCCGGCCATCAGGCAGGCAGCGTCTGCGGTGCCGGTTTGTCCGGCAAGCCGAGTTCGACCATCGGTTTCGAGAAACGCTGGAATTCAGCCCTGACGGGCAGCAAGGAAGCGTTCGTCGAATCCCTGTTGCAGGAGATCCCGCCGCGCCCCGCCGAGATGGACAAGATGGTTGCCGCCAACATCGCGGGATGATGATGACGCACGCCACACTGACCCACGGCATCCGCGACAACCTCTCCCAGTTCCTGCACCAACTGCTGCAAGTCATGCTGGTGGGTTTCACCATCGGCATGATGCGCACGGTGGTGCCCGCGCTGTCCGAATCCGAATTCGGCGTGCCGAAGGATTCCTTCATGCTGCTCACCGCTTTCGTGGTGGCGTTCGGGCTGGTCAAGGGCACGCTCAATTTTGTGGCGGGTCGCCTGTCCGAACGCATCGGCCGAAAGCAGGTGTTGCTGCTGGGCTGGGCGGCGGCACTGCCCATTCCCCTGCTGGTTTACTTTGCGCCGTCGTGGAACTGGATCGTCGCGGCCACGGTGCTGCTCGGCATCAACCAAGGCTTGACCTGGTCGATGACGCAGACTTCCAAACTCGACATCACCCGGGCCGACCAGCGCGGTCTGACCATCGGTCTCAATGAGTTCTCCGGCTATGTCGGGCTGGCGCTGGCGGGCATCATCACCGCCTATTTGGCGACCATGCTGGGGCCGCGCAGCGGTCTGCTGTTGTTCGGCATGACCACCATCCTGCTCGCCATCCTGCTCACCCTGTTGTGGGTCAAGGACACACTGCCCTGGGCCAAGAGCGAAGCGGCGAAACACAAAGCCGGTTTGAGTAGCGGACCGCTGGCGCGTTACCCGACCAACATCAGCGCACAGCCGACGACGTGGGAAGTGTTCACGCTGGTGTCGTGGCGCGACAAACGCCTCGCCGCCATCAGTCAGGCCGGGCTGGTGGAGAAGTTCGTCGATGCGCTGGTGTGGGTGTTCTATCCGGTGTTCCTCTACCAGCGCGGCATCAGCCTGCCCGACATCGGCTGGATCGTCGGCGTGTACGGCTTCGTCTGGGGCGGTTCGCAATTCTTCACTGGCAAACTCTCCGACCACATCGGCCGTTATATTCCCAATGTCCTCGGCATGTGGATATGCGCTGCGGGCGTGGCGATGATGCTGTTCGGCGAAGGCATGGTGTGGTGGTCGTTCTCCGCCGCCGTCTCCGGTATCGGCATGGCGCTGCTGTATCCCAACCTGTCGGCCGCCATCGCGGACATCTCCCATCCCAACTGGCGCGGCTCGGCCATCGGCATCTACCGCTTCTGGCGCGATCTGGGTTACGGCATCGGCGCACTCGGTCTCGGCCTCGCTGCGCATTTCAGCGGTTCGGTGGAGGCGGCGTTCTGGTTCGTGGCGATCTCGATGTTCCTGTCGGGAGGTTTTCTCTTGCTGTTCGGAGAGGAGACGCATCCGCGTATCAATCCGCTGCAACCGTAAGATTGGCGCAGCGACTGGAAACAAAAAAGCCCGGAATGCCGGGCTTTATTGTTGAGAGGCGTGTGTACGCTCAGTCTTCGAAGCGTCTCACCATGATGCGGCGCAGCAGGTTGTCCTTGACGATGAACTGGTGATACAGCGCGGCCGCGACGTGGAAGGCGATCAGCAGCAGCATGACGGCGATGAACATCTCGTGGAACTCTTTGGCGGCCACCGTCTTGAAATCGGGGATCAGTTCCGCGTTGCCGGTCTTCAGCGCTTCGATCACGCCCGAGGTGGCGGCGGTGGCGATGCCGGAGACGACCACGGCGATCAGCGACAGGTTGAGCAGCTTGTGGGTCGCGTCAGCGACCTTGTTCAGCAGCGGGTTGGCGTTGGCCGGGGCGGGTTCGCCGTCCTTCTTGCGGAAGTAGAGACGGATCAGGGTGAGCAGCAGGACCAGGTCGCCGATCAGGAAATGCATCGGGTACATGGAGAGTTTTTCCGCCCCGTTCTGTGATTCATGCACCTCGTGGCCCAGATAGAAGGCGATGCACACCAGTGCGAAGATGATCCAGTGGAACAGTGCGATGCGTTTGCTGTATTGCTTCATTATCGATCCTTGATGTGGTGAAGAAGACGGCGCGCATTGTAGCGCAGCAATTCCCCGGAAGCTGTTACAGCCCTGTAGTGATCAGGGCTTTAGCAGCCATTGCGACACGCCGTTCCCTGCGGCATGTCCGCTGGCGAAACAGGCCGTCAGCAGGTAACCGCCGGTGGGTGCCTCCCAGTCCAGCATCTCGCCGCACACGAACACGCCAGGCAGTCTGTTCAACATCAGCTTCGCATCCACTTCCTCGAAACGCACACCGCCTGCGGTGCTGATCGCTTCGGCCAGCGGGCGCGTCGCGGTGAGGCGCAGCGGCAATCTCTTGATGGTCTGGCTCAGCAGTTTCGCATCCTGCACCTGTTCGGCACTCAACACTTCGCGCAGCAGATTGGCCTTCGCGCCTTTCAATCCTAGGCGGCTTTGCAGATGGCTGGAGAGTGAACGCGAACCTCGCGGATGCACGACCTCTTTTGCTATGCGCTCCGGTGTCCAGTCCGGCAACAGGTCCAGATACAGCATGGCATGGCCGTTGGCTTCGATCTCGTCGCGCAGCGCGGCCGACAGCGCGTAGATCAATCCGCCCTCGATGCCGTGCGCATCGATCATGCATTCGCCCTGTTTGCGTATCGCACCGAATTCGGCGACCACCGATTTCAGCGGCTCGCCCGCATGGCGATCACGGAAGTGTGGACTCCATGCGATCTCGAAGCCGCAGTTGCTCGGGCGCATCGGGGCGATGGCGATGCCGCGCTGAGCCAGCAGCGCCGTCCATGCGCCGTCTGAACCGAGCTGCGGCCAGCTTGCGCCACCCAGCGCGAGCACCACGGCCTCGGCTGAAATACTGTGTTCGCCGTCCACGGTGGCGAAGCGCAGCGCGCCCGCCACATCCCAGCCCAGCCAGCGATGGCGCATGTGGAAGCGCACGCCGTGTTCGCGCAGCCGGTGTAGCCAGGCGCGCAGCAGCGGTGCGGCTTTCATCTCCTTGGGGAACACGCGGCCGGAAGTGCCGACGAAGGTTTCGACGCCGAGGCCGTGTATCCAGTCGCGCAGCGCCTGCGGCGGAAAGGCTTGCAGCAGCGGTGCGATCTGTTCACGCCGCGCGCCGTAGCGCATCAGGAAATCCTC
The DNA here is from genome assembly GCF_054601595.1 of Sideroxyarcus sp. TK5. NCBI lineage: Bacteria > Pseudomonadati > Pseudomonadota > Betaproteobacteria > Nitrosomonadales > Gallionellaceae > Sideroxyarcus > Sideroxyarcus sp. TK5. Next base: position 110,837 of record NZ_BAAHSJ010000005.1, on the reverse strand, counting down.
GAACGGTTCGGCGTGGGTGATGTTCATGCCGCCTTTACCCGCCATCAGGAACTTGCGCGCCGCGCTGGGCATGGCGTCATATACATCGACTCGCAGGCCGCGTTGCGACAGCACCTCGGCGGCCATCAAACCGGCCGGGCCGGCGCCGATTACCGCCACATGCTTCAATCCGCCACCCCGCGACGCTCGGCCATGCAGCGCCCCAGCAGCTGCAGTTGCTGCGTATCCAGCAAAGTTGTCGCCAGCGGCAGCAACAGGCTGTTCTCGAATGCGATGTGTCGCGCGTAGCTGTCGATGAAATGTGCGGCGACGTCTGCATCCAGCGTGTTGGCATTATCTTCCGCGATGGCGATCAGCAAAGGGCGCAAAGCCTGCCAGGCGGCATTCATCACCTTGTGTTCGGCCAGCAGGCGGGCGACGTATTCGCTGGCAGACGGGTTACCGCTGGCGAGCAGCGCGGGGAACAGGTCCTGTTCCTCATCCTGATGGTGATACTGGCCTGCCGTATCGAAGTAGCGCAGGATGGCGCGCGCTGCCTGTCCGGCTTGTTCGTCGTTGCCGTGCGTCTGCAAGTGTGCAACCAGTCGCTGCAGGGTGTCGCACTGTGCCGTGATGCGACCATGACAGGCTTGCAGCATCTCCAGCGGATCGTCGAAGCCAGGCGCGGCCGGGGTGTTGAAAGGATCACTCATGATCGGCGTATTACAGCGAGAGTAGCGGGTCGTGCGTGATCGCGGCGGCCACGATGTAGCCGAACACGAGCAACGCACCCAACCATGCGGTGAGGCGCTGCGCAGTCGTGCGCGCGAAGCGGAACGCCAGCATGCCTAACGCTATATACACCAGAAGTGCGACGATCTTTGCAGCCAGCCAGGGGGAATTGAACGGTGTGACACCGAGTTGCCAGGCGAGCGCGATGGCGCTGACGAGCAGGACGGTATCCACGCTGTGCGGGGCGATCTTCACCCAGCGCTGCCGCATGACGGGCGAGGCGCGCAACAGCCAGACGCCGCGCAGGAAGAACAGCGTGAAGCTGATGACCACCGCGCTGATGTGGATGAGTTTGAGCGTGACCATGCTCAGCCCTTGCGTGTCGCAGCCTCGAAACGGAACTGCGCGCGACGTTGTGCCGCGTTGTACAAGCCGGTCAGGTCTTCCGCGCTGATGTCCAGCATGCTGTCTTCCTGCGCCAGTGCCCATTCGATGTCCTGCTGTTCGGGCAGCACGCGTATCGCCGGCGGGGGCGGGGCGGGGGCAGCAGGTGCCTGCGGATAGTGGCGGCGCGGCAGGGCATTGTTGATGGTCAACGCCAGCAGCAGCGAGAGGAAGGCATTGGCACCCACGATGGTCAGTGTCCACCCCGCGCCCATCTGCAGGAACTGCGTTGCGCCAAGCACCAGCGTCAGTGCGGTGGCCGCGCCGGGCGGATGCAGACAATCCAGCACATACATCAGGAAGATGGCGCAGCCGACCGCGAGTCCGGCCGCAGCCAGCGGGTCATGCACGAAGCTGATGGTGAGCCAGCCGGCCAGTGCCGAGATCAGGTGGCCGCCGATCAGGTTCCACGGCTGTGCCAGCGGACTGTGCGGGACCGCGTACAGCAACACTGCCGATGCCGCCATCGAGCCCAATAGCAACAGGGGAAGTTCGGGCTGCGGCAACAGGTGCAGCGCCCAAGCCAGCAGGAAGATGCCCAGTCCACCGGCGAAGCCGCTGCGCAGGCGTTCGGCGAACGGGGCAGGGGAGCGGTGCGGGGCGAACGATCTCAGCAAGGTGGGGATGTTCATGGCTTCACCTTGATGGGTTTGCTTGGCAACAGATCGCTCAGGGTGCTTTCGTTGAGCGAGGCCAGGAACGCCTTCTGTGCCTTGCCGAAGGTCTTCTTCAGTTTGCAGCCCGGCAACAGCGGGCAATCCGTCTCGGTCGCGTCCGGCCGCATGCAATACACCAGCGCCATGCTGGGCTCCATGGTCTGCACCACATCTCCGATGCGTATCTTGGCGGCGTCGCGCGCGAGGCGGATGCCGCCATTGCGGCCGCGCTCGCTGGTCACCAGTCCCTGTGCGACCAGTGTCATCGCCACCTTCATCAAATGGGTCTTGGCGATGCCGAATGCGGCGGACACTTCGGCGATGGTGGCGGGCGCATCCTTCTGGCCCAGATAGATCAGCGTGCGTAGCGCGATGTCGGTGGAAAGGTTGAGTTGCATGCCGGGTCACTCCTTTTCTGTCGGCGCGATTATAGGCGGGCGGCTGTGGTTAGTGGCGCTGAATATTAATACATTCATAAAGCTTGCATAATTAAAAAAACAGGAATACATTGACTCGCAATGAATCTTTGAATGAAGCGGGGCGGGTAGTCCGATCCGCCGCACAAGGGGGCAACATGATAGAGCCGGCCGGTCTTGCCGATTTCTTCACCATCTTCTTTTCCTCGGCCATGGTCATCCTGCTCGGCGCGCTGTACGCGCTGCTGTTCGCCTACGCGCGCATCCGCTCCATGCCTGTGCTGATGCCGCTGGCCTATCTGGCCTATGCCGGCCTGTCCATCTCCACGCTGTTCCTGGCGCAAGCCGCCAACCTGTTGTCGCACCCGCTGTGGGCGACGGTGGTGGCGTGCATGCTGCTGGGCTATCTGCTGGCGCCGCACGGTATCTGGCATCTGTGTGTGGGGACGCATGCGGCTGGCACAGAGAAAGATGCAGTAACGGAAGTGATCCCTGAATCAATGACTAAGGAGGCGTAAATGGCGACGAATCAATGGTGGGCGTCGGAATCTTTCTGGCGCAAGACGGCGATATGGGTGACCGGCGGTTCGTTCGTCGTGCTCATGCTGCTGACGATGGATACGCTGTCGCAGATCAGCACGGGAACGACGCGCGTCCCGGCGTATTCGGTGATCAATCATCGCATCGAGTACAAGTTCGACGAGCAGCGCCGTGTGCAGGTGCCGGTGATCGGCGTCAAGGAGCCGCTGTTCGGCAAGGAGCTGAGCGAAGAGGAGGCCGAGGCGCTGGTCAAGCTGGGCAAACTGACCACGCAGGCCAAGAACTGCATGAACTGCCACACCCTGCTCGGCAACGGTGCCTACTACGCACCCGACCTGACCAAGTCCTGGCTGGACCAGTACTGGGGGACCTCCGAGATCCGCGAGGTGCAGATGGTCGAGTTCATCAAGGACCCTTCCGACAAGCTGCACAACAGCATGGGGCGTCGCATGCCCAAGCTGGGCATCACCGACGAGGAAGCGCGCGGTGTGGTGGCCTTCCTGAAATGGATGTCCAGCATCGACACCAACGGTTTCCCCTATAACTTCAAATCCATCGAACAGGAGAATTGATCATGGCTACGCCAGGAATATGCGACAGCGCCAACCTGAACGGTGGGCAAAAACTGGCGGTGAAGTATTTCACCGTCGCCATCACGCTGTTCGGTGCACAGGTGCTGTTCGGCCTGCTGGCCGGACTGCAATATCTGATGCCGGACTTCCTGTACGGTGTGCTCGATTTCAGCGTCAACCGCATGGTGCATATCAACGCGCTGGTGGTGTGGATGCTGTATGGTTTCCTCGGCTCGGTGTACTGGCTGCTGGAGGAGGAGTCGCAGCATGAGGTGGTCGGCCTGAAACTCGGCAACCTGATCTTCTGGGTGCTGACATCGGCGGTCACCGTGGTCGTGCTGGTCTACCTGCTGGTGCAGGTCGGGCCGGGCAAGGAATCCACCATCTGGCTGATCAACGAAGGCCGCGAATACATCGAGGCACCGCGCTGGGCCGACATCGGCATCGTGGTCAGCGTCTTGGTGGTGTTCTACAACGTCGCTGCAACCTTCGCCAAAGGCCGCTACACCGGTATCGCCGGGGTGCTGGTGCTGGATATGCTGGCGCTGTTCGGTATCTATCTGGCCGGTATGTTCTACACCACCAACATCTCCATCGACCAATACTGGTGGTGGTGGGTGATCCATCTGTGGGTGGAAGCGACCTGGGAAGTGATGGTCGCCTGCATCATGGCTTACGGTCTGATGAAGGTGCTGGGTGTACGCCGCAAGATCGTGGAGACCTGGTTGTACATCGAGGTGGCGCTGATGTTCGGCTCCGGCATCCTCGGTCTCGGTCACCACTACTTCTGGATCGGCACGCCGGAATACTGGTTCAGCATCGGCGGCTTCTTCTCCGCGCTGGAACCGATCCCGCTGGTGGCGATGGTGGTACATGCGGTGTTCGACGCGGGCGCGCGCCATGCCAAGAACTCCAACCATCCGACCATGGCCTGGCTGATCGCGCACGCCTTCGGCAACTTCTTCGGCGCGGGCGTGTGGGGCTTCATGCACACCCTGCCGCAGATCAACCTGTACACCCACGGCACGCAATGGTCGGCCTCGCACGGTCACCTCGCTTTCTTCGGTGCCTACGCCACCATCATCATCGCCATGTTCTACCTCGCGGTGCAGAAGTGGCGCGGCGACGTGTGGATGTCGGGCGATCTGCCGGGTAACGGCTGGAAATGGAAATGGGCGCTGGGCTTGCTCAACCTGGGCATGGTGGGCATGACCATCTCCATGCTGGTGTCCGGTTACGTGCAGTCGCAGATCGAACGCGCCATCGAAGGCTCCAGCTGGATAGGCTACTTCGCCGCGCAGGCGCATCCGTGGTTCACGCAGGGCATGTGGTGGCGCGAACTGTTCGGCGTGATGTTCACAGTCGGGTTCGTGTTGCTGGTGTGGGACCTGATGACCATAGGTCGCGGTGAGAAGCGCACGCTGGTGCCGGCTGAGTCGGAAGCATAACTGCCACGCTAACTGCCCGCATCGTGTGCGGGCAGTTAGCGATGGCAACGGATACAGGTTCAACTTCAGGAGACGATGATGAGAACGTACACAGGCAAGACACTCGCGGCACTGGCGGTGCTGACCGCACTGCCGTTCATGGCACAGGCCGCGCCGCGCGTCGCGGCGGAAGACGCCGCGCACCACACCGGCACGTCGCCGGTCGGCTCGGCACTCATGCACAAGAATGCCAACACCTCGGCGCCGCCGATGACGGTGGCCGAGTTCGATCAGGCGCGCCAGCTTTATTTCGAGCGCTGCGCGGGATGTCACGGCGTGTTGCGCAAGGGCGCGACCGGCAAGGCATTGACGCCCGAGACCACGCTGAACCAGGGCACGGAATATCTCAAGGCCTTCATCGGTTACGGTTCGCCCGGCGGCATGCCGAACTTCCTGACCTCGGGTGACTTCAACGAGAAGGAAGTCGACCTGATGGCGCGCTATCTGCAACAGGAGCCGCCTATCCCGCCGGAGTGGGGCATGAAGGAGATGACCGAGAGCTGGAAGCTGGTGGTCAAGCCGCAGGACCGCCCGAAGAAGCAGATGAACAAGATCAACCTGAAGAACGTGTTCTCGGTGACCCTGCGTGATGCGGGCGAGGTCGCGCTCATCGACGGCGACACCAAGAAGATCTGGGGCATCGTCAAGACCGGTTACGCCGTGCATATCTCGCGCGTTTCCGCCTCGGGTCGCTATGTGTATGTGATCGGCCGTGACGGGAAACTGGACCTGATCGACATGTGGTACAAGCAGCCGACCGTGGTGGCCACGCTCAAGGTCGGCATCGAGGCGCGTTCTGTCGAGACATCCAAATTCAAAGGGTTCGAGGATAAGTATGCAGTCGCCGGTTCCTACTGGCCGCCGCAATACGTGATCACCGAGGGAGATACGCTCAAGCCGCTGAAGATCGTGTCCTCGCGCGGTATGACCGTCGATGGTGAATATCACCCGGAGCCGCGCGTCGCTTCCATCGTGGCGTCGCCGCACAAGCCGGAGTGGGTGATCAACCTGAAAGAGACCGGCATGATCCAGCTGGTGGATTATTCCGACATCAAGAACCTGAAGACCACCACCATCGAGTCGGCCAAGTTCCTGCATGACGGCGGTTGGGATTCGACCAAACGCTACTTCCTGGTGGCGGCCAACGCGTCCAATAAAGTGGCGGTGGTGGATACCAAGCTGGGCAAGCTGGCTGCGCTGGTGGAGACTTCACCCAAGCCGCATCCGGGGCGCGGGGCGAACTTCGTGCATCCCAAGTTCGGTCCGGTGTGGGCGACCTCGCATCTGGGCTCCGATGTCGTCACGCTGATCGGCACCGATCCGGTGAAACACAAGCAATACGCCTGGAAAGTGGTGCAGGAACTGAAGAACCACGGTGCCGGATCACTGTTCGTGAAGACGCATCCCAAGTCGAACAACCTGTGGGCGGATGCACCATTGAATCCGGACAAGGAATTGTCCGAGTCGGTCTCCATCTACGACATCGCCGATCTGAGCAAGCCCCCCGTGGTGCTCAATCTGGTCAAGCTTTCCGGTCTGCCGGAGAGCAAGCTGGTGAAGCGTGTGGTGCATGCCGAGTACAACCAGGCCGGTGACGAAGTGTGGTTCTCGCTGTGGGCCGGAAAGGACGAGCAGTCGGCCATCGTGGTGATGGACGACAAGACGCGCAAGGTGAAGACTGTCATCACCGACCAGCGTCTGGTCACGCCGACCGGCAAGTTCAACATCTGGAACACGCAGGAAGACATCTACTGAGCCGCCCTGAAGCAAACCGAAGGGCGGGGAATCCCCGCCCTTTTTTATGAGACAGACCGCCATGCGCATCCCCCGAATACGAATCGCCCTTTGCGGCCTGCTGCCTGTCGTGTGCTGCACAGCGGCGCAGGCGCAGGAGACGCAGATGCTGCCCGAGCTGGTGGTGACGGCGACCCGCAGCAGCAGTGCGGCGGAGCGTGTGCCGGCGGCGGTGACCGTGGTTGAAGCGGAAGCTATCGCGGAACGTGACGTGACGCGGCTGGGCGATGCGCTGGAGCAGGTGCCCAGCCTGTACCTGCGCGGCGGGGCGCTCGGGCAATCGCAGGGCACACAGGGCACCAGCAGCATGTCGCTGCGCGGCATCGATCAGTCGCGCACGCTGGTGCTGCTGGACGGGCAGCCGCTGCAGGATGCCGGCTCGGGCAAGGTGAACTGGCGTGTGCCATTCGTCGACGACATCGAACGTATCGAAGTGGTGCCCGGTGCCTACTCGGCCCTGTATGGCAGCAATGCCATAGGCGGCGTGATCAACATCATCAGCAAGCGTCCGGACCGCGAGGAACGCAGTGTGCGCATCCGCCAGGGATGGGGCGATGCGCAGGGCACGGATGCGAGTCTGTATCTGCGCGACAGACTGGACGAAAGCTGGGGCATCGTCGCCGGTCTGGGCTATCAGGACCGCGCCAGTTATGTGAACGAGTTCGTGGTGAAGTCGCCCTCGTGCCCACCACCGCCTGCTCCCTGCACGCCGGGTATCCCGGTCAGCGGTGCACAGGCGATCACCACGCGTGACGGCACGCCGGGTTATGTGGTGGGCGACCTCGGCAGGACGCCGTGGCGCACCCTGAACACCACGGCCAAACTGTTCCACGAACTGGATGCGCGCTCGACGCTGTACACCGCCATCAGCCACCAGCAGACCGACCAGCACCAGACGATGTTCAATTCCTGGCTGCGCGATGCGGCGGGCGATACGGTCAGCAGCGGCACACTGGATATCAATGGAGAGCGCGTCGCGCTGAGCGCTTATGATTTCACCCTGTTCTCCTTCCAGCCGCTGCACGAGGCCAGCACGCAGTATCGGCTCGGCTACGACGGCACGCTGGGCGACGATATGCTGCTGAAAGCCGAACTGGCGAGCATGGTGCGCGCATACCGCTATGCCCTGGCCAGCCCGACCGCCACCTGGGACAGCGGCAACGGCACGCTTGCCGATACGCCCAACCATGCGCTGGATGGCAATGTGCAACTCAGCTTCCCGCTGGCTGAACGCCATTTCATGGTGAGCGGTGTAGCGGTGCATCAGGATGCGGTGGACCAGAATCTGCTCGCGCTCTCCGCATGGCGCGACCCTTCCTCGGTTACCGCCGTGAACGGCGGATATCACGGCCGTTCCACCACCTGGTCGCTCTATGCGCAGGACGAGTATGGCGCGTCGGACAAGCTCACGCTCTATCTCGGCGGGCGCTGGGACACATGGCGCACGCGCGGCGACAATTTCAGCAACGGCACGACGCCGGTGAGCAACGTCTACGCGGAACGCACAGTAAACGCCCTCAGCCCCAAACTGTCGGCCGTCTACCGCCCCGATACGGCGCTGACACTGCGCACTTCGTATGGCCGCTCCTTCCGCGCGCCCACCCATCAGGATCTGTACACCACCTCCACCAGCCGTGGCCGCACCACCTCCGGCGATCCGGACTTGCAGCCGGAGCAGGGCACGACCTGGGAGATCGGCGGGGACTGGCGGCCCCGCGCTGCGAGCAAACTGAGTGCGACGCTGTATTCGACCGAGTTGCGCGATCTGATCTATCTGCAACAGTTGTCCGCCACGCAGTCGCTGCGCATCAATGCCGGACGGGCGCGGGTGAACGGTGTCGAGCTCGCACTGGAGACGCGGCTGACGAACTGGCTCACGCTGGGCGCGAACTATGCGCGCATCGACACCCGCATGCTGGAGAACACGGCCGACCCGGCCAGCGTCGGCAAACGTCTCACCGATGTGCCGGATCGCATCGCCGGCCTCATGCTGAAGGCGCAGCAAGGCACATGGGACGGACGGCTGGAGATGCGGCATGTCAGTCATGTGTACTGGACGGCGCAGAACACAGATGTGGTCGAGGGCGTGCCGGGCAGTTATGACGGACATACCCTGGTCGATGTCGGTGCCGGTTACGCGCTCTCGAAACAAGTCCGCGCCAGCCTGGCTATCAACAATCTGTTCGACCGCAAGGCCTATGCCTATTTCCTGTTGCCGCGCCGCACCTTGAGCGCCGAACTTCGCTTTACGTACTGAACCACTGGAAGGTAATCATGTTGAAAAGCTTCATCGCTGCACCCCATCGTGTCATGTTCTTAGGCGGGGCCGTGCAGACCCTGCTCGCCATGTCGTGGTGGCTGTTAGAACTGGGTACCCGTTATCTGTTGCCGCAATACAGCGTGAGCTGGCCGCTGTTCCCGACTGCCGCCCATATCTGGCTGCTGCTGTTCGGCATGTTGCCGTTCTTCTTCTTTGGCTTCCTGATGACCACTTTCCCGCGCTGGATGGCGGGGAACGAGATTCCGGCGTCGCGCTACGTGCCGGCCTTCGTGTTCATGTTCGCCGGTGTGTCGCTGTTCTACGCCGGGCTGTTCTTCGCACCTGTGTTGCTGATACTGGCGAGCGCATCAATGCTGGTCGGCTGTGGCGTTGGACTGTACGCACTATGGCGTGTGCTGCGCGATACGCGACCCGGCGACAAGCGCCATACCGGCGTGCTGTTCGCTGCGTTCAGCATCGGCTGGCTGGCGCTGGCAGCCTTCCTGTATTGGCAAGTGACCGGCAGGCACGAAGCGCTGCAACTCGCGCTGCGCGCAGGACTGTGGGGTTTCGTGCTGCCGGTGTTCACCACCGTGGCGCATCGCATGATCCCGTTCTTCACCTCCAGCGCGCTGCAGCAAAAGGAAGTGCCGCGCCCGTTCTGGCCGTGGTGGACCATGCTGGCGGCCAGTCTCGTGCACGGCCTGTTGGAGTTCTTCGGTCTGCCTGCCTGGTTGTGGCTGGCAGACTTGCCGCTGGCGTTCTCCGCACTCACGTTGAGCTGGTTGTGGGGCTTCCGGCGCAGTTTCAAGAATCCGCTGCTGGCCGTGCTGCATGTGGGCTTCGTCTGGCTGGGCATCGCCATGTTGCTGTATGCAGTGCAAAGCCTGTGGTTGCTCACGCACGACGGCAGCGGCTTCATCCTCGGGTTGGCACCCCTGCACGCGCTGACCATAGGTTGCTACGCCACGCTGGTGATCGGCATGGGCACGCGCGTCACGCTGGGGCATTCCGGTCTGCCGTTCGCCATCGATACGCCGGTCCAGCTGATGTTCGCCGGCATCCAGCTCACCGCGCTGCTGCGCATCGCGGCCGACCTGCTGCCGTCACAGTCAAGCTGGCTCTATCTCGCCGCCACCCTGCTGTGGCTGGCCTGTTTCGGCCCGTGGGTACGGCGCTACCTGCCCGCCTACTGGCGGCCGCGCGCGGACGGGCAACCGGGCTGAATGATGCAACGGAGTCCCTTGCTGCAGCCGTTGTCGCGTGAACATCATCAGGCGCTGAAGCTGGCGAAACGATGCGCGCGCGCGGCCGCAACGGGCGATGCGGAGCAGATCGCGCAGGCTTGCGAAGCCGCCTTGAAAGCGTTTGCAACGGAGCTGGAGCCGCATTTCCAGTTCGAGGAGCGCGAGCTGTTGCCGAACTTGCATACGGATGCGGGTCTGGCGCTGGTGCAGCGTACGCAGGCGGATCATCGCGTCTTGCGCGAACTGTGCGCAGGTTTGCAACATCGAGATGGGGCGGCACTGGCTGAGTTTTCCAGGTTGTTGCATGCGCATGTGCGTTTCGAGGAGCGCGAACTGTTCCCCTATATCGAGGCTTTGCTCGACTGAAGATCGTTGCATCTTGTGTGTTGCCATTTATCCGACTAAGATAGTAACCAATTACTTATTTGGTGGCTGACATGTCCGGGCAAAAGATCAAACTTCTGGTGGTGGGTGGCGCTGTGCTGGCGCTGTTCGTGTGGGTCGTCTTGACGCAGGGGCCGCTGGCATCGATCAAGGTCACGGTCGAGCAGGTGCAGACTGGCGATCTGACGAACAGCGTGTTCGGCGTGGGTACGGTGCAGGCGCGGCACCGCCACGATCTGGCGCCGACCATGACCGGCAGGGTGAAGAGCGTGCGCGTCGATCAGGGCGATACGGTCAAGGCAGGGCAGGTGCTGGCAGAGATGGACCCGGTCGATCTGGACGACAAGCTGGCTGGCGGGCGGCGCATGGTCGACAAGTCGCTCAATGCGATCCGGGTGGCGGAGGCGCAGTTGAGCGAGGCACAGAGCCGGCTCAAGACCGTGGAGGCCACCATGGTTCGCTATCAGGAGTTGCGCAGCGGCGGCTTCGTCAGCAAGGAGATGTTCGATGCCAAGCTGCACGAACAGAGCGCGGCACAGGCTGCGGCTGTCGCAGCCGTCGCCAATCTGGCCTCAGCACGCGATGAAAATGCACGGGCGCAAGCCGAACTGCGCGGCATCGGCAAGGCACGTGCGCAGATGCAGTTGATCAGCCCGATCGACGGCGTGGTCACGCTGCGCCGCATCGAGCCGGGCAGCACAGTGGCCGGTGGGCAGCTCGCATTGCAGGTGGTCGATACATCCCGATTGTGGGTCGAGACGCGCATCGCACAACAACAGGCCGGACAGGTGCATGCCGGACAGATGGCGCAGATCGTGCTGCGTTCCCGCCCGCATGCGCCGGTCGCAGGCAAGGTCGCGCGCGTGGACCGGGTGAGCGATGCGGTGACCGAGGAGCGCATCGTCAACGTCACGCTCGATATGCCGGATGCCAGCCTCGGCGAATATGCGGAAGTCACCATCGCGTTGCCGGTCATGAAACAGGTGCGCAGCATCCAGAGCGCCGCTGTGAAGACGGTGAGCGGCCAGACCGGCGTGTGGGTCCTGCAAGACGGTGAAGTGCGCTTCAAGCCGGTGCGTATCGGCCTCGCCACGCTCGACGGACGCAGTCAGATCCTGGAGGGGTTGGATGACGGCGAGACAGTGATCGTGCACAGTCAGCAATCCCTGCGTGTGGGCTTGCCAGTGAAGGTAGTGCCTGCGCTGGTGCGGGGCTGATCCGTGATCAATCTGGCGAGTCGCGACATCCTGCACGGCTGGGGGAAGTTCGTCTTCACCGGCATCGGGCTGGGTCTGCTGATCGGTGTGACGCTGACCATGGCCGGCGTCTATCGCGGCATGGTGGACGATGCGCGCGTGCTGATCGAGAACGCGGGTGCCGACCTGTGGGTGGTGCAGCAGGACACGCTGGGGCCTTATGCCGAGCCGTCCAGTGTGCGCGACGATGTGGCGCGTGACCTGCTGGGGCTGCCGGGCATACGCGAGGCCGGCAACGTGACTTACCTGACCATGCAGATGAACCATGCCGGCAAGGATATCCGTGTGATGGTGGTCGGTTTCGAAACCGGCAAGCCGGGCGCGCCGGGCTATCTGGTGGCGGGTCGTCCGGTCACCCGCTCGCATTACGAGGCGGTCGCGGACATCAAGACCGGTCTGGCGCTAGGTGACCGGGTCAACATCCGCCGCCACGAATACACGGTGGTCGGCCTGACGCGGCGCATGGTCTCGTCCAGCGGCGACCCGATGATCTTCATCCCGCTGCAGGATGCGCAGGAAGCGCAGTTCCTGAAAGACAACGATGCGCTGCTCAACGAGCGCGCGCGTACTGCCGCCAATCCCGCTTTCAATCGTCCCGGTGTGCTGGAGGCGGTGCAGGCCAGCCAGACCTCCAGCCATCTGGTGAACGCGGTGCTGGTGCGCACCGCGCCGGGCGAGGAAGCGGCGGTGGCCGCGCAGATCGAACGCTGGAAACATCTGCAGGCCTATACCAAACCGCAGATGGACGAGATCCTGGTGGCGCGCCTGATCGCCACCTCGTCCAAACAGATCTTCATGTTCCTGGTGATCCTTGCCGTGGTCAGCGCGGCCATCGTCGCCTTCATCATCTACACCATGACGCTGAACAAGGTGCGCGAGATCGCGGTGCTGAAACTGATCGGCGCGACCAACTTCACCATCAGCGGCATGATCCTGCAGCAGGCGCTGGGCCTTGGGCTGATCGGCTTCATGGTGGGCAAGCTGTCTGCCACGTTGTGGGCGCCGCTGTTCCCCAAGTTCGTGCTGCTGCTGCCGGGCGATGCGGTGACCGGTTTCATCCTGGTCATGCTGATGTGTGCTGTCGCCAGCGTCTTCGCCATTCGCGCCGCATTAAGCATAGATCCGGCCACGGCGATTGGAGGATAGCCATATGCGCGAACCCGCTATCCATATCGAAAATTTGAAGAAACGCTACGGCGAGGGCGAGACTGCCGTGGACGCGCTAAAGGGTGTGGACATGACCATCTGGCCGGGCGAGGTGGTGGGACTGGTCGGGCCCAGCGGCTCAGGCAAGAGCACGTTGCTCAAATGTCTGGGCGCGGTGATCGAGCCCACCGCCGGGCGCATGACGCTGGGCGGGCAGACCATCTTCGACGGGAAGTGGCTGATCGACGATCTGCGCGAACTGCGCCGCGACCGCATCGGCTTCGTGTTCCAGGCACCGTACCTGATCCCCTTCCTCGATGTGACCGACAACGTCGCCATCCTGCCCATGCTGGCCGGCATGGCGGATGCGGACGCGCGCAAGCGTGCGCTGGAACTGCTGCAGGCGCTGGACGTGGGCCATCGCGCACGGGCCGCCGTCTCGCACCTGTCGGGCGGCGAGCAGCAGCGCGTCTCCATCGCGCGCGCATTGGCCAACCATCCGCCGGTCATCCTGGCCGACGAGCCGACGGCGCCGCTGGACAGCGAACGCGCGCTGAACGTGGTGCGCATCCTCAACCAGATGGCGGAGCAGTACCAGACCGCGATCATCGTGGTGACGCACGACGAGAAGATCATCCCGACCTTCAAGCGCATCTATCACATCCGTGACGGACGCACCTACGAGGAAGCGGGCGAGGGTAAACATGTATAAGACAGGAGGCAGTGCATGAGCCAGGAAACAGTGAAACGCAGACTCAGTACGGAGGAACGGCAGAGCGAGATCATCCGCGTGTCGATCGAGCTGGCGGCCGAGAAGGGCGTGGACAGCGTCACCACGCAGGACATGGCCGATGCCATGAACCTGACGCAGGGCGCGATCTTCCGCCACTTCGCGACCAAGGACGATATCTGGGTCGCGGTCATCGTGTGGGTGCGCGAACGGTTGATGAAGGTGCTGGACAAGGCGGCGAGCGGGGCGTCCGACCCCCTGCAGGCGATCGAGCTGATGTTCTTCGCGCACATCGCGTTCATCAGCAAGCATCCGGCCATCCCGCGCCTGCTGTTCTCCGAACTGTTGCACAAGAAGAACAGCAAACTGCGGCAACTCATCGAGGGCATCATCTCCGGTTACGAGGCCAAGGTGGCGGGCCTGCTGGAACAAGGCAAGGCGCAGTCACTGGTGTCCGCCGACCTCGACAGCCAGAGCGCGGCCGTGCTCTACATCGGCATGATCCAGGGGCTGGTCATGCAGTCGTCCATCTTCGGCGGCAAGCGTGCCTTGCAGCGGGAAGCGGAAAAGATATTCCCGATCTACCTGCAAGGCGTACGCGCCCGCAGTTGATCCATTCTTTCTCAACATACCAAGGAGGCAACATGGAAGCAGCAGCACATCAACGCGGCATCACAGTCTGGCTCATCGCGCTGGTCGCGGTCGGTTTCGGATCCATGACACTCAAGGGCGGCGGCGCAGTGTTGTTCGGCGACGAGGCGGCGCGCATCGCGGCCGGTAATTATGTGCCGCTGCTGCTGTGGTTCAACTTCCTGTCCGGCTTCGTCTACATCGCCGCCGGCGTCGGGCTGTGGCTGCAGCAGCGTTGGGCGGTGCGGCTGAGCATGGTCTTGGCTGCGGCCATCGCACTCGCATTCGTGGCGTTCGGCCTGTACATCCTCTCCGGCGGTGCCTACGAGCAGCGCACCGTCATCGCCATGAGCGCGCGTCTGGGCGTGTGGGCCGTGATCGCGGCGGTGGCTTATCGCCTGTTGCGGCGCGGGTGATCGTCGGCCGTTGTCTCTGATTGGCGGTTCCACTCAGCCCCGGTTCGCAGCCGGGGCGGGCCGTGTCCCATGATGTTCTTTCTAAAGTTATCCGCTTGCCTGCCGACAAATCAATACATTCAAACATACGGAATGTATTATCCTGACACAGGGATGTAGGGATCGCCTGCGCGTCGAAAGCGGCCGCTTGCCGGTTGTCTGAATAACACGTGCGGGGGAGCACTGAATGAATCTTTCTTCTATCAAGAATCGGCTGATCCTGCTGGTGGCGGTACCGCTGCTTGCACTGGTCATGATGGCAGGTGTCCTGCTCAATCAATCCTTCGGGACCTATCGCAACAGCATCCAGACGCATGCGCTGATGGAGGTTTCCGTGAGCGCGGGAAATCTGATCCATACCCTGCAGATCGAGCGGGGTGCCACGGCGGGTTTCCTGCAGTCCAAAGGACAGAAGTTCGCCGACGTGCTGCCGCAGATGCGCAACCAGACCAGTGAGCGCCTGGCGGCGTTCACGCGCCAGGCGGCTGCCATCGATGCCAAGAGCATGCCGCTGCTGGCCGCTGCCGTCAGCGCTGCCCGCAGCGAACTGGACAAGTTGGAGACGATCCGCCAGCGCGCCAGCGACCTGTCGCTCACCGTCCCCGAAGAGGTGGCCTATTACACCGGCACTATCTCCCGGCTCATCGAAGCGATGAGCGTCGGTGTCGAACTGAACCGCGATGCCGCGATCTCGCAGCAGATGATCGCGTATCTGGGTTTCGTGCGCGCCAAAGAGAACGCCGGACAGGAGCGCGCATTGGTGACTGCCGCCTTCGCCGCCGACCAGCTTAATCCTGCCCAGTATCGCAACATCCTGACCAGGATCAACCATCAGGAAGCCTATCTGAACATGTTCAACAGCCTCGCCAGTGAGGAGCTCAGGACCTCACTGGCAGCCGTGCTGGCGGGGGATCCGGCGCAAGATGTGGCGCGCTATCGTGACCTGCTGATCAACCGCGCGGCGGAAGGCGGTTTCGCGGTCGATCCTACCGTATGGTTCCAGACCATCTCCGCAAAGATCGATGCACTGCATGCCACCGAAGACCAGATCACGCGCAAGATCATGGCGGATGCCGCATCACTGCAGGCTTCCGGCCGCAATGCGCTGATCCGCTTCCTGTTGCTGGCTTTGCTGGCGCTGGGGCTGACCGTGGTGGTGTCCTGGTGGGTGGGGCGCAGCATCAGTGCGCCACTGAACGCGATGGTGCATTTCACCGAGCGGGCGATCGCCGACGATGATTTCTCCGGCAAGGTGCCGGAGCAGGGGGCCTCGGAGGTGGTGCGCACCGGACGCGCCCTGAACCAACTGATAGAAAAGTTCCGCAAGATCATCCTGGATGCCAAGCAATCCAGCGAACGGATCACCGCTGCCGCCCATCAACTGGCAGTGTCGAGCAAGTCCGTCACGGAGAACTCATTGGTGCAATCCACTGCGGCAGAATCGGTGGCCGCTGCGGTCGAGCAGTCGTCTGTCAGTATCACCGAGACGGCCAGCAATTCGCAGGCGGCGGCGCAGATGGTCCTGCATGCCCGCAAGGACAGCGAACATGCCGGGCAGGTCATGAAGGAGACCGTCAAGAAGATGGACGAGGTCGCCAAATTGATCAAGGAGTCGGGTGCGAGCGTGCATCACCTCGACGAGAGCTCGCAGCAGATCGGCAACATCGTGAAGGTGATCAAGGAGATCGCAGACCAGACCAACCTGCTGGCGCTGAATGCCGCCATCGAGGCGGCGCGTGCCGGCGAGCAAGGGCGGGGTTTCGCGGTGGTGGCGGACGAAGTGCGCAAGCTGGCGGAACGCACCGGCCAGGCGACCGGCGAGATCGCCGGGCTGGTGCAGGCCATCCAGGGCGGCATTGGCGATACCGTGCTGTCCATGCAGAAAGCCAACGAGCATGCCGCGTCCAGTCTGGCGCTGGTCAATGATTCGGCCAACGAACTGACCAAGATCGACGAGGACGACCAGGAGGTCTCGGTCAATGTGCAGAACATCTCCAATGCGCTGGCCGAACAGGATGCGGCCATCCGCCAGATCGCCGTGAACGTGGAACAGATCGCCCAGATGACGGAAAGCAACAACAGCGCCTCGATGCAGAACGACAAGACCGCCAGGGAACTGGATGAGCTTGCGCGGCAATTGCGTGACGCGGTGTCGGTCTACAGGGTGTAGCGGTCTGCGGCGGCTGGCGGGCGAAGGAGGGGGCCGGGCGGGTTTGCGGCTGAAAAGCGCGATGCACCGGCTAGCCGCGTATAATGCCGCCTACTTATGACGACAACCGCAGAGACCTCTACATTGAACACTGTCAGTTTTGCCGACCTGAAGCTCGCCCCCGAGATCCTCAAAGCCCTCACCGAAGCCGGTTACAGCACGCCCACGCCGATCCAGGCGCAGGCCATCCCGGTCGTGCTCAGCGGCGAGGACCTGATGGCGGGCGCGCAGACCGGCACCGGCAAGACCGCCGCGTTCGCTTTGCCGCTGTTGCAGCAGTTGCTGCCGCACGCCAGCGCCAGCACTTCGCCGGCCAAGCATCCGGTGCGCGCATTGATCCTGGTGCCGACGCGCGAGCTGGCGGTTCAGGTCGAAGAGAGTGTGAAGATGTATGCCAAGTACACCAACCTGCGTTCGCTGGTGGTGTATGGCGGGGTGGACATCAAGACCCAAACGCCGCACCTGAAGACCGGTGTGGAGATCCTGGTGGCGACACCTGGCCGTTTGCTCGATCACATTGAACAGAAGACCGTGCTGTTGAACCAGGTGCAGATGCTGGTGCTGGACGAGGCAGACCGCATGCTGGACATGGGCTTCATGCCCGCGCTCAAGCGCATCCTCGCGCTGCTGCCGCGCCGCCGCCAGAGCCTGATGTTCTCCGCTACCTTCTCCGACGACATCAAGAAGTTGTCCGAGGATTTCCTCATCTATCCCTCGCTGATCGAAGTGGCGCGCAGCAACGCGACCTCCGAGAACATCAAGCAGAAGGTCTTTCTGGTGCCAAGCGAGGACAAACATGCGCTGCTGGCAAAACTGCTCAAGGGCGACGACGCCAAGCAGGTGATCGTGTTCACCAAGACCAAGCTCACCGCCAGCCGCCTGACGCGTCAGTTGCAGCGCGAAGGCATCGAAGCCGATGCCATCCATGGCGACCGCAGCCAGCTCGAACGCCAGCAGACGCTCGAAGCGTTCAAGCAAGGCAAGGTGGCAGTGCTGATCGCCACCGACGTGGCCGCGCGCGGACTGGACATCGACCATCTGCCGATGGTGATCAACTACGAGATCCCGCATGCGGCGGAAGACTATGTGCACCGCATCGGCCGCACCGGCCGCGCCGGCGCGAAGGGCACGGCGCTGTCGCTGGTGTCGCCCGAGGAAGAACGTTATCTGGTCGACATCGAGAAACTGATCAAGACCAGCATCGAGAAAGAGCAGGCCAGCGTGCAACATGCGCCGCGCAGTGAAGCGCGACCGCAACGCGAACCGCGTGAACAGCGAGAGCCACGCGAACCGCGTCAGGCCTATCACAAGCCGGTGCCGAACAAACCGGCGCACGATCCCTGGTTCGACCAGCCTTATGTGCCCAAGGTCACTGAGCCCGCACCCTCGACCAGCAAGCCGGAGCTGCCTGCAGCCAAACCCAGGGCGGCGATCCCCGCCCTGTTCCGGCGCTCCAGCTAAAAGTCCCTTCCGCGCGGCAATCATCCAGCCATGACCGTCGCGCAGACCATCGTTCCCATCTTCCTGCTGATCCTGCTCGGCGCGTCCATGCGCCGCTGGTTCGGTCTGCGCGACGAATTCTGGCCGCAGCTCGACCGCCTGATCTACTACGTGTTCTTCCCCGCGCTGCTGTTCCACACGCTGTCCCACTTCACCATCGATCTTGGGACGGCGGCACCGATGATGGGCGTCGCTGTCCTGTTCATGGGCGCGGGTATCCTGCTCGGCCTGCTGGCGAAACCGCTGTTCCATGCGCCGCCCAAGGTGTACGCCGCCACCTTCCAGGCGACGTTCCGCTTCAACAGCTATGTCGGCCTGTCCATCGCGGGCAGCTTGCACGGTACGACAGGTCTGGCCGCCATCGGTCTGCTGATGGGATTCATGGTGCCCATCGCCAACGTCGCCAGCGTGCTGATGCTGGCGCGCCACAGCGAGAGCCACTGGCTGCGCGAGATCATGCTCAATCCCTTGATCCTTGCCACGGCGGGCGGCATCGCCTTCAGCCTGAGCGGGCTGCACCTGCCTTCCATGCTCAACACCACGCTCGCGCTGTTGTCGCAGGCCTCGTTGCCGATGGGCTTAATCGCGGTCGGTTCGGCATTGCGCCTGAAGGGCTTGCATCAGCAGCGCGGCACATTGTGGTACGGCGTGCTGGTGAAGTTGCTGCTGCTGCCCGCCATCGCCTGGGCATTGGCGACGTTGTTCGGGCTGGAGGGGGTGTATTTCAATATCGCGGTGCTGATGGCGGCGCTGCCGGTCTCGACGATGGCCTATGTGCTGGCGACGCGCATGGGCGGCGACGGCGACACCATCGCGGCACAGGTGGTGTTGAGCACCTTGCTGGCCGCGCTGACGCTGCCCTTATGGCTGTTCCTGCTGGGCTTCTGAAAGCGGCAATCTGAGTTCGGCCACCGTGCCGCCGCCTTCGCGCGCATGCAGCGCGACCTGCCAGCCGTTGGCCGTGCACAGTTGCTGCACGATGGCCAGTCCCAGGCCGCTGCCGCCGGTATCGGCGTTGCGCGAAGACTCGATGCGGTAGAACGGGCGGAACACTTTTTCCATCTCATGCGGCGGGATGCCGGGGCCGCGATCCAGTATCTCGATCACCGCTGCGTTTTCCTTGCCTTGTGCTTCGATCCGCACCGGCTTGCCGTCGCCGTAGCGCACGGCGTTGCCGAGCAGGTTCTGCAGCACGCGATGCAGCGCGAGCGGACCGGCGCGCACGCTCAGGCCAGGCTGTACATGACATTCGACCTGTGCGCGCTGCGCCTCCTTCTCTTCCGCCAGCTCGCGCAGCATCGCTGCCAGTTCGATCTTCTCCGGCGCTTCCTGTTGCAGGTCGCGGCTCAACGCCAGGAACTCGCCGATCAGCACATTCATGTTCTCGATGTCGCGGCGCAGACGCTGGACGGTCTTGGTGTCGCTGTTCTCGGGCAGCATCTCCACCGCCAGCCGCATGCGCGCCAGCGGCGTACGCAAGTCGTGCGAGATACCGGCCAGCAGCGTGGTGCGGTTGGCCAGCAGTTCGCGCACTTGCAGCGCCATCTGGTTGAAAGCGGCGGCCAATTCAGAAAGTTCCTGCACGTCGTTGTCGGGCAGGTCTTCCGGGATGCCGCCTGCGCCGATGCGTTGCGCGGCCTGCGAGAAACGCGCCAGCGGCCGCGTGATACGGCGCGCCAGGATATAGGCGGTGAGCAGGCTGAGCATGGCCGTGGCGATCAGCGCGAGCAACAGCATCATGGGCGGGTCGGTGAGCAGGCGCGACCTGGGGAAACCGATGCGGATCAGTTTGCCGCCGGCCGGAATCTCGGCCCAGAACCAGACGGTATCGAGGTCGGTCATCTTTACCGAGACAGGCTCGCCCAGGCGCGCGGACAGGGCATCGTCCAGCAGCGCGAGATAGGGCAATGTGAAGGCGCGATCGGGCAGCGGCGCGGCATCGTCGAACAGCATGAACTGATGTTCGCGGATCAGTTCCAGTTCGAAATCCTTGCGCGTTTCCGGCGGCAGTTCCACCCATGTCCTGGCGGACAGGATCATCAGTGCCGCCAGATCGTCGGCGCTGCGCTGCGCCATGGGCAGCACGACGTAATGCACGGTGGCGGCGATGAGGATGATCTGGAACACCAGCAGCGCGGCAGCCACCGTGCGCACGGTGCTGTAGAACAGGGAGCGCGGCTTGCGGGGGCGGCTCATGGCGAGTTCGTGCCGTTGGGCGAGAACAGGTAACCCTCGCCCCACACGGTGCGGATGAACACCGGCGCGTTCGGATCGTCCTCGATCTTGCGCCGCAGGCGCGTCACCCGCACGTCAATGCTGCGGTCGAACGGAGAACGCTCATAGCCTTTGAGCATGTCCATCAGGTTGTCGCGCCCGAGCACGCGGTTGGGGTGTTCGGCGAAGATGCGCAGCAGATTGAATTCGCCGGAGGTGAGCTGCACGGTCTGCGCGTGCTTGTGCAGCACGCGTGCATCCACATCCATGCTGAACGGGCCGAAGCGGCGCACGTTGCTCTCTTCAGGCTTGAGTTGTCCCTGCGCGTTGCGGCGCAGCAGGGCGCGGATGCGTGCCAGCAGTTCGCGCGGGTTGAACGGTTTGGCCAGATAATCGTCCGCGCCCACTTCCAGCCCCACGATGCGGTCCACATCCTCGCCGCGCGCGGAGAGCATGATGATGGGCAGGCTGCTGCGGGAACGCAGGCGGCGCGCCAGCGACAATCCGTCTTCGCCGGGCAGCATCAGGTCGAGGATCAGCAGGTCGACCGGATGTTGCGCCAGATGCGCATCCATCTGCACCCCGTCGGCCACGGTCGCCACCTGCAAGCCCTGCGCGGAGAGATATTCCTGCAGCAATTCGCGCAGGCCGGCATCGTCATCCACCACCAGTATGTGTCTGCTTTCCATGCGCTCACTATAACCGAAGCAAATGGCTTAAGGCAGGGCGCGGGCGGGGCGGTAACACTCTGTTACAAACTGTTGCAATGCGGAAATCGCCGGGTAACGGCTGGCGCGCACCATGCAGCCATCAGAGATCGTTCTGATATCCAAACAACCAAGGAGAACATCATGAAGACCACCTCAATTTTGCTGAACAGCCTGCTCGCTTTGACCCTGGCCGGTATCGGCAACGCCTACGCTGCCGAAGAGGCACAGGTGCAGACCCGCGAAGAGATCCGTGCGCAGCACCGTGAAGAGACAGCCGGTATGACTGCGGCGCAGCGCGAGGAATATCGTCTGCAGAAACAAACCGAGATGACTGCCGAGCAGCGCGCCGCACTGCGCGCCGAGAAGCAGAAAGCCAAGGCCGAGCAGAAGAAGAACAAGTCTGCGACCAAACAAGGCGCCGGTAACGGCACCATGTTGCGCGACGGCTCCGGTGCCGGTTCGCAACGCGGCAGCCAGGGCGGCATGGGTATGGGGCGCTGAGGGCGGATCGTGCGAACCGCTGATCTGGCGGTTCGCACTTTTTCAACCGACATCTGGAGCGTGAAATGAATATGCGGCATCCATATTTTTTGGCATCACTGTTGTTCGCCTTGCTGGCGAGCGGCGTTGCCCGCGCGGAAGAAACGCCACCAGCGTATCCGGCCATGGGCGAGATGACGCAGGAAGAATATGCCGCCTATCGCGCACGCATCAGCAAGCAGCTGGAAGAGAAAGAGCAATCCGGCAGCAGCGAAGCAAAGGAAACCAGGATTAGAAAACCTGCAAACGGCTACGGTCAGGGTTATCGTGCGCGCCAGGAGCGTGCCAGAGATGCCGGCATGATGGGCCGCGCGGCGGGTCGCAATCGCTGATTGAAGGAGAGAGTGATGAAACAACGATTTATGTGGATCCCGGTGGCCGTGTGGATGGCGGCAAGCAACAGTGCCTGGGCGGAGGGTGACGGTTATCTTTCGCTGGGGATCGGCTTTGACCGCAGTTCCGGCAAGTACGGCGGCACCTCGACGATAGAGAGCACCTCGATCCCGATCTCGCTGCGGTATGCGCGCGATGATTGGTCGCTCAAGCTGACTGTGCCTTACCTGTCGGTGACCGGTGACGGTTCGGTGATCATCAACGGCATACGCGGCAGCGGCAGCGGCGGCATGCGCATGGGGATCGGCATGGGGGGCGGAGGCGGTACAAGCACGTCCACTACCACCTCGTCCAGCCGTGTCACCAACAGCGGATTGGGCGATGTGTCGCTGTTCGCCAGCTATGCGGTATGGCAGAACGAAGAAGGTGATGCCGGTCTGGATGCGGCTGCGCGCGTCAAATTCGGCACGGCCAGTACCACGCTCGGCAGCGGCGAGAACGACTATGCGGCACAGCTTGCAAGCTACGCCTCGTTCGGTGATTTCACGCCCAGCCTGATGATCGGCTATGAGAAGTTGGGCAGTACCGCAACGGCACCGCTGGACAACGCCGCCTATGGCTCTGCCGGTTTGGACTATCTGCTGAGTGATGAATCGAACATGGGGGTGGAGTACTGGTATGCGCAACAAGCATCGGCCACCGGCTTCGCGCAGAAGGAGCTGTCGCTGTATGCCGCGACGCAGATCGGCGATGCCGCAACGCTGCGCGCTTATGTGATGAAAGGTCTGTCGGACGGCAGTCCGGATAGCGGCTTGGGCGTGTCGCTGTCGAGCGGGTTCTGACCGGTTTATTTCTTGAGCAACGCCTTCAAGTCTGCAAAGGGATTATGCGTGGCCGGTGCCGGGCCGCTCTCCTTGCGATCCCGTACCGCCTCGTCCATCACGCGCGAATGCTCGTTGTCGTGGCAGTAGAGGCATAACAACTCCCAGTTGCTGCCGTCCGGCGGGTTGTTGTCGTGGTTGTGGTCGCGGTGATGCACCGTCAACTCGCGCAAGCGCGCGCCCGCAAACTCCCGTCCGCAACGCCCGCAGATGTGCGGATAAATCTTGAGCGCGCGTTCGCGGTAACCCGCTTCGCGCTGTTCGCGTTGCTTGCGGGCCTCGGCCACGACGCGGTCGAGGCGGGCATGGTCGGGTGTGGTGTGCTTTGGCATGGTGTCTCCCTCGCGAAGTTACCGTGACTATAGCAGGGGAGATTGCGCCAAAGAAATCCGCATGCGGCTGTCAGACGCCCATTCTGGAACGCAGCCTGCCCAGCATGCCGATGAAGTTCCCCGCATTGACTCTTTCCTTCGGGTCGCTGATCGGTTCGACGGCCTGCCGTTTTTGCAGCACCGGCTGGCTGCGCACCAGATGGAAACGTTCCAGCATGGATTCCAGATTGCGCGCGAGGATGCCTTTGCTGACCGGCTTGGGCAGGAAGCGGGTGATCTGCGCCTGGTTGATGAGCTCGATCAGGCGCGAGGTGTCGTTGAATGAGGTGACCACGATGCATTGCGTCTGCGGGTTGAGCTGCTTGATGGTCTTCAGGATGTAGCCGACATTGGTCTCGCCCAGCATCAGGTCGGACACCACTACCGACACATCCTGTTTCGCCAGTTCCTCCATCGCGTGCTGGGCATCGGATGCCCAGACGATCTCGCAACGGTCGCCCAGTGTCTCGTGTACTGTTTTTGCGGTCGCTTCATCGTGATCCATGATGAGCACGCGCGGCTTGCTGCCGACAGTTTCGGCTGACGGTTCCGCGTGCGATTGCACGGCGAAGCTGGCTTCCGCGATGGCAGCCGCTTCGGACACGACCTTTTTAACGTCTTCCGCGTTCCACGGCTTCATCAGATAACGAAAGACCTCGCCTTCGTTCACGCTGGCGATGGAGGCATCGAGGTCGGAGTAGCCGGTGAGCAGGATGCGCATGGTGGCGGGCGAGGTCTCGCGTGCGATGCGCAGCAGCTCGGAACCTTGCATCTTCGGCATGCGCTGGTCGCTGACGATGACATGCACTTTTTCTTCGCGCAGGATGCGGATGGCTTCGCCCGGTTCGGTGGTGGTGCGTACGTTGTAGCCGACGAAGAACAGCATGCGCAGCGAGCGCAGGATGCGCTCCTCGTCGTCGATCAACAGCAATGTGGGTTTGCTCATGGAGTCGTCCTTTCTTAAGCCATCTCCGCCAGGGCGGAAGCGTTGGATTTTGCGTGGCCGTCTAGCGGCAGGCTGATATGGAAACTGGTACCTTCTCCCGGACGGGATTCGACGCGGATGCTGCCGCCGTGCTGCTGGATGATCTGGTGGCTGATCGCCAGTCCGAGTCCCGTGCCTTCGCCGACCGGCTTGGTGGTGAAGAAGGGATCGAAGATGCGCCCGATGATGTCCGGCGGTATGCCCTTGCCGTTGTCGCTCACGCCGATGTGTATGCTGTCGGCGTCATGCCAGGATTTGATGAACAGCTTGCCCTGCGTCTCCATCGCCTGCGCGGCATTGGTGAACAGGTTGAGGAACACCTGGTTGAGCTGCGAGGGCGCGCACATGATCTCGGGCAGCTGCGCCAGGTCTTTCACCACTTCCACCTTGTTCTTGAGCACGTTGCGGCCGATGTTGAGCGCACTCTCGATGCAGTCGTTCAGGTTCGCCAGATCGTTGGCGGCGGCATCCATGCGCGAGAAATTCTTCAGGTCGTGCACCAGGCCGGAGATCTGCTCGATGCCGTACAGCGAGTCGGCCATCAGTCCGTTCATCTCTCCCAGCATCTCCTGCATGTTCGCATCGCGGCGCATCGCGGCGGCGAGCTGCATCTGCGCGGCCAGTTGCTCTTCGTCCGCATTGCCGTCCAGCAACTGGTCGATCAGCGACTCGTAGGTGCCGAGCACGCCCTGCATCTGGGCGAACAGTTCCTGTCCGATGGCGACATTGTTCTGCACATAGCCCAGCGGCGTGTTGATCTCGTGCGCGACACCGGCCACCATCTGGCCCAGCGACGCCATTTTCTCCGACTGCACCAGTGCCAGTTGCGACGACTTGAGCTGCGCATAGGCTTGTTCCAGTTCCGCCGTGTTGGCGCGCATCTGCACTTCCATCGCTTTGAGCAGATCCATCACGAAGCCGATGCCCAGATAGCGTCCGCGACGCGTCACGATGAAATCCTCGGTCAGCGGAAACTGCATGTTGGCCGCGACATGCTGCGCCGCCTCGGCCAGCGGCTGATCCAGCTCCACCAGCAACGGGGTGTTGTTGATGAATCCGCGCAGCGGACGCTTGCCATACAGCTCGCGCGCGTAGAGCTTGAGGTAGATGTTCATGAACTGATAGCGGCTGATGACCCCGATCGGGCGGCCGTTCTCCACCACGGGCAGCGAGAGCAACCTGGCATTGCGCGGGTCGGCGAACTGCTCGGCGACTGCTTCCAGCGGAAGGTCGGGCGACAGCGCATCGATAGGGATGACCAGCGAAAATATGCTTTCGCCGGGTGTGCTCGGGTTGTTCATGCTGCCTCCTGTGTTGCTGTTTTTTTTGTTTGTGACGCGGCAGGATTCTAGATTTCAACTGTTACAGTCCGGTTAAACGCTGCCGAAAATCGGGTCGGGTGCGCGCATCGCACCTTCAACGGCACATGATCCGTGGCCGTCCATGCCGATTGTTGCGGTATCAGTGGCAGTACGCAGCATAGTCGCGGATAATCGCGCATGACCAAAACAAGCCCAACCCCCACCCCGACCGCCAGCGGTCCCGCTTTCAACACACTGAAACTGCCGTCCGCCATGCTGGACAACCTGCAGCAGCTTGGCTACCTCACCATGACGGCTATCCAGGCCGAGAGCCTGCCCATCACGCTGGCCGGCCAAGACCTGATCGCACAGGCCAAGACCGGCAGCGGCAAGACCGCCGCCTTCGGCCTGCCGCTGCTGACCAAGCTCAACCCGAAATACATGGGCGTGCAGGCCATGGTGCTGTGTCCCACGCGCGAACTGGCCGACCAGGTCACGCAGGAACTGCGCCGTCTGGCGCGCTACATGCACAGCATCAAGATCCTTACGCTGGTCGGCGGCAGCACCATGCGTCCGCAGCGCGAGAGTCTGGGCTTCGGTGCGCACATCGTGGTCGGTACACCGGGCCGCATCATGGACCACATCGAACGCGGCACGCTGGAACTGAACGCGATCAACACGCTGGTGCTGGACGAAGCCGACCGCATGCTGGACATGGGTTTCTACGACTACATCGCCTTTGTGGCGAAGCGCTGCCCGGACCGTCGCCAGACCATGATGTTCTCCGCCACTTATCCGGACGGCGTCACCAAACTGGCGCGCCAGTTCATGCACCAGCCGCAGGAAGTGAAACTGGTCGAACAGCACGACGAGAACAAGATCCGCCAGCGTTTCTACGAAGTGCGCCACGAGAGTCGCCTGCCCGCGGTCGCCGCCTTGCTCAAGCATTACCGTCCGGTCAGCACGCTGGCCTTCTGCAACACCAAACAACAATGCCGCGACTTGCTCGATGTGCTGCATGCCGAAGGCATCCACGCACTCACGCTGAACGGCGACATGGAGCAACGCGAGCGCGACCAGGTGCTGATCCAGTTCGCCAACCGCAGTTGCTCCGTGCTGGTCGCCACCGACGTTGCCGCGCGCGGGCTGGACATCGCGCAACTGGAAGCCGTCATCAACGTCGACGTCACCCCCGATCCCGAAGTCCACATCCACCGCATCGGCCGCACCGGGCGCGCCGACGCAGAAGGCTGGGCGCTCAACCTGGTCAGCCCCGCCGAGATGAGCCGCGTCTCCAACATCGCCAAGATGATGGGCATCGAACCCGAATGGGAAGAACTGGAAAAACTGCAGCGCGAACACAACGCCCCGCTGGTGCCGCCCATGGTCACGCTACAGATCCTCGGCGGCCGCAAAGAAAAGATGCGCCCCGGCGATGTGCTGGGCGCGCTCACCGGCGAAGCCGGCTTCACCCGCGAACAAGTCGGCAAGATCACCGTCACCGACATGTCCACCTACGTCGCCGTCACCCGCGACATCGCGCGCGAAGCCGTGAAGCGACTGAACGCGGGCAAGGTGAAGGGCAAGTCGGTAAAGGTGAGGGCGCTGGAGGATTGAGAGTTTAGTGGCGGTCTTGCCGAACACTACAGTCTCATCAACCAAGATATTGAGGTAACTCTTCGCCAAAGGTGAATTGGGAGTGACAGAGACCTTATTTGTATCATCTGCCGAGAGAGGTTTATTGTTAACCGCTGAGGCTGATAGAGAATTCTGACCGACCTCGGGAGTCTTCTTACCCCTTTTAAATTTATACTTATTTACGATATATCCATACAGTGAGATCAACGTTGTAATCGGAAATTGCAATAGACACTGCGCCTTTTCCGGTTCCTCCCTTCCATTCATAACCTGGGAAATTGGTACTTTTCTTAAACTCGTCAAATTTCTTGTTTCCAACCATTTTCCCCGAATAAAAACTATTCAGGTTTTTGACGTCTTGGTCAAATGAAGTAACCTTCATGGAATAAATACAATTGGTTATGGAACACCTGACGGTTTCATATCCTGAAGGTATAGGAACCTGGGTACCCCAGATTTCAATCTGACCGTTGACTACTTTTATATCCTTATACAGTTTCCCTGCATTGGAAGGCAGGTTTCGTATTCCAGTAATTTTCTTTCTTGGTGAAATACCTTCATTGTTCTTTATATCCAGGTTGGCACCCCTTGACACTAATAGATCTGCAATATCTCTGACGAACTGATATTCAGTTGTCTGGACCAAGTGTGCAGGTGTATCTCCATTTTTATTCCTGGCGTTGACATCGGCTCCTTTATCAAGAAGGTATTCGATCCTCTCATAGCCCCCCGAGTCGGCAACCGCGTGCAGGGCTGTGTTGCCATTATTGTCTTTTATATCTATGTCAAAGCCGTTTGCCAGAAGAAGATCAGATATTTCAGGGTGTTGTGCTGAGAGAATGAACGCAGTTCCCATGTCTGGATCATCATTATTTACTTTCGGAATTTTAGATAAATAAAATTCAACCGCTTCTTTATCTCCCCACCCACAGGAAAGCATAAACGGGGATTCATTTTTTGAGTTCTTTGCCAAGATATCTGCGCCTTTTGACACCAGCAGTTTTATCACTTCGATATTTTTTGAGGTGGCCGCAAAGTGAAGGGCAGTCATGCCGTCCGAACTCGGAGTATTGACATTTGCCCCCTTTGAAACAAGAAATTCTATATTGCTGATATTGGCATTGTTTTGTAATGCTTTAAAAAGAGGTGTTTCATTATTTCGATTCAGAGCCTCGATTTCCGCTCCCTTTTTTAAAGCCATATCCATTGCTGCACGTGTGTCTGATGCAGACAAGGCAAGGTAGTGCAGCAGAGTCAGCCCGTAAGGGCCGGCGATGGTAACGTCAATACCCTGATCGATATAGTATTTAGCGAGATCAGGACCATACTCTC
Source organism: Sideroxyarcus sp. TK5 (assembly GCF_054601595.1). Classification (NCBI taxonomy): domain Bacteria; kingdom Pseudomonadati; phylum Pseudomonadota; class Betaproteobacteria; order Nitrosomonadales; family Gallionellaceae; genus Sideroxyarcus; species Sideroxyarcus sp. TK5. The sequence goes on along the minus strand of NZ_BAAHSJ010000005.1, from coordinate 82,095 downwards.
TATCCGCTACGTACATGGCAGGATTCATCCCCTGAAACTCAAAGTTTGAGAGAGGAGCCAATTCTTTGTATCGGGGAGCTACAATTTTTGCCATTTCAACAGACTTGCAGTAAAAAAGTGCCCCTTTGCCCTTGCTGTCAACCGCCCAGAGATTTGGGTTTTTATCGAGCAGCAAACTGGTTATTTCTTTTTTTTCTTCTTTGATGGCAATCATCAGCGGAGTCATGCCATTTTCAAAGGTGGTTTCAATATCCACTCCGGCATTTAGCGCTTTTTCAACAGCTACCTTGTCGTTATTGACAATGCCATCATGAAGCATTTGGTTTGACTGTTCTGAACCACCAGCATATGCCGGACTCAGTAATAAAATATAAGTAAGCAATACGGTTAATTTATTCATACAAGCAATCCGTTTACCGTTTTTAAATGTCGATAAAAATAGCTGGTCAATAAAGATATGGCAATAACACAATAACTAGGAACATGTTCGCAATTTTATTGCGGGGGTAAGAGATAACTTTTCCCGGTATTCTGTTCTCCCAAATAAAGCAGAAAAATACCGTACCAATTTAATATCCGTTGAGGAGTAACCATCGCACGATTCCGATTCCGTCTGACAAGTCAGGTAAGGCGTGCGAAGAGACTATCTCTACCAGCCAGCGTAGTGTCCGGATAAGGCGAGCAGCCCCCCAGAATTCACTCCGCCCCGTTCAAGCCTGCATCAACCCCACCCCATAACTTCCCGCCGCCCGCATCCCGATAACTCAGATACACGCGCAGGTCGAACTCCAGTTGCCCGTAGTCCGGTTCCATGTGCATGCACAGTTGGTAGAAGGCCTTGTCGTGTTCGCGCTGCTTCATGTGCGCCAGTTCGTGTACGACGATCATGCGCAGGAATTCGGGCGGTGTCTCCTTGAACAGGGAGGCGATGCGGATCTCTTTCTTGGCTTTGAGGTTCAGCCCTTGCACGCGCGAGTGGGTGGTGTGGGTGCCGAGGGCGTTGCGCAGTACGTGCAGTTTGTTGTCGAACATCACCTTGCTCAGTTGTCCGGCGTTGCGCATGTATTCGTTCTTGAGATCCTGGACGTAGTCGTACAGTGCCTTGTCGGTGCGCACGTCGTGCGAGTCGGGATATCTCTTGCGGAGCAGGTCGGCGACCTTGTCCTGTTCGATCAGTTGCCGCACCTGCGCCACCAGCGCGGCGGGGTAGCCGGTGAGGTAGGGCAGGGGCTTGCAGGTGTTCATTCCGTGCCGCGCGGCAGGAATAGCTTGGGGTTCACCATCGCGCCGTTGAGGATGACGCTCCAGTGCAGATGCGGGCCGGTGGCGCGGCCTGTCTGGCCGGAGAGGCCGATGGGCTGCCCTTTGATCACGGCCTGGTCTGCGGCGACGTCGATGCGGTCCAGATGGCAGTACATGGTGATGAGGCCGTTGCCGTGGTCGAGGAACACAGTCTTGCCGTTGAAGAAATAGTCGTCGACGGCGAGTACTTTGCCTGGCGAGCTGGCGACGACCTCGGTGCCGGTCGGGACGGCGACGTCTATGCCGGCGTGCGGTGAGCGCGGTTGGCCGTTGAAGATTCGGCGCAAACCGAAGTGGCCGGACAGTCTGCCTTGGGCGGGCTGGATGAAGGCGGTGTCGGTGTCGGGACTCGGCTGCCAGTGCAGCTTGAGTTGCTTGATGCGCGCGATCTCGCCGATGGCACGTGCTTCGTCTTCCGGCGAGAGTTCCACCTTGCTTTTATCCTTCAGCGTGATGCGCTGCTCGGGATACTTTTTGTGACGGACTTTGAAGGCATAGCGTTTGGACGTTTCTCCCTGCTTGACCTGCAGCGCATGCGATCCCGTCTTCATGTCTAGCGGCAGGCCGACCACGGCGTACCATTTTCCTTTGTCTGGCACCACGAGCACGGGTTGTTCGCCGAGCCAGGCTTGCGGCGGTTGGTCGTTCTTCACTGCCGCGCCGAGCTGGACGAGCGCGACGCCACCGGGGACGTTGGACGCTTGCGGCAGGGCGGCGTGTGCGTTCAGGGGCAGAGCGAGGAACAGCAGGAAAAGTTTGAGGCAGAGACGGTTCATGGTTTTAGCAATCGTGTAGTGCGTGGTTGGAACGTACCGCACTCAGGCGGTACGTTCAACAGTGGATTTCTCTCAGGTCAGCCACATGCGCCGATCGCGCCGCAACTGGTGCAGAACTCGCAGCCGTCCTTCTTGATCAGCGTGGCGTTGCCGCACTCCTTGCAGTGCTTGCCTGCCAGCGGTTTGACGGTGGTCGGTTTGATCTGTCCCTCGGGGATCTCCAGCACGCCCATCTGCTGCACCGGGTAGCCGTGCTCGTCGAGGATGCCGAGCATGGCGTAGCGGTGGATGATGAGTTGCGCCACATAGGACACGGTGGAAGGGTAGCTCTCCATCTTGTTGTCGCCCGGCACGCGCGCCATGAAGTCGCCCAGCGGTTCGCCGAAGTTGAGCAGCTTGCGCAACTTCATGCCGATCCAAGCCGGGTCGATCACGCGCATATCCAGGCTCAGCACCTTGCACAGGCCGTCCAGTGCGCGCGGATACACGCCGGACAGCCACATCGAATAGGGACGGCGCTGGCCGTCCGGCAGCACCAGTTCCTTCAGGCCCAGCACGAAGTCGTCGCCGCTGCCCGCGTTGGAGATGTCCACCGTCCAGCTCATGGTGCCGTCCACACCGGTCTTCGGTTCTTTCTTCGCGAACAATGCATCCATCATCGGTGTGGTCGAGTCTTCGCAGACTTCCAGTGCGCCAAGTTGTTCGATGCGGTATTTCAGAAGGTGGGCGAAGGCCGCGACCAGGCTGGGCATGCGCTTCACCTCGCCGTCCGGTGGCATCGGCATGTCGAAGGCGTCGTCGCCGGCGGACTTCATCAGCATCTCCAGCTTCATGCGTATCCACACCGGATCGCGCGTGCGCATGTCCATCGACAGGGACTTCGCCAATGCGCCGAGGCCGCGCGGTTGTTCGGAACCGTTCACCCATACTTCGAAGGGGTGGTTGCAACCATTGGTCGTGTGCGACACGAAGGCGACGAAACTGCCCAGCGGATGTTTCACCACCTGCGATACCCAGCCTTCGCTGCCCGCTGGCAGGTCCGGGCGGCCCGGCCAGCGCAGCGAAGCGAGTGCGGGCTTGGGTGCGGATTCCAGCACGATGCGGCGATCCTGGTCGAACACGAAATCCTGCGGCTGTTCTTCTTCCTTCTTCTCCGGTGTGACCGACAGCACGGAACCCAGCACGCTGTTGGGGCGATAAGTGGCCAGGCCTTTCAATCCGGCTTTCCATGCTTCGGTGTACAGGTCCTTGAAATCCTCGTAGGGATAGTCGGCAGGCACGTTCACCGTCTTGCTGATCGAGGTGTCGATGAACGGCGCGACGGCGGCCACCATCTTCATGTGGTCGATGGCAGAGATCTCCAGCGCAGTGACGAACGACGGCGGCAGCTTGTTGGTGTCGCCGCCCTGTTTCTTGTAGAGGCGCCAAGCGTGGTCTTCCACCTGATAGTCCTTGGTCGTGCCGTCCGGCATGCGCTTCTTGCGCGTGTAGAACCATGAGAAGGGCGGTTCGATGCCGTTCGACGCATTGTCGGCGAAGGCCAACGAGATGGTGCCGGTCGGCGCGATGGAGAGCAGGTGGCTGTTGCGGATGCCGTGCTTGCGTATCTTGTCCTTCAGTTCATCGGGCAGGCGTGAAGCGAAGCGTGGTGCGGCCAGATATTTGTCCGCATCCAGCAGCGGGAATGCGCCGCGCTCTTTCGCTAGTTCCACCGAAGCTTCATACGCTTCGTCGCGCATGATGCGGGTGATGTCGGCGGCGAAGGCGCGCGCCTCGTCGGTGTCGTAACGCAGGCCCAGCATCGCCAGCGCATCGCCCAGCCCAGTGAACCCCAGACCGACGCGGCGCTTGCTGCGCGCCTCCTCCTGCTGTTCCGGCAGCGGCCAGGCGGTCACGTCCAGCACATTGTCCAGCATGCGGATCGAGGTGCGCACCAATTGCTTGAATGGCTCATGGTCAAAGCCCGCATGATTCGTGAACGGATTCTTCACCATGCGCGTAAGGTCGATGGAGCCGAGGCAGCAGCAGCCGTAGGGGGGGAGGGGTTGCTCAGCGCATGGATTGGTCGCCTCTATCACTTCGCAATACGACAGGTTGTTGTCGCGGTTCATCAGATCGATGAACAGCACACCCGGTTCGGCGTGGTCGTAGGTGCTGGCGATGATCTGCTTCCACAGGTCGGTGGCGCGCACTTTGCGATAGATCCACTTGCCGTCTGCACGCTGGGTCGCGCCGGCTTCCTTGATCGCGGCGGAAGGTTCGGCGGCATGCACCAGTTCGAATTCCTCGTCTTTCTCCACCGCCTGCATCAAGGCATCGGTGACGCCGACCGAGATGTTGAAGTTGCGCAGGTCGCCCTTGTCCTTGGCGCTGATGAATTTTTCGATATCGGGATGGTCGCAGCGCAGCACGCCCATCTGTGCGCCGCGCCGTGCGCCGGCGGATTCGACGGTCTCGCAGGAGCGGTCGAACACGCGCATGTAGGAGATGGGGCCGGAGGCGCGCGAGTTGGTGCCTTTCACGTGCGCACCTTCGGGGCGGATGGTGGAGAAGTCGTAGCCGACGCCGCCGCCGCGCCGCATGGTCTCGGCGGCCTGTTGCAGCGCGTCGTAGATGCCGGGGCGACCGTCAGTGAAGCCGGAGATGGCGTCGCCCACCGGTTGCACGAAGCAGTTGATGAGCGTGGCCTGTATCTTGAGGCCGGCGGCGGAGTTGATGCGTCCGGCGGGGACGAAGCCGTTCTCCTGCGCCTGGAAGAAGGTCTCTTCCCACTGCGCGCGCTGCTCCGGCTTCTCGGCCTGCGCCAGCCCGCGCGCGACGCGGCGGCGCACGTCCTGCACCGTGTTCTCGTCCGCTTCCGCGTATTTTTCGAGGAGGACTTCGGTGCTGATCTCTTGTGTCATGTCTGGGCTTTCGGTTGGCCCCTACCCCATGAAGGGGAAGAGAGCGGAAACGGGCTTCGATTATACGGATAGCGCAAGGCATTTACAGGGCGCATTTTTTCAGAGGATGCGGTAATGTGCTCCCCGTTTGTGTCAGGCCGCATAGCGATTGAACAGGAATGGGAGAAAAGTCTTTGATCGAACCGGTCCGTCTTGGACTGATGCCGCCGTTGACGGGGCTGGTCGGGCTATATGGCAGCGAGATATGCCATGCCGCCCGCATCGCCTGCGACGAGATCAATGCCGCCGGCGGTGTGCTGGGGCGACCGCTGGAACTCATCATCGAGGATGACGGCAGTCTGCCCGATACCGCCGTGCCGGCCGCCCTGCGTCTGGTCGAACAGCATCGGTGTGACGCCATCATCGGCAACCTGCTGTCGAACTCGCGCATCGCCGTCGCCGGGCAGGTCGCCGAGCCGAAACGCATCCCCTACCTGAACTTCTCTTTCTACGAAGGCAGCATTTCCGGGCGTTATTTCTTCCACTTCGCCGCCTTGCCCAACCAGCAGATCGACAAGATGATCCCCTGGCTGGCCGATCATCACGGGCCCAAGATGTTCTTCGCCGGCAACAACTACGAGTGGCCGCGCGGCTCCATCGACGCGGCCAAGCAATCGCTGCGGGCGCTGGGCGGCGACATCCTGGGCGAGGAATACCTGCCTATCGGCGCCAGTGCGCAGGAGATTGATGACTTGCTGCAGCAGGTCGCCCGCTCCGGTGCCGATGTGTTCGTGCCATATTTCGCCGGTGCGGACCAGGTGCAGCTGCTCACGCGCTTCACCGAGATGGGGCTGAAGAAGCGCATGGCAGTGGCGATGGGGCATTACGACGAGATGATGGTCAGCCAGCTGCCGGCAGCGGTGCGCGAGGGCTTCTATTCCAGCAATACCTATTTCATGTCGGTCGACACGCCGCAGAATCGCAGTTATCTCGAACGTCTGGCGCAGGTGCCGGGCATCAGCGGCATCTGGCCGAGCGGCAACGGCATCCTCACCAATTTCGGCGAGGGTACCTATCTTTGCGTGCGCGCCTATGCCAGGGCAGTGGAGTTGGCCGGAACCACCGAGGCGGAATCCGTGGTGGATGCGCTCGAGCGGGTGCGGGTGGATGCGCCGCAGGGCGAAGTGGTGATGGATGCCGTCACCCATCACGCCAGCGTCAATGCCTATCTCGCGCGCTGCAATGCGGACGGCACCTTCAGCATCATGGAGTCGTTCGGGCGCATCGATCCGGTGATCCCTGCACGCTATCGCGAGCAGGCGATGGGGGTGAAGCTGCACGAGTCACCGCCGAGCCCGCAGGTCTCAGCGCGCATCTCGGCGGAAGCCAGCGCCGCCATGCAAAGGCTGGGCACGGTACAACAGATATTGTCCATCGCCGACATGGCCATCATCGCTACCGACGAAGAAGGTGTCATCGCCGAGGCGAACCCTGCCGCCTGCCATCTTTTCGGTTACAGAATGGAGGAGATGGTCGGCATGCCGGTGCATCAGCTGCTGCCGCCGCATGTGCGCCAGCGGCATGCGGAGCTGGTGAAGGCCTTTGTCGAAGGCAGCGAGATGGAACGCCGCATGTCGGCGCGCGGCGAGATATCGGGTTACCGCAAGGACGGCTCGTTCTTCCCGCTGGAAGCGGCCATCGCGAAATTCAGGAACGACGACAGCTGGATGCTGGTGGTCACCATGCGCGACATCACCGAGCGCAAGCGCGCCGAGGAGGACATGCTGTGGCGTGCGACCCATGATGTGCTGACCCGGCTGCCGAACCGCGCGCTGATCAGCGAGCGGTTGGTGAACGCGCTGCAGCGCTCGCAGCGGCAAGGGTTGAGCATCGCGGTGTTGTTCATCGACCTTGATGGCTTCAAGCTGGTGAACGATGTGCACGGCCACGAGGCGGGCGACGCACTGCTCAAACAGGTGGCCGCGCGGCTGATCGACCTGGTGCGTCCGGGCGACACTGTGGCGCGTCTGGCGGGCGACGAGTTCGTCGTGCTTTGCGAGCAGCTGGAGCAGCCCACTACCATCTCGGCGCTGGCGGAACGCATCAACGAGGCCTTGCGCCAGCCGGTCGATTTCAATGGCGTGCAGCTGTTCGTGACGGCCAGCATCGGCATCGCGGTGGGGCATGGCACCACCCATTCCGCCGAAGACATCCTGCGTTCCGCAGACAGCGCCATGTACGAGATGAAGCAGAAAGGGCGCGACGGCTGGCAGTTCTTCAGTGACAGTCTGGAACAGAAGGTGCGGCAGCGTCTGGCGGTGACGGAAGGACTGCGCAACGCGCTGGCCCGCAGCGAACTCACCTGCCGTTTCCAGCCCATCGTTTCCGCCGAGAACCGGCGTATCGTCGGGGCCGAGCTGCTGTTGCGCTGGCGCCCGCCGGGCGGGGAGATATCGCCGGCGGTGTTCATCCCCATCGCGGAGATGACCGGTGCCATCATCGCCATCGGACTGTGGGTGTTCCGCCAGGGCTGTCAGGCCGAGGTCAGGTGGCGCGAACGCTGGGGGGCGCAGGCGCCGTCCTATGTCTCCATCAACGTCTCCACGCGCCAGCTCGACGAAGAGAATCTGGCCCATGATTTCGAGCGCATCCTGCGCGAGACCGGTGCCGACCCGTCGCGCCTGCTGATCGAGATCACCGAGACCTCGCTGATGGCCAACGTGGAGGCTAACCTCAATGTGTTGCGGCAATTGGCCACGCTGGGTCTGCATGTCGCGGTGGATGATTTCGGCACCGGATACTCCTCGCTGGCACAGCTAACCCGTATGCCGGTGAGCGTGCTGAAGATCGACAAGGCCTTCGTCGACGGCGTGGACAAGCATGCGGACAGTCGCACTATCATCCGCACCATCATCGGCTTGGGACATTCGCTCGGCATGAAGCTGGTGGCGGAGGGGGTGGAGAACGAGGCGCAACTGCTGGAGCTGCACTCGAACGGCTGCGATTTCATCCAGGGCTATCTGTGCTATCGCCCGCTCGACGACCAGCAGTTCGTCGAGGCGGTGGACCGCGAGATCGGCAGCAGACAGGAAGGTGTGACACCGGGACTGTATTTCCTCATCTATGTCAGCCAGGCGACCGGCGCGCTGGATGAGGCGACACTGGACGGGATCGTCAGGACCGCCCAGCGATACAACCAGGAGAACGGCCTCACCGGCTGCCTGCTGTATCAGGATGGTTGTTTCATGCAGATGCTGGAAGGCAGCCGCGAGAACGTGCAGAGACTGATGGCGATGATCGGCAGTGACAAGCGTCACAAGGATCTGCGCATCGTGATCGAAGGGCAAGAGCAGCGGCGCGTCTTCCTGGACTGGAACATGCAGTTCCGCGATGTTTCCAGGATGGCTGGCAGCCCCGATTTCACGCAGTGGGGCAGCAAGCACATCAGCTTCCTCGAACTCGCCGAGGATGCGCGCCTCTGCTACAGCTACATCACAGCCTTCAAGGGCAGCGTCATGTAGCCTGACGGGCTGGTCCGCATTGCCGGGGGGCATGCCGACGGTGATGTCCGATACGAAAAAAAGGTGTCGGTAAACGGGGTGAGCGGGTAGAGTCACGGTCAAGCGGCCAACTTGTTGTACACCTGATCCGGAGGGTTCCATGAAAGAAGGCATCCCGATGCGCCATTTCTTCCTGTTGCTGGGGCTCATCGCCCTTGCTGAGTTGCTGCTGATGGTCACCGTCGACCCGGTGATGGAGGCGCATGGCTATCCGGTCTGGATACGCGCCATGACCGATGCCGGCCTGCTGGCCGTCATCTGCGTGCCGTTCATGCTCAGTTTCCAGCTGCGGCCGATGCAGATGGCCTATCACGATGCGCTGACCGGATTGCCCAACCGCCAGTTGTTCAACGACCGGCTGGCGCATGCACTGGTCGTGGCCAGGCGCGAACAGCGCAGTTTCGCGGTGATCTTCCTCGATCTGGATGATTTCAAGCCGATCAACGACCGCTTCGGCCACCGTGTCGGCGATGTGGTGCTGAAACTGGCGGCGGTGCGTATCGAGAGCGGTGTGCGCGAGAGCGATACGGTGGCGCGTCTCGGTGGCGATGAGTTCGCTATCCTGCTCGCCGATGCGGAGAGCACGGCGGATGCGGATCGCGTGATCCGCAAGATAACCGTGGCCTTGTCCCGCCCGTTCGAGGTGCGCGGTCAAACGCTGAAGCTGGGCGTCAGTGCCGGGGTGGCGTTCTATCCGGCGGACGGTGTGAACGGGATGGAGCTGGTCGATGCCGCCGACGATGCGATGTATCGCAACAAGGGTATGAGGAAATCGCTGGGGGAGGCCGAGTTGCCGGAGCCTGTGCGTTCTTCAGCCTGAGTGTCGCAGTGCCCGTCAGGCCTGGAAGAGGGCGGGACCCGCGCGATCGGTGACCGATGCCGCGATGGCGGGGCTCATGCCTGCTCGAACAGCGTGACCAGGCCGTCCAGCCCGACGAAGTTCAGTGCATGGCTGGCCTGTGCGCGCACCACCGGCTTGGCGTGGTAGGCCATGCTGACGCCGGCCTGCGCCATCATCTTCAGGTCGTTCGCACCGTCGCCCATGGCGATCACCTGTTCGCGGCCCAAGCCCAGTTCCTCGCGCACCCGGTTCAGCCAGTCGGCTTTGCCCTGTGCATCCACGATGTCGCCCAACACCTTGCCGGTGAGTTTCCCATCCACGATCTCCAGCGTGTTGGCGTGCGCGTAGTCGAGGCCGAGGCGCGCTTTCAGACGCTCGGTGAAGAACACGAAACCGCCGGACACCAGCATCGTCTTGATGCCGTGCCGCTTCATCGCGGCCAGCATCTTCTCCGCACCGGGATTGAGTTGCAGGCGCTCGTCGTAGACGCGCTGCAAGGCCGATTCGTCCAACCCTTTCAGCAAGGCCACGCGGCGGCGCAGGCTCTCGGCGAAGTCCATCTCGCCGCGCATCGCCGCTTCGGTGATCTCGGCCACCTGCGGTTTGAGGCCCTGCATGTCGGCGATCTCGTCGATGCACTCGATGGAGATCAGCGTGGAATCCATGTCCATCACCAGCAGGCCGAAGTCGCCCAAGTGCTTGCCCTGCGGCACGTATCCGCAATCGATCTGATGGGCCTGACAATATTCCGCGATGATCTCGTGCGGCTCCGCATCGCGCAGACGACAGGCGTGCGGCGTGATCTGTTCGATGCGAGCCGTACCGGCCAGACTGGCGATGTGTTCGATCTGGACGGCGGGGATAGGATGCAGGGCTTGGAGGATGAGGTTCATGTGCGGTCGGGCATCCTGCGCGGACGCGGGGTCGTTCGGTTCAAAAGGGGGCGTATTTTAGTTCATCGGCAGCCGCGCAAGCGACGGAAGTTCATTTTTGTCATGGATGGGGCAGAGCGGCCTGGCGGTTTGTATAGAATGACGCGCCTCGGCTTCACATCCATCCGCCATGTCCCAAGTCCAGACCAAAACCAATCTGCACCCGCGCAACCCGCATCGTGAGCGTTACGACTTCGCGCGACTCGTTGCCGTCAGCCCTGAATTGGCAACCTATGTGGCGGTGAATGCCTACGGCAACGAGTCGATAGACTTCGCCGATCCGGCGGCGGTGAAAGCGCTCAACCGTGCACTGCTGAAGCAGCATTACCAGGTCAGGGAATGGGACATCCCCGACCAATACCTGTGTCCGCCCATCCCCGGCCGCGCCGACTACCTCCACTATCTCGCCGATCTGCTGGCCGAGAGCAACGGCGGCGAGATCCCGCGCGGCGATGCGGTACGCGTGCTCGACATCGGCGTGGGCGCGAACTGCATCTATCCGCTCATCGCCAACGCCAGCTACGGCTGGCATTTCGTCGGTACGGATATCGATGAAGTCGCACTGGAGAATGCCCGGCATATCATCGAAGAAAACAAACTGAGCGAAGCCGTCGAGCTGCGCTTGCAAGCTTCCAGCGCAGACATCTTCTCCGGCGTCACCTACGCCGACGAATATTTCGCGCTCACCCTGAGCAACCCGCCGTTCCATGCTTCGCTCGCCGAAGCCAGAAAAGGCGCGCAACGCAAATGGCAGAACCTCGGCAAGGAACACAACAAACACAAAAAACCGGTGCTGAACTTCGGCGGACAGAGTATGGAGTTGTGTTGCGAGGGCGGCGAAGAGGCCTTTGTCACCCGCATGATCGAAGAGAGTGCAAGCGGCGGCGAACACTGCCTGTGGTTCACCACCCTGATCTCAAAATCCACCAGCTTGCCGCAGGCCTACAGTGCTTTGCAACATGCAGGCGCGGTAGACAGCCGCACCATCGAAATGGCGCAAGGGCAGAAGAAAAGCCGCTTGCTGGCCTGGACGTTCATGAATGGGCAGCAGCGGCGGGAATGGTGGGGGAAGCACGGAAAGAAGTAACGTAGTGACCCGGCACGTTCGATCTGAGCGGGCCAGGAATGAACATTTTCTAGCCGAAGCGTAGCTTCATCACCAGCACGGCCCCAGCCAGCAGCAGTGTGATGCTGTTGGCGACGATGATGGGCCATGCCTGCAGCAGGATGCCATATGCCAGCCACAGCGCCACGCCCAGCGTGAACATGGCATACATCCCCAGCGAGATGTCGGCGGTGTGGCGGGTGTGCCATACCTTTAGCGCCTGCGGTATGAATGCGGTGGTGGTAAGTATTGCAGCGGCGCTGCCTATCCAGTCGACAGAGTTCATGAGCGATATCCAAAATTGTGAACGATTCTTGAGCCAACAGGTTCTGCAACGGGCTTCACTTTGCGCTGAAGCTACTTCTCAACGGCAACACCCTGACGCGCTCGCGATACTCGTCCACGACCACCAGAGCGCCGGAAGAAAGTTGTGGCGTGAAGCGATGCAATAGATCAATAGTTCGGGGAGAAAGGGCTTCGGGGCTTACGTCGTTGGTACGTATCTGGAAAACACTGGGAGATTCTGCCTGGGTCGCGTTCAGCATTGCGCCGAAATCGAGATCATGGGTGAAGACGATGTGCTCGTGCGTCCTTGCCCATTCGAAAAGTTCACTGTCCGGGGCATCGAGCTTGCCAAGTTGAGACCAGTGTTCTGCTTCGAATCCGGCCTTGCGTAGAACCTCCACCCATGAAGGCGAGAGGTTCATGTCGACCAGCAAACGCAATGTCATGCCGCGACTAGAGGCAACTCAATCTCTTCAGAGCGCCATGCGGCATAACGCAATGCCTGAGTGATATCTTCTGCTTCAATGTAGGGGTAAAGGGTAAGAATCTGCTCAGTTGTTTTTCCGCTGGCGACCAAGCCGATGAGTGTCCCTACCGTTACGCGTTGACCACGGATGCACGGCTTGCCACCCATGACGAGGGGATTGCTGGTGATGCGGTCTAGTTGTTGCATGACGACACTCCTTGCGGTGAGGTGACTGGCCGCATTCTAGCGCGCCAGGGCGCAATAACCAACGGGCATTGCGCCGTATGATTTGTACATCCGTTGCACTCGCTGCACCCTACGCCTCTTTTTTTTACACTCACCATCACAAGCACCTGCTGTTCCAGGTCTTCATGCTTCAGTTCGATACGCAGTCTGTCCTGTCCCGACATCTTCACGTAGTGCCGGCTCTGGATCAACGTGATGATCTACATCGGGCCTATCGGTGGATTGGGGACGAACTGGATGACGATGGTCTCGCTTGAGGCATCTAGTTTGCTCATGCCCAAGGACGTGGCGAGGATATGAAGGTAGTGCGAGTAGGAAGCACTCCGTCCGGGGTGCTTGGGTTATTATTAAATCGTTTACATAATTTTGTTTTCGATATAAAACAACATAGTAACGAAATTCTGGGGCTAGTCCATCAAAAGGGAGGGATGATGCTGAGGAGTGATGAACATTGGCTTTCCGTTGCCGATGCTTTTAATGCGGCTGCCGTGGGGAGCGGTAACTGGCTCGATGCACTGGATGGTCTTGCACGTGCGACGGGCTCATGTGCCGGACAGTTGATCGGGCTCGGCTCGGCGCATGCCGTGCCTTTCAATTGGGCTGCCGGCCTCGGTTCGGACTGGGGTGAAGATTTCATTGCCAATGGCGGCAGTAATCCTGCAATTAATCCCTACGTCCGTATGGGCTCGGATGGTCCCGTGTTGGAAGTAAGGGCAAGCTGCGATCACGTCACGCGCAAAGAGCGACGTACCAACCAGTTCCTCAATGAATTCGCCCATCGTTACGACACACCATATATCTGTCTGACACCCCTCGTCAAAGAAGACAACATGCTGGTCGGGATGGCTGTCATGCGCTCTTCGCGCCAAGGCGAGATCGGCGACGCGCAGCGCGCCGTGTTCGCCTCCATCGCGCCGCACGTGCGGGCGGCGGTCAGGACCCAGATGGCATTGGAGCATCAGGGCACGTTGCTGGTGGCGGGTGCCTTGGAAGCGCTGTCTCTGACCGTATTCGTCTGCGATGCACTGGGCATAGTGAAAGCGATGACGCCCGCAGCGGAAGCGATGCTGAGCACGGGCAATGCCCTGCGTCTCAAACAAGGTGTGCTGGCCACAGCCATTTTTGCTGAGACTCAAACATTGAATAAAGCCATTGATGCAGCAACTGACGGCCTGCTCAAGCCTGGCGCACCATTGGCGGGCACCGTGGTCGTGCAGAGCATTAACAATAAACCATTGCTGCTGGATATCCTGCCCATGCCGCGCCGCGATTACGCCTTCGGATTTGATGCGCGTGCGCTGGTCGTCGTCCGTGGCGCGCAATCCGATTGCGGGCGCATGAAAGACCTGCTCCGCATGGTTTACCGCTTGACCGAGGCCGAAGCCGACGTGGCGCTCTGGCTCGCCGAAGGCCATTCCCCCGAAGCCATCTCCGCCGCGCGCAACACCACCATCGGCACCACGCGCATGCAGATCAAGGCCATCTACGCAAAACTCGGTGTGCATAGACAGAGCGAACTGGTGGCACGGCTCGGGCAGTTTCGGTGAAGTGAGGGGCATATCCCAAATGGGAGATGCTGCAAGGTTGAAAAGAGAAATACTATTCAGCGAGAACGAAATCTGTGGATGGTGGAAAACGTTTAAACCCGATTCCTGGAATAAATACAGGTTTTAGTGCTTGAGGGCGTTTTGCGGAAGGCATACACGTCAAACCGCCACCAGATCGGCCGACAGCGTGTATAACCGGGCGATTGGCAGTTTGGCGCAGGTAAGAAAAACAGGATTCACCAGGGCGGTTCGCTGCCCCTGAAAATCTGTCAGACAGTTGATTCTTTGAAAAAGGGAAATTGAAGATGATCTGCACCGTCAGCACTCAGCACTCAGCAGCACCCGGCATCACGTTTTTCCTGTCTCTTCGCAATACATCGTATCCTGTAGTTCTTTCGCAATCTGGCGGAGTTGATGCGAACTCAACTTCTTGCTGGGATTCATCTAATTATTGGTCGCTTTCCAGGAAACTGATTTCCTGGTTTCTCGCGTTCTTCTTATTAAGCCGCGGATGCAGCGTCTTTGCTGCTGAGTCCCCCGCTTCTGCCCAAGCCGTAGCCGCCTCCAGCGTACCAGCAACCGCCCCTAGCGATGAATATGACTGGAAAGGCGACAAGGTTCAACTTCTTGTCGATGTTACCAAGATAAAAAAATCGGCGGATGAATCAGGGGATTACTTTGCCCCCGAAAGCACCATTTTTACCGTATCGAATGATGACAAAAAAACCAATAAACTCACGGTTAAGTTCCTTAATGTCAAACCCGGTGATGGTCAAAATGTTCATGTGGAGCCAACTGATGAATTACCGCTATTTTCAAAAATCTTTGCAGGTCTCGGCTGGAAGTACGTCACTGCTGATAAAGACCGTGTTGCTTCTGACGGCAGTCAACCCGTTGATACACATGGCGCTTACGTTCTGGATAAAGCTGCCGTGGAAAACATTCCACACACCCGCTACGGCTGGACGTTTGGCGCACTGATAGTGCCCTTCAAGTACCAACTATCAGACAAATCTTTCGGCGGTTCCAGCACTATAGGCCCCTATGTGGGCTACCGTTTTCAGGACAATCAGGGGGCGGTTACCCCCGTTGTTTCCGCAGGGTGGGTGAATAACATTCCGGTTGCGCTGGCAAACGGCGGCGGTACCATCAATCGCAGTGGATTTTCCTGGGCGGCAGGTGTGATCTTCTCTATAGACAAGGGGACAGGCTTTCAGGCGGGTGTGTTAGTCGGGCAAGACCGCTTGGGGAGTAATGCGGCAGCCCCTTATCAATATGAGGGAAAGTATTGGCTGTCGCTATCTGTTGGCTACAAGTTCTTCTGATGCCTTGCCTCACGACCTATCGGAATATATCGCACTAAAGGAAATCACATGAAACCAATTTGGCTTACACCGCTCCTTTCCCTCTTGCTGCTGGCGTCTTTCAACGCACACGCCGCCGGTTCCGCGCTACGCATCGTCTGCGACGGCGACGCTGACGGCGCGGAGGTGTACATCAACGACAAGTTCAAGGGCGAATGCCCGCTGGATTTGAAGGTGCCGGAAGGCAGGCTCAAGCTGCGCGTGCAGATGACGGTGGATGCCGACCACGAGCCCCGGCTGTTCGAGCAGGAAATCCGCATGGGCGACGGTGTGATGAAGAAGGTCGAGGTGCAGTTAAGCCCGCTGGAGTTAACCGCAGAAGGCAAGCGCCGCCAAGAGGAAGAGACTATCCGGCTATTCGAGCTAGGTATGGTAGCCATCCCCGGCAAGAACTATGCGATCGGCAAGCACGAAGTTACGCAGGGGCAGTGGAAGGCGATTATGGGCAACAACCCGAGCCTCTTTAGAGACTGCGGCGACAATTGTCCGGTGGAGTATGTGAGCTGGAACGAAATTCAGGAATTCCTCACCAAGCTCAACCGGATGACCGGCAAGCAATACCGCCTGCCCAACGAGGCCGAATGGGAGTACGCCTGCTATGGCGGCAGCCAGACTGAATACTGTGGCGGCAACAACATTGATGCGGTGGCATGGTATGAGAACAACAGCGGAGGAAAAAGTCATCCGGTCGGGCAGAAACAGGCGAACGGCTACGGCCTGCACGACATGAGCGGCAACGTGGCGGAATGGATGGAAAACTGTTATGACAATAATTGCACCGAGCGCATGTATCGCTGCGGTTCGTGGAACTACTCTGCGGAGTTGTCGCGCGCGGCGGATGCCAGATGCTGGAAGAGTCCGGCGGACCGGGCCTTCTATAACGGCTTCCGCCTAGCCAGGACGCTGCCGTGAAACGGCAGCATTGCCCTTTGGTTTTCTTACCCTTTTACCCCTCGAAAAATACCCGGCGTCAAGCCCATGACGATGCGGCGATAGACGGCGGTGCGTGCCGGGATGAGGATGGTTTTCCAGAAAGCGAAGCAGGAAGCAGCGGCCACATATTGAAAGGTGTCATGAAAATCACTTCATTGCGTAAATTCCTGTTGCTCCCGACTGCCCTGATTGTCATGGCGATCTTCTGCACGCCCGCGCTTGCGGCGAAGAAGAGCATGGTTGCCGATGATGACATGTCCAGCCTGCTGGAGATGTCCGATCAGTTCGACCAAGTGGACAAGGAGGATTTCAAGACAGCTATCGACCGGGCCAACGATTGCACTCATGCGCGAGACTTTGCATGCAGCGAAAAGGAACTTGCCAAGGCGGCCAAGGCGGCAAGAAGCGGGCATGACAAGAAGATTCTGGCTGTAGCACGCCAAAAAGTGACAGACGAAAAGGCTCACATCGCAGAGGAAGCACGCCAACGTGAGTATGAAGCCGAAAAGGAGCGGCGACGTGCCGAAGCGGAAGCTGAGAATGAGGTGAGTTCTGCAGCCATGTTTGCCGGAGTGCTTAATGCTTTGAATGCAGCGGAAGCCAGGGACCAGCAACTGCGATCGGGGTATGCTGAGGCCATGGCTCGGGCGTCTGCGGCAGGTGAAGCTGAACGGCGGCGCAGGGAGAATGCTGAGGCGAAACGTGGGGCAGATCGGCGGCAGAGAGAGGTTGCGGCGAGGAATGATACCTATCGCCAGCAATCTGCTGCCGTGAATCAAGGTTCATACTTGACAACCCAGAATCAGAGTGAACTAGGCAGTTCGCACAACGGCGCGAGTGGAGGGGGGGCGCAGACTTCTGCACCGGGCGTGTATAAGCCTACGCCACATGAACCACGCTCCCGAGATTGTACTTTGGTGCCATCTAAAGAAATGACGTTTAGTATGGCGGACAGGGATAAATCAAAGGCCCAGATTACGGCCCGGAATGATGCGAAGTTTGCTTGCATTGCCCGGGGGGGCTACAAACTTATCAATGAAAACTGTGAGAGCAAAGCCCTCCATAAGTCTGAGGTCACCAATGGGAAACTTGCAATCATAGAAGACGGCATTGAGTGGGCTTGCCGTGTAACGGTAATTTGCAACAAGCCGGAAGAGCGATGCGCAGCGATTACAAGCGGTGCAAGTGAGCAGTAGGCCTCGCAGTGGTGCGCAAGGGGCGATTTTTGAAAGGCATGCATGTGGTGGTGTGAGGGCTAACCCAGCTCCTTGAAGAAATTCACAATCGCCAACACCCTCTGCTTCAACTCCCCGTACTTCAATTCGATCCTCAGCTTGTCCTGACCCGCCATCTTGATGTGACGTTTACTCTGGATCATGGTGATGATCTTCATCGGGTCGATGGGCGGGTTGGGGACGAACTGGATGACGATGGCCTCAGATGAGGCATCCACCTTCTGGATGCCAAGCGGTTTGGCGAGGATGCGCAGGCGGTGGCAGTCAAGCAGGGTCTGTGCCGGCTCTGGCAGCAAGCCGAAGCGGTCGATGAGTTCCTGCTGCATGTCGTCCAGCTCTTCCTGCGTGTTGCAGTTGGCGAGGCGTTTGTAGATGACCAGCCGCTGGTGGATGTCGCCGCAGTAGTCGTCCGGCAGCAGGGCGGGGGTGTGCAGGTTGATCTCGGTGGTGACGCCCAGTGGGTGCGCCATGTCCGGCTCGTGGCCGGCCTTAAGAGATTTGATGGCGGCATTGAGCATGTCGTTGTAGAGCGAGAAGCCGATCTCCTGCATCTCGCCGCTCTGCGATTCACCCAGCACTTCGCCCGCGCCGCGTATCTCCAGATCGTGCATGGCGAGATAGAAGCCGCTGCCCAGTTGTTCCATGGCCTGGATGGCTTCCAGACGTTTCTTGGCCTGTGCGGTGAGGCCTTCATTGTTGTCCACCAGCAGGTAGGCATAAGCCTGGTGGTGCGAGCGTCCGACGCGGCCGCGCAACTGGTGCAACTGCGCGAGGCCGAAGCGGTCGGCGCGGTTCATGATGATGGTGTTGGCGGTCGGTACGTCGATGCCGGTCTCGATGATGGTGGAGCAGAGCAGCACATTGAAGCGCTGGTGGGTGAAGTCGCGCATCACGGCTTCCAGATCGCGTTCGCCCATCTGGCCGTGCGCCATGCGGATGCGCGCCTCGGGTAGCAACTCGGTCAGTTTCTCCAGCATGTTGGGCATGGTGTCCACTTCGTTGTGCAGGAAGTACACCTGCCCGCCGCGCTTGAGTTCGCGCAGCACGGCTTCACGGATCACGCCTGCGCTGTAGTTGCTGACGAAGGTCTTGATGGACAGGCGGCGCTGCGGCGCGGTGGCGATCACCGAGAAGTCGCGCAGGCCTTCCAGCGACATGGCCAAGGTTCTTGGGATGGGCGTGGCGGTGAGCGTGAGCACGTCCACTTCGGCGCGCAGCGCCTTCAGTCTTTCCTTCTGTTGTACGCCGAAGCGGTGTTCTTCGTCGAGGATGACCAGGCCGAGATTGTGGAACTTCACATCTTTCTGGATCAGCTTGTGCGTGCCGATGACGATATCTACCCTGCCGTCCGCCAGGTCCTTCAGCGCCTGCGTGGTCTCCTTGGTGGAACGGAAGCGTGACAGCTCGGCGAGCTTGATCGGGAAGTCGGCGAAGCGGTTGGAGAAGTTCTGGAAGTGTTGCTCGACCAGTAGCGTGGTCGGGGCGAGAACGGCCACCTGCTTGCCTTCCATCGCGGCGATGAAGGCGGCGCGCAGCGCTACCTCGGTCTTGCCGAAGCCGACGTCGCCGCAGATCAGGCGGTCCATCGGTTTGCCGGATTGCAGGTCGAGGATGACGGCTTCGATGGCGGCGGCCTGGTCGGCCGTCTCCTCGAAACCGAAACCGGCGGCGAAGGCTTCGTAGTCGTGATAGTTGAACTTGAACGCATGGCCTTTGCGCAGCGCGCGCTGGGCGTAGATGTTGAGCAACTCGGCGGCGGTGTCGCGCACCTGTTGCATGGCGCGGCGTTTGGCCTTGTCCCATGCGCCGCTGCCCAGCTTGTGCAGCGGCGCGGTCTCGGGTGCACCGCCGCTGTAACGGCCGATCACATGCAGTTGCGACACCGGCACATACAGCTTGGCTTCGTCCGCATATTCCAGCAGCAGGAACTCGTTCTCGCCTTCGCCCATGTCGAGATTGACCAGCCCGTGATAGCGCGCGATGCCGTGTTGCTCGTGCACCACCGGGTCGCCCGGCTTGAGCTCGGACAGGTCGCGCAGCATGCCTTCGACATTGCTCTTCTTGGCGGTGCGCGAGATGCGTGCGCGTGACGGCGTGGCATACAGCTCGCTTTCTGTCACCAGCGCGATGTTTTCATCCGTGAGCAGGAAGCCATTGCCGACAGTGGCCACACCGAGCATGAACTTCTCGCGACTTTCGAGGAACGCTGCATAGTCTTCGCACACCGCCGGTGCCAGTCCGTATTCCTCAAGGTAGTTGGACATGATCTCGCGGCGGCCCAGGCTGTCGGCCAGCAACAGCACGCGCCCGTCGTAGTCGCGCAGGAAGTCGGCGAACTTCTGCGTGGGGATCTCGGCGCGGCGGTCCACGGCGATGTCGGGCAGTGTCGAGGTGGGGCAGGCGGAGGCGTTCGCACCGCTGTCGTTCAGTGCGATGTCCAGACGCGCGAAGTCCTTCGCCTTCACGAAGAACTGCTCCGCGCTCAGGAACAGCTCCTTCGTTTCCAGCAAAGGATGCTGCGGATCGCCGCGCAGCAGGTTGTAGCGCGAGGCGGCATCCTGCGCGAACTGCTGGATGGCGGCATCGACATCGTGATGCAGGCACAAGGTGGCATTGGCGGGCAGGTAGTCGAACAAGGTCGCGGTCTGCTCGAAGAACAGCGGCAGGTAATACTCGATACCGGCCGGGGCGATGCCCTTGCTCACATCCTTGTAGATGCGCGATCTGGACGGGTCGCCCTCGAAGCGTTCGCGGAAGTTCTGGCGGAAGGTGGCTTGCCCCTTCTCGTCCAGCGGGAATTCGCGCGCGGGCAGCAGGCGGATCTCCGGCACCGGGTACAGCGTGCGCTGCGTATCCACGTCGAAGGTGGCGATGGTCTCGATCTCGTCGTCGAACAGGTCGATGCGGAACGGCAGCATGCTGCCCATGGGGAACAGGTCGATCAGGCCGCCGCGCACGCAATATTCACCCGGTGTCAGCACCTGCTGCACATGGGTGTAACCGGCCAGAGTCATCTGGTTGCGGAAGCCGTCCAGATCGAGCGCTTCGCCTTTCTTCAGGAAGAAGGTGTAGGCCGCCAGGTAGCTCACCGGCGGCAGCGGGTAGAGCGCCGTGGTCACCGGCACCACCACCACATCGCAGGAATTGGTGCGGATCTGGTGCAGCGTGGCGAGGCGTTCCGAGATCAGGTCCTGGTGCGGGGAAAAATGGTCGTAGGGCAGGGTCTCCCAGTCCGGCAGCAGGTCCACCCTCAGCGCCGGATCGAAGAAGGGGATCTCCTCCACCAGCCGTTGTGCCTCCAGTGCATCGGCGGTGACGATCACCAATGGCACGCGGGAGGTGGCGAACTGCGCGAGGGCGAGCGAATCGGACGAACCGGTCAGGTTGGTGTAGCGGGGCTGGGGATGGGGCGAAACGAACAGCATGGCGGAACTCGAAGCAAAGGGCGCGCATTATACCGCCGCCATCCGCCGCGCCGCGCTCGTGTATCATCCTGAGAAAACATAAATCCCTCAGGAGGATGGTCACGCATATGGCTTCCGCCCAGCTTTCCCGGCACGCTTTGCTCAAACGCAGCACACGCTTCCTCATGCTGGCATGGAGCGTGGTCATCGCCGCCTCCCTCGGCTGGTCACTGTATTCCCAGCAGCATGCCTTCGATACTTCGCTGCACGCGCAGGCGGTCTCCATCCATGCCATGGACATGGAATACCGCAACTGGATAATCCACAGCGGGGGTATCTATGTGCCGGTGGACAGCCGTGTGCAACCCAGTCCGTGGCTGGCGCATGTGCCGGAGCGAGACATCACCACGCCGTCCGGCAAGCAGCTCACTCTGC
Organism: Sideroxyarcus sp. TK5; assembly: GCF_054601595.1. NCBI lineage: Bacteria > Pseudomonadati > Pseudomonadota > Betaproteobacteria > Nitrosomonadales > Gallionellaceae > Sideroxyarcus > Sideroxyarcus sp. TK5. Next base: position 60,782 of record NZ_BAAHSJ010000005.1, on the reverse strand, counting down.
TGAACTCTTCCTATGTGGTGCGCCTGGTGCACGAGGGCATGGCGCACAGCGGCGGTGAGCTGCGCGGTCACATCGGCAGCCACAAACCGATCAATCCGAACAATGCGGCGGATGCCTGGGAGCGGCAGGCGCTGGACGCCTTTGCGCGCGGCGCGAAGGAATGGGGGCAGATCGATACATCGGCAGCGGGGCAGACCTACTATCGCTATATGCGGCCCATGGTGACGGAGCAGGAGTGCCTCAAATGCCATGCGAAATATGGCGACAAACTGGGCGATATCCGCGGCGGGGTGAGTATCGCCATCCCCATCGATGGCATGCTGGCGGCGGAGGCGCGCGGACGCAACGTGATGGTCGCCGGGCATGGTCTGATCTGGGGGGTGGGCCTGCTGGGCCTGTTCTTCAGCGCACGGCGGCAGGACAAGGATATACGCAAGATCGAGCAGACCGAGGCCGAGGCCACGTTGCTTGCAAATTCCATGGCGCACGCCATCTTCGGGCAGGACATGGACGGCAACTGCACCTTCATCAACGTGGCGGGTGTGAAGGTGCTGGGGTATGCCGATGCGGCGGAGCTGGTCGGGCAGAACATGCATAGGCTGACACACCACACCCGTGCCGATGGTTCGCCCTATCGCTACAAGGATTGCCCGAACTATGCCTCCATCCACTCCGGCCGTTCCTTCCATTCCGACAGCGAACTGTTGTGGCGCAAGGACGGCACCTCTTTCCCCGCCGAATACTGGTCGTATCCGGTGGTCAAGGATGGGCGGGTGCACGGCGCGGTGGTGACCTTCCTCGACATCAGCGAGCGCCTGCGCATCAGGGATGAGCTGAAACAGTCACAGGCGCTGCTCGGCTCCATCGTGGAGAACATCCCTGCCATGGTGTTCCTGAAAGATGCCGAACATCTGAGGTTCGAGCTGTTCAACCGTGCGGGGGAACAGTTGCTGGGCTACCGGCGCGAGGATCTGCTGGGCAAGAATGATTACGATTTCTTCCCTAAGGAGCAGGCGGATGCCTTCACGCAGAAGGACAGGGCGGTGCTGGAAAGTCGCAAGTTGCTGGAGATCCCCGCCGAGCCTATCAAGATCGCCGACGGCAGCGAGCGCTGGCTGCACACCTTCAAGACCGGCCTGTATGACGATGCGGGGCAGGCGACCCACCTGCTCGGTATCTCGGTCGACATCTCGGACCGGATCACGATGGAGGAAGCCTTGCGCTCCAGCCAGCAGCGACTGGCCGAAGCGCAGCGCATGGCCCATCTGGGCCATTGGGAACTCTATCTGATCAAGAACGAACTCAAGTGGTCGGACGAGATATTCCGCATCTTCGAGATCGATCAGCAGCGCTTCGGCGCGACCTACGATGCTTTCCTGGATGCCATCCATCCGGAGGATCGCGAGGAAGTGAGCAAGGCCTATGAGGATTCGCTGAAGAACCGCTCTGCCTACCAGATCCATCACCGCCTGTTGATGAAGGACGGCCGGGTCAAATACGTGCTGGAGAAATGCGAGACGATGTTCGACGCCGACGGCAGACCCTTGCGTTCGCTGGGTACGGTGCAGGATGTGACCGCGAGCATGTTCGCCGAGAAGGCATTGAACGAACAGCAGCGGGTGCTGGAGCAGGCATTGGAAGGCACCATCCATACCGTATCGATGGCGGTGGAACTGCGCGATCCCTATACGGCCGGTCACCAGCGCAGGGTGGCCGATCTGTCCTGCGCCATTGCGCACAAGCTGGGATTGGAGGATGAGCGCATCAAGGGCATCCGCCTCGGTGCCACCATCCACGACATCGGCAAGATCGGCATCCCGGCGGAAGTGCTGAGCAAGCCGGCCCATCTGACCGACATCGAGCTGCGCATCGTGCGGGAACATGCGCGCATGGGTTATGACATCCTGAGGGAGGTGCGCTTCCCCTGGCCGGTGGCGGACATCGCCCACCAGCATCACGAGCGCGTCGACGGTTCCGGCTATCCGCAGGGACTGAAGGGCGAAGCCATTGCGCTGGAAGCGCGCATCGTGGCGGTCGCGGACGTGGTCGAATCGATGGTGAGCCACCGTCCCTACCGCCCCGCATTGGGCATCGAAGCGGCACGGGCGGAGCTCGCTGCCGGGCGCGGCACATTGTTCGACGCGCAAGTGGTCGATGCCTGTCTGCAGGTTCTGGATGGTGGTTTCACGCTCAGTTGATGCACGCGAAGTTTGGTAGACTCGCGCCCATGCCAGAATTCCACGCCCTAGTCCCCGCTGCCGGTTTCGGTGCCCGCATGGGCCACGAACTGCCCAAGCAATACCTCGACCTCGCCGGTCGCCCCATGATCTGGCATGCGCTCACCACGCTGTGCGCCAGTCCGCAGATCAGGACGGTGTTCGTGGTGCTGGCCCCCGATGATGAATATTTCGCGCGTTACGACTGGTCGCATTGCGGCGGCAAGCTGGAGCCGCTGTATTGCGGCGGTGCCACCCGCGCCGAGAGCGTGGCCAACGGCCTGCTCGCTTCCGAGCTGGAGCCGGACGACTGGGTGCTCGTGCACGACGCGGCGCGCCCCTGTCTGACGCAGCATCTGCTGACGCGCATGATCGCCGAATTGCGCGACGACCCGGTGGGCGGCATCCTTGCCGTGCCGGTGGCGGATACGCTCAAGCGCGCCGACGCCCAGCAGCGCATTGCCCACACCGAGCCGCGCGAAGGCCTGTGGCAGGCACAGACGCCGCAGATGTTCCGCGCCGGACTGCTGGCCGAAGCCCTGGCACGCAGTGTCACGGTCACCGACGAAGCCTCGGCCATCGAGGCGATGGGCCTGCAACCGAAACTGGTGGCGAGTGACAGCAGCAATTTCAAAGTGACCTATCCGCAAGACATCGAGCTGGCAGAACTCCTGCTGCAGAAGAGGACATGAGCATGCGCATCGGACAAGGTTTCGACGTCCATCAACTGGTCGAGGGGCGCAAGCTCATCATCGGCGGGGTGGATATCCCGTATGAGAAAGGCCTGCTCGGCCATTCCGATGCCGATGTGCTGTTGCACGCTATTTGCGACGCGCTGCTGGGCGCGGCGGCGCTGGGCGACATCGGCAGGCATTTTTCCGACACCGACGCGAAGTTCAAGAACATCGACAGCCGCATCCTGCTGCGCGAGACGCTGCATCTGGTGCGCGAGGCGGGATATCGCGTCGGCAACGTTGACGCCACCATCATCGCGCAGGCGCCCAAGATGGCACCGCATATCCATTCGATGGTCGACAACATCGCCGCCGACCTGCGTCTGGAGAAGAGTGCTGTCAATGTGAAGGCGACCACCACCGAGAAGCTCGGCTACACCGGGCGCGGCGAAGGCATCGCGGCGCAGGCGGTGGTGCTGTTGCTGGCGAATTGATGCGCATCCTTGCCATAGAGACCTCCACCGAATATTGCTCCGTCGCCCTGTGGCAGGGCGGTACCATCAGCGCGCGCAGCGAGAAGGTGGGGCAGAAACATTCGGAAGTGCTGATGGCCATGGTCGATGCCGTGCTTCAGGATGCAGGGATCAGGATTAGGGAAGTCGAAGGCATCGCCTTCGGTAAAGGGCCGGGTTCGTTCACCGGCGTGCGCATCGCCTGCGGGGTGGCTCAAGGTTTGGCGTTCGGTGTCGATGTGAATGTGGTGGGCGTGTGTACCTTGCAGGCACTGGCCGAGGCGAGCGAAAAGGATAAAGTCATCGCCGCGCTGGATGCGCGCATGGGCGAGATCTATTTGGCGGCCTATGCGAAGGAGGCCGATGTCTGGCGCACTGTCTTGGAGCCCTGTCTGTGCAAGGCCGAGGATGCGCCGGCCCTCGCTGGAGACGGCTGGTTCGGCTGCGGCAGCGGCTTCGCCGTGAGCGAGGTCTTGCAGCAACGCTATGCCGCGCAACTGGATGGTGTGGATGCGCAGGCCGTGCCGCAGGCCGAGGCCGTGGTGCGGCTGGCGGCAGTCGAATTTGCGCAGGGCAATGCGGTGGATGCCGCGCTGGCCTTGCCGCTCTATCTGCGCGACAAGGTCGCGCTGACCACACGCGAACGCGCGGCATGATCCTGCGCGCCATGAAGGAGTCGGACCTGGATGATGTGCTCGCCATCGAGCGCGCAGTGCATGCGCACCCGTGGACGCTGGGCAATTTCAGCGATGCCCTGCGCAGCGGTTATGCGTGCAAGGTATACGAGACGGATGCGGGAGCGTTGATCGGTTATGCCGTGATGATGCTGGCGGTGGATGAGGCGGAGTTGCTAAATATCGCCATCGCTTCTTCGCAACAGCGACAGGGGCAGGGCAGGATGTTGCTGGGCGAGATGCTGGCGCTGGCCAGGAAGAAAGAGATGCGGCGCATGGTGCTGGAAGTGCGCGCGTCGAATGCTTCCGCCATTGCCCTGTATCGCAGCGCGGGTTTCAGTGACATCGGCCTGCGCCGCGATTACTATCCGGGCCATGCCGGGCGTGAGGATGCGATATTGATGGGAAGGGGCCTGTGAACGTTCGCGATGAAAACGTGCTGCGAGAACTGAACCTGTATCCGCTCTGGGTACGGCGCGGTGTGCCCGTGCCGGAAGCGGTCGTCGCCGAGCCCGTTATGCCCGCAGTGGCTGAAGTGCTCCCTCAAGTGAAAGCGGAAGCACCTGTCGCAAAAGCGCCGTCAGTCGTTGAGATCCCCGATGTCGCATCGGTCCCGGAGATCGCATCGCTGGACTGGGCTGCGCTGAAAGAAAGAGTGCGGGACTGCGCCGTTTGCAAGCTGCGCGCCGGTTGCACGCAGACCGTGTTCGGCGTCGGCGACGAACAGGCCGACTGGCTGTTCGTCGGCGAAGGGCCGGGCGCAGACGAGGATGCGCAGGGCGAGCCGTTCGTGGGGCAGGCGGGCAAACTGCTCGACAATATGCTGTTCTCCATCGGCTTGAAGCGCGGCGAGAAGGTGTACATCGCCAATGTCGTCAAATGCCGCCCGCCCGGCAACCGCAATCCCGAGCCGGACGAGATCTCCGCCTGCCTGCCTTACCTGCAACGGCAGATCGCGCTGATCCAGCCGAAACTCATCGTCGCGCTGGGCAAGACCGCCGCCACTGCGCTGCTCGGCCGCGATGTACCGCTGGGCTCGCTGCGCGGCACGCTGCATGATTTCCACGGTACGCCGCTCATCATCACCTACCATCCGGCCTACCTGCTGCGCAGCCCGGCCGAGAAGGCCAAGGCCTGGCAAGACCTTTGTTTCGCACGGCAACAGATGGAGTGAGCACCCGATGAAGCCCGCCGACATCAGCCTCTCGACCCGCATCACTTTGCTGGCGCTGGGGCTGGTGGCGGCGGGCGGGCTGCTGTGGACGTGGAACGAGAACCAGCGGCTTAAGACCGAACACCTGATGGAGCGCGAATCCGCGCTGGATGCGGCGCTGCATGTCGAGCGCGAGCGTCTGCAATTGCAGGTCGAGACGCTGAAGCGGGATGCAGTCTTCCTCTCCCATACGCCGCCGATCGGCGGCATCATGCGGGCCATCCGCAACGGTGGCATAGATCCGCGCGAGAACAATACCCGTCAGGAGTGGGAACGCCGTTTGCAGGATATCTTCGGTGCTTATCTGGACGCCCACCCGGAATACTTCCAGGCTCGCTACATCGGGCTGGCCGACGACGGGCGCGAACTGGTGCGCGTCGACCGCACGACGGAAGGACGCTTCCGGGTGGCGCCGCCGCGCGAACTGCAGCGCAAGGGCGACCGCGATTATTTCCAGGCGGGTCTCGCGCTGTCGGCGGGCCAGGTCCATCTGTCGCGCTTCGATCTCGATCAGGAGCACGGACAGGCCGAAGTGCCGCACCGGCCGACCTTGCGCGCGGTGACAGCGGTGTTCGACGAACAGGGGCGACGCTTCGGCATGCTGGTGCTGAACATGGATGTGACATCGCTGCTGGCAGCCGTCAGCAAAGGGTTGCCATCCGGCATCCAGACCTACATCACCGATCAGCAAGGCTATTACCTCGCGCATCCGGACAAGCGTCGTGCCTTTGTCTTCGACACAGGTGGCGGGGTGGGCGATATCCGCGATGACTTCCCCGTCCTGCGCAGCAAGTTCGCCACGGATGCGGGTTCCTGCCTGCCCCTGCGTCAGTCCCCGGACGGGCGGGGCGGCTATCTGGCTGCGGAAAAGGTGGTGTTCGACCGTGACGATCCCGCGCGCTTCCTGTTGCTGGCTTACCATGTCCCGCAACAGGCGCTGCAGATGGACGAGATCGGCATCCCCTGGCGCAGCCAGCTCAATGCATTGCTGCTGATGCTGCTGGCATCCGGCGTATTCATGCTGGTGCTGCGTGTCATCCTGAGTCCGCTCAAACGCATCGCCGTCGCCGCGCGCGAGATCGCGGACGATCACCGTCCGCCGCATTTGCGCGAAAAGGGGAGCGGTGAGATCCGCGAACTGGTGCGATCGCTGAACATCATGCTGGAGAAACTCACAGCCGGCGATGTGCTGGAGCGCGAGAACGCCTTCCGCAAGGAGTTGATCGACTCGCTGCCCGGCGTGTTCTACATGGTCGGTATGGATGGCACCTTCCTGATGTGGAACCGCAACTTCGAGCAGGTGCTCGGCGTCGGCGCGAACGGACTGGACGGCAAGAACGCGCTGGAGCTGTTCGAGGGCGAGGATAGAAGGGTGATCGAGGCACGTATCCGCGAGGTGTTCGAGCGCGGCGAATCCGAGGCGGAGGCATCGCTGCTGACGGCATGGGGTACGCACATCCCCTACCATTTCACCGGACGGCGCGTGATGTTCGACGGCAGCCCGGTGCTGGTCGGCCTCGGACTGGATATCTCGGCGCGGCGCAGCTACCTGCGGCAGATCGAAGCGCAACTCAAACGCAACTTCGCGCTGCGCGACAACTCCATGGAAGGCGTGCATGTGATGGATGCGCAGGGCAAGCTGATCGAGGTCAATGCCGCCTTCTGCAACATGCTGGGCTATGCGCGCGAGGAGGCGCTGCAGCTCAATGTGCGTGACTGGGACGACCAGTTCAGCAGCGATGAGCTGGCCGAGCGCTTCCGCCAGCTGAACGGCAAGAGCGCCATCTTCGAGACGAAGCACAAGCGCAATGACGGGACCTTGCTCGATGTCGAGGTCTGTGCCACCGGCGTGGAGATCGACGGCGAGCTGTACATGTATGCCGCCAGCCGCGACATCACCGAGCGCAAGAAGGTGGAAGAGGTGATGCTGCGCCATCACCATGTGGTCGAGACCGCGATGGACGGCTACTGGATGACCAGCGCCGACGGCTTCCTGCTGGAGGCGAACGAGGCCTATGCGCGCATGTCCGGCTACACCGTGCAGGAACTGCTGACCATGCACATCAGCCAGCTGGAGGCCAATGAACGGCCGGAGGATGTGAAGGCGCACATCGACAAGATCATCGCGCTGGGGCGCGACCGCTTCGAGACACGGCACCGGCGCAAGGACGGCAGTGTGATCGACATCGAGGTATCGGCGACCTTCCGTGATGGCCATTTCTACGTGTTCAGCCGCGACATCAGCGGGCGCAAGCAGGCCGAACATGCGTTGAGGGACAGTGAGAACAAATTCCATGCCCTGTTCGACAGCATGACCGAAGGTGTCGCGCTGCACGAACTGGTGCTCGACGCATCCGGCGTGCCGGTCGATTATGTGCTGCTGGATGTCAATCCAGCGTACGAGACCATCACCGGCCTGCGCCGTGCCGACGTGATCGGACACCGGGCCAGCGAGGCCTATGGGACACAGCAAGCGCCCTATCTCGACCGGTATGCGGCGGTTGCGCTGACCGGACAGCCGGATCATTTCGATACGCGCTTCGAACCGATGCGACAGGTCTTTGCCATCTCGGTCTTTTCACCGGCCAGGATGCAGTTCGCCACCGTGTTCGAGGACATCACCGAACGCATGAAGGTGGAAGAGGTGATGTTGCGCCACCACCAGGTGGTCGAGGCGGCGATGGACGGCTACTGGATGACCAGTGCCGATGGCGTGCTGGAGGAGGCGAACGCGTCCTATGCGCGGATCACGGGTTATACCGTGCAGGAACTGGTGGGCATGCATATCAGCCAGCTGGAGGCCAATGAACGCCCGGAGGAGGTGAAAGCGCATATCGACCGCATCATCGCGCGCGGGCACGACCGTTTCGAGACGCGGCACCGGCGCAAGGACGGCAGCCTGGTGGATGTCGAGATGGCGGTCACATTCGATGCCGAGAGCCGGCGGTTCATGGCGTTCTGTCGCGACATCTCGCGCCGCAAGCGCGATGCCGACCGTTTGCAGCACCAGCAGGACCTGCTCAACGAGGCGCAGCGTCTGGGGCAACTGGGCAGTTGGGAGTTCGTGCCGGATACCGGCGAGTTGATCTGGTCCGACGAGACCTTCCGCATCCTGGAACTGGAGCGCGATAGCGTCGTCCCCAATTACGAGCGATTCCAGCAAGCCATCCATCCGGATGACCGCGACGCGGTGGATGCCGCCTATCAACGCTCCCTGCGCGAGGGGGGGGCTTACGACATCGAACACCGTCTGCTGTTCGCGGACGGGCGTATCAAGTGGGTGCGCGAGCATTGCCGCACCACCTACGATGACACCGGTAGACCTTTGCGTTCGGTGGGCATGGTGCAGGACATCACCGCGCGCAAACGCGACGAGGAGCAGTTGCGCGTGGCGGCGGCCGCCTTCGAGACGCACGATGCGATCCTGATCACCGACGCACAGTCCAACATCCTGCGCGTGAACCATGCATTCACCCAGATCACCGGTTATCGCGCATGGGAGGTGGCGGGGATGAATCCGCGCATCATGAGCTCGGGTCGTCACGATGCGGATTTCTACAAGGCGATGTGGCGGCAGTTGCTGGAGCAGGGCGCATGGTCGGGCGAGATATGGGACAGGCGCAAGAACGGCGAGATCTATCCGAAATGGATGACCATCACCGCCGTGAAGGACGAAGCCGGCAGCACGATCAACTATGTGGCCATCTTCAGCGACATCACCGAACGCAAGCGCAACGAGGAAGAGATACGCGGCCTGGCGTTCTACGATGCGCTGACGCGGCTGCCTAACCGCCGCCTGTTCCTGGACCGGTTGCAGAATGCGCTGGCGGCCTCGGCGCGGAACGGGGATTTCGGTGCCTTGCTGTTCATCGACCTGGATCGTTTCAAAGTGCTGAACGATACGCTGGGCCACGATTACGGCGACCTGCTGCTGGTGGAGGTGGCGGAGCGCATCAAGGGCTGCGTGCGCGAGATCGACACGGTGGCGAGGCTGGGCGGCGACGAGTTCGTGGTGGTGCTGGAGGGGATAGGTGCCGATCGCGAAGAGGCGTCGCACAAGGCGGGATTGGTGGCGGAGAAGATCCGCGATTCGCTGGCACACCCGTATCAACTCAAGGAACACGAGCATTACAGCTCGCCCAGTATCGGCGTGGAGTTGTTCCACGACGGCGAGGAGAACACGGACGACCTGATCAAGCACGCGGACGTGGCCATGTATCAGGCCAAGAACGCGGGACGCAACACGGTGCGTTTCTACGATCCCGGCCTGCAGCACGATCTGGATACGCGCGCCATGCTGGAGAACGACCTGCGCCGCGCCATCGAGAACGAAGAGCTGCAGTTGCATTACCAGGTGCAGGTGGACAACGAACGCAAGCTGGTGGGCGTCGAGGCGCTGTTGCGCTGGCAACATCCTGTGCGCGGCATGATCCCGCCCGCGAAGTTCATCCCGGTGGCGGAGGAGAGCATGCTGATCGTGGAGTTGGGCGACTGGGTGCTGCACCATGCCTGCGCACAGCTGGTCCTGTGGGCGGACGATCCGCTCAGGTCGGGGCTGACGATGGCGGTCAATGTCAGCGCCCACCAGTTCGCCATGCATGATTTCGTGGAGCATCTGGCCGCCATCCTGCAGCGGCACGGCGTGCAGCCGGCGCGCTTGAAGCTGGAACTGACCGAAGGCGTGGTGCTGAACGACATCGGTGATGTGGTGGAGAAGATGCGCAAGCTCAAGGCGCTCGGGGTGCAGCTGTCGCTGGACGATTTCGGTACCGGCTATTCCTCGCTCTCCTATCTGAAGAAGCTGCCGCTGGACCAGCTCAAGATCGACAAGAGCTTCGTGCGCGACATCACCGTGGACCAGAGCGATGCGGGCATGGTGCAGAGCATCATCGACATGGCGAAGAACTTCAAACACGATGTAATCGCCGAGGGGGTGGAGACGGAAGCCCAGTTGAGCTTCCTCAAACACCATGCCTGCCTGGCCTATCAGGGGTATTTCTTCAGCAAGCCGCTGCCGCTGGAGGAGCTGGAGCGCCTGATCGCCGATTGGGGATCGAAGCTGGACGATTGACCGTATAATTCTGCGCGTCCCGGCGCGGATGAACCGGGCCCTGCTTCACGAGACCGCGAAGAGTCTTGGCAGGATATTCAGGAGGGGAGCCAGCTTGAAGTCATTTGCAACACGTGCGCCGATCTCATGGCTGTTGCTGGCAGCGGTCATGCTGCTGGCCGCATGCGACCGCGTGCATGAGCCGCCCCTGCGCGTCGCCAGCAGCCCGTGGCCGGGCTACGAACCGCTGTATCTGGCACAGGAGATCGGATATCTGACCGAGCGGGACGCACAGCTGTTCGAACTGCCGTCATCCGACATCACGCTGGAATCCTTCCGCAACCACTCTGCCGATATCGCCACCCTGACGCTGGACGAGACGCTGGACCTGCTGCACAGCGGGGTGCGCTTGCGCATCCTGATGGTGATGGATGTGTCGAACGGCGCGGATGCGGTGATGGCCTCGCCCGGCGTGAAGTCGCTGGCCGGACTGAAGGGCAAGCGCATCGCCATCCTCAATATCCCGCTCGGTGTGTATATGCTGAGCCGCACGCTGGATGCTGCAAAGCTGACGCGCAAGGATGTGAAGGTCATCCCCAGTGCCGAGAGCAAACACGAGGAGATGTACCGCCAGGGGCGGGCCGATGCCTTCATCACTTTCGAGCCGTTCAAGACACGCCTCGCGGCGCAGGGCGCGCAGGTGTTGTTCGACAGCAGTGACATCCCCAACGAAGTGTTCGACCTGATGTTGGTGCATGAGGATGTTTTCGTCGCGCGCCGCGCCGGGGTCTGCAATGTGGCGCGGCAATGGCTGCGCACGCTCGATTACATGGAACAGTCGCCGCAGCCGGCGGCGGCCTCGATCGCCAAGCGGCTGGGAGTGACGCCGCAGGAATATCGGACCATGGTGCAGGGTATCAAGACGCCATCGGGGGCGGAGAATCTGGAACTGATCGGCAGCGGGCGGGGCATCCTGCAACCGGCACGACGTCTGGGGGCGGTGATGCTGGAAGAAGGCCAGCTCAAGCACAGTGTCGATCCGGCCTCAGCCTTGATCCCCGACCTGCAGGCTTGCCTCGGATACTGAGCCCATGAAGCAGAGACTCTCCATCCTGATCCCGCTGGTGCTGATGAGTGTGACCCTCGTCAGCGCGCTGCTGATGTTCGTGCAGCAGGGGCGCAACAACCGCAGCAGCATCGAGCAGCACATGCAGCGCGAGATCGGTCTGGAGATGGCGCAGCTGCAGAACATCCTCTACAACCGCCTGACCGAAGGCGACGAGGCGGAAGCCATGCTCAGCCTGTCGCTGATGGCCATGCGCCCGGGGATCAACACTTTGGTGCTGTCCGACACGCAGCACCGGGTGATCCTGTCCAACCGCTTCCGCTGGAAGGGCGAGCCGGTCGCGGCCCATACGCTGTACGAGGAGGGGGTCGCTCATGCCGTCGCACAGGGGGCGGCCAGCAGGCTGGCGTTCAATCCGCAACAGCCCTCGCTGCTGCAGGGCTACTTCCCGCTGGTGGTTTCCTATCGCCAGGGCGGGTTGGACAAGCAGATGGGGGTGTTGTATGTCGAGGCCGATATCAGCCGCCAATTGTCGGCCGCGCGGCAGGAGGCGGTGGAGCAGGCGCTGGTGTTCAGCTTCATCATGTTGCTGGCGTCCATGCTGGTCGCCTACATCCTGCACCGGCTGGTCAGCCAGCGTGTGCGCGTGCTGCTCGATGCCGCTACGCGGCTGGCGGATGGCGACTTCTCGGTGCGTACCAGCCTGCGCGGCGAGGATGAGTTGTCAGAACTGGGCCGGCGTTTCGACAGCATGGCCGAGCAGATCGGGGAAAACATCCGCTTGCGCGAGCAGGCGGAGAGCAGCCGCAAGCATCTGCTGGACACCACCATCGACGGTTACTGGATGCTGGACAGGCGGGGATGTCTGCTCGATGTGAACGCATCCTATTGCAACATGTCCGGCTACAGCCGCGAGGAACTACTGGATATGTGCGTACCGCAGCTGGAAGCGATGGAGCAAACCCCCGAGGCGGTCGCGGCGCATTTGAAGGAGGTGCTCGAGCGCGGCTGGGACGTTTTCGAGACGCGGCACCGGCGCAAGGACGGGAGCACGTTCGATGTGGAGATCACGGCCACCTACTGGAAGGGCGAGGACCGTTTCTTCGTCTTCGTGCGCGACATCGAGGACCGCGTGCGCGCGCGCGCGGAGCTGGAGCGGGAACGCAAGCTGCTGCAGGATGCGCAGGATGTCGGCCACTTCGGCAGCTGGGAGCTGGACCTCGTCGCCAACAAACTGAAATGGTCCGACCAGATATTCCGCATCTTCGAGATCGACCGCGATCGTTTCGGCGCGTCGTATGAGGCCTTCCTCAATGCGGTCCACCCGGATGACCGCGAGAAGGTGGAGCGGGCGTATGCCGAATCGCTGCAGGACAGGAAACCTTACCGCATCATCCATCGCCTGCAGATGCCGGACGGGCGCATCAAATGGGTGGAAGAGCGCTGTTCCTCCACCTTCGACGAGACCGGTAAGCCGCTACGCTCGCTTGGTACCGTGCAGGACGTGACCGAGCGCGAGACGCTGGCCGAGCAGGGGCGTATCGCTTCCGTGGCGTTCGAGACGCAGGAAGCGATCATCGTGACCGACCGCGACGCGAACATCATCAAGGTGAACCATGCGTTCGAAGTGACGACCGGTTTTTCGGAGGAAGAGGCGCTGGGCAAGAATCCGCGCATCCTCGCTTCGGGGCGTCACGATCGGGCGTTCTACCGGGACATGTGGGATGCCGTCCTCAACGAGGGGCGCTGGTCCGGCGAGGTATGGGACCGGCGCAAGAGCGGCGAGATCTATCCCAAGTGGCTGACCATCACCGCCGTGAAGCACATGGATGAGGTGACCCACTTCGTGGCGGTTTTCGTCGATATCACCGAACGCAAGAAAGCCGAGGAAGAGATCCGGAACCTGGCGTTCTACGATCCGCTCACCTCGCTGCCGAACCGGCGCCTGTTGCAGGACCATCTGCTGCGTGCGCTGAAACAGAGCGCGCGCAGCGATCATTTCGGCGCGCTGATGTTCATCGACCTCGATCACTTCAAGGTATTGAACGATACCAAGGGCCATGAATACGGTGACCGCATGCTGGTGGAGGTCGCCCGGCGGCTGCGGACCTGTGTGCGTGACACCGATACCATCGCACGCTTCGGCGGCGACGAATTCGTGGTGTTGCTGGAGGATTTGAACGTGCGCAAGGACGAGGCCGTCGCACAGGCCGGGCGTATCGCCGAGAAGATCCGTGTCGCCTTGTCGCAGCCGTATGACTTGTCCGGCACGATGCACCAGAGTTCGCCCAGCATCGGTATCGTTCTGTTCCGGGGGGATGGCGTCGGCAGCGAGGAATTGCTCAAACAGGCCGACCTGGCGATGTACCAGTCCAAGGAAGGCGGGCGCAACAAGGTGAGCTTCTTCGAGGCTTCCATGCAGGCGGTGCTGGAATCGCGCACCCTGCTGGAAGGGGCGTTGCGCGATGCACTGTCCAAGGGAGAGCTGGAGATGTACTACCAGGTGCAGACGGATGAATCGAGGACGCTGCTCGGGGCGGAGGTGCTGCTGCGCTGGCGCAGCGCGGAACTGGGCATGGTGTCGCCGGCGCAGTTCATCCCCATGGCCGAACAGACCAAATTGATCCTTCCCATCGGACACTGGGTGCTGGAGAACGCCTGTCGCCAGCTCAAGCTATGGGAGACGCACCCGCAGTTGGGGCGCATGCATCTGGCGGTGAATATCAGCCCGGTGCAGTTCCATCAGCCGGATTTCGTGCGCCAGGTCAAAGACATCCTGCGCGATAGCGGTGCCGATCCGCGCAGGCTGGAACTGGAACTGACCGAGAACCTGGTGCTGGAAGACATCGAAGAGGCGACGCGCAAGATGGCGGCGCTGAAAGAGATCGGCGTGCGTTTCTCGATGGACGATTTCGGCACCGGCTATTCCTCGCTGCAATATATCAAGCGCCTGCCCATCGACCTGCTCAAGATCGACCAGTCCTTCGTGCGCGACATCCTCACCGATAGCGGCGACGCCATGATGGTGCAGACCATCGCCGGCATGGCCGGGAATTTCGGCTTCGGTGTCATCGCGGAAGGGGTGGAGGAGCACGCGCAGATATCGCCACTGGTCGAGCGCGGCTGCTCGAAGTTCCAGGGCTATCTGTTCGGTCGTCCACTGCCGTTGGCGGACTTCGAGAAGCTGGTGGAACAGTGGCAGCAGGATCGATCCAATTCACTAGGATCGCCACAGAAATAGCAGCACATGGATAGCAACGTGGACGCACTCAAGATACTGGTGGTGGAAGACAGCAAAGTCACGGTCAAGGTATTGAGGAACTACCTGGCGGCCATGCATGTCAGCGACCCGCTGATCGCCGAGAACGGCGAGCAGGCGCTGGAGATCTACGAACGCGAACAGCCCGATGTGGTGCTGCTCGATATCAAGCTGCCGGACATCGACGGTTTCGAAGTGGCGCGCCGGATACGCAAGCTGGAAGGCGAGCAGGAGTGGGCCGCCATCATCTTCCTGACGGCGATGAGTTCCGACGAGGATCTTGCGCGCGGTATCTCCGCCGGCGGCGACGACTATCTGGTCAAGCCGGTCAGCGAAGTGGTATTCCATGCCAAGGTGCGCGCCATGCAACGGCTGGTCGGCATGCAGCGCAAGCTGGTCGATGTCACACAGAAACTTGATGGTGCCAATGCCGAGCTGCTGCGGCTGTCCACCACCGATGCGCTGACCGGCATCGCCAACCGGCGCTCGCTGGATAGCTTCCTGGAGCGCGAATGGCGGCGCTGTCTGCGCATGAAGAAGCCGCTGGCGCTGGTGATGATGGATATCGACTACTTCAAGCTGTTCAACGATAAATACGGCCATCAGACGGGTGACGACTGCCTGAAGAAAGTGGCCGACCGGATCGCGCGCGCCGCTCCGCGTGGCACCGACCTGGCGGCCCGTTTCGGTGGCGAGGAGTTCACGCTGGTGCTGGGCGAGACGGATCAGGATGGCGCGATGTGGATCGCCGAAAGGGTGCGCCAGATGGTGGCCGATCTCAAAGTGCCGCACTACGCGACCGGCAGCAAGTTCGTATCTATCAGTTGTGGCGTGGTATCCGTGCTACCGGACGATAAGGTCTCTTTGGAAATATTGGTGAAGTCGGCGGATGCGGCCTTGTATCAGGCCAAACGCAGCGGCAGGGACAGGGTCGTGGCGGGCGCGTACGGCAAGTATTAACTTATCTGCCCGGTCTGCCCGTGGTGACGTTATCGGGTTGTCAGCTACCCTAACTTCATCCTTATTCGGTCTTTCAAGAAAATCCCAATTCACAGCTGGTATTGGACCAAAGGCCAATATCCCCCGGCTGGTGATTTAGATAGCATTCGACGGTTGAAAATGCCCCCACCAGCAGGGGCAGATGGGGGTGATCACCCTCGAACTGGTAACCGTCCCGAGGATCATGGCCACATATAACGTCAATCTGCACGAAGTGGTGTATTCGCTCTCAAATGCGCTGGATCTGGTGGGGGTCAGCCACATCCATCATGGCAAGCGGGTGGCGTACATGGCGACAGAGATCGGCAAACAGCTGGGCTGGAACGGTGCCATGCTGGACGAGTTGTTCCAGAGTGCGATCCTCCATGACATCGGGGTGTCGAAGACACAGGTGCACAAACATCTGGCAGAGCTGGAATGGGAGCTGGAGAAGGACCATTGCGTCGTTGGTCATGATCTGTTGCAGGGATGTTCGCTGCTCGTCCACCTCGCGCCGAATATCCTTTATCACCACACACACTGGGAGATGCTGGAACGGCTGGATTTGGCTGATTCGACCAAATTGATCGCCAATTGTATCTATCTGGTCGATCGGGTCGATGTGCAGACGCTCAGGGAGATAACCGACGGGAGAGATATCTTGCTGGGCAAAGAGAGGATATGCGCCGTGGTCGGGAATTATGCGGGAGACTGGTTCTATCCCGGTCTTGTCGATGCTTTCATGGAAGTGTCCAAGTCGGATGCATTCTGGTTCCGGTTAGAGCGGGAGCATGTGAACGGCTATCTGGCGACCTGGCTCTCGCATTCTGGAGAGAGGGCGGTCTCGTTCGAGGAATTGAAAAGTGTCGTGGGGGTCTTTTCCCATGTGGTTGATGCCAAGAGTAGTTTCACCAAGGAACATTCCGAAGGGGTGGCCAGGCTTGCGCAACATTTGGGAAATGAGTTCGAACTGTCTGAGGAGAGTTGCGAATTGCTGGAGTTGGCCGGATTGCTGCATGACATAGGCAAGCTGCGGGTTCCGGATGAGTTGCTGGAAAAGCCTGGGAGTTTGAGTGAGACCGAGCATTGCATCATGCACCGGCACAGTTTCGACACCTACGACATCCTTAAGAATGTCAGGGGGATGGAGCAGGTGGCGACCTGGGCATCGCAGCACCATGAACGGGTCGACGGATCTGGTTACCCGTATATGACCGGAGAGCACGAGATTTCGATCGAGGCCAGGATATTGGCGGTGGCCGATGTCTTTCAGGCGCTGGCGCAACGAAGACCGTATCGCGAGGCACTGCCGCCCGAGCAGATACTGGGGATACTCAGGCTGGAGGCGGATAACGGCAAGCTCGACAAAGGCGTGGTGGAGAAGGTCGGGGCGAACCTGCAGCGATGCTGGGAAGAATCGCTATTGATGGATCGTACAGAACATTAAGTGTTGAGCGGGGGGATGTGAATGATCTATGAACTGGACGGGGACATATTGGGTAGCGGGGCACAAGTCATCGCGCATGGCGTTTCTCCCAACGATGATTTCCATCAGGGGCTGGCCTTGCAATTGCGCGAGGGCATGCCTGAGATGTACAAGGATTTTCGTCACCATTGCAAGACCCTGCATCCCAAGCCGGGAGCATTGGCGACATGGAAGTTCGGCGAAGGTCGGTTGCTGGTACACCTTTTCACCCAGGAGCCCGCCTATGACCATGGCAGCAAACCCGGGCGCGCAACTGTCAGTCATGTCAATCATGCGTTGCATGCATTGCGGGCACTGGTGGTGAAAGAAGGACTCGACAGTGTCGCATTGCCGAAGCTGGCATGCGGGGTGGGCGGACTGGAGTGGCAGGATATCCGGCCACTGATAGCCAAACAGCTTGGCGATCTGGACATCCCGGTCTATGTCTACGTGAACTATCATAAGAACGAGAAGGCCAACGAGCCCAAGTGAACATGGCCTGTCGAACGCGGCAGGGGAGGAGGATGTGGTGAAAGAGGCAGCAGCCGGGATGGTCGTCGTCATCGATGAGGATATAGCCACCCTCAAGGGTATCTCGCGCATCGCCGCAGAAGCGGGCTTCGCTGCGGGTGCGTTTCCGGATTGCCGGAGTCTTGCGGAGTGGCTCGACAATCATGCTGCGGATAGTGCGGTCGCTTCCCGCTCGTTCTGTCTGGTGGTCGATGTCCGTTCTTTGCCGGCCGAGGCCGCCTGGTATGCGAACGAACATATCCGCACGATACCCAAGCTATGCATAGGCACGCCCGCTGCCACTGCGGCGACCGGGCAGTTGCTGAACCTGTTCCAGGGGGAGTTCATCCGCAAGCCGTTCACCCTGTCTGCGATCCGCACGCAGATACAGGATGCATTCGCCCGCCATGCCAGTCTTGCCAGCGAGGAATCGGAGAGCAGGGGGGTGCTGGCGATGTTCGCGCTGTTGACGAAGCGGGAGCATGAAGTGGCGGGACTGGTCGGCAGCGGAAGCTCCAATCTCGATATCGCCGACGTTCTGGGCATCACCCTGAAAACGGTCAAGGCGCACCGGGCCAAGGTGATGGAGAAGACCCAGTCGAACACGATCGCGGACTTCGTCAGGAAGTTCGAGCGTTACAGGCAGGCCAGCCTGAAGCTGGAAGACGGCAGGTCACGGAGCGGCATATGAAGCATGCGGTCTTTCCCAATATAGGTTCCGTCGCGCACAGGGATATCCTGCGCTGCGATCCGGCCATCAGCGTCAGGGAGGCCGCGATCCTGATGGACAAGGAAAAGGTCAGCAGTGTGGTGCTGGAGACCGGGGGAGCGCGGCATATCTTCACGGTGGAAGATCTGCTCGGTTTTGTCCACTCGGGCGGTGACTACACCACCCGGCTTTCGGCATTGCCCATCAGGCATCTGGAGTGCATCCCGGAGAAGGAAAAGCTGCTGGTGGTGCTCGAACATTTCGACCGCACCGGCGTGTCCCATTTCGGGGTGGTGGATGCCGGCAACAGCCTGGTCGGGATCGTTACCCGGACCGACATCCTGACCTCGATCGATCCCGCGATACTGCTGGAGCGGAAGAAGATCGGTGAGATGATCATCCGGACGGAGCCGGTGATGTTCACGTCAGACTGGGTGCTCGAGGACGTCATGCACCATTTCCGCAAGGCGGAAGACGCGATCATCGTGGTCGACGAGGGCAGGCCGATCGGTATCGTGACCACCAAGGATGTGTTCGGGATCATCTCTTCCGGCAAGGCCGCGAACAAGCCGCTGGCCGCATACATGACCACGCCCGTCATCACTTCGCCACGTTCCGCATCGATCAACGAGGCCATGCTGCAGCTCAAGCAGCACCGCATCAAGCGCGCGATCGTGGTGGATGAGATGGGGCAGCTGGTCGGGGTCATCTCGCAGAGCGAGCTGATCAGCTATGCCTATGGCGCCTGGATCAACATCCTGAAGAACCACTCCTCCGAACTGCATGAACTCGTCGATATGCTGGAAGAGAAGGCGCGCAGTCTGGAACACCTCTCCGTCACCGATGTGCTGACGGGACTGGGTAACAGAAGGCTGCTGCAGATCAGGATGGACGAGGAGAAAGAGCGGGTCAAACGATATGGCGCAGCGCCCTTCTCGCTGGTGATCCTGGATATTGATCATTTCAAGCAGATCAACGATACACACGGACATCTGGTCGGCGATGCGGTGCTGAAACTGCTCGGTTCCGAGATCACTGCCACCATCCGGAAAGTGGATAGCGCCGTGCGCTGGGGCGGCGAAGAGTTCGCGATCCTGCTCAGCAACACGCCTTTGAATGCCGCGGCGGGTTTCTGCAACAGGCTGCGTGCTGCCATCGAGCGGAAGGAACTTGTGAACGGCATACGGATGACGGTCAGCCTCGGGGTGGCCGAGTATGATCCGGAGGAGGATGAGTCCAGCTTGCTCGACCGTGCTGACCGGGCCTTGTACAACGCGAAACGCAGGGGGCGGAACAGGGTGGAGGCGGAACCGGTCATCAGGATCTCGTCATGACCGTGTCGCGCAGGGAAGGGCTATCCTGCGCTGGGTGGATTCGTATGGCCTGTCGTGACGTCATCCTGGAATCTGGCCTGGATATCGATAATCGCGGGCAGATTGTCCAGCAGGATCTCCACGCACCGTTTGTCCAGTTTCCATTCCGCTAGTGCGCGCAGTTCTTTGCATGCGGCCGCATTGCTCCAGGCTTCTTTGTAGCAGCGTTTCGAAGTGAGCGCATCGAACACATCGGCGGCTGCGACGATGCGCGCCTCGATCGGGATGTCTTCGCCCCTTAAACCGCAAGGATATCCGCTGCCATCCATGTTCTCGTGGTGATAGGCGGCGATGTTGGACATCATCGGTGCAAGGCTGCTATTGCCGAAGTTGAAGTTGCTCAGCATGTTGTCGATGAGTTCGCGGCCTTTGGTCGTATGTGCCTTCATCGCTTCGAACTCGTCATGTGTGAGCTTTCCGGGTTTGCGGAGTATGTGATCCGGGATGGCGATCTTCCCGATGTCGTGCATGGGGGAAGCCCACAGCATGGTCTCCGCGAACTCGTCATCCATTCCGCAGTCCAGCGCGATCTCCTTGGCGATCAGTCTCGAGAAGTGAGACATGCGTTCCAGATGTGCCCCTGTCTCGGGATCCCTGTAGCTGGAGAAGCTGGTTGCCGTCCTGAGCGCGCCGTGTATGGTTTTGACCATGTTCAGTTCCAGTTCGACCAGCAGCGAGATGAGCCTTGCGATCATGTCCAGGTTGGTCAGGGCTTTCTCATGCAGCACATTGGGCAGCCGTGAATTGAAGAATATGAAGCCGGAAAGTTGTTCGTTCGCATACATGGGGATGGTGTAGCTGGAGCGATAACCGTGATCCACGATCCGTTTCGTGTGTGTCTGTTCGCTTTCTATCAGCACCGAG
This sequence comes from Sideroxyarcus sp. TK5, assembly GCF_054601595.1. Taxonomy (NCBI): domain Bacteria; kingdom Pseudomonadati; phylum Pseudomonadota; class Betaproteobacteria; order Nitrosomonadales; family Gallionellaceae; genus Sideroxyarcus; species Sideroxyarcus sp. TK5. The sequence goes on along the minus strand of NZ_BAAHSJ010000005.1, from coordinate 40,219 downwards.
AGGTCGTTGATGATGCGCGGCTTGCCGCTCAGGAATATCCGTTTCAGTGATGGTGTGTCAGACAGTCTTGTCTGGTAACCGGGGAGTGGGTTCCCGTCATCCGTGCTGTGGGCAAGCGTCTTGAGCAGGTCGAGCCTGGGGTCATAGATGGCAACAGAGATACGGTGGATGAAGTCACAGCAGCTGCTGGCCGCGGCACGGATGGCCTGCATCTTCTCCGACAGCGATCCGCGTTGGTTCAGTTGGGCCAGTATGTCTGTGCGATTGAATCCGATCTCTGCGTCCATTCGATGCTCTGTATTCAATGATCCGGGGATTCCCGATTCCGGGCAGCTTTTTGTCAGGAATACTTGTCCGTGTCTATTGGGCCAAAGGCCAATGTGACTGGGGTGGATGTTCCGTTAGCATTCGGCACTGAGTGGATCAACCGGCAGGTGTGCGCGATGAGGCAGCGGGTCGTGTCTTGCCGGTGATCCGAGTGTGTGACTGGAACATCAAGCGGAACGATACTCATGGAACGATCTAACAGGACGCCGGCTGTGGCGGGGCAAGTCAGTCAGGCTGCGGCAAGACGACGAAAATCTGCCACCAGGGCGGTTTCGGCAGGTGACGTACCACCCAAACTGACGCCCGAAGCAATAGAGGATTTCACGGTGGAGCAGGCGGTAGATGCAGCGATCGGTGCCAAGGCTGCTGCACTGCAGGGGATACTCACCTCCATCGATCCGGGCGATACCGATGCATTGGGAAAGGCACTCACCGTGATACTCGACGAGGCATCTCCGGACGAGGCTGTGAAGCTCCGGGCGGAGTTGATGCGCCACCCGGTGCTGACCAGAACTGGCGCAAGTCATCCTGATGATGAATTGGCTGATGATTGGCGCAGCGGCGGCTATCCTTACCGACATTTGCTTTCGCGCAAGAGTTATGAGAAGCAGAAGTTCCAGCTACAGGTTGAGTTGTTGAAGCTGCAGGCCTGGGTGAAGGAGACGGGTCAGAAGGTGGTGATCCTGTTCGAGGGTCGCGATGCGGCAGGCAAGGGCGGTACCATCAAGCGCTTCATGGAGCACCTCAATCCTCGCGGTGCGCGCGTGGTTGCACTGGAGAAACCTTCTGAAGTCGAGCGCGGCCAATGGTACTTCCAGCGCTATGTTCAGGAACTGCCGACCGCAGGGGAGATCGTGCTGTTCGACCGCTCCTGGTACAACCGTGCCGGAGTCGAGCAGGTCATGGGATTCTGCACACCCGACGAATACAACGAGTTCATGCGTCAGGCGCCCGAGTTCGAGCGCAACCTGGCCCGCAGCGGCATCCATCTCATCAAGTTCTGGTTCTCTGTCAGCCGCGAGGAACAGCGTCGGCGTTTCAAGGAGCGCAAGGTCCATCCGCTCAAGCACTGGAAACTGTCCCCCATCGATCTCGCTTCGCTGGACAAGTGGGACAGCTACACCAAAGCCAAGGAAGCGATGTTCTTCCATACAGATACTGCGGACACGCCGTGGACGGTGATCAAGTCGGACTGCAAGAAACGCGCTCGACTGAATGCGATGCGCTATGTCTTGCACAAGCTGCCTTACTCGAACAAGGATATGGGGCGCATCGGCCCGGTGGATCCGCTACTGGTCGGACGTGCGCATGTGGTTTACGAGCGAGGTGAGAAAGATGCTGCCATCCTTTGAAGAGGACAGCGACGCTGCGCTGACACGCGAGATCCGCCTGCACTCGCACGACGGGGATGAGGCGGGCAGGAACCTCTGTGCCGCTGTGCTCATATCCTGTTGCACAGATATGTCCGAGGGCAGTGCCATGCACGCACTGCTGGATGATACTGAGGAATCCGGGACCTGATCAGCGCGTGTGGTCGGCCCAGTTGTTGGGGGTCTCGTACAGGCGCACGCGTTCCAGCCGCAGATGGTTGCCGTAGATGTCCTGATATGCGCCGTCGAGCAGATCGAACGCCACGCGCGCCAGATTCTCCGCAGTCGGCACCACATCCAGCACCACCGTCTTGTGTCCCGGCAAAGTCCCCAGGAACTCCAGCACCGTCTTGTCGTTGCGATACACGATGAACGCGTGGTCCCACGCATCCACCACTTGTTCCTTGGCGATGCGCTTCACATCCGAGAAATCCATCACCATGCCCTGTTCCGACACGCCCTCGGTGGTGATGACCTCGCCGGACAGTGTGATCTCGATGGCATAGCGATGGCCGTGCAGGTGCCGGCACTGGCTGTTGTGGTTGGGGATGCGGTGACCGGCATCGAATTCCAGTCTGCGGGTGATCTGCATGATGCGGGCCTCGTTGAAAATGGCGCGGATTATAGCCTGAATGATGCAACGGCACGCTTGAAGGCAAGCAGTGCGGTGTCGTCGCCGGGTGCCCGGTAGCGCAAGGCGACATAGCGTGCGGCCAGGTCGTCCATGCTTGCCGCAACTTCTGGATGCGCGGCACCGACGCGCGCCGCGTAATCCAGCGGGCCTTCGTGCGGCGCGCGCGGCAGCCCGGCCTTTCCCAGCTTGAGGCACAGTCTCAGCCAGGATGCCTGCACCGGGTCGCTGCTGCGCACCACCAGTCGGCGTAACAGCAGCAGCGTGAACACGCCGACCAAGATGAAGATACCGGCCAGCATATTGAGCGCCAACTTCTGCCAGCTGATGTCTTCCATGCCCAGCCGGGTGAGGAAGGCGAATTGTGTCTCGCTGTTGTAACCCAGCACCCACTGGTTCCACTGGTTGGCCAGCGCGTCCCAGTTGAAGCGCAGGTTGCGCAGCCAGGGTGGCGGGTTGCGTGCCATGAAGGGCAGGGCGGCCGGGTTGCTGACGGCGGCAGACAGACCGCTCTCGATGCGCGCAGGGGCGATGGCGGCAGTCGGGTCGTAACGCACCCAGCCGCGCTTGCCCAGCCACACCTCGGCCCAGGCGTGTGCATCGGCCTGGCGCAGGATGTAGTAATCACCCAATGTGTTGTATTCCCCGCCCTGATAGCCGGTGACCACGCGCGCCGGGACGCCGGCGGCGCGCAGCAGGTAGACGAAGCTGCCGGCGTAGTGCTCGCAGAAGCCCTGCCGGGTCTGGAACAGGAACTCGTCGACGCCGTTCATGCCGAGCAGGGGCGGTTCCAGCGTGTATTCGAATCCGCCCTGATTGAAGTGGCGCAACACCTCACGCACGATCGCGGCGTCATCGTCAGGATGCTGAGTGCGCCAACCCTGTGCCAGCTCGTGCGCCTGCGGATTCAGGCCGCGCGGCAGGTTCAGTGCGCGCTGCAATTGCCGTGGCGGTTCATCCGGATTGGCACGATAGCTGAGGAGGGATTCGGCGTGGTAACGCAGGCGCGTGCTCACATCCTTTTCACTCAGTAACTGGAAATCGGGCGTGAGCCGGTGTGGGATGGAGAGCTTGTCCGGCATGTCGAGCGCGAACAGCCAGCGTTTGTTGTGCGGTTCCAGCGTGACGGTGTAGCCGAGCGACATGCCGGTGTCTTCCAGTGTGCTTTTTTGCGTGGTGGCGTTTCGGCCGCGCTTCCAGGTCGTGCCGTCGAAATCCCACAATACCGGTCCGCGCCAGTACATGCGGTCGCGCGACGGGGCCTCGCCGTCGAAGTTGACGCGGAACGCCACCGCGTCGTTCAGAGAGAGTTTGCTCATGCTGCCCGGTGACATGGTGTCGGACAGTCCGCTGCTGGCATAGGCGTCCTGCGGCAGGCCCCACAGCGGCCCCTGCACGCGTGGAAAAAGCACGAACAGGATCAGCGACAGCGGGATGGCTTGCAACAGCAGCATGCCGCCGATGCGTAGTCTGGGCTTGAAAGCGAGGTCGCCGGTCTGCATGTGCACCCAGGTGGCGAGGATGACCAGCAGGGTCGCCAGCATGAACAACGCGGTGGGGATGCTCTGCGAGTAGAAGAAGTTGGTGATGATGATGAAGCACGACAGATAGACCACGATGGTCGCGTCGCGCACGGCCTTCAGTTCCAGAAGCTTCAGCGTGGACAGCAGGATGAGCAGAGTGACGCCGACCTCGCGCCCGAACAGCGAGCGGAAACCGATGGCGATGCCGACGACGCTGAGCAGGGTGATGCCGAGCAGCAGCCAGCGCGGCGGTAGCGCTTTTCCGCTGCGTGCCAGCCAGGCGCGCCACAGCAGTAATGCACCGCACTCCGCGCTGACCCACAGCGGCAGATGCTCGGCATGAGGGGCGCTGACCATCAGGATGCAGGCGACCAAGCCGTAGACGAGTTGGGCGGAGAGCTTCATGGCTGCGGAATCCCGTACAAGGCCAGCCTGCGCAGGCATTCCGCGCGATGTGCAGGACCGTGTTGTGGTATGACCTCCCCGTCCGGCAACCGCAATCCGTAATGCAGCCCCTGCGTATCGGCATCCAGCACCCAGCGCGTGAGCAGTTCCAGTTTGCGCTCTTGCGCGATGTCCGGCAGTTGCGACCAGTCCAGCCATAGTTGCTGGCCCTGCTGTGCCGAGAACTCCTTCACCTGTAGCCCCTGCTCGCGTGCCAGCGCTTTCCATGCGATGCGCGGCATGGCGTCGCCCGGCACGTAGTTGCGCAACCCGGCGAAATCCTCGTCGCCGCGTATCGTCGTTTTACCGCTGCCGTCCGGTGCGGCGGCGATCGGTAACGCTTGTGGCGCAGCGGGTTTGGGATAGACCAATGCGCGCACATCGAAGTGGATGTAGCTCCAGGCGTTGAACAGCCCCAGCGGGAAGCGCGTGTAGAGTGTCAGGCGGCCGCTGTCCAGCCAGCCGCGTTTTGTGGCCGGAAGGGCGAGTTCCACCGGGGTGGAGGTCAGTGCGGGCAGGTCGAACACGGTCTCGTGCCCTGCGTCGTCGTGCAGATGGATCTGGTGTCGCGGCAGCGAACCGGGATTGTTGAAGTGGAACACGAAGCGCGCCTGTTCCCCGGCGAACACTGGTTCCACATATCCGGCATGGATCTCCAATTGCGCCATGTTGCGGAAGGCATACAGCATGGACAGCCCGCCGGTGGTGGCCAGCAGGAAGGTGAGCACGTAGCCCAGGCTGAGGTTGTAGTTGATGTCGCCCAGCAGCATCAGTACCAGCACGAAGCCGAAACCGAAGAACTGGCGCGTGGGCAGGATGTAGATGCGCCGCTGGTTGAGCAGTACCGTGCCGGTCTCGACGGTACGGCGGAAGGCCCAGTTGCGGAACTTATGTTTCAGAGAGCCGCGAATGTCTGGCAGTTTCATCGCGCGCCCCTCAAGGGATGGCGACCGCCTCGATCAGTTCGCGCGCCAGTCTCTCGCCGTCCGAAGCTTGTGTGTCGTGCACGCTCTGCAGACGATGGCTGGCGACGCCGGGCAGCACGGCCTGCACGTCTTCCGGGATGACCGCATCGCGTCCGTCCAGCAGCGCCCAGGCGCGGGCGGCGGCGAGCAACGACAGACCGGCACGCGGCGACAGACCGTGAACGAAGCGCGCCGATTCGCGCGTGTGGCGCAGGATGGCTTGCACATAGTCGAGCAGGGCGGGTGAGACGAACACCTTGCGCACCTGTTCCTGCAGGGCGAACAGTTCGGAAGTCTGCATCTGCGGCTGGAGGTCGGCGATCAGGTCGCGCCGATCCACGCCGGACAGCAGGCCGCGCTCGGCAGCGGCATCCGGGTAGCCGAGCTGGATGCGCATCATGAAGCGGTCGAGCTGCGATTCTGGCAGAGGGAAAGTGCCGATCTGGTTGGTCGGGTTCTGCGTGGCGATGACGAAGAAGGGCGAGGGCAGCGGGCGCGTCTCGCCCTCGCTGGTGACCTGGTGTTCCTCCATGGCTTCCAGCAGCGCGCTCTGCGTCTTGGGGGTGGCGCGGTTCACCTCGTCGGCCAGGATCATCTGCGAGAAGATCGGCCCCGCGTGGAACTTGAAGTCGCCGCTCTCGCGCTGATAGATGGAGACGCCGAGGATGTCGGCGGGCAGCATGTCGCTGGTGAACTGGATGCGCTGGAACTGCAGGCCCAGCGTGCGCGCCAGCACATGCGCCAGCGTGGTCTTGCCCACGCCCGGCAGGTCTTCGATCAGCAGGTGGCCGCGCGCCAGCAGGCAGGCGAGGGCGAGGCGGATCTGTTGCGGTTTGCCGAGGATGACTTGTTCGGTCTGGGCGAGGACGTTCTTCAGGGCTTCGGTCATATTGTTTCCTCAGGATGGCAGGACCGCCGCCACGACCTTGCGATCCTCCGCGACCAGGATGTTGTAGGTGCGGCAGGCGGCGGGGGTGTCCATGAATTCGACGGCGATACCGGCCTGGATCAGTTGCTGGTACAGCTGCGGATGAGCGAACTGTTGCCGCTTGCCGGTACCCAGCAGCAGCACTTCCGGGTGCATCGCCAGGAAATACTCGAAATGATCCCCAGTCAGGCCGGCGAAGTCGGTTGCGGGCCAGTCGGTCTGCACGGCAGCGGCGGTGACGACCACGGCCTGCTCATAACGCCGGTCATTGACGGTGACGTAGCCGTCGCCGTGTCCGGTGAAGGTCTTCAGGTGCGAGACTTTCTCAAGGTGCAGGGCCAATCTTCTCTCCAATCGTTTGCCGCAGCGGGGGTGGCGCAGGTAAAATCCCGTCCCTTGCGGAAATTGCGGGGTTGCGCCGGATTCTACCATCGGCTGCGATTCGCGTTTCCGGGCCAATTCGAGTGAGTGACCGTGAAACCCATATTGAAATCGTCCAAGCTTGCCAACGTCTGCTATGACATCCGCGGGCCGGTGATGGAACGCTCCAAGCTGATGGAAGAGGAAGGCCAGCGCATCATCAAGCTGAACATCGGCAACCTTGCGCCCTTCGGCTTCGAAGCGCCGGAAGAGATCCAGCAGGACGTGATCCTCAATCTGCCGAATTCATCCGGCTATTCCGATTCCAAAGGCATGTTCGCCGCACGCAAGGCGATCATGCATTACTGCCAGTCGAAGAAGATCAAGGGCGTGGGACTGGACGACATCTATATCGGTAACGGCGCGTCCGAGCTCATCGTGATGGCGATGCAGGGCCTGCTCAACCCCGGCGACGAGGTGCTGGTGCCGGCACCGGATTATCCGCTGTGGACGGCGGCGGTGACGCTGGCGGGCGGAACGCCGCGCCATTATCTGTGCGACGAAGCGAAGGAGTGGAACCCGGACCTGAACGACATGCGCAGCAAGATCACCGAGCACACGCGCGCCATCGTCATCATCAATCCTAACAACCCGACCGGCGCGCTGTATTCGGACGACATCCTGAAAGAGATCATCCAGATCGCGCGCGAGCACGAGTTGGTGATCTTCGCCGACGAGATATACGACAAGATGCTGTACGACGGCGCGAAGCACACCTCCATCGCCTCGCTGGCGGACGATGTGCTGTTCGTCACGCTGAACGGTCTGTCCAAGAACTACCGCGCCTGCGGTTACCGCTCCGGCTGGATGGTGATCTCGGGCGAGAAGAAACATGCGCAGGATTACATCAACGGCCTCACCATCCTCGCCTCGATGCGCCTGTGTTCCAACGTGCCGGGACAGTTCGCGATACAGACAGCATTGGGCGGTTACCAGAGCATCGACGATCTGGTGGCGCCGGAGGGAAGGCTGACAAAACAGCGCGATCTGGCCTACCAGTTGCTGACCGCCATCCCCGGCGTGAGCTGCGTCAAACCCAAGGCCGGCCTGTATCTGTTCCCGCGCTTCGATCCCAAGGTCTATCCGATCGAGAACGACCAGCAATTCATCCTCGAACTGCTGGAAGAGGAGCGCGTGCTGGTGGTGCAGGGTACCGGTTTCAACTGGCCGACACCGGACCACATGCGCATCGTCTTCCTGCCCAACGCGGACGACCTGCGTGAAGCTTTCAATCGTCTGGCGCGTTTCCTCGAGAACTATCGCAAGCGTCACGGCACCAACTAAGAGAAAGAGAACCATGAGCATCAAGCCAATCAATGTAGGTCTCCTGGGTATCGGCACCGTCGGCGGCGGCACCTTCACCGTGTTGCAGCGCAACGCGGAAGAGATCACCCGCCGTGCCGGCCGTCCCATCCGCATCACTGTGGTGGCGGACCGCAATCTCGATCTGGCGAGGAAGATCACCGAGGGTGCTTGCCGCGTGACGGACGATGCGTTCGCGGTGGTGAGTGATCCGGACGTGGATATCGTGGTCGAACTGATCGGCGGTTACGGTGTGGCGAAAGAGCTGGTGATGAAGGCCATCGCCAACGGCAAGCATGTGGTCACCGCCAACAAGGCACTGCTGGCAACGCATGGCAACGAGATCTTCGAGGCGGCGCAGGACAAGGGCGTGATGGTCGCGTTCGAAGCGGCGATCGCGGGCGGCATCCCTATAGTCAAGGCGGTGCGCGAAGGTCTGACGGCGAACCGTATCGAGTGGGTCGCCGGCATCATCAACGGCACCACCAACTTCATCCTGTCCGAGATGCGCGACAAGGGCCTGAGCTTCGACACCGTGCTGAAAGAAGCGCAGCGTCTGGGCTACGCCGAGGCCGATCCGACCTTCGACATCGAAGGCGTGGACGCGGCACACAAGATCACTTTGCTGGCCTCGCTGGCATTCGGCATCCCGGTGCAGTTCGACAAGGCGCACATCGAGGGTATCTCCAAACTCGATGCCATCGACATCCGTTACGCGGAACAGCTCGGTTATCGCATCAAGTTGCTGGGCATCAGCAAGCGCACGGAGGAAGGCGTCGAGCTGCGCGTGCATCCGACCCTGATCCCGAGCAAGCGCCTGATCGCCAACGTGGAAGGAGCGATGAACGCGGTGCTGGTGCAGGGCGATGCGGTCGGCCCCACGCTGTATTACGGCAAGGGGGCCGGTGCCGAGCCGACCGCCAGCGCGGTGATCGCCGATCTGGTGGACGTGACGCGCATGCATACCGCCGACCCGGAGAATCGCGTGCCGCATCTGGCGTTCCAGCCCGACGCGATGTCCGACCTGAAGATATTGCCGATGGACGATGTGCAGACCAGCTACTACCTGCGCCTGCGCGTGCAGGACAAGCCGGGTGTGCTGGCCGACATCACCCGCATCCTCGCCGACGAGAAGATCTCGATCGGCGCGGTGATCCAGAAGGAGCCGGGCGAAGGTGAGGCACAAGCCGACCTGATCATGCTGACGCACCAGACACGCGAGAAGAGCATCAACGCGGCGATCGCCAAGATCGAGAAGCTGGGTGTGGTGGCGGGCAAGGTGACCAAGCTGCGTATGGAAGAGCTGGGAAAATAATTTGCTAAAAGTGAGGTAAAACATGGCATCGTTTACAGTTAAAGGCCCTTTTGAAGTTCCTGTAAAAAAGGGAAAGTCGGGTCGTGTTGTGACGAGTGATGAGTCAATCAAGTTTTGGGATGATCATTCGTCGGTAGCGACTGGGGTAGGATGCTATGTTTTTGCTCTTCGAGCTGGGCGTGGGTCGAAACCGGTCTATGTTGGCAAGGCAACAAAAAGTTTTAAGCAAGAAGTATTTACTGACCATAAGAAAAATAAATACAACGAGGCTTTGGCGGATCAGGGAAAAGGGACGCCTCTTTTGTATTTTGTAATGCTTGATAAAAAGGCTGGCCCGGTGAACAAAACAGCGATTGATGAAGCCGAGTCTTATCTTATTCAAAGTGGATTGGCAGCAAATAAGAATTTGCTTAATGATAAAAAGACTGCTGTTGAAAAATGGAAAATTAAAGGTGTAGTTCGTAGTGGGCAGGGTGATTCAACTAATGCCGCTAAAGAATTAAAGCAGTGTTTTGGTTTGTAGTTCGAGTAATTCTAGATTAAGGCGATTTGATGAAATACATCTCCACCCGCGGCAATGCGCCCGCCAGGACCTTCACCGAGATACTGCTGGGCGGTCTCGCGCCGGACGGCGGCCTGTACCTGCCGGAGCAATATCCGAAAGTGACGCGCGAGGAGCTGGATGCGTGGCGCAAGCTGTCGTATGCCGACCTCGCCTTTGCCGTGCTGTCCAAGTTCGCTACCGACATCCCTGCTGCCGACCTGAAGGCCATCGTCAGCAAGACCTATACCGCCGAGGTGTACGGCAACGGTCGCCCCGATAGCGATGCGACGCAGATCACCCCTTTGCGCAAACTGAGCGAGGGCGTGTTCATCCAGGAGTTGTCCAATGGCCCGACGCTGGCGTTCAAGGACATGGCCATGCAGTTGCTGGGCAACCTGTTCGAGTATGCGCTGGCGAAGCAGGACGAGGAACTGAACATCCTCGGCGCGACCTCGGGCGACACCGGTTCCGCCGCCGAATATGCGATGCGCGGCAAGCGCGGCATCCGCGTGTTCATGCTGTCGCCGAACGGCAAGATGTCGGCCTTCCAGCGCGCGCAGATGTATTCGCTGCAAGACCCCAACATCCACAACATCGCCATCAACGGCATGTTCGACGATGCGCAGGATATGGTTAAGGCAGTGTCCAACGACCACGCCTACAAGGCCGCGCACAAGATAGGCACGGTGAACTCGATCAACTGGGGACGCGTGTCGGCGCAGATCGTGTACTACTTCAAGGGCTACTTCGCCGCGACCCAATCCAACGACGAGCAGGTGGCGTTCTCGGTGCCGTCCGGCAACTTCGGCAACATCTGCGCGGGCCACATCGCGCGCATGATGGGTCTGCCCATCGGCCAGCTGATCCTTGCCACCAACGAGAACGATGTGCTGGACGAGTTCTTCCGCACGGGCGTCTATCGCCCGCGCGGCACCGACCATACCTACGAGACCAGCAGCCCGTCGATGGATATCAGCAAGGCCTCCAACTTCGAGCGCTTCGTGTTCGATCTGGTCGGTCGCGACGGTGCCAAGGTGCGCGAGTTCTGGAGCAAGGTGGACCAGGGCGGTTCCTTCGACATCAAGGGCACTGAGTATTGGCATGCACTGTCCGGCTTCCACTTCTCGTCCGGCAAGAGCACGCATCAGGACCGCCTGAAGACCATCCGCGAGGTGTGGCAGGAATACGGCGTGATGATCGATACGCATACCGCAGACGGCCTGAAGGTCGGTCTGGAGCAGCGCCGTCCGAGCCTGCCGTTGATCTGTCTGGAGACCGCCTTGCCCGCCAAGTTCGCCGAGACCATCCAGGAAGCGCTGGGCCGCCAGCCCGAACGTCCGGCATCCACGGTCGGGCTGGAAGACTTGCCGCAGCGTGTGGTGGTGATGGATGCGGATGTGGTGAAGCTGAAGGCGTTCATCTCCGAACACATCAAGCCCTGATCCCTCACGATCAAGCAGAGGCATGAACAACCTCATCCTGCTCATCCTCTGCTTCGTCGCGGGCATGCTGCTGCGCCGCTTCCGGCGCATGCCGGACAATGCACCCGCCACGCTCAACAGCTTCATCATCCATGTCTCGCTGCCCGCGCTGACGCTGCTGTATATCCATCAGATCCACCTTTCCGGCGATGTCGTGCTGACCGCCTTGATGGCGTGGATCGTGTTCGGTCTGTCCGCGCTCTTCTTCTGGTCTGTCGGCCGCTGGCTGGATCTGCCGCGCAAGACCTCCGGCGCGCTGATCATTGTCGGCGGGCTGGGCAACACCTCCTTCTTCGGCTTGCCCATGGTCGATGCCTTCTATGGCAAGGAAGGGCTGGCCACCGCCATCGTAGCCGACCAACTGGGATCGTTCTTCGTGCTGTCGGTGCTGGGCATCACTGTGGCGGGTATCTATTCTTCAGGGCGGCCGACAGCGGCGCAAATCGTGAAGCGCATCGCGACCTTCCCGCCGTTCATCTCCATGGTCATCGCTTTCCTGCTGATCCCGTTTGAATATGCGGACTGGTTCACGGTATTGCTTAAGCGCCTGGGTGACACGCTGGCACCGCTGGCGCTGCTGTCGGTCGGCCTGCAATTGCGGCTGGGGCATATCGCGGAACACAAGCGCAATCTCGCATTAGGACTGGGCTTTAAGCTCATCCTGGCACCGCTGGCGATCTATCTTTTGTATGTGCAATGGCTTGGTGCACAGGGGCTGGCGATACAAGTTACCTTGTTCGAGGCGGCGATGCCCTCCATGATCACTGCCGCCATCGTGGCGAAAGAGCATGATCTCGACCCCGACCTGTCCAATCTGATGGTGGCGGTGGGATTGATCCTGTCCTTCTTCACGCTCAGCGCGTGGTGGTATCTGTGGAGTGGCGTATGAGTATCTGGAACGAACGCTACGCAGGTGCGGAATATTTCTACGGCACGGAGCCGAACGCCTTTCTGGTCTCGCAGCACGGTCTGCTCAGGCCGGGCATGAGTTGTCTGGCCGTCGCCGACGGCGAGGGACGCAACGGTGTGTGGCTGGCGGAGCAGGGGCTGGAGGTACTGTCGCTGGATGCCTCGCCGGTGGCGCAGGACAAGGCGAAACGACTGTCGAAGACACGCAACGTGACGATGCGTTTCGAGCAGGCCGACCTTCTGGCTTGGCGCAGCACCGAGCGATTCGATGTGGTTGCGGCCATCTTCATCCAGTTCGTCGGGCCGGATCTGCGTCCGGTGCAGTTCGAGAATCTCAAGCGCCACCTGAAGCCGGGTGGGCTGTTGCTGTTGCAGGGCTATACGCCGCGCCAGCTGGACTACAAGACCGGCGGCCCCTCGCAGGTGGAGAACCTATACACCGAGACCATACTGCGCGAGTTATGTGCCGACATGGATATCCTGCATCTGTGTGAGCACGACAGTGTCATACATGAGGGCACGGGACATAGCGGGATGTCCGCATTGATCGATCTGGTGGCGCGCACCAGACCTTGATCGGCCTCAGTCGAGGATGGTGATGCGGTTGCGCCCCTCCTTCTTGGAGCGGTACAGCGCCTTGTCGGCACGGGCGATCATCTCGTTCAGGTCTTCCTTGTCCTTGCGCGGCGAGATGCCGATGGAGATGGTGATGCCGTCGATGTTCTGGTTGGAATCGAGGCGGCGGATCTTGCCGCGTTGTACCGCCTGGCGGATGTGCTCGGCGACCACGAAAGCACCGTCCAGATTGGTGTTCGGCAGCAGGATGGCGAATTCCTCGCCGCCCAGCCGCCCGACCAGGTCCTGACCCTGCACCTTGCTCTTCAGGGTGGTGGCGATGGCGGTGAGCACCTTGTCGCCCAGCAGGTGGCCGTAGTTGTCGTTGATGTTCTTGAAGTGGTCCACGTCCAGCATCAGCAGGCAGAAACCTTTGTGGCTGGCCGCATCCGGCTCGGCGAACAGCGTATCGGCACAGCTCTCGAAACCGCGCCGGTTCAGCACGCCGGTCAGCGGATCGGTCATCGCCGCCCCCTTGAGCGCTTCCAGTTCGCGGTTGAGGCGTTCCACCTCCTGGTGGCTGGCCTCCAGCTGCACATGGATCTTCTGCACCGAGGTGTGCATGCGCTCGGTGTCCTGCGTGATGTCCTTCACCAGCAGGTCCAGCTCGGCCACGCTGAGTTCCCCTTGCAGGCGGCTGCCGTAATCCTGCAGATGGTCGCCGTATTCCGAGGTCTTCTCGTCGGCCTCCGAGGTGAGGCGGTTGAGGCGCTCCAGCAGCTGCTTCAGGTCTTCACGCAGCGTGAGGTGGATCTTCGAGCCGCACTCCGAGACATGGTCGGCATACAGCTGCTCGATATGCTCGTCCTGGAGTTTGGTATGTTTCTTCAGGAGTTTTTCCAGCGCGCTGCTCAGCTCGGGATTGATGCCGGAGACATACTCGTACCAGACCGCGAAATTGGGCGGGGTGAATGCGGCCTGATGCGCGGCCATCTTCTGCAGGGCGATGCGCGAGACTTCCGCGCTGGCGCTGCGTTCGTGCGGGTACTTCATCTGTCCTCCTGGGGACGCTGCCGTAGTTGTGAGTGTGCCGGGCCGGGCAGATCGGCCGGATGGACGGCAGTATAAGTCAGGGCAGCAGGGAAATGAACTCTTCGAACTTGCCGCCGGTGGTCTTCGGCAGTTCCTGCGCCGAGTAGCTGAAGCGCAGCGGGAAAGGGTGGCCGATGGCGGCATGCAACATTTCGGTGAGCCGCGCTTCCTGTTCGGGGGTGATAACGTCCGGCGTCACCAGCCGCACCTCCACATCCGTCAGGCTGTGCTGCACCACCTGGTACTGGCGGATGTCCGCGATCTCGCGGAAACGATGAGCGCCGACCAGCGGCCAGTGCCGGCTGCCGTCCGGCAGCATCACCATGTTGCGGCGACGCCCCATGATGCGTTTGAGTGTAGCCAGGCCCCGCCCGCAGGAGCAGGGCGGGCCGGCCTCGGCGTGATCGCGTATCTCGTAGCGGATCAGCGGCGTGGCGTAGTTGTGCAGGTCGGTGATGACCACGCGACCGACTTCGCCCGGCGCGCAGGGCAGTCCCTGTTCATCCAGCACCTCCACGATGAGGTTCTCGTCCTGCGTGTGATACAGCCCGCTCTGCGGGCATTGCAGCGCGATGATGCCGAGTTCCTGCGAACTGTACAGGTCCACGACGGCCAGCCCCAGCGCCGCGCAGCGGTCGCGCAGGCCGGGATGCAGCGTCTCGCCCACGGTGCGTACCTCGCGCAGCGTGGCGGGTAGCGGGGCTTCGCCGCGCTCGTGCAGATCGAGCAGCGCGGCGAGGTTGGTGGGATAGGTCAGCAGGGTGTGCGGGGCGATCCGCGCCAGCCAGCGCGCCTGCTGCGCGACCGGCATAGACAGCGGCTGCGAGTAGCATGGGCCGGTCTTTCCAAGCAGCGAGGCGGGCGGCCCCCAGCCTTGCCGCGCTGCCAGTACCGGGTCGTCCACTACCGGCGTGGTCGCCTTGATGACGGCGAGCGTGGCGGAGAGGTCGCGCTGCTGCCACAGGTGGTCGCGCATCGAGCAGGCCAGCCAGAACAGTTGCGTGGCGTCGGTACGCAGCACGGTCACGGTCTGTCCGGTGGAGCCCGAGGTCTGAGTGCGGTAGGTCTGTCCATGCCCCGGCGGCAGGGCATGGCACTGCAGGTGTTCCAGCTGCAGCATCAGTTCGCTGCGGGTGAGCAGCGGGATGCGGGTGTAGCGTTCGCGTGTCCACGGTTCGCGCACATCCAGTCCGGCCTGTTCGAAGCGCAGGCGGTAGAACGGCGAATGCTGCCAGGCATGTTGCGCCAGCCGCGCGAAACGCTCCATCTGCAGCGTTTGCAGTGTCTGCGCGCTCTGCCACTGGCTATGTTCGAGCTGCGCCAGCAGATCGCGCAAAACCTTCATGCGCGGCGCTCCCACACCAGGATGGGGCAGCGTTCGGCGAGTTCGTAACTGCCGTGGCGCACTTCGATCTCGCGCAGCGGGAGCGGGACGATGCTGCGCAAGGCAGACAACGGCGGGTAGCTGTAGCGTGCCGACGAGCCGCGATAGAAGTCGATGGTGGCGATGTCCTGCAGGCTCCAGCCGGTGAGGGCGGCGAGCTGTGCGCGGTCCGGCAGCAGGCGCTCGAAGGTGTGCAGGGTGTCTGCGATGCAGAAGGTGTAATCGCGCGACCGGGCGGCGAGCGCCATGGACAGCCGCCACTTGAAGGCATGGAAGCCGCGGATGTCGCCGGCCAGCGCCATGGCGCAGACTTGTTCCGGTGTCTCGGCCTGCTCTGCGCCGACGAAAACGCGCAACACCAGCTTGCCTCCCGGTTTTAGCACGCGCGCCGCTTCCGCGAACAGGCGTTCGTGCTGCAGCGGATGGTCGAGCAGCACCGGGCAGCCATCGCCGATCACATGGTCGAAGGCAGCCTCTCCGAACGGCATGTCCAGCCAGTCGCCGAGGATGGCATGTTCGTTTTGCGGCCACAGCGCGCGGATCATGTCCGCGCTGTTGTCGAGTGCGGTGATGCGTGAGGAAATCTGCGCCAGCTCCGGCGTGACGCCGAGCAGCAGACACGCTCCCGGCGTGCCGCCGAGCGCGAGGCGGAAATGCTCCACGTCTTCCGGACAGGGGCGCAATGGCGGTCCGAGCCGGTTCCATCCGTCCGACATGGCCTTCCAATGGGCATTGCGAGCGGACATCAGCGCTGCGGCACCAGGTCGCCCAGTTCGTCCAGCAACGGGCCGAGATGCTTCTCGTACTTGCGCCAGCGCTCCACCGACGAGGTGTAGATCGGCTGGCGCACCTGCGTCACGCTGGCGGTGCGCACCTGGCGCTCGGTCTTGTGGAAGTCGAGACAGGCGTCGTTCCATTCCAGTCCGCACCATTCCAGCAGGCGGCGCGAAGCCTTTTCCTGGTCGGCCACGATGTCCTCGTACTGGATGTCGAGGAAGGCGTCCGGCGGCAGCACGCTGCGCCAGTGCGCCATCAGCCGTGCATAGTCGGCGTAGTAGCGGCCCAGCTCGGCGAGGTCGTAGGTGTGTTCCTGCTTGCGGTGGAACAGGCGCGTGAAGCAGGAGACGCAGGTGTCCACCGGGTTGCGGTTGACGTGGATGATCTTCGCGTTCGGCAGCATCAGGTGGATCAGCGGCACGGCAAAGAAGTTGGCCGGCATCTTGTCGGTGATGTGCTTCGCCTGCGGTGCGCGCTGGGTGAGGCCGGCGAGGTATTCCTGCGCCCAGGCGGTCAGTGTCGCGGCGTCGAGGTGGCCGAGGTTGGCGGGGAAGGTGTTCACGTCCGGATGCGTCTTGCGGTGCGCGATGCGCAGCAGGTCGGGCAGTTCGCCCGCGCCGTGTACATCGGGATGGCTGGCGATGATCTGCTCGGTCAGCGTGGTGCCGGAGCGCGGCATGCCGAGCACGAAGATGGGCTTGGCCGATGCATCACCGCTGCCGCGCAGACGGTCGATGTAGTCTTTGCTGAAGATCTGCCGCAATTCGGCGAGCTGTGTGGCGGCGGCATCCGGGTCGTAGTCGAACTTGGCGCGCTTCAGTTTGCAGCCGGCCAGATAGTGTTCGAAGGCGCGGTCGTATTCACCGGTATCGTCATAGCATTTTCCCAGCGCGAAATGCAGCGAGAGGCGGCGGTTGTCGGAAAGCCCGGCCAGTCTCTTCTCTTCCTCCTGCAGTGCGGCGAAGTTCTCGTCTCCTTTCTTCACCTTGTCGTTCTGCACCAGATGGATGCGCGCGGCGGTATCGTCCGGCTTGAGCGACAGGGCGCGCCGGAACAGTTCGCGCGCGCGTTCGAGCTGGCCGTTCTCGGTGCACAGGTGACCGAGGCCGAGCAGGGTCTCGTTGCTTTCCGGCTTGAGCTGCAGCGCCCGCTCGAACTCTGCCTCGGCCTGTTCCGGCTTGGACATCTCGGTGTGGATGCCGGCCAGGAGTGCATGCACCTTTGGGTTGCTCTCGTCGAACTGCAGGGCGCGTACCGCGGCCAGCTCCGCTTCCGTCAGGTTCTCCAGCGCCTGCAATGTCTTGGCGAGGCCCATCTGCGCCTCGACATACACCGGGCGCATGGCCAGCGCGCGGCGGTAGTGTTCCAGCGCCTGTTCGTTGGCTTCGCGCGCGAGATGCACGCCGCCCATGTTGCAGATGGATTCCGGATAGTTCGGGTTGAGTCGCAGCGCCTGCTGCAGCACGGCCTCGGCTTCGTCGATGCGGTCCTCTTCCAGCAACAGCGCACCGAGGTTGTTCAGCGGTTCGAGATAGTGCGGGTTGGCGGCCGCTGCTTTGCGGTAAAGCTCCAGTGCCTGTTCATGCTTGCCACGCTCGCGCCAGATGCTGCCCAAGTTGTTGAGCGCGGCGGCGAAGTCCGGCGCGATGGCCAGCGCGCGCTGCTGGCAGGTCTCCGCCCGGTCGTAATCCTTGCGGTCGAAATATGCGATGCCGAGGTTGCTGTGCGCCATTGCCATCGACGGGTCGAGTGCGGCGGCGCGTTCGCCATGCGCCACGGCGCGGTCGAGCTGTTTCTGCTGGCGCAATATTTCGCACATGTTGGCGTGGAACAATGCGACCTGACCGTTCAACGCGATGGCGCGCTGCACCAGTTCCGCCGCCTGCGGCAGCTGGCCGGCCTGGTAGGCGATGACGCCCAGCAGGTGCAGGGCGAAGGCGTGTTGCGGTTGCTGTTGCAGGATCTGGCGCAACAGGTGTTCGGATTCCTGCAGCCGTCCCTGTGCTTGCAGCTGGTTCGACAGGTTCATGGCCTGATCGATGGTCAGTGCTGCAGTTGGGGTAGGGGGCTGGGTCATGGCTCGGGGGAGTTGTTTTTGTCCATCCTGCCACGGATGCAGGATTTCTGCCATGTCATCATTGGATTGGACTGGATTGATAAGTAGCGGCATGAACATCGGGCCCGATGGAGACGGGGTATACAGGCAGGCATATATATTCTGGCATATGGATTCGGCCTGTATATCAGTGTAGGATTTCCGACCGTATAGAGGGCGGCATCACGCATGGTGCTGGCGGGGAAAAGCAATGAATCCACTTAATAAAATATATCGCACCATCTGGTCCGAAGCATTGGGTGCTTGGGTGGCCGTGTCCGAACTGGTCAAATCCAAAGGCAAGCGTGCCGTTTCCAGTCTGGAGCGAGTATTGAACATCGGCGGCGTGGATGCCGCCACGGATGATATCCACCGCCACCGCTTCAAGCTCACTGCGCTGGCCGCACTCTGCCTGTTCAGCCTCGGTGCTCAAGCCAACCCCATGGGTGGCCAGGTCGTCAGCGGCAGCGCCAGCTTCAACACCAGCGGCAACACCCTCACCGTCACCAACACCCCCGGCGCCATCATTCACTGGCAGGACTTCAGCATCCAGCAGAACGAGATCACCCGCTTCGCCCAGCAAAGCGCCAGCTCCGCCGTCCTCAACCGCGTTGTCGGCGGCAACACCAGTCAGATCCTCGGCAGCCTGCAATCCAACGGTCGCGTATTCCTCGTCAACCCCAGCGGTATCGTGTTCGGTGCTGGCTCCACGGTCGATGTCGCTGGTCTGGTCGCCACCTCGCTCAACCTCAGTGATGCCGACTTCCTCGCCGGTCGCCACCGCTTCAGCAACGACCCGAACGCGCAAGCCGTCCGCAATGCCGGCAATATCAGTGCGCAACAGGGCGGCGAGATCTGGCTCATCGCCCCGAATGTCGAGAACAGCGGCGTCATCAATGCCCCCAACGGCGAGATACTTCTCGCTGCCGGCGCCAGCGTCGAACTCACCAACAGCCTCGACCCCAATCTGCGCGTCAACATCACCGCCCCGGCGGGCGACGCTACCAACGTCGGTCAACTCGTTGCCAGCGCCGGCCGGCTTGGCCTGTTCGGCACCCTGGTCCGGAACAGCGGCAGCGTCAGCGCCGACAGCGCCACGATGCAAGGCGGCAAGATCGTGTTCCGTTCCAGCCAGCGCACAGAGGTCAGCGGCAGCGCCAGTGCACAAGGCGCAGGCGGCGGCGAGATCAAGGTCCTCTCCGACATGGGGCAGGGAACGGTCGAGGTCAGCGGCACACTGGACGCCTCCGCCCCGCAACAGGGTGATGGCGGCTTCATCGACACCAGTGCGGCGCATGTGCAGATCAGGGACGGTGCGCGTATCAGCACGCTTGCGGCGAACGGGAAGAGCGGCAACTGGCTGATCGACCCGACGGATTTCTATGTCTCCGCCACCGATCCGGCGAACGGCAGTAGCTGGATGGACAATACGACACTATCTGCCAACCTCGGGTTGGGCAATATCACGATTCAGACGTTGGCAACTGGTGCGGGGAATGGCGATATCTTTATCAACGATACGGTGAGCTGGAGCACAAGCAGTACGCTGACGCTCAATGCGCATCGTGACGTTAATATCAACCCGCTGATCAGCAATACGGGTGCGGGTGGATTGCGGATCCGCGCTGATTTGAACGGCACGGGAACAGGTACTATCAATTTTGCTGGTATCGGCAGCGTTTCCCTGACTGCAGGTGCGGCAGATCTTTATTACAACCCGACAGTGTTCGGTACGCCGAACAACTACACTGCAAAAGTCACCGGCACACTAAGAGAGTGGATGCTGGTCAGCAATGCCGCCAACCTGCAGGCTATCAATACCAATCTGGCTGGAAACTACGCGTTGGGCAGGAACGTCGATGCTTCCTCGATTCCGAGTTTCGTGCCGCTGGGTAATACAACGACCACATTCACTGGCCAGTTCGATGGACTGGGACACACTGTCAGCAATCTTTCGATTCCAACCCCTGCGGCTAACCAGGTCGGTTTGTTCGGGGTTATCGGTGCAACCGGTACTGTCAAGGATCTGGGTTTGACCAGTGTCGCCATTCAAGGGAATTCCTCTGTGGGCGCGCTGGCCGGAATCAACTTCGGCACCATCTTCAATACCTATGTGTCTGGCGGATCAGTACAGGGTGGCAACGGTGCCGCAGGCGGTCTGGTAGGGGTCAACCAAGGTGGCGATGGCTCGGCTGCAGTGGGTACGACACCCGGCACGGCGGGCAGCAATGCCAGCATATCGAATAGCTATGCGGAGAAAGTCGCGGTCAGTGTAACTGCTGCAGTGTCGCCTGCTGTGGGTGGACTGGTCGGTATCAACCGTGGTGGTGCGGGTGGCGCAGGTGGTGGGGCAAGTATCAGTGCGCCCGGAGGTGTGGGCGGCGCGGGTGGAGCAGCAATCATCACGAACAGCTACGTGTCCGGCGGCAGTGTTTCCGGCATGGGAGCATTCACCACGCAATTTGCAGGCGGTCTGGTGGGGCAAAATCTCGGTGGCAACGGCGGCAATGGTGCCAATGGATCGACCAGTATGAATGTGGCGGGTGCAGGGGGAGGGGGCGGAGCGGCATCCATCAGCAACAGTTACGCTAGCACCGGAATAGTCTCTGCGAGCAGGGTGGGCGGCTTGATCGGCAATAACCTTTCAGGGGCGGTTGGTGTGGCAGGCACGGGTATCCTGCCAGGTGGACCGGGACCGGCAGGTCTGGCCAGCGCCACGACGGTAGCGTGGGACAGCGTTACAACAGGTCAGGCTGTGCCCATCGGTAGCGGCAACCAGGATACAGTTGTCAACATCAGTGCAACACCCTATAGCCAAGCCGCATATACCGGTTTCGATTTCACCAACACTTGGTGGATTTCCGAAAGCAATACCCGCCCCTTCCTGCGCAGTGAGTGGAGTACGACCATCGCCAATCCGCATCAACTGCAATTGATGACGATGAATCTGACGGCGAGCTACATGCTGACGAACAACATCGATATGGCTCCTGCTTTGGCAGCGGGAGGGATGTGGGGTAGCGCAGGATTCGTGCCGGTATTGAGTTTTTCTGGCGCGCTGAATGGTCAGGGCTATACCGTCAACAATCTGTACATCAACCGCCCCGCGACTACGGATATCGGACTGTTCAGCGCGCTGAGCATGGGGTCTTCGGTGAGCAATCTCGGTTTGGTTGGAGGTAGCGTAACGGGCAACTGGCGGGTCGGGAGCTTGGCAGGTATCAGCGATGCCACTATAACAAACTGCTATGTCAGCGGTATGAATGTCTCTGAAGCAGGGGCTAGCACGCTCGGCGGGCTGGTGGCCCAGAACGGATTCTATGGAAGCATAGTCAACAGTTTTGTCGATAGCGGTACGATCACGGGTTCCGGGCGCTGGATCGGCGGTCTGGCAGGTTTGAATTACGGTGTCATCGACGGCAGCCATGTTGCCAATAGTGTCGTGAATGGGGGTACGTTAGGCGGTTCCGTCGGTGGCATGGTGGGTTGGAATGCATCCGGGGGCAGTATCACCAACAGTTATGTCAACACCGGTAATGTGTTCGGGAGAACTTCTGTCGGCGGTCTGGTGGGCTGGAACTCCGGCAGTATCGGCAATAGCTATAACAGTGGCGGTTCTGTTTCCGGTACGGGCAGCGTCGGCGGAGTTGTGGGATATAACAGCAGCACGATAGATGCAGCCTTTGCGACCGGTGTGGCCGTGACAGGCAACTCGACCGTAGGCGGTTTTGCGGGGGCAGCCTACGGTGCCATCAGTAATAGCTATGCAGCTGGCGGTAGCGTGACAGGTTCTAACCTGTTTGGTGGTTTCGCCGGCGCAATGTCTTCAGGAGCCATTTCGAACAGTCATTACAATATCTCCAGTATGACGATCAATGGTTCGACCGGGACGATGGTCACACCATACGGTTTGTATAACGATGTGCTCAATACGAGTGCCACAGGGCAGTTCTCCGACTGGCTTGCCGACAGCACTTTGAACATCGCCGACTATAGCAATGTATTGCCGGGAGGCGTTGGCAACCATACTGTAGGTAGCCTGGACGGCATGAAGGCACTGCTGGGCTTTTCGGAAGATTCAACCCTCAATTTCACCCTGACGTCCTCGCTCAACCTCACTGCGCTACCGGGCTATTACGTGCCCGTGCTGGGGGCCAACTTTGATGGCGGCAGCTTCACGATTTCCAATCTGAGCATCAACCAGTCCACGTCTGACTATCTTGGCCTGTTCGGTCATGTGCTGTCTGGCACCACGGTGAGTAATGTGGTGCTGCAGAATGCGACCGTCAACGGCAGCCTCAATGTCGGAGCGCTGGCGGGATGGAACGAGGGCGACATTCTCAACAGCAGTTCGACCAACGGTGTCATTGCGGGTAACTCGAGTGTCGGCGGTCTGGTCGGTTACAACAAGAATCCCTATCTGTATAGCGTGTGTAGTGGGACATGTACCAATCCACCGACAGGCGGCAATATCAGCAACAGCTTTGTCAGTGGCGGCACCGTGCAGGGAGCTTTCACTAATGTAGGCGGTCTGGTGGGACATAGTTTTGGCGGCACCGTCGATACCAGCTATGTCACCGGGGGGAATGTGTCGGGTTCGAGCGGTATCGGCGGTCTGGTCGGATCCGATGGGGGCGAAGGTGGCTTTATCAGCATCAGCAACAGCTATGTCTCCAATACGCTCGTATCCGGTGTGAGCGATGCCGGCGGTCTGGCAGGTTGGCTCAACGGCAGTATCTCGGGCAGCCATGTCACGGGAGGAAGCGTGAGTGGCAACAGCAATATCGGCGGCATGATCGGACGGTTGGGGTTGGGCTCTATAGCTTCATCGCCAAACAACTTCATCAGTAATAGTTACGTCGATCTGGGGACCATCACCGGTGCGTCGTCAAACATTGGTGGTCTGGCGGGAAGCAGCCAGGGGAATATCGATGGCAGCCATGTCATGAATTCTGCTGTGTTGGGTAGTGCACAGTTCAGTGCGGTCGTGGGGGGATTGGTCGGCCATAACATCGCTGGCAGCATCAGCAACAGTTATGTGGATGGTGGCTCGGTGCAGGGCGTCGGGCTTGTGGGCGGTCTGGTCGGTTGGAATGAAGGTGGGGTTGGAGGCTGGGGAAGTAACATTACCTTCCCGGGATTGCCTGGCACAGCGGCAAGCATCAGCAATAGTTTTGTCACCGGCGGAACCATAACTGGTGGTGGCGGTGACATCGGCGGTCTGGTCGGATTGAACATCAAGGGGCTGCAGGGAGGCGGGGCCTATGGCGGGGTCGGCGGCGATGCCCTCATCAGTGATAGTTATGTCAGCGGCAGCAGTGTCAGTGGCAGTACTTCGGCCAACCTGGGCGGACTGGTCGGAAGGAACAATAGCGTCATCGGCACAAGCTACACCAGCATCGGCACCCTTTCCGGCGGGGGCAATATGGGTGCGGTAGTGGGGAGCAACGATATGGGAGGCAGCGTCACCGGTACGTTCTGGGACAACACGATCCTGGGCGCGGGCGTGACGGGCATCGGTTTCGATTACAACACCTTCGGCCCCACGGATGTCGGTGCCGCACCGCTCGATGCGGTCGGCATGACGACGATGTCGAACTTCACCAATGCCGGCTGGAGCATCGCCAACACTGGTGGAGCGGGTATGACCTGGCGTATCTATGAAGGTCATACCGGCCCCTTGTTGACCAGCTTCCTTACGCAGACCACTGTGACCGCGAATGATGCGACCAAGGTCTATGACGGTATCGCCTATAGCGGCGATAACGGATATTCCACTTCGGTTGCCGGCGCGCTCCTGCTGGGCAGCATCGGCGGAAGTTCGCAGGGTGCAGTCAACGCAGGGTCATATGTCTTTGATGTGACCGGTCTGTATTCCAGCCAGTTGGGCTACGACATCACAGGCTACACGAACGGCACGCTCACTATCACTCCAGCCGGGATCACATTGCTCAGTATCACTGCCAGCGATGCAAGCAAGGTGTACGGTGATACCTATACATTCAATGGCAGTGCTTTCATACCGGTCGGCTTGCTGGGCGGGGACACGATAGGCAGTGTCACTTTGAGCAGTGCGGGGGCAGTGAGTAGCGCGAATGCCGGTACTTACGCCATCACGCCCAGTAATGCCGTATTTACCGTGGGTAGTGCATCCAATTATTCGATCAGCTATGTGAATGGCACGCTTACCGTGACACCGCGCAGTATCACCCTGTCGGCACCGAGCCTGACCAGGACCTACAACGGTACAACGTCCTACACCGCCACGACAGCCCAACTCGCCGCTTTCAGCAGCGCGCTGGTGTCGGGTGATGTGGTGAATGCTGCGGATATGAGTTATGCAGACAAGAATGCCGGAACGAACAAGGTCGTCAACTTCAATAGCGTGGCGATCAACGATGGTAACGGTGGAGGGAACTATAGCGTGACACTGGTGGGGAATAGCACCAGCACTATCGATCCAGCCAGCTTGGTCGTGACTGCGCTTCCGGCCCAGAAAGTGATGAATGCGGGCGATCCTGCGATATTTCCTTACAGTGTGGTCAATCTGTTCGATCCGGTGGCTACCGTGCTGAGCGGAACGTTGGCGCGTGATCCCGGTGAGTTGATCGGAGAGTACGCCATCAAGCAAGGCTCGCTGACCTTGCTCGATACCCAGAATTACACGATGACCTTTGTGCCGGGCAAGTTCTCCATCATGGCTCCGGCTGTCGTACAGGAGATCACCCAGGTCGCGTTCTCATCCGGGACGCCGGAGAGCGATACGACCGAAGAAGAGAAGGAGAAGGAAGAGGAGCAGGTTCTGGCCGAAGCAGACATTGGCAACGATCAGGGTAGCGGGCTGCCGGACAACCTACCGGTCTGCCGTTAACGGAGTGATGATGAAACTGCGTGCCACGCTTTCAAGGGTAGTCTGCATCTTGCTGGTCGGAATGTCGCCTCAAGTCGTTGCGGCAGTGGATGACGACACCCCTCCTGTGCTGAAGTTTCCGATCAAGCAGTTCGTGGTGGATGGTGCCAAATTGTTGGCGAAATCCGATTTCGACCAGGTCGTAGCCCCTTACGTGGGAGCCGAGAAAGACTTCTCCGATGTGCAATATGCGCTGGAAGCGGTCGAGGAGTTGTATGCGGAGCGTGGCTATTCCGCTGTGCATGTTTTGCTGCCCGAGCAGGAGCTGGAAGCCGGCACGGTACGTTTCGAAGTGATCGAGAGCCGTTTCGGGAAGGTTGAAGTGAAGAACAACAAGTTCTTCAGCAAGGCCAATGCGCTCTATGCGCTGCCCGCTGTGCGGGAAGGTGGTGTGCCGCGTGCGAAAGACATCGCGCGCCAGTTGCGTCTCGCCAACGAGAACCCCGCTCGCCAGCTCAATGTCGTGCTGAAGGCAGGCGAGACGGATGACGAGGTGAATGCCAGCGTGCTGGTCAACGACAGCAACCCGAAACAATGGGTCGTGACGCTGGACAACAGCGGCTCCAAGGAGACCGGTGTATCCCGTCTGGGGGTGTCGTTCCGCGATGCCGGCATGTTCAACCGCGACCATGTTGGGCAGATGCAGATGCAGATCTCGCCGCAATATGTGAGCCGGGTGAAGGTGCTCGGCGGCAGTTACAAGATCCCGTTGTACACCCTCGGTCACAGTGTCGAGTTCTTCGGTGGCTATTCCAACATCAATTCGCTGGTGGGCGGGCTCTCCAACTTCCAGGGGGGCGGCCTCATGTTCAGCTCGCGTTACAACATCCCGCTCGATCGCATCGGCAGTTTCGACCCCAAGCTGTCGCTCGGTCTGGATTGGCGCAAGTTCAGCAAGATCGAGCTGACGAATCCGCCGCCTACCGTGTTGTACACCGATATCGTGGTCACCCCGTTGAGCGTCGCCTATGCCATCCAGGGGAAATTGGCGAAGAGCGATGTCAACGGCAATGTCTCCTTCACTGCCAATATGCCGATCGCCAGCAAAGGGAAATCGGCGGATTTCGCAGCGTATGATCTGGTGAACTTCTCCGACCCCACACCCGCTTACAAGGTGCTGAGGTTCGGTGCCGGACTCTTCACGCAGTTCGGCAAGGATTGGCAGTTCCGGGTTGCCTTCGATGGCCAATGGAGTGGCGACAAGCTGATCCAGGGCGAGCAGATGCGGCTGGGTGGGGCGAGTGGTGTGCGTGGTTTCTCCGAAGGCAGCGAGACCGGCGAGCAAGGTGCTAAATTCAATATCGAAACCTACACCCCCGCCTGGGAGCGCGGTCAGATGAATGCGCGCGCGCTGGTCTTCCTGGATGGCGGCAATGTGAATTCCTCCAGCGCCAACAACTCGACCAGCATCGCCAGCGCGGGCTTCGGTTTGCGGGCGGGTTACGGGAATAACTACGGTTTGCGGATGGATGCCGGGCGCATCTTGAAAGAAGGTAACGATCCCGCACAGATGAATGGCGACTGGCGCATCCACGCCACGCTGACCGGGACGTTCTGAAGGTGAGGTGTGAAGTGAAAAAGTTACTGCTGGGATTGTCGTTGACCGGTCTCCTGCTCGCGGGCGGCAATACATATGCTGCCGAGACGGCCGGTACCATCCGCTACATGAGCGGCACGCTGGTCGCGCAGCGCGGCGATGGCACGATACGCGTGCTGACGCCGAAATCCACGGTGCAGCCCGGCGATCTGCTGGTGACAGGCAAGAAGAGCTATGCGCAGGTGGTGATGAACGACGGCACCAAGATGACCATGCGTCCCGACTCCAATCTGAAGATCGAGGCATACCAGTTCAAGCAGAGCGCCCCCAAGGACGACAGTGCGGTGTTCAAGTTGCTCAAGGGCGGTTTCCGCACCGTCACCGGCCTGATCGGCAAGCGCGGCAACAAGGATGCCTACAAGCTGCGTGCCTCGGGTGCGACGATCGGTATCCGCGGGACCGATTTCACCTCACGTCTATGCGCCACCAAGAGCTGCGAGGATGATGCCGAGGCGGCAGCCCCTGCGCCTGCGGAGAAGCCGAAGCCAGCCGGTCGCGTGATGCGCATCGCAGGACAGATGGTCGCCAAACAGGCGGACGGGGAGATCAGGAAACTCACCCTGTGATCTCCCGTATTCGAGGGCGATACATTGCAGAGCGACATCGCATCGCATGCCGTGGTGGCATTCCGCGACGGGGGACGCATCACGTTGCAGCAAAGCAGTATCTTCAAGGTGGAGGCGTTCAAGTACGAGAAGAAGGGCGGCGTGCAGGAGAACATCGCCCTGCGCCTGATCAAGGGCGGCGTGCGCGTCGTCACCGGACTGATCGGCCGCGCCAACCGCGACAACTACCAGTTCCGCATGTCCGGAGCCACCATAGGCATCCGCGGCACCGGCTTCGATGCCTGGTGTAACGGGGCCTGCGCAGAAGATGCGGCCAATCCGGTTGCGTCGACCGGTGATGCTTTCAAGTACGGCTCGCTTTGGTCGCAGTATGCCGAAGCACAAGCGGATGGCATCCTGAGTGATGCCGGAGTGCAGACCTCGGTCAGTGGCCAATATATGCAGCTGGCCGAGGGCCCTGCCGATCCGATGAATGGCGCGGGGGTCTATGTCTGGTCGGGTGAGGTGGTGATGGTCGGTCCCGGCGGCTCCTTTACGGTGGCGGTCAACCAGGCAGCCATGCTCGCCCAGCAGACCGGGAAGCCGGTGAGGATCATGAACATCCCGGCCTCCGTGCTGAGTAACGATGCACCGCGTCCCGATTCGGTACCGGTCGATCTGGACAAGATATTCCAGGAAGTGGATGCCGGTTCGGAAGCAGGGGCTGGCTTGTACGTCACCGTACATGACGGACAAGTGATCCTTGAGAAGGGCGATCAGAAGGTGGATCTGGGCAAGGGTGAGAGCGGTTTCACCAACGATCAGATCATGACCCGCCTGGCCGCGACCCCCGGATTCATGGAGGGCGATGCCAAGATGGAGAACATCGAGCAGAACGGTAACGGCGGCGGAGGCGATCAGGGCTGCGTCGTGCGCTGATCCGAAAATGTCAGGAATGAGAACGGGAAGCCGGACGGCTTCCCGTTTTTACTTTGAATCGGCGCTTTCCAGCGATTTCCGATAACTGTCGTGATCCGGCGCGGGCTGCATCGCGCGATCTTGTGGCGTGCGCTTCGCATCGTTGCTTTGTCGTATCCCCTCATACAGGTTGTGCGCCGGGTCGGCACACCCTGCCAGCAACAGCAGCGCGAGCAGGCCGATCCGTGTCATATCTTCGATCTCGCCCACGCCACGATGCCGCGTGCATCCATCGCACCGGCCTGCCGCGCCACCTCGCGCCCGCCTTTGAAAACTGCCAGCGTCGGGATGCTGCGGATGTTGAACTGCGCAGCGAGGTGTTGCGCCTGTTCGGTATCCAGCTTCACTACGCGCATGAGCGGTTCCAGTTGCTGCGCCGCTTGTGCATAAGCCGGGGCCATCATCTTGCACGGGCCGCACCAGGGCGCCCAGAAATCCACCAATACCGGCACGTCGCTGTTCGAGATGTGGCGCATGAAGTTGGCCTCGGTGAGTTCGACCGGATGCGCGTCGAACAAGGCTTGCTTGCATTTCCCGCAGGTCGGTTGTGCTGACAGCTTGTCGGCGGGGACGCGGTTCACCGCATCACAATGCGGGCAGACGATGTGTTTCGGGTCGGACATGATCGCTCCTTTATTGATTAGCGATTCCTTATATATGGGTGGCCGGCGAGAATTCAAGCCCACCACACGTCATTCCGGCGAAGGCCGGAATCCAGCCAAAGAAAACACGCTGCGAAGTAGACAACTTCAGGTTTTGCCCCACTGCGTGGGAATTATCTCAATCATCTGGATTCCGGCTTTCGCCGGAATGACGGCTCAGGGAAGCAGCACGCGCATCGACAGGTCGATGGCTTTCACATCCTTGGTCAGCGCGCCGATGGAGATGCGGTCCACGCCGGTTGCGGCGATCAGCGGGATGTTCTCCAGCGTGATGCCGCCCGAGGCTTCCAGCTCGGCGCGACCGGCGGCGTGCTCCACGGCCAGTTTCATGTCGGCCACCGTGAAGTTGTCCAGCAGGATGAGCTTGGCTCCGACCAGCAAGGCTTCGTCCAGTTCGGCCATGTTCTCCACCTCGATCTGGATGGGGATATGCGGTGGTGTCACCCGGAACGCAAGTTCCATCACCTTGCCGATGCCACCCGCAGCCGCGATGTGGTTCTCCTTGATCAGCACGCCGTCGAACAGGCCTACACGCTGATTGCGCCCCCCTCCCACCGTCACCGCGTATTTCTGCGCATGGCGCAGGCCGGGCAGCGTCTTGCGTGTGTCCATGATCTTCGCCTTGTGCCCGCCTGCGGCCTCTACGTAGCGTCGCGTCACCGTGGCCACGGCCGACAGCGTCTGCAGGAAGTTCAGCGCCGGGCGTTCGGCCGACAGCATCGCGCGCGCATCGCCGCTTATCTCGCACAGCGTCTGGTTGGCCTCGGCCCGTTCGCCTTCCTTCAATTTCCATTCGATGCGGCAGGCCGGATCCAGCGTCAGGAAACATTCCTCGAACCACAAGGTGCCGCACAGTACGGCAACTTCGCGCGTGATGACGGTCGCCTGCGCCTTGCTGCCTTCGGGGATCAACTGGGCGGTCAGATCGCCCGTGCCGATGTCTTCTTCCAACGCGGCTTTCACGTTGGCGCGGATATGCGGGGTGAGACTCATGCTTTACTCCTTGTGTGCCGGGCGCGACCGCCACCAGGCGGCCAATATGCTACCGATGATCGAATGGAAACTTGCCGAGATCGCGGAAGGCACCGGCGCCAGCGCCATCTGCGGAAAGCTGCTGCGTGCCAGCACCGCCCCAAGCCCGGAATTCTGCATGCCCACCTCGATGGAGATGGTGCGCGCCGACAGTTCGTTCAGGCGCAGCACGCGCGCCAGCGCATAGCCCAACGCGAAACCGCCGGCATGCAGCAGGGCCACCGCCGAGAACAGCACGCCCGCCGAATGCTTCACCGTGTCCGCGTTGCTGCCGATGATGCTGGCGCAGATCAGCGCGATGAAGATCACCGACACCAGCGGCGCGACCGGCAGGATGGACTGCACGCTGCGGTGCGCGTAGCGGTTGAGCAGCATGCCGATCACCACCGGCAACAGCACCACTTTCACCGTGCTGGTGAACAGGCTCCACGCATCCACCGGCACATACGCGCCTGCCAGCAATTTGGTGAGCAGCGGCGTCATCGCCACTGCCGCGAAGGTCGAGCACATGGTCATCAGCACCGACAGCGCCACATCCGCTTTCGCGATGTAGCTCACCACGTTGGATGCCGTGCCGCCGGGGCAGCAGGCGACGAGGATCAAGCCCACCGCCAGTTGCGGTTCGAGGTGCAGCGACAGCGCGATGAACCAGCCGAGGAAGGGCATGATGGCGAACTGCGCGAACACGCCGATCACCACCTGTTTCGGCATCTGCAGCACGCGGCGGAAATCGTCCAGGCCCAGCGTGATGCCCATGCCTATCATGATCATCGCCAGGCCCCACACGATCATCTGGCCGTTGAACCAGGTGAACCAGTGCGGGAAGAGCAGGGCCAGGCCGCTGCATGACAGCACCCACAACGGGAACAGGTTGGCGAGCAGGTCGAACAGGCGGGCCACAGGTATCAAGATTCAGGGATGGACAAGGGCGCGAAGGCTATCACAGCAGGCAAGATCCAGCTCATGACGGCGCGCGCTCTTCGGCCAGCGCTTTCAGATACTTCACGAAATCCGGGTCCTCGCCGCCAAGTTGTTCGGCCAGCGCCGAGCGGAAATCCTCGCGCTGGCACCACTCGCGCATGTAGTCCTCCCACGAACGCCAGCGCCGCCACTGCTTGGGCGTCATGTCGTCCTCGTACAGCAAGAGGTAAGCGCGCTCGAACAGCGAGATCAGCATGCTGAACACGATATACATGCGCTCACGCTGGATGTCGTCCAGATCGCCGGTCTTCTCGGTCGAGAACAGGCGCAGGTCGGAATGTTCCAGCGCCACCTTGAGGAAATCCTGGTAGTTGTCCGACAGCAATTGATAGACCGCCTCGTCCTCGTTGTCGCGCTCCTTGCGCTGCTCGAAGATGAACACGAAGATCGCCAGCGGCAGACCGACCACGGTGACGACATAACTCAGCAATTCCCAGGTTTCGAGGTTCATAATGGGAACGTACCCCGCCGCCTGTGCCCGGTCAATAGCCACTTGAAATCCCGGATGACTGCCCCATTTACCCGGCAGACAACAATTCCCGTCAAGGAGTGCACCATGCGTTTCGACAAATTCACCACCAAGCTGCAACAAGCCCTGTCCGATGCCCAAAGCCTGGCCGTCGGCGCCGACAACCAGTTCATCGAGCCGCAGCATCTGCTGCTCGCCATGCTCAACGATGCCGACAGCGGGGCAGGCTCGCTGCTGGCGCGCGCCGGCGGCAACGTCAACGCGCTGAAGACCGCACTCAACGAGGCGGTGACCCGCCTGCCCAAAGTGGAAGGCCACGGCGGCGAAGTGCAGGTCGGCCGCGACCTGTCCAACCTGCTCAACCTCACCGACAAGGAAGCGCAGAAGCGCGGCGACCAGTTCATCGCCAGCGAGATGTTCCTGCTCGCCGTCACCAACGACAAGGGCGAATGCGGACGTCTGTACAAGCAACACGGCATCACCCGCGCCGCGCTGGAGACCGCCATCAACGCGGTGCGCGGCGGCGAATCGGTCGGCTCGCAGGAAGCCGAAGGGCAGCGCGAGGCGCTCAAGAAATTCACCCTCGACCTGACCGAACGCGCCAGACAGGGCAAGCTCGACCCGGTCATCGGCCGTGACGACGAGATCCGCCGTGCGATACAAGTGTTGCAGCGCCGCACCAAGAACAACCCGGTGCTGATCGGCGAACCCGGCGTGGGCAAGACCGCCATCGTGGAAGGTCTGGCACAGCGCATCATCAATGGCGAAGTTCCCGAGACGCTCAAAGGCAAGAAAGTGCTGTCGCTGGACATGGCTGCATTGCTGGCCGGCGCCAAGTATCGCGGCGAGTTCGAGGAGCGCCTGAAATCCGTGCTGAACGAACTGGCCAAGGACGAAGGCCGCAACATCGTGTTCATCGACGAGATCCACACCATGG
Organism: Sideroxyarcus sp. TK5; assembly: GCF_054601595.1. Lineage (NCBI taxonomy): Bacteria > Pseudomonadati > Pseudomonadota > Betaproteobacteria > Nitrosomonadales > Gallionellaceae > Sideroxyarcus > Sideroxyarcus sp. TK5. Next base: position 8,046 of record NZ_BAAHSJ010000005.1, on the reverse strand, counting down.
TCGGTGCGGGCAAGGCCGAAGGCGCGATGGACGCGGGCAACATGCTCAAGCCCGCGCTGGCGCGCGGCGAACTGCACTGCATCGGCGCGACCACGCTGGACGAATACCGCAAGTACATCGAAAAGGACGCCGCGCTGGAGCGCCGTTTCCAGAAGGTGCTGGTGGACGAGCCATCCGTGGAATCCACCATCGCCATCCTGCGCGGCCTGCAGGAGAAATATGAACTGCACCACGGCGTCGAGATCACCGATCCCGCCATCGTCGCGGCCGCTGAACTCTCGCATCGCTACATCACCGACCGCTTCCTGCCGGACAAGGCCATCGACCTCATCGACGAGGCCGCCGCGCGCATCAAGATGGAGATCGACTCCAAGCCGGAAGTCATGGACAAGCTCGACCGTCGCCTGATCCAGCTCAAGATCGAGCGCGAAGCGGTGAAGAAAGAGAAGGACGAGGCTTCGCAGAAACGTTTCACCCTGATCGAGGACGAGATCGCCAAGCTGTCGCGCGAATATGCCGACCTCGAAGAAGTTTGGAAGGCGGAAAAGGGCGCGGCCCAGGGCACGGCCCACGTGAAGGAAGAGATCGACCAGGTGAAGGCCGAGATCAACCGCCTGCAACGCGAAGGCAAGCTGGAGAAAGTGGCCGAGCTGCAATACGGCAAGCTGCCGCAACTCGAAGCCAAGTTGAAAGAGGCCGCGCAGCGCGAGGCCGAAGGCGGCGCGCAGAAGAACAAGCTGCTGCGCACCCAGGTCGGCGCGGAAGAGATCGCCGAAGTGGTGAGTCGCGCGACCGGCATCCCCGTGTCGAAGATGATGCAGGGCGAGCGCGACAAACTGCTCAAGATGGAAGAGAAGCTGCACGAGCGTGTGGTGGGGCAGGACGAAGCCGTGCGCCTGGTGTCCGACGCCATCCGCCGTTCGCGTTCCGGTTTGAGTGATCCGAACCGTCCCTATGGTTCCTTCCTGTTCCTCGGCCCCACCGGCGTGGGCAAGACCGAGCTGTGCAAGGCGCTGGCCGGCTTCATGTTCGACTCGGAAGACCATCTCATCCGCATCGACATGAGCGAATACATGGAGAAGCATTCCGTCGCGCGTTTGATCGGCGCGCCGCCGGGCTATGTCGGTTATGAAGAAGGCGGCGGCCTCACCGAGGCCGTGCGCCGCAAGCCGTACAGCGTCATCCTGCTGGACGAAGTGGAGAAGGCGCACCCGGACGTGTTCAACGTGCTGCTGCAAGCGCTGGACGACGGTCGCATGACCGACGGTCAGGGGCGCACCGTGGACTTCAAGAACACCGTGATCGTGATGACGTCAAATCTGGGTTCGCAGATGATCCAGCAGATGAGCGGCGACGATTACCAGGTGGTGAAGCTGGCGGTGATGGGCGAGGTGAAGACTTATTTCCGTCCCGAGTTCATCAACCGCATCGACGAGGTGGTGGTGTTCCACGCGCTGGACGAGAAGAACATCAAGTCCATCGCCCGCATCCAGTTGCAGTATCTGGAGAAACGTCTGGCCGCGATGGAGATGAAGCTGGAGATCACGGAAGCCGCACTGTCCGAGATCGCCAACGCCGGTTTCGATCCGGTGTATGGCGCACGTCCGCTCAAGCGCGCCATCCAGGCACAACTGGAGAACCCGCTGGCCAAGCATATCCTCGAAGGTCACTTCGCTGCGAAGGACACCATCAAGGTGGATTGCAAAGCGGGTGTGATGCGCTTCGACAAAGGCTAAGCAGCAAGACGGCGCGCCGGCTCGATCCGGCGCGCCGTTTTTTTCAATCCACAAAAGGTTCGCTTGATGCAGATCCGATTCGTAATGCCTCCTCCCGCCAACCCGCCCAGCCTGTTGCGCAAGATCGTGGGGGTGGTCGTCACCATCGCGGTTGCCGTCGTTGCCTTGATGTTCTCAGCAGTGTTCTTCGCGGTCATCGCCGTCGTCGGTCTGATCGCATGGGCATACATCTGGTGGAAGATGCGCGGAGTGCACAAACAGATGCGTGCATTCGCAGAGCAGAGCCAATCCGTGATGCGTGAACAGCGCGCCAGCAACGACGAAGTTTTTGAAGGCGAAGTGATACGAGTGGTCGATCCCAAAGAAGTGAAATGAGCGAGGCGGGGCATGCCGGGGTTCGTTGATTGCATAAAAGCAACAAATTGATCGCGATATTTCAATGGCTTAGCGTAGAATGCGCCCGCGCCGTGTAAATGCAAGGCGATTGGCCGGGATGATGCGGTCCTTTTGAGCAGTCAAATCTCACACAGTATGGTGGTCGATGAAAAAGCTCTCGTTCATTATCAACGTCGTCATCGTATTTGGCATCAGCGTCGAACTGGTGCTTATCCTGTTCGGCAAGCTCAGTGCCGATCAACTGTTGATCTCCAGCGCGGTGTCGGGTCTGGTGATCCTGGTCTCGGTGAAGCTGCTCAAAGATGCGTTGATCAAGCTGTTCGGTCTGTCCGACGACCAGCGTGAGGCGGTCAAGAACGAGATCAACGTCATGGACGAGATCGAAGCTCACATCGCGTGGAAGCTGAGCCTGCAGAACTATCTGGATGGCAAAACGAAAGGGGATGTGCAGCTTGAACAGATCATGCGCGACGACCTGTGCGATCTGGGCAAGTGGCTGCACGGCCCGGCAAAGACCGTTTTCGGCCCGAACAACAAAGGCATCCAGACCCTGACCGAACAGCACTCCCGCCTGCATACCGCAGCCGGTTTCGTGGTGAAGAACATCCAGGAAAAGAATCTCGCCGCAGCGAAGAAGATCATGGACGGAGAAGTACGCATCGCCTTCCACGAAGTCATGCGCACCCTGAACGTATTGAACACAGTGCTCACCACCAAGTGACCGCGCCCGACTGGCTTGCGCTCACAAATCTTGTAACAACGCCTTCTTCCGCATTTCCAGACGAGTGACGGTCTGCCCGGCTGTCGCATGCCTTGCGCGTAACTGACCGCAGGCACCTTCCACCTCCTGACCCGCCGAATCGCGCAACTGCGTCACGATACCGTTCTGTTTCAGCGTGCCCACCATGCGCGCCATGCGTTCGGCAGAAGGGCGGCGGTAGGGCAGGCCGTCCACATCGTTGAACGGGATGAAATTCATGATCGCGTATCTGCCGCTGAGCAGCTCGACGATGCGCGCCAACTCATCATCGCTGTCGTTCATCCCTTCGATCAAGGTCCACTGGTACTGCGTCGGATATCCCGTCGCGCGTGCATACACCTCGCAACGTTCCACCAGTTCGGCCACCGGTATCAGCGGCGCATGCGGCAACAGCGTCGCGCGCAGCGCATCGTCGGTGGCATGCAGCGACAGCGCGAGGGCGGGCTTCACGGTCTCCTGCGGCAACCGCTCGAACACGCGCAGGTCCCCCACCGTCGAAAGCACCAGGTTCTTGTGCGGGATGTTGCCCTGCATCCCCAGCACCTCGATAGCTTCCAGCACATTGTCCAGATTGTGCGCCGGCTCGCCCATGCCCATGAACACCACCTTGCTCACCGCGCGGCGTCTGCGCGCCAGCACCACCTGCGCCACGATCTCCGCGCTGCTCAGTTGGCGCAACAAACCGGCGCGGCCGCTCATGCAGAACACACAGCCCACCGCGCAACCCACCTGCGTCGAGATGCACAGCCCGCCGCGCGGCAGCAACACACTCTCCACCATCTGCCCGTCGTTGAGTTCCAGCAGCAAGCGCGCCACTTCCGCATCGGCAGGATATTCGCCATGCAACCGCGCCAAGCCCTCCAGCTCCGCCTCGATGGCAGGCAAGGCTGCACGCATCGCGGCAGGGAAGAAGGTTGCCGCCGGACTGCCCTTGATGTCGTAAGACCGCACCTGACACCAGCCGCGCAGCAAACGGTCTGCATGGCAGGGTTTCGCGCCGAGGTCGTACAAGCGTTGACGGAGGAGGGAGAGACGCATGGAATGGTATTGATGGGTCGCAAAGGCGGAGCGGATTCTAACTCAAGCCGTTAGCGCCATCGGGAAGTGGCAGGTGGAACTGCCCATCTGCTGGCAGCCATCAGCGAAGTTTGATGCAACCCAAAAGCCGCATATATGTTAAGGTTATTGCGCGACCGATCGTAACGGCAGTCCGGGATCACAAGAAAATAAATATGATCGCCGCGAAAGTTGAAGGACTTGACGGGGAGAGACATGCATAAATTCTTTTTTTTCATAAGGACACGCGACGGCCTGCCTATCGCGCGCCTGATGATCTCGGGCAGGGATCGGGCGGAAGCAGAACGCAAACTGAAGCAGATGTACCATCACTGCGAGATCGTCAGTTGTGAGTCCGGCCATCACTCGGCAAACACGCATCGTGTGAACCAGCTCGCCGAAGGTCTTTGCGCATTGTTCGCAAAGAAAGAAAGTCAGACCGGGAAACACCCCACCCTCTAGTGGTGCCGCAAATCCGCTGGCCACGTGAACGTGGCTGACTCAATGGGTCTCTATCGTCCCGCTGATCTGCACGGTCATGCGGCTCTCGCCGCTGGCGAATTCCGGTGCTGAGATGGAAGAACTCACCTTGGCCGCGCGCATCATCGGCATGGGGTGGTTCGGCATGCCGCTGTTGATGCCCATATGCACGGTCTTGTAAGCCTTCGCACCCACAGCGGCACGTATCGCCTCGGCACGCTGCTGGAAAGCCTTGATAGCCTCGGTGATCAACCCATTCTCGATCCGCGCGCGCGTGTCCGGTGCCACACTGAACTGCACGCCGCCCAGTTGCATGCCGGACTGCAACTGCATGATCAGCTCGCCCGCCGCCTTGAAATCGCGCGACTCGATGCGTATCTCGCCGTGCCCGCGCCATGCCTCGATCTGGTTGTTTCGGCCATACACAGGAAAGGTCTGCTGGTTGCCGCTGCTCGCCTTCACCGCGCTGAACGCCGCCGCCTTCTTCAGCGCATCGTTCAGCGCCGCATTCATCTGCTGCGCAACGCGCGCGGGCTGTTTGTCCTGAATATCCACCGACAAGGTCGCGGTCAGCAGATCATTCGCCACCTCGCGCGCCGCCTCCACCTGAAAATCCACGCGGTTGTACACCGCCGGTTCCGCCAACGCCCACCCACTGGCAAACAAAGTCCCAAACAACAATGCAAAACGCAACATGGCAACCTCCCGGAAATGAACGTCCCGTATGCTAAAACAAAACAGATGGAGGCAATGAACAAGAATGGTTTCGTCGTTCCCGCGAAAGCGGGAACCCAGTTAAAACAAAAAGCTGGATTCCCGCTTTCGCGGGAATGACGACTCGGTCGGTGCTTTTATAGTGAGATGTGCCGCAGCCCCCTAACGGGTCATTCAACCGCCGCCGGATAGACGCTATCATCCGCCCAAACCAAACAGAGCGATAAAGCATGCAACCGCGCAAACCCATCGACATCCCCGTCATCTCCGCCGACACCCCGACAGGCGAACCCGCCGGCAGCAACTGCGACGGCAAAGAGATCGTTGCGCTCATGGTGCTGGGCGACAGCATGGCCCCTGAATTCACCGAAGGCGAGATCCTCGTCATCCAGATGGGCGCGCCCGCCACCGAAGGCGCATACGTCATCGCAGAAGTCGAAAAGGATGACTTCATCTTCCGCCAACTCAAGCGCGACGAGAATGGCGGCTGGCGACTCGTCGCCCTCAACTGGGCATACCCCGACACACCGCTCTCAGGGCTGGAATCGATCAAGGGCGTGGTCACGCACAAGCGCAACGCAAGGTCGCGGAAGTCGGTGAAGAGTTACGTGCCGCAGGCGGAGGGGTGAGGGGGGTGTTGTTTTGCAGATAATTGAAAAGCCCGGCGATGCCGGGCTTTTTCGTGGGGAATAATGTGATGCTGACACCTTTGATTCAAGGGGTATGCGATGCTGACCCCTTTAGCTCTCTTGTTGATTCCCCTCTTTGATTCTCTGTGGGTATTGCGATGTTGACCCTATATCGCTGGATTTAAAATGGTCTATGTGGAATCAGCAAACATTTGGCTTCTTTAGACTCCCACATATTATCTGCAATAAGTTTATCTCGAATTTGTTCAGAATATTCTGAAGGCAATGGTGCTTTGCCAAAATCTATCAACAGATATTCCACCGAAGTTAGCTTGGTGTTGCCTGGCTCAATAGCTATTCCAATCACCTCACGCACGCTATCAAATTTAAGTTTACATCTATAGCTGTACGCAATAAGGTCATTCCATTTTTGTTCCTTATATTGTTTGTCGGTATATTCTGGCGGCCTAGGTAGCGACATAAGAACATACGCGAGATCATTTTCCGGGCTCCTGAAAATTGTTCGAGTGAATCGTTTTCCTTCAATATTTACTTCGTTTGCTCGGTGAAAGCTTTCTCCTAGAGTTCGTCTCGTAATCCGATCTTCCTGAGCCATCGCGCGCATGATGCGCTCGTACATTTCAATTGATTCATCTCCAAATATCGTACTCGCTGTGCCAGAAATTATATGTTCGTTCTGGAATTCAATTAGATTGTCCCAGAGATAACTGATTTCATTTTCCTTGATTCGCTTGCGATATTCTTTGCTCGACACAAGTTTTGTCCAACCACCTTCGCGGAGTGCTATCAATGATCCAGGCGGGGCTTCAGGGAAATGGTGTTGATTGCTTACTGGGTCATATCTTGTTAAGTAAGTAGCAAGCAGTTCCTCTTCACCAGGAACTATTAAATCGACGCCCGATGTTGAAAATACTTCCTGTTTTTTTGTCAGATAGTTTACGAAGTCTGAAATGGTGTCGAGTTCCTGCAAAACTATATCGAGGGTAGTTTCATCAAAAACATGAACAATTCTCCGACTTGGTAGTGTCCACCCAATACGGAATGGGGCACTGTAATGGTCTCTTTGAACAAGTTCCGTATCTATGAATAAGCTACCAGAGCTACCACCTCCCCAATATGCTGTTGCGTGCTCGGAAGCCCCCCGAGCTACCGCAATCAAATGAATGCGTTGTTTCGAAGGATCGGGTAGTTGTATGGGGAGTTTGGTAGTGCAGCTTGGGTCGAGGAATAACTTATCAGGGAATCGTTTTAGCCATGCTTCTGCTCCGGAAAGTTGCTTGGCGGATTTTTCAATTGCGCGTTTATACCAACGACTCCAGGCAACATTTATATCAGCATGTGGTTTGAACTCACAGTGCTTGTCTGAGAAGAGAATGACATCATTTCCAAATACCACCAGAAGGTCACAGAACTCCTTGCCGTTTCCTGTGCCTTTTCGACCCTCATCCGTGTAAACATTTGAATAGCTCCACAGAGAAAGAAAAGCTTTCTGAGCTAGACGGCCTAGATATCTCTCTGATTCTGTGGTGCCGGACGTGGCACGGGAATTAATCCATGCTTTCGAATAATGTGGAGGGATGTCAGGTGCAGATGTTGGCATCGTTATTGTGCGCAGTTTAATTGTTATTTAGACCTGCATGCTTGGGTAGTGGAAGGCGTGCCGATATTCAATTGGAAGCCGTGGTCAGTCCTTGATTAATATAATCATTGTGATGTTGCCCCAATCACTACTTCCCCTTTTTCTTTCTTAGTTGCGCAGTACTTTGCTCGGGGATATCAATCAAGGCATAAACAACGGCATGCTTTCGTTCGAGACTCGCAGTGACAACCTCTTTCATAAAATCGCTTTCTTCAGCGGAAGTTCCAATCCACCCACCTTTTGCCAACGTAACGAATTCCGTATTGTTTAAGTATCGATGGCAATTTCGATAGCCGATTTGCTTGCCGCCGTTCTGCCCTGTTGCTTGAGGTAAGGCTAGAAACTCTTCGACATGAAGTGCATTCATTGACATCCCTGAAACAAGGCTAGCTTCAGCTGCATCTGGCTTCCGTCGTTCACAAAATTTGAAATAGAATGGCTCATCATTTAGCCTAATTCCTGCTAGAGATGAGGTTATCCCCCCCCGCTTTCGCATAGCTATCCGTGACCTGCTCCCTATAGACCGTACCATCTAGAAGTTAGTAAAGTCCGCTTTTGAAGAGAGGCGGAAATGAAGAAGAGTCGATTTAGCGAAGAACAGATCATTGGGTTCAT
>NZ_BAAHSJ010000004.1:0-284238 GCF_054601595.1 Sideroxyarcus sp. TK5 | reverse complement strand
CAGCACCGGCAGAACAAAGATGGAGCAATGCAATCGAGCAGTGAAATAGTTTAAGCTCGCAACCCAAGGGCTTTACTACTGATCGGTGGTAGGGCTACAGGGGGCAGGTCACTTCGGAAGAATATTTGTTTGATTTGTTCATGGTGGCTCCATTTTACTAAGTTAAAGGAGCCTCCACGATTCCCGGGGCGATTCATGCCGATACTGACTTGCATAATTACCGGGTAACACTTTATTCAGCCAGGCTTGCCAAGGTAATGAACATGAGTAGGGACAGCATTGAATCGCTAATTATCGGGGCTTTTCTGCACGATGTCGGAAAAATTGGCATTCCGGACCAGATATTGCTTAAGCCGGGCCGATTGACTGCGGAAGAGTTTGAAATCATGAAGACCCATGTTGCGCATGGCAGTGAGATTATTCAGGATTCCAATTGGTTAAAGCGCGCCCGAGACGTGGTGCTTTTTCATCATGAGAAGTTCGACGGTAGTGGCTACCCGCACGGCATCCATGGCAAGAATATTCCGCTTGCTGCAAGATTGTTTGCAGTTGCGGATGTGTTTGATGCATTGATGTCCAGACGACCTTACAAGGAACCCATGTCGCTTGAAGAGGCACTAAAAGTTTTGCAGGAAGGGGCGGGTAAACATTTTGATCCTGACGTCGTTAGCGCCTTTGAATCTATTGCCCACGCACTATATGGCGAGATTGGGCAAACTGATAAAACTTATTTGCAGGCGGCACTGAAAGCAATAACCAGCAAGTATTTTTCGATACTGCAATATGAAAAGTCCGAAAAACCAACACGGGAGATAGGTGCAGTTGCCAGATATCGAGTACAGCTGTGATGGGGGAGGTCTAAAGCCTGCCCCTGTGGTTATTGCAGAAAGATACTGAAATATCGGTGGAAGATGTCTTGCAATCATGGGCGATTATCATTAATAAAAGAGCGCAATGTTGCGATTTGATAGTAAAGCATGAAGACACAATGTTGAAATTGTTTAGGACGCCGCCGAGATAAGCACTGAAAGTGATGCGCACTACAAATGGTGCCTGGATCAGGGCATCGAGTACTAAATTGGTTTTTTCAACTCAAGGAAAACGTGATGTCAAAGAAGATGTTGGTTATTTACTCGATAGTAGTCGCGGTATTGTTGGGCGGCTGCGCCAGCGGTGGATATTATGGGAGCGGACCAAGTGCGGTTCATTCCCACTGACCAGCTCCGGCAAGGACCGAAGGCCATCCGCCTTTTGGAGGTGCGGCCTTTCGAGCTCGACGTGCTGAAAATATGGTCGCTCGGGCTTCTTGTATCTCCGCCGCCGAAAGGATAAATGAAAATGGCAATTGATCCGGTATGCGGAATGAACGTGGATGAGGAGACCGCAGCGGGCAGCCTGAGCGATGGCGGAAACGTCTATTACTTCTGCTCCACCGATTGCATGAACCAATTCGCGGCAAAGATCGAAGCCATCGCCCGGCTTACGAACAACAGTACGCCCATTGGAAAGATCTGCGAGGTTCACGGCCCGGTGGTGGATATTATCTGCGACCATCTGCCGCCGCTGCATCAGGCGCTGTATACCCGGATCGACCATGAAACCTACACCTTCGAAGCCCACCAGCATCTGGATGAAAAGCGCATTCGCGCCATCACGTTGAACCGGACCAGCGGGCTGCAACGGGGTATGCCGGTCTTCGATACCGGAGCAACTTTGCAGGTGCCGACTTCAACGCTATGCCTGGGGCGTCTCCTCAATGCTTTCGGCCAACCTCTGGACGGCGGGTCGCCGCTGCCGGGCGGGGAATCCCGCAGCATCTTCGCCAAGCCCGCGCCGCTGCACGAAACCGTCAATGCCAGGGGAATTTTGGAGACCGGCATCAAGGTGGTGGATCTGCTGGCGCCTTTCATCAAAGGCGGCAAGACCGGGCTGTTCGGCGGCGCCGGGGTCGGCAAGACCGTCCTGATCATGGAATTCATGCATGCCATCGTCGCGCTGCATCAGGGCGTCTCGGTGTTTGCCGGCATCGGCGAACGCATCCGCGAAGGGCACGAACTGTGGCACGAAATGCAGGATGCCGGTGTCATGCCGCAAACCCTGATGGTGTTCGGCCAGATGGACGAGTCGCCGGGTGTGCGTTTTCGGGTTGGCATGACGGCGCTCACCTACGCAGAATACCTGCGCGATACCCTGCACAAGGAAGTTCTGCTGCTGATGGACAACGTGTTCCGCTTCGTCCAGGCCGGTAGCGAAATCTCCGGGCTGCTGGGGCGTATGCCGGCTACGGTCGGTTATCAGCCGACCCTGATGACCGAAGTGGCCGAATTGCAGGATCGCATCATTTCCACCACTGCCGGCGACATCACCTCGGTGCAGGCGATTTATGTGCCCGCCGACGATATGACCGATCCGGCGGTAAGCGCTATCCTGAGTCACCTCGATACCACCGTGATCCTGTCGCGGCTCCAGGCCAGCAAGGGGATTTATCCCGCCATCGATCCGCTCGCCTCCACCAGCAAGATGATGGACCGGCATTTTCTCGGCGACCGCCACTATGCCGTCGCCGATGGGGTGCGCGCCCATCTTGCCCGCTATCGCGAGCTTGAAGACATCATCATGATGCTCGGCATGGAAGAGCTGTCGGACGCCGACCGCACCATCGTCCTGCGGGCGCGCAAATTGCAGCGCTACCTGACCCAGCCCTTCCACGTCGTCGCCCAGCACACGGGGATAACCGGGGTCAGCGTGCCGCTGTCCGACACACTGGACGACTGCGAAGCCTTCCTGCGCGGCGAGTACGACGAGTTGCCCGAAGATCGCTGCTACATGCGCGGCACGATGAAAGCCGCCCTATGAACACCTTTGTTCTGCACTTGCAGAGCGGCACCCAGTACGAGCGCATCGACGATGCCGTCAGCTTCGTTGCCGCTGACGATTCAGGCAGTTTCGGCCTGCTGGCCGGACATGCTCGCATGATGACCTGCCTGACTACCGGACTGGCGCGTTTCCGTACCGCCGATGGAACCTGGCGGTTTCTGGCCTTGCCCGGCGCAGTACTCTACTTCGTCGATAACGATCTCTACGTCAATACGCGGCGTTACCTCCACGATCCTGATTACAAACGCATCAGTGCGGCCTGGCGGGATGAATTGCAGGCCGAAGAGGAAAAGTTGCGCACTGTCACAGAAAGCCTGACCCGTCTGGAGGACGAAATGCTGAAGCGTCTTTGGAACCTGCAGCGCGAGACGAGGAGCGTGGCATGAGTGACGAGCAGGAAAAACTCGAAGAGCAGGTCGAAAAGGCGGCCAAGCGCCTGGAACGAGCTGAGAAGGAACGCTCCACGGTGCTGGCGCAAACCGCCTATGTCGGCGTCCTCGGTTTGCTGTTCGTGTTGCCGGTGGTCGGCGGAGCCTACTTGGGTAACTGGATCGACGGCCTGTTCGAAGGTTATTCGATGCGCTGGACCATGAGTCTGATCTTTCTCGGCATCGTAGCCGGGGCCGTCAACGTCTATTACTTCATACGCGAATAGAGGTTCCCTTATGACCAGTTCGAGCAGCTTCATCACCGAGGTGTTTCGCATCGGCACCCTCTCCATCACCAACACAGTGGTGGTGACTTGGGGAATCATGCTGGCATTGACGGCTGCGGCATGTGCGGCGACCCGGCGCCTGGACATCTCTCCCGGGCCATGGCAGGTGGTGGTCGAAGGTATCGTCGCAGCCATCGAGGACGCCATCCGCATCGTGCTGCCAGATCACTACCGTCAGGTCATGCCATTTATCGCCACCCTGTGGGTGTTTATCGTCGCGGCCAACCTGGCGAGCCTGATCCCCGGGCTGCGTTCACCCACGGGGGATTTATCGCTGACGGCGGGGCTGGCGATCCTGGTATTCCTCGCCGTCCACTGGTTCGGCATCCGCAGTCACGGCCTGATGAGTTACCTGCGCCATTATTTGCAGCCCAACCCGATCTTGCTGCCGTTTCACCTCATCAGCGAAATCACCCGTACCGTGGCGCTGGCGGTGCGCCTGTTCGGCAACATCTTCAGCCTGCAGATGGCGGCGCTGCTGGTGCTGCTGGTGGCGGGCTTTCTGGCGCCGGTGCCGGTGCTGATGCTGCACATCATCGAGGCCGTGGTGCAAGCCTACATTTTTGGCATGCTGGCGCTGATCTACGTGGCCGGCGCCATTCAGTCGCAACAACTTAAACATAATCGAGAAAAGGAGTAACACATGAATGACATGACGTTGTTTACCACCGCATCGACCGTTGTCGCCGCCCTGGCTGTGGCTATCGGTGTGTTCTTTCCGGCCCTCGCCATGGGGCGCGCCATCAGCCAGGCGCTGGATTCTCTGGCGCGGCAGCCCGAGGCGGAAAAGGCGATCACGCGTACCTTGTTCATCGGCCTGGCGATGATCGAGTCTCTGGCCATCTACGTGCTGGTGGTGGTGCTGATCATCCTGTTCCGCAACCCGCTGCTCGAATACCTGCTGAAGTAGGGAGCTACCCATGGAATTTGACGGGACCACCTTCGCGCTCGAAATCATCAATTTTCTGGTGCTGGTGTGGCTGTTGCAGCACTTCCTGTACAAGCCGGTGACCGCCGCCATTGCCCAGCGCCAGGCCGGGATCGAAAAGACTCTGGCCGATGCCCGGGCGATACGGAGCGAGGCCGAAGCGCTCAAACGCCAGTATGAAAACCGCATGGCCGAGTGGGAGCAGGAAAAGGCGCAGGCCCTCCAGCAACTGCGCCGGGAGATGGATGCGGAACGCACCCGGCTACTGGCTGTCCTGCAAGTTTCCCTGGATGAAGAGCGTAACAAGCTGCGTGCCGTGGAACAGCGGCGCGCCATTGAGCAGCAACAGCGACTGGAGGAGGAGGCGAGAATCGAGGGCGGGCGGTTTCTGGCGCGCCTGCTGTCGCGCCTCACCAGTGCTGAACTGGAGGAGCGCATATGCCGACTGCTACTGGAAGACCTGCCGCAGTTGCCTGATCGGGAGCTGCTGGCCCTGCGGGACGCAACCCGGGCGGGGGTGGCAAAGATCACCAGCGCCTACCCCTTGAATGATACCCAGCGCGCCGGCCTCACTGAGGCAATCGGTCGCCTGGCGGGACTGCCGGTGGCCTGCGAATTCGAACAGGATACTAAGCTGATGGCGGGATTGCGCATCAGCGTCGGTCCCTGGATGTTGCGCACCAGTCTGCTGGACGAGCTGCATTTTTTTACCGAGGCACAGCATGCCGACGCCAAACGCTAGCGCCCCATCTTCGCACAACGGCGAGCAGGACTGGCTGAGCCGCTATCGCTTCGGGCTGCGTATGACCGAGCAGGGCCGGGTCGTTTCGATCGGCGATGGCATCGCCTGGATCAAGGGCTTGCCGTCCGCCGCCATGGACGAGATCCTGAACCTGGAAGACGGCAGCCGGGCACTGGTCTTCCATCTGGAAGAGGAACTGCTGGGCGCTATCCTGCTGCAGCAAAGCCCGGCCCTGAGTTCCGGCGTGCTCGTCTACCGCTCCGGTGAACGACTCGGCATTGGCGTGGGGGACGCGTTGCTGGGCCGGGTCATTGATCCCCTCGGCGTACCGCTAGACGGCGGCGCCGCGCCGGAATGCGACGGGCGTCGCGAACTGGACGTGCTGTCACCCCCCATCCTGGCACGGGATTTCGTCGAACAGCCGCTCTATACCGGCAACAAGATCATCGACACCATAATTCCCATCGGCAAAGGCCAGCGCCAGTTGATCATCGGCGACAACGGCGTCGGCAAGAGTTCGCTGGCGCTCGATACCGTGATCAACCAGAAGGGCAAGAACGTCTATTGCGTGTATGTCGCCATCGGCCAGAAGCGATCCAGCGTGATCAGCACCCTCGAAGTGCTGCGCGAGTCCGGAGCGCTCGCGCATACCACGCTGGTGGTCGCCGAGGCCACGGCCATGCCCGGCCTCAAATATCTGGCGCCGTTTGCCGGTTGCGCCGTGGCTGAGGGCTGGATGTGGCAGGGCAAGGACGTGCTGGTGGTCTACGATGACCTGACCACGCATGCCCGCACCTACCGCGAGCTGTCGCTGCTGCTGCGTCGGCCCCCGGGTCGCGAAGCCTACCCGGGCGACATTTTTTACCTGCATTCCCGTTTGCTTGAACGTTCCACCCGTCTGGCACCGGTCCACGGCGGCGGCAGCATGACCGCACTGCCGCTGGTCGAAACCGAGCAGGGCGAGATCGCGGCTTACATCCCCACCAACCTGGTGTCGATCACCGACGGCCAGGTGTATCTGGACCAGAACCTGTTCGCCAGCGGCTTCCTGCCGGCCATCGACGTCACCAAATCGGTGTCGCGCATCGGCGGAAAGGCGCAGCACCCGCGCATCAAGGAAGAGGCAGGGCGCATGAAGCTCGATTACCTCCAGTTTCTGGAACTGGAGGTATTCACCCGCTTCGGTTCGCAACTGGAGGCTTCAATGGAAGCCAAGATCCGCAGGGGGCGGGTGCTGCGCGAAATATTCAGGCAGGAGCGGCTGGCGCCGCTGCCCATCGAATTTCAGCTCGCGTGGATGGTGGCCTACAACGAGGGGCTGTTCGACGCACTGGCGACGGGCGCGATTCCCGCTTGCCTGAGCCATTTGGTTCAGCGCGTCGCCCAGTGTCCGCTGACTCTCGCCGATAGCCGCGAGGAATGGCGGCAGGCGGTGACGGCGTGGATGAAGGAGATGCCCGTACCATGAGCAAACGCATGCTGATCCAGAAACATCTGGGAACGCTGAACGACATCGGCGGCATCATGGGCGCGATGAAGAACATCTCGCTGATGGAGACGCACAAGCTGGCCCGTTTCCTCGCCCATCAGCACCGGGTGCTGGCCGGCATCGAGGCGGCCGCCGCCGATTTTCTCGCGCACTATCCGGAAACCGGTTATCGGCCGGAAGATGCGGCGCCAAATATTATTGTCGCCATCGGCTCGCAAAGAGGATTCTGCGGCGATTTCAACGAATCTCTGGCACAGGCTATGCGCCACCATTGGCAACAGGGCAGTCCCGCCAGCGTGCTGGTGGTGGGTCGCCGGCTTGCCGCGAAACTGGGCCGGGAGCCGCGCATCGCCGCAACCCTCGACGCACCCAGCGTCGCCGAGGAAGTGCAACCGGTATTGCAGCGCCTGATGGACGCGCTCGGCGAATTGCATGCGCGGGCGGGCGAAAACAAGCTGCTGACTGTTTCTGTGATCGCCCATCGCGAAGGGGAAAATCAGGTGGGCGTGCGCTCCATCCTGCCGGCGCCTGACCCTGGGCACACGGCCCCGCGCTTTGCCTATCCGCCCATGTTGAATCTGGCGGCAGCTCAGTTTTTTGCCGGGCTGGCCCGACACTACCTGTGGGCACAGATGCACGACGTTTTCTTCAGCTCCCTGATGGCGGAGAGCCGACGTCGGCTGCAACACATGGAAGGCGCCATGCAGCGCCTGGAAGAAAAATCCGGCGAGTTGCAGCGCAAATACAACCTGCTGCGCCAGGAGGAAATCACCGAGGAAATCGAGATCATCATGTTGAGCAACGAAGCTTTGCAGCGGTCGCGCCGGACTGAAATAGGCTCCAAGGCTGGCGGATCGGTCATGGCAGGCGCGGCATGATTTCTTCGACGCTACTGGCGCTGAGCGTGATTCCCGCGCTATATGCTTCGCTCAATACGTGCGAAATGAAAGGGCGGAAAACATGATCGAAATTATCCCAAATTTCCATCCTGCAATCGTGCATTTCCCGATTGCCTTTACTACGGCAGCGCTGGCCTTCACCGTTATCGGCACGCTATTCAGGAATTGGTCTTATGCGGCGCAGTGCTTGATTACAGGGCGTTGGATGTTATGGGGCGCGGCATTGTTTGCGCTCATCACCGCCGTGTTCGGCTGGTTCGCCTTCAACAGCGTTGCGCATGATGAAGTGAGCCATGCCGCCATGAAAGTGCATCGTAATTGGGCGCTGGGCGCATTGGCCGCATTGCTTGCGCTCGCAGCCTGGGATGTGTGGCGCGGGCGTTCCGGCAAGATGCCATCGCCAGTTTTGCTGGTTTTGCTGGTTGCAGCATGGCTGCTGGTGACAAGCACGGCGTGGTACGGCGCCGAGTTAGTGTATCGCTATGGTCTTGGGGTGATGGCCTTGCCCGATGTCCATGCCGGGCAAGGCGCAGCGCCGCATGATGCGGGTGAGCACGAACATGATCATGCGCATTAGATTTTGTCGTTGTTATTACTTAAAAGGAGAGCAGGATGCGTAAAACAGTTGTATTGATGATCATGTTGGTATTGAGTGGCTGTATGGGGCTGCATGGCGGTATGGGGCAGGGAGGTGGCGAGCGGGAGAGTGGCGGTAGCTCTCACCAACATTAGGGTGGCGGCGCAACGCAACCGGCTTGCCAGTTTGATTGTGTTGTGCCGGGCCAAAATTTACTGGCAGTCATCTAGCCAGCTTTTATACGAAGGAGGCAAACCATGAGTGCCAACATCAAGAGCAGCAAAGCTAAAGCGGAAACCAATCTGACCGAAGAGCAACGGCAGCAATATATTGAGGTTGCGGCATACCATATCGCCGAGAAAGGCGGATTTGACAGCGGTTGTGATTTAGCAAATTGGCTGGTTGCGGAAGCGGAAATCGATCAGTTGCTGGCTGAGGGTAAGCAAGCGTAGGTGGGCAAACTTGCCCACGCTGATTGAACAAAACGCGGTGAGCAAACTCCACCATACTCGATTGCAAGGCCGCTTGAAGCACGCTTAGTTAAAAATTATGTTCATCGTCATCCCCGGAAATTCAAGAGAGTTGCACCGCTACCTGACCACCAGATTCCTCATTTCAGGAATAGTGATCAGCGTGCTGGTCGGCGCGCTTGTTTATTATCTGGAAAACTGGCGAGTTGAAAAGATGGCCTTTGAACAAGCTGTGGCAAGCGCCAGACATTTTGATTCCCCTGAAATGCGCAAACTGGTTGCAGCGGACAATCAGGTGAGTCATCCAGAACTTGCCAAGCTATTGGAAAACTCCGGCTTCGTTGGCATACGTATTTTCGATCTTTCCGGGGAGGTGTTGATAGATGCATGGAGGCGTGAGGCAACAAACCTTCGATCTTCTGCACAAGCGCACCGGCATGATTTTCCGAAACCGGGCAAGCATCACTATAACTGGCTGACGAACGAGGGCGAAGATTTTTTGCAAGTGGTCATACCGTTGCTGGATTCGAGGGATATGGCCGAAGTGTATTTCGAAGGCGTTTATCGTCTCGATGCCGGAACGCAATACGCGAGAAAACACCAGGCGCGCAATGCTGTGCTGACATCTTTCGCTGCGGTGATTTTGATTTTAATCCTGCTCTACCCGGTTTTGTTGGGATTGACGCGGCGCTCCGAGTCCTTATCCCAATCGCTTCTGGATTCGAATCTCGAATTGTTGCAATCATTGGGTAGCGCCATTGCAAAACGAGATTCTGATACCGACACGCATAATTATCGCGTGGCGCTATATGCGGTCAGACTTGCCGAGGCAATGAGGTTGAACAGGGACAGCATTGAATTCTTGATTGTCGGGGCATTTCTGCACGATGTCGGGAAAATCGGCATTCCAGACCAGATATTGCTTAAGCCGGGACGATTGACTACGGAAGAGTTCGAGATCATGAAACGCCATGTGATATTTGGAGGCGAAATTATTCAGGATTCCACCTGGTTGAAGCGCGCCCGGGAAGTGGTGCTTTTTCATCATGAAAAATTTGATGGTAGCGGCTATCCGCACGGTATTTATGGCAAGGATATTCCGCTTAATGCAAGGTTGTTTGCGGTGGTGGATGTATTTGATGCATTGATGTCAAAGCGACCTTACAAGGAACCCATGCTGCTGGAGGATGCATTAAAAGTTTTGCAGGATGGCGCGAGTAAGCATTTCGATCCTGATGTCATCAGCACCTTTGAATCTGTTGCACCTGCGCTATATGGCGAGATTGGGCAAGCTGATAAAACCTATTTGCATGCGGCACTGAAAGCGATAATCAGCAAGTACTTTTGACGCGACGATGGTTATTGCAGAAAAGAAGGTGCTGTGGTCAGCGCTGAACAAAGAGCAGCATGCTGTTAGAAAGGTTGTAACGCCAACATCATGCTTTTCATCCCAGCGAAGTTCACGGCAACCTCATACCGCAAAGCATTTTCGGCGAATTGTGCGCGCTCTACATCCATATCGACCGTATTGCCATCGGCGCTCGGTTGGACAGGTTTCCGGTACATTACAGGAGAGCCAAGGATCGAAGCACCGGCATAACCCTCCAAGTGCGTCGGCGAGGTCTTCACTACCGGCAACGGAGAGGACGTACCGGCCATCGCGTTCTTCAACGCGCTGGCAAAGTCAATGTCCCTTGCCTTATAGTTCGGCGTGTCGGCATTGGCGATATTGGAGGCCAGTAATTCCTGGCGCGCTCCGAGCAAATTTAATGCTGTTTGCTGGAAGTGCATTGCGTTGTCTAGCCGGTTGATCATGGTACTCTCCTATGAATGTATAAACGCCGCCTACCACGACTGGCATCTTAAGTCAGGTTGTAAGTTTGTTATTTGCCGATTAGCAGCTGTTTTCTTCCCTTTTTCAGACTTATCCATTCGATTCGAAGAAAGCGTGCTATACGGTGGCGGAAGGGCTGGAACAAGTATAGACTTTGAACGGCGGAAAAATGCGCGCAGCCTCGTGTTCCCGCCATCACGCTAAACGCAAATAACATAGTGCAAAGGAGCCCATCATGACACCCGACATCGATCCGGTTTGTGGCATGAAGGTTGCGCGGGATAAGCCGCATTATCTGGAATATGCTGGTCTGCACTATCGTTTTTGTTCACAACACTGTCTGGAAAAGTTTCAGGCGAATCCTGCTGCATACCTCAAAGCGGATGTAACTCCGCCCGCCGTTCCGGCATCCCCTGTCGCCGGGAGCTACACCTGCCCGATGCATCCCGAAGTGGTACGCAGCGAGCCGGGCAGTTGCCCGATCTGTGGCATGGCTTTGGAGCCGCGCAACGCCCAGGCGGAAGACAATGCCGAATTGCATGACATGACGCGCCGCTTCCGGGTGAGCGCGACGCTGGCTTTCCCGGTGTTCGTGATGGCGATGGTCACCGACCTGCTGCCGCAGGCGATGCCGGAATCCCTCTCGATGACGACGCTGCAATGGCTGGAATTTGCGCTGGCCACTCCGGCGGTGCTGTGGGGCGGCTGGCCGGTCTTTCAGCGCGGCTGGGCTTCGGTGGTCAACCGCAGTCTCAACATGTTTACGCTGATTTCTCTGGGGGTCGGCGTGGCGTGGAGTTACAGCGTGGTGGCGATGCTGCTGCCGGGAATTTTCCCGCCCGCGATGCGCAGCATGATGGGGACGGTGCCGGTTTATTTTGAGGCGGCGGCGGTCATCATGGCCCTGGTGCTGCTGGGGCAGGTGATGGAATTGCGCGCGCGCAGCCAGACCAGTGCGGCGATCAAGCTGCTGTTGGGTCTCGCGCCCAAGACCGCACGCATCGTGCGCGCAGATGGTAACGAGGAAGACATTACGCTGGAGCAGGTGCAGCCGGGCGATGTGCTGCGCGTGCGTCCCGGCGAAAAGGTGCCGGTGGATGGTGTGGTGCTGGAAGGCGCCAGTGCGCTGGATGAATCCATGGTCACCGGCGAATCCATCCCGGTGGAAAAGACTAAGGGTGCGCGGCTGATCGGCGCCACGGTGAATGGTACCGGCAGCCTGTTGATGCGTGCCGAACGCGTTGGTGCCGATACGCTGCTTGCGCAGATTGTGCACATGGTGAGCGAGGCGCAACGTTCGCGCGCGCCGATCCAGCGACTGGCCGATGTCACGGCGGGATATTTTGTTCCGGCGGTAATTGGGGTTGCGCTCGTTACCTTGGCGGTATGGGGCATCTGGGGGCCGGAGCCGCGCTTGGCGCATGCCATCGTCAATTCTGTTGCGGTATTGATCATTGCCTGCCCGTGCGCGCTGGGGCTGGCCACACCAATGTCCATCATGGTTGGTACCGGACGCGGTGCGCTGGCAGGTGTGCTGATCAAGAATGCCGAAGCGCTGGAGATCATGGAAAAGGTGAATACGCTGGTGGTGGACAAGACCGGTACGCTGACCGAGGGCAAGCCGAAACTGACTTCGGTCATCCCGCTCGCCGGGTTCGACGAGAGTGAAGTGCTGCGGCTGGGTGCCAGCCTGGAACGCGCTAGCGAGCATCCGCTGGCGGCGGCGATTGTGAACGGTGCGCAGGCATGGACCCATCCCCCCTCCAACTCCCCCCTTGAAGGGGGGAGAGTGAGCACGCTCCCTCCCCTTCAAGGGGAGGGCTGGGGTGGGGATGGGTTAAAACTCGCGCCAGTTATGGACTTCCGCTCTTACACCGGCAAGGGTGTGGCGGGAATGGTCGAGGGGCGCGCAGTTGCGTTGGGCAACCTCAAACTGTTCGAAGAATTACAGATTGACGCAGGCGAATTGCCCGCACGCGCCGAAGCGCTGCGCGGCGATGGCCAGACGGTAATGCTGCTGGCGATTGACGGCAGGGCGGCAGGGCTGATCGGCGTGGCCGATCCGGTCAAAGCTTCCACGCCAGACGCGATTCACGCGTTGCATGAGGAAGGTGTGCAGGTGATCATGCTTACCGGCGATAACCGCATCACGGCGGAGGCAGTCGCGCGCAAATTGGGCATCGACCGCATTGAGGCAGAAGTGTTGCCCGAGCAGAAGGCTTCCATCGTCAAGCAACTGCAAACGCAGGGACACATCGTGGCGATGGCGGGCGACGGCATCAACGATGCGCCGGCATTGGCGCAGGCGCAAGTGGGCATCGCCATGGGAACCGGCACCGATGTGGCGATGGAAAGTGCCGGCGTCACGCTGGTCAAGGGTGACCTGAGCGGTATCGTGCGCGCAGTGCGCCTGAGCCGCGCCACCATGCGCAACATCCGCCAGAACCTGTTCTTCGCTTTCATCTACAACGTGCTGGGCATCCCGATTGCAGCGGGCGTGCTGTACCCGTTCTTCGGGCTGTTGCTCTCGCCCATCATCGCGGCGGCGGCGATGAGTTTCAGTTCGGTATCGGTCATTACCAATGCACTGCGGTTGCGCCGTACTGTGCTTTAAGGAGGTAGCCATGTCTGACACACACGAAACACAGCATCTATCCAGAGGACGCTGGGTGTTCTACGGTTCCCTCGCAATCGTCGGATTTCTGCTCTTCACCGAGCACCGCGCACATGTTCTTGGAATATTGCCTTACCTGTTTCTTCTGGCATGTCCGTTGATGCATCTGTTCATGCACCATGGCCATGGCAACCATGACCAGCACCCGCATGATCATGAGTCGTCGGAAGGAGGGGAAAAATGAATATGGACGCTCCTGCTTATGGGCTGTGGTCCCTGGTTATCATCAACTCTGCGGTGTTCATCATTTTTGCGTTCAGCTTCACCAAGCCGCAAACAAAGCGTGACTGGCGCTCCTTCAGCGCATTTTCCGCATTCATCGTGGCGTTGTTCGCCGAGATGTATGGTTTCCCGCTAACGATATACCTGCTGTCCGGCTGGCTGCAAAGCCGTTACCCGGGAGTGGATGTTTTTTCCCATGACGCCGGGCACCTGTGGCATACCTTGTTCGGCTGGAAAAGCGATCCGCATGCTGACCCATTGCACCTGCTGAGTTTTCTGTTCATCGGCGGCGGTTTCATCCTGCTCTCATCCGCATGGAAAATACTTTATCTGGCGCAGCGCAGGCATAGATTGGCAACCACAGGGCTTTACGCCAAGGTACGCCATCCCCAATACGATGCTTTCGTACTCATCATGTTCGGCTTCCTGTTGCAGTGGCCAACCATTTTGACGCTATTGATGTTTCCGGTATTGGTGTGGATGTATGTGCGGTTGGCGCGTACGGAGGAGCGGGATGCCGAAGCGGAGTTCGGCGAGCGTTGGCGCGAGTATGCTGCATGTACGCCAAGATTTGTTCCAAATCGTTTCATGAGCAACAAAATTAAAGGAGAGTCACCATGAACGAAACTGTCGAGGACTATGTCTGCCATATGCAGGTTCCATCCAACTCATTTGCCACAGAATACGCAGGCGACCATTACGCATTTTGTTCGGCCCAGTGCAAGGAACGCTTTCTGGCAAATCCGCATTTATATATTGGATTTCCCGGGCGCAAGGCACCTGCGCAGGAAGGGAAGCAAGTCATCAAGCGCCGTAGTTTTTTGTTGTCGAAGCCGCTTGTTACAACACAAGCCGAGCAGGTAAAACAGGCAATGCTTGAGATGATGGGAATACATGAGATTTACATCAAGGGGAGTAAAATCGAAATCCAGTATGACCTCATACAGGTTACCGCCGAGCAGATTGCAGACAAGTTGGGATTGATAGGAACCAATCTTGGTGGAGGCTGGATGGATCGCCTCAAGCTGGCGTTTATAAACAACCTGGAAGAAATCGAAATCAGCAGCCTTGAAGTTGAAAAGAAAAAGAAGTGTTGTCACTGATTGCCTAAAGAGGTAACCAAATAAACTCGACTTGGTTGTAGTCGAACAGCAAGGCGCATTCAGTTTTCGCGGATGACCGCTGTCCCACAATACGTCACCCTCGATACGCGCCACCGTGATCCCGCTTGATCGTAGTGGGCGTTTGTCTTCCTGATGCCGACTACCGCATTGGCACCGATGTCCCGCGCCTTCTGGGCCAGCCTGAGCAATGCATCCTTTTCCGCGAGGAGATACTCCCAGTCTGACGCTGCCTCCGTCGGCGAAAGCGCTTCCACGTAGCCAAGCGTCTTGGCAATCTTGAAGCTAGGTACATCGTCCGTTGTGACGAGTAGCACTTGGCTTCTGATCAAATCGAGTTCATGCTCAAGTTGATCGAGTTGTGGTTTAACCATGGCTTTGGTTCTGCGACTCCAGCGTATCAAGGCCGCGCCAGCCAGAAGCAAAGCGAATAGGGGTAACACGCCAAGTAGGCTGCTTGATTGAGTTGCTGCTGCGATAGTCATTGGTTTCTCCAATCAGTTTTGATCCAGCTTCGCACAGTTCTTCAAAACTGCAAGTACGCGGTGAGGAAGCAGCTATGGACAGGTTGCCTCTTTTTCAAGCCTCGTGTGCTCGAAATGTGTCCTTGCTGGGCACATTTCGGAAATCGCCTGGCTGATCGTGCCGATACAGTGGCGCAATGCATATCCGATTTTTCAATTTGTCTGGACGCTGGTTTCCTGTTGTCCTTTGGGGCATGGCGGCCTACCTGGCATTTGGCCGTGTCTATCTCGTTGCTTTGAATCTAACCGAAAGCCTTCCTGGAACCGTTTTCCTGATTGAAAAAGATGTCATGCCGCAACGCGGCGAATTGGTTGCGTTCAGATGGGAGGCTAACTGGCCTTATCCCCACGGGTGCATTTTCGTCAAGAAGCTGGTCGGGTTGCCAGGCTCGGTTGTATCAGCGCAGGGGAGGGAATTCTTCGTGGACGGCGCTCCGGTCGGGCGCGCGAAAGAATATGCCAGAACCGGTGAGCCTCTGGAGATTGGCCCGCGCGGGAAGATTCCAGACGGGCACTATTACGTGGCCGGTTCACATCCCGATAGCCTTGATTCACGGTATCAGCTTACTGGCTGGGTTGGCAGGAATCAGATTGTCGGGAAGGCGCATCGAATTTTCTGACGTGTGGCGCATTGGAATTGTTGTGATGGGTAACGAAGGCGTCTCAATGGAGGTCATCCAAAGGTTGCGGCGGCTCTGGATTGCCGTCCTTCATCAGGCGATCGAAGACGCGAAGGGCAACGTGAGGTCAGTCGAGAAACCGGGAAGAAATATTGGCGGCATACAGCGCGAAGCCTTGATGTGGATATTTAACGTTGAATTCGCGAAGCGAGACCTTGTCCCCCTCGCCCTCCGGGAGAGGGATGGGGAGAGGGAAACGGGCATGCCCGTTAATGGCATTTTCAATGGAGTTAATTCTTTCAACTCGGTCTGTGGCTTTCTGGATATTGATCCTGATCGGGCACGGCAGCGGCTTCGTGTTGTACCCGAGATTCGGTGCGGCCTGGGCAGAACGCGATTAGATGTTGGCGAAGAGGGAGATGGACTTTGTTAAATTTCATCAGGAAGGCGATTCGTCTTGACGGTGAAAGTCAGGAGCGTGTCGTGATGCCAGCCGTGAGCGCATCCATGCATGTGGAAATCGACGAGGAGATTCCTCGCTATCCGCCGTTCATGAAAGGACTGCCTGCAACAGACCCGGCAAAACTCATCGAGACGCAGCGGGAGTTAATTGATCAAATTCGCGAAGCTGGGCTTGCATCTCCCGACATTTTCGAGCGATTCTATCTTGAGTCTTTGCGCCGGTTTGCCTCCTACGCGCATCTCTTGCCGGCAAGCCAAACTCATCATCACAGGGGTGCAGGGGGGCTGCTTCGTCATGCGGCAGAGGTTGCACTGTGGTCGCTCCAGTCGGGTGATCGAGTGTTATTGCCCGGAGAGCAGGCGCCGCGAAGACGTCGTGAACTGGAGCCACGCTGGCACCTTGCAGTGTTCCTTGCCGCGCTTTGCCACGACGTGGGGAAGCCTGTGACCGATCTTGTTGTCAGCAGCAGGGATGGATCCAAGGTTTGGAACCCATTCGTGGAAGACCTGTACGCTTGGGCCAACAGGCATGGCGTGGATCGTTACTTCCTGCATTGGCGCGAGAATCGTGGCAAAAAGCATACGACTGTTTCCTCGTTGTTTGCCGAACGCATCATCAGTCAGGCTGGTCTTGCCTGGATTGCGGAAGGGGATGCAGAGTTCGTGCCCTGGATGATGGAGACGATCAATGGCCATCCCAGCGCGGAGAATCCGATTAACGATCTGGTCATTCGATCAGACCAGGTCAGTGTCGAGCGTGATTTGCGCAGTCTTGGCGTCGCGTTTACCGGTTACGAGATCGGCCTTCCGGTGGAACGCTTCCTGCTGGACATCATGCGCAGGCTTGTTCGGGACGGGAGTTGGAGGATCAACGAACCCGGCTCCCGTCTCTGGCACATGGATGGGCATCTCTACTTGATCTGGCCAATCGCCGGTGAAGAAATCGCCGCCGTCATCAATCAGGAAAAAATACCGGGGCTGCCGCGAACTCCAAACAGCATCCTGGACATGCTCGTTGATCGGAAGTTGGCGAACATCCGGGAAGATCAAGTTGAAGGGAATCGCTATTGGGTGATCGCTCCCGCTGTGCTGGCCGAGAAGATACCCAACATCAGACTGACCGCCATCAGGCTGCGCGATACGACCATGGTTATTGATCCTGCGCCGCCATCAGTTCAAGGAAAGATTTTCGGCCAAGAGAAGCAGTTAAAGGAGCAGCCCGATATTCCTGAACCCCAATTGCCGACTGTAACTGAACCGCCGATCTCGCCAGCGTCCAGCCAGGTTCACGATAAGCCAGAAAAGGCGGAAGCCGCCAAGCTGATTCAGATAGATCAACTCGACGGCCCAGTCGGTGAAGCAATGAAAGCGCTTGCCGATGACATTCAATCCGGCAAGAAATCTTCCAGGAGTTTGATCCACGTCGATTCTTCCGGAGCACCTTGCCTCAAGTGGCCTGATGCGCTAAATGGCTATGGGCTGGAGAGCAAAGCCATTCTCGATGAACTGTCGCGCCGGAACTGGCTCGTTCTTGATCCGCTGTCGCCCTTCCGCAAGGTTGTGGAGATAGAGATTGAGAGCGGCGAGAAATGGAAGGTTGTTCGGCTTCAACCGGTAGTGAGGCAACTTATGGAGATTGGGGGCGCCCAATCAGAACCGGCTGTCTCACCGACGCAGTCCAGTGTTTCCAGCCAGCAGCAGCCGACAAAGCAGGGCGAGATCGAGATGGCGGGCGAAGATACGCGACTTGAAGCGATACAAAGTATCATTGCCACCTTGAGGGACGGAGTGAGAGAAGGCATCCTGACATCGGAACAGGATGGCGACTTTATCTGGATACCATCACGGAAGGCCGAACCACTGTTGATAGAGCGACTCAAGTTGAAGCGGGTGAAAATAATGCAACTGGGCGGCGTTGTTCCCGACGCGTTTATATCTCAAACCCGGAAAAGGTCACATTGCTATCGAATACCAGCCATGCCTTTAACGAATAAAGCAAAAGAACGATGAATACGTTGCAACGAGCAGAGGTTGAATGTTTTCTTTCCAGCGGCAACCACGACGATATCTTATTCAAGATATGGCCAGGCGATTCGGTCGTTGGTCGGACGATAAATGGGGATACCGCACTGCGTAGCGCGCTCATTTCAGCGGTTCGGGAACGAGCCGAACAAGCTGCCGTATCTGCATACCAGGAGTATTTCGGCCTAGACATAATTTCACGCGAGAAATTTGCACCCATGGTGCGAGGGTTGTTTCCGCAGAGCGAGCAATTGGTCATCCTCGACATGCTTGAACGCTCGGTCGTCTTTCTTACACCTGCGACGATAAACACTGTCCTTGAGAAGACAACGTGGCTCAAGACCGCGTGGAATCTGGCGAATATTTACCTTGCCAGTTTGGATGCAAAGCCACTTTCTGAGAGTGCTCCAGACATTGTTGGCCTGAGCGAAGAAACAACCTGCTACGTGTCCATGAAGTATTTCAGCAACAGCAATCCGCTCGAAGATTACGTGGTTCACGAAGCGGCTCATATTTTCCACAATTGCAAACGTGAGACGATCGGACTGCCCGCAACCCGTCGTCGTGAATGGCTGCTTGAGATTGATTACGCCAAACGCGAAACATTCGCCTATGCCTGCGAAGCCTATAGCCGCATTCTTGAGCTTGGCGAAACCCGCGCAGCGCGCAGCAGACTTCTGTCAGAACTTGCCGAAGGGCCAATGCCGCCGGACGAGCGTGTTGAGGGGGCTGAATATGTCGATATTCTTCGAGAGGCCGTTGCCGCCAGAAATGGATGGAAGCGTATGTTTGAGCGGTGTTCTCCTCCAAGGCTAACTCACCACAATTAAGCGATAGCGGTACATTATCCCGTTGAACACTGAAGGCACATCTGCGAATCTGATGTGACTCGCGTCACCGAAATGCGCCCTAAAAGTTCGCATTTCAAAATCCATCGCTGATGCCACGCGCCCAGAATCGACCTCATGTCGATTTGCCACCATCTTTTTGCCATGCTGCTTTTCAGTCTGACACCTATCGCACACGCTGAAGAACTCGGTGTCGTCGGGCCGACCTACGATATTGCCGAGCCGGATCTGCTGGAAGTCATCCAGTCGCGCCTCAATCGGATGGAGAAAAGCGGTGAGCTTGCTAGGAAGCAAGCCGAATACCGCGATCATGTCATTGGTGCAGTCGAGAAGCCAAAACCTGTCCCAGGTCTTAAGACGACAGCTGCCAAGCGCACTTATTTTATCGACCCAACATGGACGCTGGATCGGGACATCCGAAGTGCCGATGGCGCGCTTCTGTTCGCGCGCGGACAGAAGGTAAATCCACTGGATCACACATCTCTTCGCGAAAAGCTCGTCTTCTTTGATGGCAGGGATCGACGGCAGGTCTCCTTCGCCCGGCAGTTGTTGCGGAATCAGGATCGAGCAGTAAAGCCGATTATGGTTGCCGGTGAACCCTTGAATCTCATGCGCGACTGGAAGCGCCAGATTTTCTACGATCAGGGTGGAACGCTGGTTCGCCGTTTGGGCATTCATCAGGTGCCAGCCGTCGTGAATCAGGACGGGAAGAGGTTAAGGGTCGATGAAGTCCTTCCGTGAATTCGCGCTCCTCCTCATGCTCACCATCGCCGCTGGTGGGGCATCAACGCCAGCCTCTGCAACCGCGACCTGTACCGGCCGATTTGCGAACCCGATCACGGATATATGCTGGAGTTGCATGCTCCCTATCAGGTTTGGCGGCCTTGACCTGGTATCCATGGGGCAGGAAGACACAACCAATCCCGGCGGCTCCCCTGTTTGCATGTGCCCGGCGCAATTGCGGGTGGGGTTCAAGGTGAGCTTCTGGGAGCCGGTTCGTCGCGTGGATGTCGTGCGTCGTCCGTTTTGCATGACCAGTCTCGGTGGCGTTGAGCTGAATCCAGGGTTTGATGCGCCGCGAGGTTCGCGTTTCAGCCAGGACAGCACCTCCACCTCGTCCTTCTATCAGGTGCATTGGTATGTCGATCCGATCATCTTCTGGTTGGAAGCCATCTTCGACAATGCCTGTCTGGAGCAGAGTTCCTTCGACGTGGCCTACCTCACCGAGCTCGATCCAATGTGGCACGACGATGAACTGACGTTCATTTTCAATCCCGATGTCGCTCTGTTCGGCAATCTGTCGGCCCGTGCTGCCTGTGCCGCAGATTGCGTTGCGGCAACAGCAGGGTTTCCACTGAACACGTTGTTCTGGTGCGCGGGATGCCAAGGAAGCCTCTATCCACTTAACGGAAACGTGCAGGCACATATTGGCGGTGTCCAGGCATCTAGTCTGGAGATGACCCGCCTGATTGCGAAGATGCATCGTGAGGGGCTGATGTGGGCGGCATCTGGCGAGGATGGGCTCTGTGGCTATTACCCGCAGCCGATCATGGACAAGGCCGGCTACAAGTATCAGATGCTGTACCCGATCCCGCAGACGGCACAGATTGCTGGCAAATGCTGCCAGCCCTTGGGGCGATCGACGGTCCTGTGGGGGGCGGGCAAGGAATATCCTTTTGAAGGCGAAGACTTCGCCTACATGGTTTTTCGAAAACGCAACTGCTGCCAAGGGGCCTTTTGAAACCATGAATCAATATCGATGCGGCGTACTCATCGCAGCTTCAATTGCGTGTTCAGTGTCGAGCATTGCATGGGCGCAGGCTGTGCTGCCAGGCGATGGCGACATGCGCGTGGCGCGGCAACGTATGGAGGAGGCTCTTAAGGGGATGGGGCCAGCAAGAGTAGCGAATCCGTTGTCTGTGCCGAAAACTGACGCATTACCGAAGCCAGTAGCCAAGAGTCCGGATATTTCCCAGATTGCAGAGTCCTATCGCCATGCGTCTCCGCCAAGATCAGAAATGCCATCTGACATCCCTGAGCTGATGGTCTTCGTCTCGTTCTCGATGCCGAAGGAAGCGCTTGAGCGAATCGTCGCCCAGTCGGAAAAGTCGGGCGCCGTCCTCGTCCTTCGCGGTCTCAAAGGCAACTCCCTGAGCCGAATGGGGGAGGAACTGGCCGCTCTGGTCGGGAAGAGAAATGTCACAGCCATTATTCATCCCCCAGCCTTCAAACAGTTCAAGGTGGCTCAAGTACCGGCGTTGGTAATCGCCCGGTCCGGGCAAGCGACCAAGATTGGTGAGGACGGATGTGCTGCTCCGGCAAGCTATATCAAGGTTGATGGCGACGTTGGTCAGGACTACGCACTTGATCTCATCGAACGCCAAGCACCGAACTGGGCAGAAGCGGCAAGGCGCTATGCCGCAAGATTGGCTGGGTCTCGTCCGTGAGGTGCCTATTTGTCTGGTGCATGGTTTTCATGGCGACCGCGACCAACGCGGTAGCACAGGGCTACGACGCAGGTACGGCATTCACTGATGGCAGGGCGCTTGGATCAGGCTCGATCAATGGTGCCTTTCAGGGCATCGGTAGCGGGAATGCCGCGTCCATGGTTCCAGGTTACGGGCAGAGCGCCACGCAAACTCAGTTGTTCCAAGGCGGGCAGGGGCAGCTATCTGGACCCGGTGTCACCAAGGTTACGGACTGCGCTAGCCAGGTGCCGGATGCCGACGCCTATCGGCGGCAGGAGTGTGATGCAGTGAATTTTGTGGCACGCAACCCGAGCGTGAGGCCTGCCTTCTCGATTGATCGTGCCACCGATCCTCTGATAAGTCGTGCCAATTCCATCGCCAGCAACCCAACCTTGCAGATCACTGGCGTTAATATCGGGGCGACTACGGAGCAGTGCCGTGTGGTGACGGAGACGACGCCGGCGACGTTTTCGACAGAGGTCTGTACCGAGTACCGGCCCGTGAGCAGTAATTTCTGTTCGACTGCCCGCCAGATCGCCGTCGATCAACATCATCTGTACCAATGTGTCGAGCAGATGCAAACGCTCAGCGATGCCACCTGCTACATCGGTCGGCAGATTTCGGTGAACACCAGCTACAACTATCAATGCAACCAGACGGTGCAGGGATATGAAACGTTGAGCTGCCGGCGTGGAGTCTCGGCCACAGTCGGGTTTGGCCAATGCACGCCCGGCGCCTGGCTGGGAAGGGCCGCGTTCATGGATTGCAGCTGGTGCGTAGACCCGTACATGGCCATGAACATCTTCTGCGGAAGCGATGGCCGGTCGTATGTGGTGGAACCTTACCGATCCTACGATGGTGTGAATCGCTACGATTACAACTGGATCGGCTATCCATGGGACGGGAGTTACGGCCGGTTCCCGGTTGCGGTGGCTCCAGGGCAGTCGGTTACCGACTATTACGTCAGCAACCTCGGGTTCGGCTGCAATCTCTATGTGTATTTCAGCGTCAGCTGCAGCTCAACGACCTGCACGCCTTCAATGCGCAATGTCAGTTCCGGGTGCAATTCCTCAGGAGGAACTGGCACTGGGGCGCCACTCCAATTGCCGATGTCAAAAACTGTCAGCAGTTGGACATCCAATGAGTGCGCCACTCTGCAGCAGCGGGCACAGTAATGAGGGCACTGACGTTTGTAGCTCTTCTTCTCATGGCTTTCGTGGGCCAAGCGGTTGCCGGCGATTGTCGACTGGAAAGCTCGACCTGCGTTGATAGCACCCCAAGCAAGACAATATCTGGTGTTGTCGTGACATTGGCCGACGTAGGCGGCTGTTGGGAGCTCCAGGATAACTACACCTGCATCAAACCAGATTCGATTGATTACTGTTCGGCACTGACAGCGGCTGGCTGCGGACAAACCAGCTCGACCTGTAGCGATACCGCCTTCAATGGGACCTGCAATACGTACACGAAGACATTTAGGTGTGGCTCCAGCCAAGGAACCCCCACCAACACGGTCCGCTTGGATAACACCTACACGCTGGCGACGGATACCGCGAATACGAGCCAGTGCAGCAGCTATGCTCAAAATTCCCGCTGTCGCCTGGCGGCTCATACCTGTGTCGATTCGATGCCATGCAAGGCCGATCCCAGCGGGGCGACGGTGTGTCTGGCCGGTGTGACGCCGCCAGCGGGTGGACTCAACTCTACGGCTACATGCTGGCGCTATCAGGATGACTATTCCTGCATTGCCGAGAATCACATCGACTATTGCGCGGCCATCAAAGCAACCGAAGGGTGTGCGCTGGTCAGTTCGACCTGCGACAGCACGGCATTCGACGGGTCATGCAACCAATATACCCGACGGTATCAATGCACCAACGTTACGGCTTCGACGAGCACCCCAACGGTGGTTGAGCTGAATACGTCCTACACCATCACGTCGAACACACTGGATACCAGCCAGTGCAGCTCATTCGCACAAAGCACCAATTGCGTCCATGCCGCGACGACCTGCACCGATAGCACGCCTTGCAAAACGATCAATGGCCTACAGGTCTGCTTGACTACCGTATCACCATTGCCGGTCGATGCACAAAGCTCGGGGGATTCCTGCTGGGCTCGCTCTGAGGATTACACCTGTGCCGGCGCGACGCTGACCAACGATTGCCAGGAGCTGATTGATCGGGGTTGTACGCAGGTATCCTCCCAATGTATTGATCAGTTAGCTTCCGGAGCCTGTGACATGAGCGAAAGGACGTATTCATGTCAGACGTCCCCGGCATCACAGAGCCAGCGCACGGTATGCGATCAGCGATCATTTTGCCAAAGTGGAACCGGATGCTTCGACACCAGTAATCCTGCCGATCAGGATTTTGGGAAAGCAATGGCATCGATGGAGGCGGCGCGCGAGGCAGGCGTTTATGGTGCAGATCAACGACTGTTTAAGGGCGTAGGGGAACAGTGCCGTAAGAAGCTCTTTGGCCTGGTGAATTGTTGCAAGAAGGGTGGGGGCGGTGCTGCCAGAAGCAACAATGTACTGATGTCCACCATGATTCAGGGCGCTTTTGCCGGTGGTCAGATGGCGATCAATGCGGGCAGCAAATACATGTTCGACTTCATGTACCCCCAGTACTCCGGCTATATCGAAGCCGGTGCCCAGGCAATGATTTCGTCGGAGGTGCTTTTTACGCCAACAGATTTTCAGCCGTCGTTCAGCTTTTATGGAATGACATTTTCCACGGGAGCAGTGACCAGCGGCCTGCTCGGTGGCCCCGTCTATTCGCTCGGATCGCTGGGTAGTTTCAATTTGTATTTCGATCCCTATTCTCTGGCGGCGGCAGTGGCAATTCAATTGATCTCGGAGCTTCTGTCGTGCGAGCAATCCGAGCAGCTTCTGGCGATGCACAGGGATGCCAACCTATGCGTTCATGTCGGGTCATTCTGCTCTGCGCGTGTGCCAATTATTAAAACCTGTATCGAGCAGACAGAATCGTATTGCTGCTTCAACTCCCGCCTGGCTCGGATCATCAATGAACAAGGCAGGGGACAGGTGGGTAAAGGATGGGGTAGTGCCGAGGGGCCAGACTGCTCTGGATTCACCACGGCGGAGTTTGAGCAACTCGATTTTTCTCGCATCGACATGAGCGAATTCGTCCAGGAAATCACCGCCAGTGTGCGTGTACCAAGTGCTTCGTCTTTCGGGCAGAACGTCCAAAGCACCGTCCAGCAACGCGTCAACAACTACTACAACCCATGAACCGATCTACGAAAGCACTCACGATGGCTCTCTGCTTTTTCGCGCTTCTCGCGAGCAAGGATATTCTTGCGGCGGATTTGAAACAGCATCTGATCGCAGCGATTGATGCACCCAATGGCCAGTCCGACGGAGAGTTGAGTGGGTCAATAGCTGAATTTTTCAAGGCACAGACACGTTCCTCTGCCCCCGTGATGGTTCATGTCAGGACGGTAAAGAAATTTGCCGAAGCGGGATGTGCTCGCCTGCAAGCGACCTTGATGCAGGATGCGGTGCCAACCCAGGACGGAAAGCTGATTCCGTTTGCAGTCCGCTACGAACTCAACCTGTGCCGTGACGGACAGCCGCCGACCGAAGGGATCGACCTCGATGCGGCATCACGGGCGCTTTCGCACAATCAACCCATTCAGAAATGAGATAAGATTCATTTTTCCATAAACAACCAACCGGGGAGAAACTCAATGAACAAATCCGATCTGATCGAAGCGCTGGCTACCAAAGCTGATTTGTCCAAGGCGGCCGCTGGCCGTGCCTTGGATGTTCTGATTAACGAGATTGTAACGGCTGTTGCCAAGGGCGATTCGGTAGCCCTGGTTGGCTTCGGCACGTTCAAGCCGGCAGCACGCAAGGCGCGCGAAGGCAAGAACCCGAGAACCGGCGAGAAGCTCAAGATCGCGGCGACGACGGTGCCCAAGTTTGCTGCCGGCGCCACCTTCAAACAGGCCGTTGCCAGCAAGGGTAAAGCCAAGAAGAAATAAACAGCACGGGAGCAATACCCGGCTGAATAATCAACGAGCGTTGAGTTTTTCTTGCATTTAGGGCCAATGCAAGGCAAAATTCAACGCTCGTTTATCTTTTGGGGGGCTTATGGCACACAGAGAGGTTGCTGTCTCCTCTGTCGCCGAGTTGGGGAAAATACTTCGTGCGGTTCGAAAGGAATCTGGACTGACCCAGCGCGATGCTGCGGCGCTGTGCAATGTCAGCCTGCCTTTCCTCAACGGACTGGAGCAAGGAAAGCCCACGGCCCAGATCGGGAAGGTATTGTCCGTCTGCAACCGTTTCGGCATTGATGTCAGTCTGAAACTGCCGGGTGAAACGGCATGAGCGCCTTGATTGTCTCGACCAACGGGATACCGGTCGGAGCCTTGGATGTCGAGAAAGGGCAGTGGAGATTTGCCTACGCGACCGGGTGGAAAGATTACGCGCTTTCGCCAAACTTCCCGATTGCCACCCAGAAATACGAAGACACTGCAAACGACAAGCCGGTCGAGTGGTTCTTCGAGAACCTGTTGCCCGAAGGCCGACTGCGCGATCTGATCGCCACGCGAGACAGGATAGATCCTCGTGATACATGGGCGCTTCTGGTCAGACATGGGCAGGACACCGCAGGGGCGCTTTCGCTGATTCCGGAAGGACTCGCGGCAGCGACACAGGAAATCCTGGCACCACTTTCAAAAGAGGCTCTACAGGAAAAGATCAAGGCATCCAGAGCGCGCAACCTTCCCCTGATGGCGTCATGGGACGAAATCCGCATGTCCCTGGCGGGCGCCCAGGAAAAACTCGGGCTGCATATTGACACCAATGGCGCAATGTTCCTCCCGGAAGGTTCGGCGCCATCAACCCATATTGTCAAGCCGGAAAATGCCAGCGCAGATTTCCCGCATTGTCCGGCCAACGAATTTTTCTGCATGCGTCTGGCTCAGGAGCTGAAGGTTCCAGTACCTGCGGTTGGATTGCTGCATCTCCCCGAGCCGCTGTATATCATCGAGCGATTTGACCGGGAGCCTTTGGAGAAGAGCGAGGAGAAGGGTGCTGCATGGGCATTCAGGAGGATTCACCAGATAGACCTGTGCCAGGCGATAGGAGTGGCGCCGTCGAAGAAATATGAGAGCGAAGGCGGCTTGGGTTTGCACCACCTGTTTGGTGTGCTGCAAGGCGGCTTCATGGATCGCCCCATCGTAGCTGCCAACGCCGTTGTCCAGTGGGTTGCTTTCAACTACCTGATCGGAAATCTGGATGCACACGCAAAAAATATTGCCTTCCTGATGCGCGGCCACAAAGCTGCGGTGGCGCCGTTCTACGACATGCTCTGTGTGGAAGCGTATCTGCCCAGGCAGACCATGGCCATGTCAATCGCCGGAGAGAACAAGCCAGGCTGGATAGAGGGGCATCATTGGGATGCGATGGCCTATGAGGCCGGTGTGGCGCCAAGGCTCGTCCGCAGCGTTTTGTCGCGCATGAGCGCGGATTTGCCGGAAGCGATTTCCAGGGTGATCGGCGATGAAAGGCTGCTGCCAACCGAACAGGATTTTCTGCGAGAGAAAGTGCTTTCCGTCATCGAAGATCGAAGAGGCTTCGTTGCCGATGCGCTCAAGACCAGGCAGTCTACAATCGCTGAACTATTGACGAAGCGGGAATTTGATCCGTCGGTAACGGAGCGGTTGTCCAAGATTTCCTGATGTGTAGTGATGGGTTGGTCAGCGGCAAGTATTGAGGAAAAAATGATTGAGGCACCTATCAGCACTCCACCGCAAGCGTACATGGACATCATCAGTTCGCAGATAGACAAAGCGCGGGGTCTTCTGGAGGCTGGCGAAAAGCTTCAGCCGTTCGCCTTAGTTGGCAACCTGACTACCAAGGAAATCATTCCAGTGATGATACAGCCGGGCAGCGGCGAGGACAAAGACCAGTCTGCGCGAATCATCCAGTCAGCGGCGTTGGCATTGGATGCTGATTTCGTGTTCACGATCATGGAAGCATGGTCGCTTCGGCCAGACAAAATACCGCAGATGAACGCGATCCTTGAAAAATACGGAAGCATCGGCGCATCACCCTACGCGATAGATGTATGTTCCCTCGCACTGGAAACACGACGTGGTGTGTGGGTCGCGCAGCAGCAGATAAAGCACAAGGGAATTTCCAAGAAGAAACGGACAATTGGGGTAGTCGAGTTTCGCTATTTCACGGAAGCTCAAGGTAGATTTATGCATCTGCTGCCAAAGAGAGAAGACGATGAACTACCGACAATTTTACATTGAGGGTTGAAGCATGAACCGGTCCGATCTCATCAATCGTTTAGCCGAACTGCATCCGCAACTACTCGCCAAGGATGCTGACCTTGCCGTTAAAGTGATTCTGGATGCCATGTCCGAGGCGCTGTCACATGGAGGGCGTATCGAGATTCGGTGCTTCGGTAGTTTTGGTCTGAATTTCCGGCCCCCACGTCTGGGGCGAAATCCCAAGACCGGTGAAAAGGTGAAAGTGCCGGCCAAATATATGCCGCATTTCAAAACGGGTAAGGAGTTGCGTGAGCGCGTTATCCTTGCCGCAGGGAAATGATATAAAGCTTTGAAGCAGGGCGTGCGTCAGGAAGCGGGTTGAGATTCCACAAAGCGCTTATTCCAGGCCGCAGCAGACAATGCCTCTGTTTGACCAATAGGCCCCGTCGCACGGCACCCCATACACTCCACCATCCATCCGTTGATATCCACTTCAAGAGATTTGGTGTGTTGGCTACCGCAGAACGGACACGGGGCGAGATTGTTCATGGTTTCTTCGCTGGTTTGTCATCAGTATATGAAAATATGGAACGATGCGCTCGATCTCAATGATGGCGTTACCACTCCGTCACCCCCTTTGAGGGGATACGTTTCTGGAAAAGGATGCGCCCTCGTCGGCTTGCTGGCGAAGGCCATCAAGGTAGCTGGCCAGTTCGTTGATATGAACATACCGGCGACGGTCTCGAAGTATGGTGGGTATCGGGAAGACGCCTTTGCTGATCTGGTTGTGAGCAGTTCTGGGATTGATGCCGATTTCCTGTGCCGCAGCAGCGAGAGGGAGCAGCAATCCGCCGTGCCGGCTAGTCAGAAGGGCGAGGCTATCTTGGTGTTCAGTGGCGTGCATCCGATTCTTTCGCAATCATGGTTGTTCATCGTACCTCCACGCAAAAAAACAAGAGGTTGAAATGCGTCCTCCGAGTGCACATTTCAGCTCCGAATAATTTTGTGACATCCCTATGATTCCTGAATGGCCTATATCTTTCGATAGGCCATTTTCAAGACACAAGTCATTCCGTATCTGAAACGAGATTTGGGATTGATGTATGTGAATCGTGGGCTTCATAGAGATGAATACCTTTGACGTGGTTCGCGCTGCTGCCGGAGGAATGGCGGTGGTGCCAGAAAAGCAGGCAGGTGAGATTGTTGGTGGAATCTCGGTAAAGACTCTAAGAAACCTTAGAGCCGAAGGAAAAGAACTGCTCCCAACTATTGAGATTGGCGGTCGCCGGTATGTCTGTATCTCTGATATTGCTGAATTCATTGACCGGCGACGCCCCAAATCAATTCCTGTAGCATCATCGACTCCAACACTTCAAGCTGATCCGCCACCAAGACGGGTCGGTCGTCCCAAAAAATCCGAGTTACGCAAAGCGATGGATTTGCCTAATCGTGCTGGCAGATAGGCTACGGACTGGAACTAAATTAGCCACGTATCCACCGCGAACGCGGTACAAACAATCATCAGACAGTCCATATTGGTAGACTCAAAAATTGAGAGTCGGGATTGCTTACGTCAATTCAGAGACAAAACGGGGACAGTTGCGTGGGGATGCAGCGGGACATTCGGGGACAAAACGGGGACACTGACAGAGGAATATTTAAAATTATCCACAGGAAAGTGCCCGATAATCGATAAAGTTGGCGTGTGATTATTATAAATAATAAGCCCGTAACGCATTGAGCTATATGGGCTTTTATTGAATAACTGGCGGAGAGGGGGGGATTCGAACCCCCGTTGGGATATTATCCCAAACACGCTTTCCAGGCGTGCGACTTAAACCGCTCATCCACCTCTCCGGAAGGGCGCGCAGAATAAACTAGAACGGCTTGCGAGGCAAACGGAATTGATCATGCCATCGGAGCAAGGCCGCGAATACGCTGGCCGGACTGTCATCAGCCAGCCCGTGAGCCTCCAGCATCTCTATCAGTCCCGCCCGGTCGACGCGAAGGAATGGGTTGGTCGCCTTCTCCAAAGCGATGGTGAACGGCACGGTCGGTCTGCCCTCTGCGCGCAGCTCCCGTGTATCTGCCATGCGTTGCCGGATGGCGGTATTGTCGGGTTCGCTATGCACGGCGAAGGCCAGCGTGTACTCGGTGTATTCGTGCGCGCAATAGACCAGCGTCTCGTCCGGCAAGCCGGCCAGACGCTGCAGGGACCGATATAGCTGTTCGGGAGTACCCTCGAAGTTCTTGCCGCACCCGGCTCCGAACAGGATGTCGCCGCTGAAGACTGCGCCCGGGGTGACATAGGCGATGTGGTCGACCAGATGCCCAGGCAACTCCCATATCTCGAATTCGGCCGGGATATCCTGCAACGCCAGCCTGTCCTGTTCCTGCAAGGGATGGGTGATGTGCGGATTGTTCGGATGGCTTCGTCCGTACACCGGCACGTTATATACTCCGCGCAGTTCCGCGATGCCGCCCACATGGTCACGATGTCGATGGGTACAGAGGATGGCGGTCAACCGCAAACCGTTCGAGCGCAGGAATTCGAGCACCGGCTCCGCCTCGCCGGGATCGACGATGACGACCGTGTCTGACTGGCCGTGGATGGCCCAGATATAGTTGTCTTCCAGTGCGGGGATGGGCGTGATTTTCAACATGATGGGTCTGCAGGTCCGATGCCGAATTCTAAAGTAATCACGAAGAGTCTGAGTGAATGGTTCGCCACGGAGCAGGGCGGCTATGTGCTGACACGCGAGCAGGCCTATTTCGACCATACAGTGAGTGACATCTTCGGCTTCAACGCGCTGCAGATCGGTGTACCCGGTCAGGACTTCCTGCGCAACAGCCGCATGCCGCTGCGCTTCACGGCCGGCAACCACACGGGCAACGACGTGCGCCTGATCTGTTCCGAACTGCCTTTTGACAGCGCCAGCCTGGATCTGGTGCTGATGCCTCATGTGCTGGAATTCTCCGACAATCCGCACCAGATCATCCGCGAAGTGGAGCGCGTGCTGATGCCGGAAGGCAATCTCATCATCAGCGGTTTCAATCCTTATAGCCTGTGGGGATTGCACCGCAAGCTCGGGCGCAAGCAAGGCTATCCATGGGATGCCCGTTTCATCGGCTTGCCCCGCTTGAAGGACTGGCTGGCGCTGCTGGGATTCGAAGTGGTCGGCGGCCGTTTCGCCGCCTATGCGCCGCCGTTCCGGCAAAAGAAGTGGCTGGAGCGCTCAGCATTCATGGAAAAGGCGGGCGACAGATGGTGGGCGGTCGGTGGCGGGGTCTATTTCCTGCATGCGGTGAAACGCGTGCCCGGCATGCGCCTGATCAAACCCAAATGGAACGAAGGCTTGGTGCGTAAACTGATGCCGGCCTCTCCCAAACTGAATAAAGGAACACAGAAGCGTGGAACAGATGAGTGATGTGGTGGATGTCTTCAGCGATGGTGCCTGCAAGGGCAATCCAGGTGTCGGCGGCTGGGGCGTGCTGTTGCGCGCCAAGGGCAAGGAGCGGGAATTGTGTGGCGGCGAAGCGCACACCACCAACAACCGCATGGAATTGATGGCCGCCATCGCGGCGCTGGAAACGTTGACGCGCCCCTGCAAGGTGCGCCTGCACACCGATTCGAAATATGTGCTGCAAGGTATCACCGAATGGCTGCCGGGCTGGAAGCAGCGCGGCTGGAAGACCGCCAGCAAACAGCCGGTGAAGAACGAAGACCTGTGGCGTCGTCTGGACGATGCCGTGACCCGTCACCACATCGAGTGGGTATGGGTCAAAGGCCATGCGGGCCACGAAGGCAACGAGCGCGCCGACGCGCTGGCCAATCGCGGCATCGAGACATTGAGGGAGCAGGCATGAGACAGGTAGTGCTGGATACGGAAACGACCGGACTGGACCCGAAGCAGGGCCACCGCATCATCGAAGTCGCGGCCATCGAACTGGACGGGCGCAAGTTGTCGGGACGCACCTTCCACCGCTATATCAATCCGGAACGAGAGATCGACGAAGGCGCCGCCGCCGTGCACGGCCTGACGCTGGACCGTTTGCAGGACGAGCCCAAGTTCGCCGAGATCGCACCGGCCTTGCTGGAATTCATCGCCGGCGCGGAGCTGATCATCCACAATGCGCCGTTCGATATCGGCTTCCTCAATGCCGAGTTGGCACTGGCCGGTCTGCCGAAACTGGACAACCCGGTTCTCGATACCCTGAAGGTTGCCAAAGAGCTGCATCCGGGCAAGAAGAACAATCTGAATGCACTGTGTGATCGTTATCAGATCGACAACTCGCACCGTACCTTGCACGGTGCATTGCTGGATACGGAGCTGCTGGCCGAAGTCTATCTCGGCATGACGCGCGGGCAGGGGAGCCTGCTGGGAGAAGACACCGTGAACACCGAGACCCCACGTGACAGCCAGCGCACCGAACGCATCTCAGCATCTGTACGCGTCTTGCTCGCCAGCGAAGAAGAACTGTCTCAGCATGAAGCGCAACTAGGCGACATCGACAAGGCCAGCAAGGGTGCCTGCATCTGGCGTCAGCTGGAAATGCCGGGATGAGCGCCGGATCGCCTGTTGCAACGGACGTCCTGATCATCGGTGCCGGTGCGGCGGGTTTGATGTGTGCGTTGACCGCCGCCCAGCGCGGCCGCACCGTGGTATTGCTCGATCACAACAACAAGCTGGCCGAGAAGATCCGCATATCAGGTGGCGGCCGTTGCAACTTCACCAACCTGAACGTCAAGCCGGACAACTACCTTTCGTACAATCCGCACTTCTGCCGTTCCGCGCTGGCCCGATTCACACCGCAGCACTTCATCTCACTGCTGGAGAAGCACGGCATCAGATATCACGAGAAGACGCTCGGCCAATTGTTCTGCGACGATGGATCGGAAGCCATAATCGACATGCTCAGATCCGAATGCGATGCCGCCGGGGTGCGCTGGGCCATGCCGTGCACAGTCGGACAGATAAATCATGGGGAAGGTTTCAGTGTGCAGACCTCGCACGGCCTCTACCGAACCAGTTCACTGGTCGTCGCCACCGGCGGACTTTCCATCCCCAAGATCGGCGCGACCCCCTTCGGCTACAAGGTGGCCGAGCAATTCAACCTGCCCGTGACCAAGCTGAAACCCGGACTGGTGCCGCTCAGTTTCCATCCGGAAGCCTGGGCCGTCTATGCCGACCTGTCCGGGGTGTCGTTGGATGCGATCGTCGGATTCGGCAAGCAGAGCTTCCGCGAGAACCTGCTGTTCACCCATCGCGGCCTGAGCGGCCCGGCTATCCTGCAGATATCTTCCTACTGGGAGCCGGGGCAGCCGCTATCTATCGATCTGCTGCCCGATCATGACCTGCACGCCATATTTATGGAACAACGCACCAACAGGATGCTGCTGGCCAACTTCCTGACGCAGTATCTGCCCAAGCGCCTGGCAGAGATCATCGCCACGCATTGGAGCGAGAACCTCCCGGTCAATCAGCATTCTTCCAAACAGCTCGCCGCCTTGGCAGACAAGATCAAGGGCTGGCAGATCACACCTAGTGGCACTCTGGGTTATGGCAAGGCGGAGGTGACCTGCGGCGGCGTGGACACCCGCGCCTTGTCCTCCAAGAGCATGGAATGCAACGACGTGGCGGGGCTGTATTTCATCGGCGAAGTGGTGGACGTCACCGGACAGCTCGGCGGCTACAACTTCCAGTGGGCATGGGCTTCCGGACATGCTGCGGGACTCGCCGCGTAGGGAGGAGAGGACATGGCGGTAGAAACCGAACTCAAACTGCACATCTCACCCGACCGGCTGCAACGTCTGAAGCGTCACCCGCTCCTGCGCAGCCACACTGTCGGGCGCGCGCGCGTGCTCAAGCTGTACAGCATCTACTACGACACTGCCGATCTGGCCTTGCAGCGCAATGCCATGGCCTTGCGCCTGCGCCGCGTCGGCAAGCAGTGGCTGCAGACCCTGAAGGGCGGCGGGCGATCGAGCGCCGGACTGCACCAGCGCAACGAATGGGAGACGCCCGTCCCCGCAGAGCGGTTGGATCTGGAGGCCCTCAAACTCATCGGCGGCAAACTCCCGCACGGCGCACGCAACCATCTGCAGGCGGTCTTTGTCACCGATTTCACGCGCAATGTACATCTGCTCGATTTCGAAGGCGCCCGGATCGAACTGTGCATGGACAGTGGCGAGATACGTGCCGGACAGAGTATGTGCCCCATCTCGGAACTGGAGCTCGAACTCATATCCGGTGCGCCGCAAAAGTTGTTCAAGCTGGCACTCGCGCTGATCGAGGTCGTGCCGTTGGAAGTCGAACACACCAGCAAGGCCGAATATGGTTACCGCCTTTTCTCCGCCTCCGGGCCAGCGGTAAGCAAGGGCAAGTTCGCCGCATTGACGCCGTCCCAGGGTGTCGGCAGCGCTCTTCAGGCCTTGGTCGCATCCTGCCTGTCGCATATACAGGCTAATGTGCCCGGGGCATTGCTGAAGCTGGACGAGGAATATCTGCATCAGATTCGTGTCGGCCTGCGCCGATTGCGCGTGGTGCTGTCGGTGGCCAGACGTTTCCAGCCCGAACCGGAACTGGATGTCTTGTATGGTGAGGTATCCGGGTTGTGCATCGAGCTGGGCCGCGCCCGCGATTGGGACGTGTTCGTCACGCAGACCCTGGCACCGATCTGCGCCCGCTTGCCCGAGCATGAAGGCTTGCGTGACTTGCTGGGCACCTGCGAGCGGATGCGTCGCAAACAGCATGCCGGCGTGGAAAATAGCTTGGCCTCACAGGATTTCCAGCGTCTGTTATTGCGTTTCGGCGTATGGCTGCATCATGACAAGGCAGAAAGTCCCAAGCCTATGCTTGAAAAGTTCGTCCGCAAGATACTCGAGAAACGCAGCAGACAAGTCATGGTGGTAGGGGATGCGCTATCCAACAAGGTGCCGGCACAGTTCCATGCCCTGCGTATCACCTGCAAGAAACTGCGCTACAGCCTGGAGATGTTCGGCAGCCTCCTGCCGCAGCACAAGTACAACGCCTATCTGGACAGGTTGACCGTCTTGCAAGACATTCTGGGCACCATGCACGACATCTCTGTCGCGCATCGGCTGCTTGATGAATTGGAGAATACATCCCGGCACGATACACTCGCGCTGGTACGGGGCTGGATGGAGCACGACTATGCCGAGCACATCACCCTGTTCAACAGGAACTGGGCCGGTTTCGCGAAACAGACAAAGTGCTGGTAAAGGCTCCGCAAGGGGAGAGTATCTTGAAGACAGGAAAGGCCATACAACGATGAGCAAGAAACCAACGAACCTGCGTGTCCCGGTCACACAGGGCTTGAAAGACATCTACGCGATGGATATGCACCTGCCATACCAGGCGGCATGCGAAGGCCGCTTCAGCGTGACGGCTTTCGGCCGCTTGGCCGCCGCGATCTCGGTCGTGCGTACCGCGCTGGTACAAAAGAACACCCGGATACCCGGGGCCATCGAGGCGCTGGACAAGGCGGTCGAAACACTGTCGATGGTGCGTGCACGCGGCGACAGTACCGATGTATGGGAGATCAGGGAGGATGAACGACCCAGTGTGGTGTCGGGGATCGAAGTCGCGGAGGAGTGCATCGGCGTGCTCGATGTAGCCTTGCTCGAACAAAGTGCTGCCATGCTGATGAGC
This sequence comes from Sideroxyarcus sp. TK5, assembly GCF_054601595.1. NCBI lineage: Bacteria > Pseudomonadati > Pseudomonadota > Betaproteobacteria > Nitrosomonadales > Gallionellaceae > Sideroxyarcus > Sideroxyarcus sp. TK5. Next base: position 248,821 of record NZ_BAAHSJ010000004.1, on the reverse strand, counting down.
TTGATGGCCGACACCTCCGGTGACCAGGTGACCAGCTGATTCAGGAAGGGGGAGTGGAGGCGCGACCCAGAGTCGAACTGGGCTCTACGGATTTGCAATCCGGTGCATAACCGCTTTGCTATCGCGCCGTGTGGCAAGAAGCACAACTTAAAAGCACGGGAAAGCAATTTGTGCTTTCCCGGAAATTTGGAGCGGGAAACGAGACTCGAACTCGCGACCTATACCTTGGCAAGGTATCGCTCTACCAACTGAGCTATTCCCGCAGAAGAGAAGGTGCGCATTATATGGTGAAAGATTTTTGTGTCAACACAGATACGAAAAAATTTCACACTTTCTCGCATCGAAATCCGCGTATGTATAATGCGCGCCCCATCGGCATCATATGAATCCTAGCTGATTCAGCGCGTCGCCAGCCCGGATGGTGAAACTGGTAGACACAACGGACTTAAAATCCGTCGGGAGGAAACTCCTGTGCCGGTTCGATTCCGGCTCCGGGCACCAAACAAAAAGTGGTTTCAGAATCCGATACTTGAATATTTTTCTACGCGTACCCCATTTTGCCCATGCGTGGCGGGGATTTGCGGCAATCCAACATTTTTTTGGCCTATATATTTTTTCCTGTTGCAAAAGCTCACAATATCTAGAACAATCCGCCTCGGAGTTGATTCCACCCGATAACCAAAGGAGAAACGTATGAACCGTAAAGAACTGATTGATGCACTTTCCGCAAAGACAGGCAGCAGCAAGGCTGACGCAGATCGCAACATCGCAGCACTGATCGAAATCATCACCGGCGCACTGAAGAAGGGCGACAACGTTGCATTGGTTGGCTTCGGCACGTTCGAAGTTCGCAAGCGCGCAGCACGTACAGGCCGCAATCCTGCTACCGGCGCAGAGCTGAAGATCAAAGCTTCCAAGGCACCTGCATTCAAGGCAGGCGCTACGCTGAAGGCAGCTGTGAACGGCGGCAAGAAGTAATCACTCCAAAAGACAATGCGATCCTGATGTTCCCATCAGGATCGCACTTGTAGGAATTAAAAAAGGTTGAATCTTTCGATTCAACCTTTTTTGTTTATTGCTTGTTTCCTAGAGCCGACGCGGATCACGTTTGTCCCTGTATGCCAGTCCGGCAAGCCTTGCGCTATCGCATGATGCAATGAGTTCGGGCGTTATGCGCCACTCCCAGTTCCCGCTTCCGGTCCCTGGCAAATTCATGCGATGTGCACTGTCCAGCCCCAGCACATCCTGCAACGGGAAGATCACTGCATTGGCAACCGAAGCCGAAAGCGCGCCCATCATCACCCAGTTGATCTCCTGCCCATCCGTGCGCAGATAGCTTTGCGCGAATTCCCGCTCGTGAGTCGATGCCCTATGCCACCAGCCGATGCTGGTATCGTTGTCGTGCGTACCGGTATAGGCAACCGCATTCGCCGTGTAGTGATGTGGCAGGAAATAGTTGCGTTCGTCTTCACCGAAAGCGAACTGCAGGATGCGCATGCCGGGCAGATTGAACTTGTCACGCAGGGCGATCACCTCGGCCGTGATCAGTCCCAGGTCTTCGGCGATGATGGGAAGTTCCTTGAACGCACCGAGTAGCGCTTCGAAGAGCGCCTCACCCGGGCCCGGCATCCACTGCCCGTCGATGGCATTCGGTGCCCCTGCAGGGATGGCCCAGTAATCGGCGAAGCCGCGGAAATGATCGACTCGCACCAGATCGAACAGATTGAATGCGTGGCGCAAGCGCGCGATCCACCACCCATACCCGGACGCTTGGTGGGCAGCCCAGCGATAGAGCGGATTTCCCCACAGCTGGCCGGTCGCACTGAAGTAGTCGGGCGGCACGCCCGCCACGACAGTGCATCGGCCACGTTCATCCAGCTCGAACAGTTCCTGGTGCGCCCATACATCGGCACTCTGGTATGCCACGAAGATGGGCACATCCCCCACCAGATACACACCACGCTCGTTGGCGTACTTCCTTAGCGCCTTCCACTGCGTATCGAAGCACCATTGGCTGAATTTCCAAAATGCGATCTCGCCGGCATGTTGCCTGGCCGCTTTGCTCAGTGCCTTGGGATCGCGTTTGACCAACTCGTCCGGCCATTCAGACCAGTCGCGCCATGACTCGTGTGCCCATAGTGCCTTGAACATCGCGAAGTCATCCAGCCAATGTTTCTCACGTTCGCAGAAGTCCTCATAGGCATCTCCCATGCGCTTGCCCGGCTGGGCGAAGAACCGGCCGGCCGCCAATCTCAGCAGGCCGGTCTTGAAGGCGATGACAGCCGGATAGTCGACGCGGCTTCCCGAGAAAGTGAGCGGGGCGACCAGCTCGTCCGGCGTCAGCCATTTGTGTTCTTCCAGTGCATGCAGATCGACCAGCATGAGATTACCGGCAAAGGCTGAACTGCTCATGTAGGGGGAATTGCCGGGGCCGACCTCACCCAAGGGCAACATCTGCCAGAGGGACTGGCCGGTCTGTTCCAGCCAATCGACGAAGCGATACGCTTCCTGACCAAAATCCCCGCAACCGTGAGGGCCCGGAAGGGAAGTGGGATGCAGCAGAATGCCGCTGGAGCGGATGGATAATGGATTCAACTTGTTTACTCGTTGTTGTGTTCCGCCTGAACGCATGCTACCAGCTTTCGAAACGGTAATATCCTTGTTGCATATCCGGCTATCAATCCTTTCCGAACAGGTCGCGGCTATAGACCTTGTCTGCCACGTCGCGGATATCGTCGGTGATACGGTTGGCAACGATGACATCAGCCTCTTTCTTGAACTGAGCCAGGTCGTTCACCACGCGAGAATGGAAGAAGCTCGCTTCCTTCAACGCCGGCTCGTACACGATGACCTCGATACCCTTGGCCTTGATGCGCTTCATGATCCCCTGGATGCTGCTCGATCGGAAATTGTCCGAGCCAGCCTTCATCACCAGCCTGTGGATCCCCACCACGTTGGGCTTGCGCTTAAGGATGTCGAAGGCGATGAAATCCTTGCGGGTGGTGTTAGCCTCGACGATGGCGTGGATCAGGTTCTGCGGCACATCGCTGTAGTTCGCCAGCAGCTGCTTGGTGTCCTTGGGCAGGCAGTAACCGCCGTAGCCGAATGAAGGATTGTTGTAATGGTCGCCGATGCGCGGATCGAGGCTGACCCCCTGGATGATTTGCCGCGTATCCAGCCCGTGCGTGGCAGCATAGGTGTCCAGTTCGTTGAAGTAGGCCACGCGCATCGCCAGGTAGGTGTTGGCGAACAGCTTGATCGCTTCGGCCTCGGTGGAATCGGTGAATAGGGTGGGGATGTCCTGCTTCACAGCGCCCTGCTTGAGCAGGTTGGCAAAGGTCTCGGCACGCTGGGAGCGTTCGCCGATGACGATGCGCGAGGGATGCAGGTTGTCGAACAGCGCGCGGCCTTCGCGCAGGAATTCGGGCGAGAAGATCAGGTTATCGCAGTGGAACTGTTCGCGCGCCTTGACGGTGTAGCCTACCGGGATGGTGGATTTGATGATCATCACCGCCTTTGGGTTGATCGCCATTACGTCCTGAATCACCGCCTCGATGGAGCGCGTGTTGAAGTAATTGGTCTCGGGATCGTAATCGGTCGGCGTGGCGATGATCACATAGTCGGCACCGCTATAGGCGTCTGCCTTGTCCAGCGTGGCGCGGAAGTTCAGTGTCTTGTGCTGCAGGTACTCCTCGATCTCGACATCTTCGATGGGCGACTGCTTGCGGTTGAGCATCGCCACCTTCTCGGGGAGGATGTCGAGCGCGACGACTTCGTTATGCTGGGCCAACAGGATGGCATTGGAGAGTCCGACGTAGCCGGTGCCGGCGATAGCGATCTTCATAGGTGGAAATCCGGATTGGTCTGTTTCGATATATGCGATTGGAACAGACGTAGTTTACCGGAATTTGACGGCGATCCCCGCGTCAGGCTGTGCCCAGCATCGCTTTCAACCTTGCCAGCTTGTCCATACCTTCCGACTTGCTCACCGCAGGCGCGCTGCCGATCTGCGTCACCCCGGCGAACACGATATCGTCCTGCGGCAATTCGGCGATGAAGCGACTGGGATCGCACCCGGCCGTTTCCTTGCCGCGCTTGCGCCGCGTGCAATAGCTGATCTGCAGGGAGCGCTGCGCGCGCGTGATGCCGACATACATCAGACGGCGTTCTTCCTCGATCTGCTCCGGTTCCTCGCTGCGCTCGTGCGGCAGGATGCCTTCTTCCACTCCCACCAGATAGACATGGCCGTATTCCAAGCCCTTGGCGGCATGCAGGGTGGAAAGAGACACCGCGTCCAGTTCCTTGTCCTGCGATTCGAGCAGGTTGAGCAGGGCGATCAACTGCGTCATGGCGATCATGCTCTTGTCATCCGCCTCGGACTTTCGGTTCATCCAGCCCGTGAAATCCTGCACGTTCTTCCATTTGTTCTCGGCCTGCTTAGGCTCAAAGCTGTCGAACAGCCAGGTCTCGTAGTCGATGGCGGCGAGCAGATCGTTCATCACCTCGTTGCATGGTTCCTTTTCGGCACGCGACTGCATGCGGTTGATGAAATTGCAGAAGGTGATCAGATCTTCGTGCTGGCGCGGCGGCAGCAGTTCGGCCATGGCCGGCTCGAACGCCGCCTCGAACAGGCTGATATGGCGCGTACCGGCATACGACGCCAGTTTTTCCAGCGTGCTGTTGCCGATGCCTCGTTTGGGCGTGGTGATGGCACGGATGAAAGCCGGATCGTCGTCCGGATTGGCGATCAGCCGCAGGTAGGCGGTCAGGTCCTTGATCTCGGCATGTTCGAAGAAAGAGGTGCCGCCGCTCACCGTGTAAGGCACCTTGTGCGTGCGCAACTGCTGCTCGAACACGCGCGACAGGTGGTTGCTGCGATACAGGATGGCGTAATCTGCGAAGCGTGTGCGGTGTTCGAATTTGTGAGCCAGCAGGCGCAGCACCACCGATTCCGCCTCGTTCTCCTCGTCCTTGGCCGCGAACACACGCACCTGGTCGCCGGGACCATGTTCGCTCCACAGCTTCTTATCGAACAGCTTGGTGTTGTGCTTGATGAGATGGTTGGCGGCATGCAGGATGCGCTGCGAAGAGCGGTAGTTCTGCTCCAGCTTGATCACCTGCAAGGTTGGGTAGTCTTGCTGCAGGTTGCTCAGGTTGGCCGTGCTCGCGCCACGCCAGGCATAGATGGCCTGGTCGTCGTCGCCCACGGCGGTGAGCGCCGCGCGGTCACCCGCCAGCAGCTTCATCATCTGGTACTGGCAATCGTTGGTGTCCTGATATTCGTCCACCAGCAGATAGCGGAAACGGTGCTGCCAGCGTTCAGCCACCTCGGCATTGCTCTGGAACAGCTCCACCGGCAGGCGGATCAGGTCGTCGAAATCCACCGACTGGTAGGCGCGCAGCGTCTCCTGATACCGCTGGTAGAGCAGGGCGAGGCGCCGCTGCTCCTCATTCTCGGCCAGACTCTGCGCCTGCGCCGGGGTGAGGAAGGCCGCCTTCCAGTTCGACATCACACTCTGCGCGTTGCGGATCTCCTGCTTGTCCGGGCTACCCAGCAGCTCGCTGATGATCTTGCCGGTGTCGGCTGTATCGAAGATGGAGAACTGCTTCTTGTAGCCGATATGCGTCGCTTCCTCGCGCAGGATCTGCATGCCCAGCGCATGGAAGGTGCTGATGGTCAACCCCTTGGTCTCGCGCCCCCCCAGCAGCTTGCCCACCCGCTCCTTCATCTCGTTGGCCGCCTTGTTGGTGAAGGTGATGGCCGCCACGTTGCGCGCCGGATATCCACACTCGTTGATCAGGTAGGCGATCTTGTGCGTGATCACGCCGGTCTTGCCACTGCCCGCACCGGCCAGCACCAGCAAGGGCGAACCCAGATGTTTGACGGCTGCGCGCTGGGTGGGATTGAGTTTGCTTAACATTGAGATGACCGGGGACTGCCTGCCGCGTAAAGTGTCTGCAACAAAGATGCGAAACGATATGGATATTGATTCATAATCGAGCCTGACGACTGCGTCAGATGATCGTGACCGACCCAACGAAGAAGCGGCCCGTATGCTACCAGATGCCAACCCGATCTATGGTGAATCCCCCCGCTGCGACCTTCATGCGGATTTGCATGAGATCGTTGCAAGGCATTGTGGCGAAAAGACTAATCTGCTGCAGCTGCTGATCGAAGTGCAGGCCTGCGCCGGCTACATCCCGGCCGATGCCGCCTCCTATATTGCCGCCACGCTAGCCATCCCGCGCTCCCGCATCGAGAGCGTCGCCTCCTTTTATTCCTTCCTGCACCTGAAGCCCGCAGGCGAATATCGAGTGCTGTTCTCCGACAACATCACCGACCGCATGCTGGGCAACCAGGACCTGATGGAACAGATGTGCCGCCAGCTGTGGGTGCAACCGGGCAAGGTCTCCGAGGACGGCCTGCTCAGCATCAACACCACCTCCTGCACTGGCATGTGCGACCAGGGCCCGGCCATGCTGGTCAACGGGCGCGCCATCACCCGGCTCGGCTCGCAGCGCATCCAGGAGATCGGCCAGTTGATCCGCAACCGCACACCGGTCGCAGAATGGCCGGAAGACTATTTCAAGGTGGAGAACAACATCCGCCGTGGCGGGTTGATCCTGAACAACAAACTCGCCTATGGCCAAGTGCTGCAAGCTACCAAGGCGCTCAAACCAGAAGCCATCATCAGCACGATCAAGGAATCCAATCTGCGCGGTCGCGGCGGGGCGGGTTTCCCCACCGGCATGAAGTGGGAAGCCTGCCGCAACGCCGATGGCGAAGCGCGCTATGTGGTTTGCAACGCCGACGAGGGCGAACCCGGCACCTTCAAGGATCGCGTATTGCTCACCGCCCAGGCCGATCTGGTGTTCGAAGGCATGACCTTGTGTGCACGCGCAGTCGGTGCGAAGAAAGGCTTCCTCTACCTGCGCGGGGAATACCGCTATCTGCTGAATCATCTGCATGCCGTACTGCAACGCCGCCGCGACAGCGAACTGCTGGGCGAGGACATCCTCGGCGAGCGGGGTTTCGATTTCGACATCGAGATCCATCTCGGTGCCGGTGCCTATATCTGCGGTGAGGAATCCGCGCTCATCGAATCGCTGGAAGGCAAACGCGGCGTGCCGCGCAACCGCCCGCCGTTCCCGGTCACCAACGGCTATCTGCAACAACCCACCGCCGTGGACAACGTCGAGACCTTCTGCCAAGCCGTGATGGCGCTGCATATGGGCGCGCCGGCCTATCGCGCCATCGGCACCGAGAAATCCAGCGGCAGCAAACTCATCTCCGTCTCCGGCGACTGCGCCAGCCCCGGCATCTACGAATACCCGTTCGGCGTCAGCGTGCGCCAGATCCTTACTGACTGCGGCGCGGTCAACACACGCGCCGTGCAGATCAGCGGCCCGTCCGGCATGTGCATCGGCGAACACGAGTTCGACCGCAAACTCGGCTTCGAAGACCTGCCCACCGCCGGTGCCTTCATGGTGTTCGACGACAGCCGCGACATGTTCGAGGTGGCGCGCAACTTCGTGCATTTCTTCGCGCACGAAAGCTGCGGCTTCTGTACCCCGTGCCGCGTCGGCACCTCGATGCTGAAACAGACCATGGACAAAGTCGCCGCCGGACACGGCACCCAGCACGACCTGACCGAGATCGAGAATCTGGACCATGTGTTACAGACCACCTCGCACTGCGGCCTCGGCCGCACCGCCTGCAACCCGGTGCTGCATACCCTCAAACACTTCAGGCCCGCCTATGAGACCCGCCTGAAATCGCTGGATTTCGAACCCGCCTTCGACCTCGACGGCGCACTGGCCCGCGCCAGGCAGATGACCGGACGCGACGATGCCGGGGCACACCTGAAGGAAAACGAATGACCGACACCTTCCAGTTAGACGGCGTAGCCGTCCCGTTCGAACCCGGCCAAACCGTGATGCAGGCGGCACTGGCCGCCGACCATTACATCCCGCACCTGTGCTACCACCCGGAATTCAAGCCGCACGGCAGCTGCAAGCTGTGCACAGTCAAGGTCAACGGTCGCACCATGGCGTCCTGTACCATGCCGGCCGAAGCCGGGCTGGAAGTGGAAAGTGAGATCGAAGAACTCAACGCACTGCGCCGCACGCTGGTGCAGATGCTGTTCGCCGAAGGCAACCATTTCTGCCCGTCGTGCGAAAAGAGCGGCAACTGCATGCTGCAGGCGCTGGGCTACGACCTTGAAGTGCACGCCGCCGGTTTCCGCCACCAGTATCCCGACCGGCCGCTGGATGCCTCGCATCCCGACATCCTGCTCGACTTCAACCGCTGCATCCTGTGCGAACTGTGCGTGCGCGCCTCCAGCGAGGTCGATGGCAAGAACGTGTTCGCACTGGCAGGGCGGGGCAACAGCAAACACCTCATCGTGAATGCGGAATCCGGCCAGCTCAGGGACACAGACATCGCGCTCAGCGACAAAGCCATGCAGGTCTGCCCGGTCGGAGTGATCCTGCCCAAACGCGTCGGCTTCAGTCAGCCCATCGGAGCACGCCGCTACGATGCAAGCCCCATCAGTGCGCAGGCACTGGCAGACGCACCGCGTCCGCCGTCGGGAGCGGAACATGACTGACAAGAAGAAACTGCGCATCGCGACCACCTCGCTGGCGGGCTGCTTCGGTTGCCACATGTCCATCCTCGACATCGACGAGCGCCTGTTCCCGCTGCTCGAACTGGTCGAGTTCGACCGCTCACCCATCACCGACATCAAGCACTGCGGCCCGTGCGACATCGGCATCGTCGAAGGCGGCATCTGCAACGCGGAGAACGTGCATGTGCTGCGCGAGTTCCGCAAGAACTGCAAGGTGCTCATCGCCATCGGTGCCTGTGCCATCAACGGCGGATTGCCTGCCCAGCGTAACCACCTCGACCTCAGCGCCTGCCTCACCGAGGTCTACCTCACCGAGCCGGGGCTGGTACACGGTCACATCCCCAACGACCCCGAGCTACCGCTGCCGCTGGACAAGGTGCATCCGCTGCACGAAGTGGTGAAGGTGGATTACTTCATCCCCGGCTGCCCGCCTTCAGGCGATGCCATCTGGAAATTCCTCACCGACCTCATCTCCGGCAAGACGCCTGAGTTGGGTCACGGACTGATCCATTACGATTGATGCAACGGGCGCTGGCGACACAAGATATGGAAAAGGTTCACCCATGACCAAGGCTGGCAGCAACGCGCCCATCCACCGCTTGGCGCTGCGAGTGAAAGACACTGCGCAACTCTTCGACTCCATGGACCCGACGCCGTTCCGCAACAAGGACCTGGACCCCAAAGCCCATGAGTTCATCGAATCCTGGGCTACCACCCATCCGGTGAACAGCCGCTTCCAGCTGATCATCCATCTGGAGCAGTGGCCGGAAAGCGGCGACCCGACCGAGATGATCAGCAAGGCGACGCATAACCACTTCATCTATCAGGCGGAAAGGACGCGGCGCAGACTGCGGCAGGTACTGAAGCAGGGACGCATGAGCCTGTTCATCGGCGTCACCTTCGTCTCGTTCTGCCTGGTCGCGGCGGATTTCATCGGCGGCCTGGGGGAGGGGCCCGGTTACCGCATCGCCCGCGAAAGCCTCACCATCGTCGGCTGGGTCGCCATGTGGCGTCCGATGCAGATATTCCTCTACGATTGGTGGCCCATGCTGCGCAAGATCAGATTGTTCATGCGCCTGAGCAACGCGCATGTGCAGGTGGTGCAGGGCAAGTAAGCAGCAAGGATGATGCTTCGGTAGCGGGCAGACGGAAAATGAAGGAGGGTGCCACCCGGATTCAAGGCATGGGTGTACTGCAGACGCGATCTCGACCGGTCTGTTTCGCTTGGTAGAGTTGCATGTCTGCCTCATGGATCAGTTCTTCCAGCACCATCTCCGCACTGCGCGTCGCAATACCGAAGCTGGCCGTCATCGACAACACACCGTCGCCAGCGGGGATACGCAACTCGCTCACCGCCCGCCGCAGACGCTCGGCATGGTTCACCGCCTGCTGCAAGCCGGTCTCAGGCAACAGCAGCACGAACTCCTCGCCGCCCCAACGCGCCACCACATCGCTGCTGCGCGACATCCGTTTCAGCATGTTGGCCACTGCCACCAGCGCCTCGTCGCCGGTCTTGTGCCCGTAACGGTCGTTGATGGATTTGAAATGGTCGATGTCCATCACCGCAAGGCTCAGCGGCCGGTCATGCCGCGTCGCCGTATCCACCAGCGGCTGCGCCGCCTCCTGGAACGCACGCCGGTTGTTCAGCTGCGTCAGCGCATCCTGCCGCGCCACCTGTTCCGCCAGATAGCGCGCTTCGCGGTGCTGGCGCATCCAGTGCGCGAGGGCCAGCGCCAGCAGGGTCGCCTCAATCAGCAGACCGATCTCGGCCGCATGGAAAGTGAGCATGTTGAGCGGGATCTTGCCCCACACCGACAATGCGGTAAGCCCGACGCCCAGCATGCCGAAGAAGGTGGCGAACAGGAAATAGCGCGCCGACGGCCGCTGCCGCCAGACGCTGACCAGACCCAGCACGAACATGCCAGCAGTGAAAGAGCTCATGCTCACGAAAGCCAGCAGCCCGGCCAGCAACTGGCTGCCCAGCAACAGAGCGAGCAGCATGCCGCCGAGGGAGAGCCCCATGCTCCAGCACACCACGCGCTGGGTGCGGGGCAGATACTGCGCCAGCATCAGGAAACGCGAAGCGAACAACAATCCGAACGCGTTATAGACCACCATGGAGACCAGGATCACATAGCGCTGGAAACCCGTGGACTGCGGCCACAGCCAGCCCGCGCCATGCCCGGTGTAAGCCACATTGCAGAACAGGACGCTCAGCAGCGCCAGCGCATAATAAAGATAGCTGCGCTCACGCGTCCCGGTGTACAGCAACAGGTTGTAGGCTCCCAGCGCGATCATGAAGCCGAAGAAGAATCCGTAGAAATAACCGAACTGCAAGCGATGGGATGCGTAGACCTCCGGCGTCATCAGCTCCAGCGGCAACGCCATCGGATCGACCGACGCCACCCGCAGCAGCACCTCGCTGCGCCCCGGCGGCAACTGCAACGGCAGCACATAACCCATGCCCGGCATCAGCCCCGGCGCATCGGGCAGTTCATCCCCGGTATGCACCGCATGGCGGCTGCCGTCCGCATGCATCACATACACATCCAGCCGGTCCAGCCAGGTCACGCCCGCCTGCAACATGCGCGGCTGCACCTCGCGCGTATCGTTCTCCAGCGACAGATGTAACCACACCGGTCTGGAGCCGATGCCGAAATCGGGCACCGCCATCGTAACCGGCTTGAAGGCACCCGACCGCAACTGCGACAGCGCCTCGTCCAGTTCCAGCGCGACATCCCCCTCGACCAGCTGTACCGCATAGAGGCCGAGCGAACCCGTCGGCACTTCCGACAGGCGAAAAGCGTCCGCCGCCTTCGCCAAGGGCGCTACGCAAAGCAAATAAAGGAGCAGCAGCTTCAAGAAGCTGGCAGTCAAAGTGTTCAACGGAAACCCTATCCAGGATGAAGCCGATGTGACACGTACTGAAAGAACCACTTCAGCGCGCCGCATCTTAGCACCGCAGACACTCCGATGCAGTCGTGACAGCGGCCTATATATTCTGGCCTGCTGAAGAGGAGGGCCTGAGCAGTCAGGCATCGATTCTTTAGGGATGGATGCTCCGACTCTGAAGTCTGGTGCCGGAAAAAAATGCCCCCATCCTTTTCAGGACAGGGGCAAAGGTCTCAACTAAGGGGGAAGTCAAGACCTCACGCTCAGGGAGGAGAAACGTGAAGTAACTCTCGTTACTGTTGCCGTAGATAAGCATTCGCTAATAAAGTTCCGAAGATTTTTTTATTTTCAGAACCCATGGCTCCGTCATTCATGCGAGGGAATTCGCCTTTAAGTATTTTTCCTGAATTGGCATAATCCAGCCCCGCAATAACCCATTAGCCCTCGAAAGAAAGAGGGCTATTTAATCTGCAGGTCAATAAATGCTCCCACCCATCGAACAACGCCTCGCCACCGAAATATCCGCAAAGCCGTCCCAGATCGCCGCCGCCATCGCCCTGCTGGACGAGGGCGCGACCGTCCCTTTTATCGCTCGCTACCGCAAGGAAGCGACGGGGGGCTTGGATGACACGCAACTGCGTATGCTGGAAGAGCGGTTGCGTTATCTGCGCGAGTTGGAAGAGCGCCGCGCGGCGATCATCGCTTCCATCACTGAGCAGGGCAAGATGACGCCGGAGCTGTTGCAGGCGGTGTCGCTGGTCACCGACAAGACGCACCTGGAAGACCTGTATCTGCCCTACAAGCCCAAGCGCCGCACCAAGGCGCAGATCGCTCTGGAGGCGGGGCTAGAGCCATTGGCGAATGCGCTGCTGGCGAATCCGACGCTTAACCCGGAAGAGGAGGCGGCCAAGTATCTGCGCGAACCTTTCACCAGCGCGGCGGGCGATGCCAACCCCGGCGTGGCGGATGCCAAGGCGGCGCTGGATGGCGCGCGACAGATATTGATGGAGCGCTTTGCCGAGGATGCCGTCTTGCTGCAAGCTCTGCGCGAATATGTACAGCAGCACGGGGTGGTGCAATCCAAAGTCATCGAGGGCAAGAACGAGGCGGCGGAGAAATACGCCGACTATTTCGATTACGCCGAATCCATCAACACCATCCCTTCGCATCGCGCGTTGGCGGTGTTCCGCGGTCGCCGCGAGGAGATGCTGAGCGTGGAACTGCGGCTGGATACGGAAAAAGAAAAACCCACCTGGTCTTCACCACACAACCCGTGCGAGGCGCGCATCGCGGCGCGTTTCAACATCAAGGACATGAACCGTCCCGCCGACCGCTGGCTGCTGGACACCGTGCGCTGGACTTGGCGCGTAAAGATGTTCATGCATCTGGAGACCGAGCTGATGGGCGCGCTGCGCAGCAAGGCCGAGACCGAGGCCATCAACGTGTTCGCGCGCAACCTGAAAGATCTGCTGCTGGCCGCACCGGCCGGGCCGCGCGCCACCATGGGGCTGGACCCCGGCCTGCGCACCGGCGTGAAAGTGGCGGTGGTGGACGAGACCGGGAAGGTGGTGGATACCGCCACCATCTACCCGCACCAGCCGCGCAATGACTGGAATGTGTCCATCGCCATCTTGGCACAGATGGCGCAGAAACATAAGGTCTCGCTCATCTCTATCGGCAACGGCACCGCATCGCGCGAGACCGACCGCCTGGCGCGCGACCTCATCAAGCTGCATCCCGAACTCAAGCTCACCAGCATCGTCGTGTCAGAAGCGGGCGCGTCGGTGTATTCCGCATCGGAGTTCGCCTCGCGCGAATTGCCGGAGCTGGATGTGAGCCTGCGCGGTGCGGTGTCCATCGCACGCCGCCTGCAAGACCCGCTGGCCGAGCTGGTAAAGATTGATCCCAAATCCATCGGTGTGGGCCAGTATCAGCACGACGTGAGCCAGGTGCAACTGGCGCGCTCGCTGGATGCGGTGGTGGAAGACTGCGTGAACGCGGTGGGCGTGGATGTGAACACGGCCTCGGCGCCTCTGCTGGCGCGCGTCTCCGGCCTCTCCAGCAGCGTGGCGCAGGCCATCGTCAACCATCGCGACCTCAAGGGTAAGTTCGCCAGCCGCGCCGAACTGCGCGAAGTGCCGCGTCTGGGCGACAAGACCTTCGAGCAGGCGGCGGGCTTCTTGCGCATCATGGGCGGCAATGACCCGCTCGATGCTTCGGCGGTGCACCCCGAGTCGTATCCGCTGGTGCAGCGCATCCTCGAAGACATCAAGCAGGACATCAAGGGCGTGATCGGCAACGGCAAGCTGCTGCATTCGCTCAACCCCTCGAAGTACGCGAACGAGCAGTTCGGTATCCCCACCATCTCCGACATCCTCAAGGAACTGGAGAAGCCGGGCCGCGACCCGCGCCCCGAGTTCACCACCGCCAGCTTCAAGGAAGGCGTGGAAGACCTGAAGGACCTGGAGCCCGGCATGATCCTCGAAGGCGTGGTGACCAACGTCGCCGCGTTCGGCGCGTTCGTGGACATCGGCGTGCATCAGGATGGTCTGGTGCACATCTCCGCGTTGGCCGACAAGTTCGTCAAAGACCCGCACACCGTGGTGAAAGCGGGGCAGGTGGTGAAGGTGAAGGTGCTGGAGGTGGACGTGAAGCGCAAGCGCATCGCGCTCACCATGCGCATGTCCGACACGCCGGGGCAGGGCAGGGCCGAGCCGCAGCATGCGCCGCGCGACCAGCGCCATGCGGGCAAGCCGCACAAGCCTCAGCAACAACGCCAGCCCGAGCCGGCGGGGGCGATGGCGGCGGCGTTCGCGAAGTTGAAGGGATAAAGGCACCTGCGTGAAGCCGGAAGTCCTGCAAGCGCTGGTCACACGCACCATGCCTTACGGTAAGTATCAGGGGCGGTTGATCGCCGACCTGCCGGGCAACTATCTGAACTGGATGGCGCGCACCGGTTTCCCGAAAGGGGAACTGGGGCAGCTGCTGGCGCTGATGCATGAGCTGGATCACAACGGTCTTTCTTCTTTGCTCGATCCGCTACGCAAGCTGGAATGAGCGCACAATGAACCTCGCGTTTGAGCGTTCATTCATTGAGGGAGTATCAATATGCTTGTGACCTTTACTACCGAGGCTTATGCCGATATCACCATGTTCGGGGATGTCGGTCTGGCCATGCTGAAGATGATGGGACACAGCGCTACAGTACCCGGCGCGATCCGCGCCGAAGATGTGCCTGTGGCGCTGGAGCGTTTGACAGCTGCGGTGAGTGCCATGCCCGCCACCGCGCCGACTTCGGCCAAGGATGCGGACGAGCCTAATGTCAGCCTGAGGAACCGTGCACTGCCGCTCATTGAACTGCTGAAAGCCGCTGCCAAGGCGGAAGCGTTTGTAAGCTGGAAGTAGGAGAGCGCAAAGCAATGAAGCCCCGCAGGGCTTTTGTGTGTCGCTCGATCGAAGCGAGGTGCAACTGGATTGGCGTCCCCTACGAGATTCGAACTCGTGTTATCGCCGTGAAAGGGCGGTGTCCTAGGCCTCTAGACGAAGGGGACTTTGCTCTAAAACAAAATAGCCCGGAAGGGCTATTTTTTACTGCCTCTGTGCAAACACTGTGCAACGGTAACTGGCGTCCCCTACGAGATTCGAACTCGTGTTATCGCCGTGAAAGGGCGGTGTCCTAGGCCTCTAGACGAAGGGGACTGCGGTACTGCTTCTTTTCTTGGTGGAGGTAAGCGGGATCGAACCGCTGACCTCTTGCATGCCATGCAAGCGCTCTCCCAGCTGAGCTATACCCCCAGGTGGTCCCTGAAAAGAGCGCGCATTATATTGATGCCCCCTTGCCTTGTAAAGCGCCGGGGCAGTTATTTTGCGAGATTCTTCTCGATGCGCTGCAATACCATCTCGCGCGGGAACAATACAACCAAGGCATCGACGGATGGTGCCTGCGTCTGACCGGTGAGCATCACGCGCAAAGGCATGGCAAGCTTGGGCATCTTCAATCCGTGTTGCGTGATGACTTCCTTGATCAAGGCACTGATGGAAGGCGCATCCCATGTTGCGGTTGCCAGTCTGGCGGCGAAATCGCGCAATGCGGGAATGGCTTCCGCACTGAGTTGCGCCTCCATCAGGGCTGCATCGGGATGCAGGTCGATATAGAACACTTCGGCAGCATCGGCCAACTCGTTCAAAGTGGAGACGCGTTCCTTATATAAGCCGACCACAGAGGCGAGAGCGGGGCTGTTGCCGACTGTGATGTCGCGAGCTTCCAGACGCGGGCGTACCTTGGCAGCCAGCGCCTCGTTGTCCATCTGCTTCATATAGTGGTTGTTCAGCCATTTCAGCTTCTCGGTGTTGAACTGTGCCGCAGACGGCGTGATGTGGTCCAGATCGAACCACTGGCAGAACTGATCTACCGAGAACACTTCATCGTCGCCATGCGACCAGCCGAGGCGAGCGAGGTAGTTGATGACCGCCTCGGGCAGATAGCCGTCTTCATCATATTGCATGACACTGACGGCACCGTGGCGCTTGGAAAGTTTGGTGCCGTCGTCGCCCAGGATCATGGACAAGTGGGCATAACTGGGCACGTTAGCGCCCAAGGCTTTGAGGATATTGATCTGACGCGGCGTGTTGTTGACATGGTCGTCGCCGCGGATGACTTGTGTGATGCCCATATCCCAGTCATCTACCACCACACAGAAGTTATAGGTCGGTGTGCCGTCTGAACGGGCGATGATCAGGTCGTCCAGCTCGGTGTTGCTGAATTCGATGTGGCCCTTGACCATGTCGTCCCAGCCCACGACGCCATCGGTCGGGTTCTTGAATCGGATCACAGGTTTGACGTCAGCCGGGATCGCGGGCAGGGTCTTGCCAGGTTCTGGACGCCAGGTACCGTCGTAGCGCGGCTTTTCACCACGGGCACGCTGTGCTTCACGCATGGCTTCCAACTCGGCCGGTGTGGTGTAGCAATAATAAGCATTACCAGAGGCCAACATCTGCTGGATGACTTCCTTATAGCGCGGCATGCGCTGCATCTGATAGAACGGGCCTTCGTCGTAGTTCAGTCCCAGCCAGTTCATGCCGTCCAGAATGGCTTGTACCGCTTCCGGTGTAGAACGTTCGACGTCGGTATCCTCGATGCGCAGGATAAACGTGCCGCCGTGCTTGCGTGCATAAGCCCAGGAGAACAGCGCGGTGCGCGCGCCACCGATATGCAGATAGCCGGTTGGACTGGGAGCGAAACGGGTACGGACGGTCATCGTTGCTTTCCTGATTCAGACTTTTTATGAAGGCGCGCATTCTACAGCGTTGGATTAGCCTGAGAAACAAATTGACCGGTATGGGCGGCTGTGATTAAATGCGCGCCCTGAATTGGGCGGTTAGCTCAGCGGTAGAGCACTGCCTTCACACGGCAGGGGTCACTGGTTCGAACCCAGTATCGCCCACCAAATTGAAAAGCCAGCAAGTTACCTTGCTGGCTTTTTCTTTGTCCGCTTCCCGCTACTTCTTTGTTTGACATAATATACATTATGCGCAATAAATAGGAATATGGGAAATGGCAGGATGCTCAGATTTGAGGCGTTATCTCAATTTAAACAGTCTGTTGAAGTTGTGGCTGGTAGCCAGCCCAACTTCGTCAACAGAGATATTGCGCAGTCTGGCAATCTCCTCGGCGACATGCTTCACGAAAGCCGGCTGATTGGTTTTGCCCCGATGCGGTGTCGGAGCCAGATATGGCGAATCCGTCTCAATCAAAATCTTGTCGAGCGGGATTTTCTGCGCGACTTCTTTGATGCTGGTCGCATTCTTGAAAGTCAGTATGCCGGAAAACGAAATATAGAAGCCCAGATCGATAGCAGCTTTAGCAACGTCCAGGCTCTCGGTGAAGCAATGCATCACACCTCCGACCTCGCCGGCCTTTTCCTCAGCCATGATGCGCAATGTATCGTCCGCAGCCGACCGGGTGTGGATGATGAGCGGCTTACCGCTTTCGCGCGAAGCGCGAATATGGGTGCGGAACCGCACTCGCTGCCATTCCAGGTCGCCAGTCAGTCGGTAATAGTCCAGACCGGTTTCGCCGATCGCGATGACTTTGGGATGTTGGACCAATGCTACGAGTTGTGCCTGGTCAGGCTCTTCGTCCAGCTCATAGTCGGGATGAACGCCAACGGAGGCATACAGATTGTCATGCGCCTCCGCCAGCGCCAATACAGCGGGGAAACTACTCAACTCGACCGACACGCACAGCGCGTGGCTCACCTGATTGTCCTTCATATTGACCAACAGCTCATCGAGCTGCTCGACCAAACCCGGAAAATTTAAATGACAATGGGAATCTATGAACATGCTCAGGCAGTAAATAGCTGTCGATAGGACATCAAAAGGGACTCAAGGAAGAGTCTGGGATTGAGCGGATGGTAGGCAGCACGGCGCGCCTCCTGCAATTCCTTCTGGAACCTCAATAAGGCTTGCGTGGTGGTAGTTTGCGCCAATTTCTCCAACTCATTCGACCGCTCAGGAAAATAACGAACGGACCCGGCCAGTTTTGCCGAAGTCAAATCATGGCTCCATTGCTGCAGGCAATGGATGATGTGTACCGGGATCCCGCGTTGTAATTTTTCGGCCAGTGCCAATGCGTCCATCCTTGATGGCTGGCGGATCGCCTCCAGCAAGGTAACACGCTCTTCGGCTCCCTCGCCAGACTCTGCCCAATCCAGAGCCTGCAACGGGGCGAAACCGGTTTGCGCCAACGCTTGCGCCGGGTTCTTTACCCCCTGTTGCGACAGCCATGTCGCACCGGCTTCCCTGGTAGGCGTGGCGACAGGGAATGCCAGACAGCGACTGAGGATGGTAGGCAGCAGTTGTTGCGGCTTATGTGTGACCAACAGGAACAGCAACTTGTCAGTCGGCTCCTCCAGCGTCTTGAGCAAGGAGTTGGCTGCGTTATTGTTCATTGCTTCGGCGGGATAGACGACCACGACGCGATAACCGCCGCGGTGGGCAGAAAAATTGGCGAAGCCGGACAAAGCGCGTATCTGGTCGACCGAGATCTCACGCGATGGCTTTTTGCTGCTCGACTTTTCTTCTGCTTCATCGGAATTGGACAAGGCATCCGGTTGCACCAGACGGAAATCCGGGTGGCTTTCCTGCTCGAACCAGCGGCAAGCATCGCAACTTCCGCATGCCATGCCTTGAGCTGTCGGCGCATCACAGAGCAAAGACTGCGAGAAACTCAAAGCCAGATCTAGTTTTCCTATCCCCTGGGCGCCCTTCAGCAGCACGGCATGCGGCAACCTGCCACGCAAGTTGTGCAGCGCTTGCCATGATTCAGATTGCCACGGGTATAGTTGTTTCATATCAGAGTGCTGCAAGCACATCCGAAAGTTGTAGCTGAACTTCTTTCAGCGACTTTTCAGCGCGTATCACAGCGTATCGTTCGGGAGTTTTCGCGACTCGTGCCAGATATGCCTGACGTACCTTGTCGAAGAACTCGCCTTGTTCACGCTCGAATTTATCCAGACTCGCATTATTGGACAAACGTTCTCTGGCCACTTCGATGGGAATATCGAACAACAAGGTAAGGTCTGGCTGCAGGTCGCCGTGCGTCCACTGTTCCAGTTGCTCCAGCTTGGAGACCGACACCCCCCTGCCACCGCCCTGATAGGCAAAGCTGGCATCGCTGAAACGGTCCGAGATAACCCATGTCCCGCGCTGCAGCGCGGGACGGATCACCTGCTCCACGTGCTCGCGGCGCGAGGCGAACATCAACATGGCTTCGGTCTCGGCATGCATCGATTCATGCAGCACCAGCTCACGCAGCTTCTCTCCCAGCGGCGTACCGCCCGGTTCTCGCGTTACAAGCAGGTCGACACCACGTTCGCGCAGGGCATTGGCGAACCATTCCAGCCCGGTGCTCTTCCCTGCCCCGTCTACGCCCTCGAATGTGATGAATCTGGCTTTGTTCATTATCTCTTCAATTGGTATTGTCTGACTGCCTTGTTATGCTCTACCAGACTACGGGAGAAATGCGAACTGCCATCTCCTTTTGCCACGAAGTACAACTCTTTGCCCAGCGGGGCATGCATGGCCGCCTGGATGGACTCCAAGCCCGGCAATGCAATCGGCGTGGGCGGCAAGCCATAGCGAGTATAGGTGTTGTAGGGCGTATCAGTAGTCAGATCACGTCGGCGCAGGTTACCGTCGAAGGTTTCCCCCATGCCGTAGATCACAGTCGGATCGGTCTGCAAACGCATGCGTTTTGCCAAGCGATTCAGGAATACGGTGGCGATCATGGCGCGATCACTGGCTTTGCCTGTTTCTTTCTCAATAATGGAGGCCAGTGTCAGCGCTTCATATGGAGTTTTGAGCGGACTCCCGGGATCCCGTTGCTGCCAAGCAGCCTCTAGATGGCGTTTCATGGTCTGATATGCTTGCCTGTATACGGTCAAGTCACTGGCTCCGGTCGTAAAGAAGTAGGTGTCAGGGAAAAACAGACCTTCGGCGGCAGTTTCACTCACCCCTATGCTTTTCAGCAGCTCGACTTCGTTCATGCCCACACTGTCATGACTTATCTTTGGATGCGCATCAACCAGCTTGCGGAATTCCTTGAACGTGGTGCCCTCGATGATGCGGACCTGTATCTGTCGCCGATCGGTCCTGCCCTCTATGAGCATCTCCAGCAAGCCGAATAACGAGACAGGTTGTTCAAGATAATAATTACCGAACTTAATCCGCTTTGCCTTGCCGGTCACACGAGCCAGCATCAAGAAAGACCCTTCGCTCCGAAGTACACCCGCCTGTTTTAATTTTTCGGCCGTATTCGCCAGAGTCCCTCCCTCCTCGATCTTGAATTCGATCGGCAGATTGTTCAAAGGCAGGTTCGAAAACAGCTGATAGCCAATAAATGCCAAAACCAAAGTCATGGCAAAGAACAGGGAACCGATTACATTCAGTGTGTTAGTTCTGCGCATCATTCAACCACGACTGGATCGCCAGCGAGATCTTCCGCTGACTAAAGACTTTATCTTGCACTCTGGCGACGGGCCACAGGCCGAACACGCTGTTCACCAGAAATATCTCGTCGGCTTGCAGCAGATCGTTCAAATTCAATCGAGCCACAGCGCATGAGACACCATGGTATCCCGCCCAGGCGATCACACGATCCCTTTGTACGCCAGCCACTCCGTTTTCCGACAGATCCGGTGTGGACAATCTTCCGTTGCTCACCGCGAACACATTGGAACGGGTTCCGGATATTACAAAACCCGCTTCGTCCTCCAGCAACCCTTCGGCTGCGCCGGCGGCCTGACACTCGGCTGCTGCAAGGACGTTCTCCAGTCGGTTCAGATGCTTGATGCCCGCCAATCGCGGTTGACGGGAAAGCTTCAGGTCGCACAGATGGGGTTTGATACCGTCTGTATAGAAGGTGGCGTCATACACAGGTGCCGTGTGGAAGCTGACCACGCGCGTGGGACTGGAGCGTAACGGTGGCGCATAGCCGCGCTCCCCTAGCCCACGGGTCACCATGATCTTGGCAACACCGCTTCCCGCCCCGGACAGCTGCGCTATTTCCTGCAGCACGACATCCTCACCGGGGCATGGGATCTGCAAGGCGTGACAATCGTGGCGCAGCTTTCCGAAATGACGCGCCCAGCAAAATGGGCTTCCCTGCTGGACACGGAGTGTTCGAAACACGCCGTCGCCATAGGAAAGCCCTCGATCTGCTACTGAAATGGTATCAGCCGGTTCGCCGTTGACCAGCATCACGGTCCAGGAAGTCAGACCTTACGGAACACCAAGGTGCCGTTAGTCCCGCCAAAACCGAAGTTGTTGTTCATCGCCACATCGATCCTCATGTCGCGCGCCGTATTGGCGCAGTAATCCAGATCGCATTCCGGGTCCTGCTCGAAGATGTTGATGGTCGGTGGCGAGATCTGGTTATGGATCGCCAGCACGGAGAACAGGGATTCGATACCGCCCGCACCACCCAGCAAGTGTCCGGTCATCGACTTGGTGGAGTTCACTACCAGCTTCTTGGCGTGATCGCCGAAGGCCGCCTTGATGGCATCGGATTCGTTCTTGTCGCCGAGCGGAGTAGATGTTCCATGCGCATTGACGTACTGCACGTCGCTTGCACCGACACCCGCATCGCGCATCGCATTCAACATGCTGCGCTTTGGACCATCCATGTTGGGTGCTGTGATGTGATAGGCATCCGCACTCATGCCGTATCCGGCCACCTCGGCATAGATTCTGGCACCACGCGCCTTGGCATGCTCATACTCTTCAAGCACCAGCACTCCCGCGCCTTCGCCCAACACGAAACCGTCGCGATCCTTGTCCCACGGACGGCTGGCTGTAGCCGGATCGTCATTGCGGGTGGATAGCGCGCGCGAAGCAGCAAAACCGCCTACCGCCAAGGGGCAAACGGTCGATTCGGCACCACCGGCCACCATCACGTCAGCATCGCCATACTGGATCATGCGCATCGCTTCACCGATGCTGTGGGTTCCAGTAGTACAAGCAGAGACCACTGCGAAGTTCGGACCACGCAGACCGAACATGATGGAGAGATTGCCGGAGATCATGTTGATGATGGTTCCGGCAATGAAGAATGGGGATATCTTGCGCGGACCGCCGGCAAGATATTCGTTTTGAGTCTCTTCGATGGAAGGAAGACCACCGATACCGGAACTGACGCAAACACCGATACGATCGGCATTTGCTTCCGTCACCTCGATCCCGCTGTCCTTGAAGGCCTCGATCCCGGCCGCCATGCCCAAGTGGATGAATCTATCCATCCGTCGGGCATCTTTCGCCGGGATATATTGCGTCGCATCGAAATCCTTGACTTCGCCAGCGATCTGGCTGGCCAGAGCGGAAGCATCGAATCGTGTGATCCGGGTGATCCCGGACTTGCCTGCCACGATGTTTTGCCATGTTGCGGCGACACCGTTACCTACGGGAGTGACCGCCCCGAGGCCGGTCACTACGACTCTTCGCTTAGTCAAACTGAACTCCGATGATATTTTGGATGATAGGGATTACTTGGAATGCGCGTTGACGTAGTCCAGCGCTTGCTGAACGGTAGTGATCTTTTCTGCGTCTTCGTCAGGGATCTCAACGCCGAATTCCTCTTCCAGCGCCATCACCAGTTCAACCGTGTCCAAAGAGTCTGCGCCCAGATCGTTCACAAAGGACGATTCGTTCTTGATCTCAGACTCGTTCACGCCCAATTGTTCTGCGACGATTTTTCTAACGCGTTGTTCGTTGTTGGACATTGTCATACTCCCATTTAGTTAATGTATAAAAAACGCGGGCATTCTACCAAACTCGCGCCGAATTCCAAACTACCGCTTACTCCATGTACATGCCGCCATTGACATGCACTGTTGTTCCCGTGATATAGGCAGCGCCCGGCCCCGCCAGGAATGCCACTGCCGCTGCGATATCTTCTGGTGTCCCCAGCCGTTTCAACGGCACATGCTCGACCAGCTTGGCGCGCTGCTCGTCGCCGAGCGCCTGCGTCATGTCAGTGTCGATGAACCCCGGTGCCACGCAGTTCACGGTGATGTTGCGGCTGCCAATCTCCTGCGCCAGTGATTTGCTGAAGCCGACCATGCCAGCCTTGGAAGCTGAATAGTTGGTCTGGCCGGGATTGCCGCTGCTGCCCACCACCGATGAGATGTTGATGATGCGGCCCGCACGTGCCTTCATCATCGCGCGCAGCACTGCGCGGGACAGGCGAAACACGGATTTAAGGTTGGTGGCCAAGACTTCATCCCACTCCTCTTCGCTCATGCGCGCCAGCAGGTTGTCCTTGGTGATGCCTGCATTGTTGACCAGGATGGTGACTTCGCCGAATTGCTTGCGCAGGGTGTCCAGCACCAGATCGATCTGTGCAGCGTCGTTCACATTCAGCGCCATACCAGCACCAGACACACCCGCCACGGCAAGATATTCGCTGATTGTCTGAGCTCCTTTGTCGCTGGTGGCCGTACCGATCACGGTCGCTCCCTGCTTACCCAGCTCCAGAGCGATAGCTTGTCCGATGCCGCGCGATGCGCCGGTAACCAGGGCGATCTGTCCTTGCAATGTCATAACTCCCTCCTTTATGCGAGTGCGGCCAGAGCTGCCTTCAGCGCTTCGCCGTCATTGATGGCCATGGCCTGCTGATTGGTGTCGATGCGTTTGTTCAAGCCGGCCAATACCTTGCCCGGCGCACATTCCACGTTATGCGTGATGCCTTGCTGGCCGAACGCCTGCACCGTTTCGACCCAGCGCACCGGTGAGTACAACTGGCGTACCAGCGCATCCTTGATCCTCGCAGCATCGTTATAGGCGGCGACATCGGCATTATGCAGGACCGGGACGGCAGGTGTTGTGACCGTCACCCCCGCCAGATAGGAACTCAACTTCCGGGCTGCTCCCTGCAACAGACTGCAATGCGACGGCACGCTCATCGGCAGCATCAAGGCACGCTTGGCACCCTTGGCCTTGGCCAGCTCCATGCCGCGCTCGACTGCCGAGCGGTTGCCCGCGATCACCACCTGCCCCGGAGAGTTGTAGTTCACGGCTTCCAGCACTTCACCCTGCGCACCTTCGGCACAGACTGCGCGCACAGCCTCATCCTCCAATCCGAGGATGGCGGCGATACCGCCCACGCCTTCCGGCACGGCTTCCTGCATGCACTGCGCGCGGTAGCGCACCAAAGGCAAGGCATCAGCAAAAGTCAAAGCGCCCGCAGCGACCAGCGCTGTATATTCGCCCAGACTGTGACCGGCCATCATGACCGGCTGGGTGCCGAGCTGCGATTCCCACGCACGATAGACCGCCACACCGGCGGTCAGCATGATGGGTTGCGTGTTGACCGTGGCATTCAGTTCTGCGTCTTCACCTTCAGCGACCAGCTGCCACAGATCCTGCTTGAGCACATCCGAAGCTTCTGCGAAGGTATCGCGCACGGCTGTGAAGTCCGCATAACCATTCATCATGCCGCGCGACTGGGAACCCTGACCGGGGAATACGAAAGCGAAACGAGCCATTTATATAAGTCCTACCACTTGATGAGTACCGCGCCCCAGGTGAACCCGCCACCAACGGCTTCAATGAGAATGTTCTGGCCAGACTTGATGCTTCCGGCGCGCACTGCGACATCCAGTGCCAACGGGATGGATGCGGCCGAGGTGTTGCCATGCAAACCGACAGTCTGCACGACCTTATCCATGGACAACCCCAGCTTCTTGGCCGTCGCTTCGATGATGCGGATGTTGGCTTGGTGCGGCACTAACCAGTCGATATCGGTACCGGCAAGCCCCTGCTCTTCCAGCAGCTCCTCAACAACATCACTTAATACCTTGACTGCAAACTTGAATACAGACTGCCCGTCCATGGAAATCTTGGGGTCTGCCTTGAGCATCTCACGATGACGACCATCTGCATGCAACTTGGCACCGACGATGCCAGGCTCCTCGGAAGCACGCAAAACAACAGCCCCTGCCCCATCCCCGAACAGCACACAGGTCGTGCGATCATTCCAGTCCAGCATGCGCGACAACACTTCGGCCCCGACGACCAGAACGGTTTTTGCCTGGCCACCACGGATATACAGGTCGGCCGTATTCAATGCGTACACGAATCCGCCACAGACTGCCTGCACATCGAAGGCCGGGGAGCCGTTTCGAATACCCAGCTTGTCTTGCAGGATACACGCCGTACTCGGGAAGGGCATGTCCGGCGACGTCGTTGCGACGATGACGAGGTCTATCTCGTCAGCCAGAATACCTGCCGCTTCGATCGCTTTGAGACTGGCCTGACAGGCCAGATCGCTGGACAACTCCCCGTCTGCCGCCACATGGCGCTCGGAGATACCGCTACGGGAGAATATCCAGTCATGCGATGTATCGACCATCTTCTCGAGATCGAAGTTGGTCACCGTCCTGGCAGGCAGGTAACTCCCCGTGCCGATGATTCTGGAATAAGTCTTCAAACAGCCTCCCCTCCGTTGGCCTGGCGCGCGATATGCCATTTTTCTATGTGTTCGCTGATATGTTCCAGCATACCACCCCGCGCCTCTTCTGCTGCACGCTCGATCGCACATTCGAAGGCAAAGGCATCTGCCGAGCCGTGGCTCTTGACCACGATCCCCTTCAGACCCAAGAAACTTGCACCGTTATAACGACGGTGATCGAGACGATGCTTGAAAGCCTTCAATACCGGCAATGAGACCAACGCTGCGATCTTGGTCAGTGCGTTGCGGCCGAACCCTTCTTTAAGGAACCCGCCCATCATCTTGGCCACGCCTTCTGCGGTCTTCAACGCGACATTACCGACAAATCCGTCACAAACAACCACGTCCGTGACACCCTTGAAGATATCGTCGCCCTCGACATTGCCATAGAAGTTTAAATCGCTTGCTTGCAGCAACTCCCCTGCCTTTTTGACAGTCTCGTTGCCCTTGATGTCTTCACTGCCGATATTCAGCAGGCCGACGGTAGGGTTCGCCTTGTGTTCCAGCGCGGTGACCAGCGTGCTCCCCATCAACGCGAACTGCAGCAGATGTTCCGCAGTGCAGTCGACATTGGCTCCCAGATCGAGCATGCACACTTGACCGGAGTGGGTGGGCAGATAGGAAGCGATGGCCGGCCGATCGATGCCGGGCAGCGTCTTCAGGACATATCGCGCGGTTGCCATCAGCGCTCCGGTGTTACCGGCACTGACACAGGCGGAGGCCTCGCTGCTCTTCACCAGATTGATGGCGACACGCATGGAGGAATCCTTCTTGCCGCGCAGAGCGGACTGAGGCTGCTCATCCATACCGACCACTTCCGTACTGTGATGGATGCGCAGATTCTGACGGTCATGAGGAACACCCAGTACATCCAGCTCGGATCGAATCGCATCAGCCACACCGACCAATACGATGACATCTTCCGCATGCTTGTCGAGGTAGGACATCGCTGCCGGCACCGTTACGGATACCCCATGGTCGCCGCCCATGGCATCAATAGCGATCGTGACACCCATCAATCTTCCTCAATTACGAAAAAAAGCCGAACGCAAGCCATCCCAGTATCTTCGGGATGGCTTGGAAGCATATACGAAGTGCTTATTCTGATTTGGTGTTGACGACCTTCTTGCCACGATAATAGCCGCTCGGGCTGATATGGTGGCGCAGATGCGGCTCGCCGGTGGATGGCTCGATAGCCAGCGCCGGGGCTGTCAGGAAATCATGTGAACGATGCATCCCGCGCTTGGACGGGGTCTTTTTGTTTTGTTGAACAGCCATGCTAACTACTCCTCGAAAAAACCTACTTAAAATTTAGTCTTCAACTGGGCCAATATTCCGAATCGGTCATCAGCCCTTCCCGAACCTTTGCTTGCCAGCTCGCAGACACCTTCTTCATGCATTGGCGCAAAAGGGAATGAGAGAAGAAGCTCGTCTTCAACCAGCCCCACAACATCCAGCTCCTTGCTGGCCTCTATCCCGTCGACTTCATCCGATGCATCATCCTGCATCAGTTCAGCCCCCTCCAGCAATTCCAGCCGGGAGGCGATGTCTACCGGATGCAGCAGATCTTCCAGGCAACGCTGGCAACGCAAATGGCAGATCCCGCTCACATGCAACAGCAGGAACGACTTGCCGTCCTCCTGCATCCCGCGCACGGTATACCGAATGGAACCCTCGGTGCTGGCCACAGAATCCGCCAGTCTCGACAGGCCAGCAACCGCGATTTCCCCGTTCAAAGTCCTGCCGTTACGGGCAAAATCAATACTATCGATCAAAGGCCGTGCAAACATGAGGCGCGCATGATATATATTCCCCCCTCCCCTGTCAAAGACACTGCACAAGGCACATCTTGAATCCCCAGTCACTTGTTTTGGCTTCGACTTCTATATATAGGAGTCAGTTACTGTCAGTCCTGCAGATCCCTTTTCTGACCGACGCTCCAAATATCGATGAGACCCCGCTCCCGAACGAGGATGCACGGCAAACTTCATGGCGATTATCCCGCCTGAAAGCGGAAGCCGTCACGGCACGACACCCGGATGCCCTGATCATAGGCTCGGACCAGGTCGCCCTGTTGGACGGCGAGCAACTCGGAAAACCGATGACCCACGACAATGCGGTACGCCAGCTGCGCGCCATGCGCGGCAAAACTGTAAGCTTCTTCACCGCGTTGAGCCTGCTCAATGCCCGCACGGGCGACATGCAGACCGAAGTGGCCGAGACACATGTCACTTTTCGCCAGCTCAGCGACCAGCAGATCGAGGACTATCTGCTGAAGGAACAGCCTTACCATTGCGCGGGCAGCGCCAAGTCCGAGGGATTGGGAATCGCACTGATCCAGCGCATCGAAGGGAGCGACCCCAATTCACTGATCGGCCTGCCTTTGATAGCCTTGGTCGATATGCTTCAAAAACAAGGAATTAAAGTAATTTAGTGATTTTGGCGAGAATTTATCATTGCGGCCACTTACGCTTTCTGATATTAAAGCGCGCTTGAAAAATTCAGCTCAACTTGGAGATACACGTAATGCCAGTGCAAGCGAATAAGAACACCGCCCCGTATAAACCCAAAAAGGGCGAGGCATATATGAACGCAAAACAGCTTGAGCATTTCCGCTCTGTGCTGGCCGGTTTGAAACTCGAACTGAGCCAGGATATAGACCGTACCGTGCATACCATGCAGGACGAGGCTACCGTATTCGCCGACCCGAACGACCGCGCGACGCAGGAATCCGACATGAGCCTGGAATTGCGCAACCGCGACCGCGAACGCAAGTTGATCAAGAACATCGACAAGATGCTCGGCCGTATCGATTCCGGAGACTATGGCTATTGCGATAATTGCGGCATCGAGATCGGTCTGAGCCGCCTGGAGGCCCGCCCGACCGCAACCCTTTGCATCGACTGCAAGACGTTGGACGAGATCCGGGAAAAGCAGGTAGCCAAGTAATTCCGGCCACAGATGAAAGACCGGCATGAATAGCCGGTCTTTTTATTTACAGGCCGCTCAGCACCTTGATGTGTGCTGCGACACTTCGCCCCAAGGCATGCAACTCGTAGCCCCCCTCGAGTACCGACACGATGCGCGCCTGCGCATGATGCTCGGCGATATGTTTGATCTGCTCGGTCACCCAGATATAGTCGGCCTCCACCAAACCGATGGACGACATATCATCATCACGATGCGCATCGAAGCCTGCGGAGATGAACACCATCTCCGGCTTGAACGCCTCCAGCGCAGGCAACCATCTTTCCGTCACCGCATTCCGGAAGACCGACCCGTCCGCCCCGGCCGCCAATGGCACATTCACGATATGCGGTTTGCGGGTCTCGGCTCCGATATACGGGTAGAACGGGTGCTGAAAGGTGGAACACAGCATGACCTGCGGCTCGTCACTGAAGATATCTTCGGTACCGTTGCCGTGGTGGACGTCGAAGTCCACGATGGCGACACGTGACAAGCCATGCGCCGCCAGCGCATGGGCCGCCCCGACCGCGACATTGTTGAAAATGCAGAATCCCATTGCCCTGCCCCTTTCGGCATGGTGCCCGGGTGGGCGCACATTACAGAACGCGTTCTCTACTTTTCCGCCCATCACCAGATCGACCGCCATCACCGCCGCGCCGGCTGCACGCAATGCCGCCGGATAGGTGTAAGGATTCATGAAGGTGTCACCATCCAGTGAGATCATGCCCTCAGCAGGTGCCGCTTTTTCGATATGGTCGATATATGACGCATTGTGAACACGCAGCAATTGTTCGCGTGTGACATCCGGTGCATCGTGATGCTGGAGATAGCTATACAAGCCAGAAGCGATCAACTGATCTTCTATGGCATGCAAACGCGCCGGACATTCCGGATGATGCGCACCCATATCATGCTTAAGGCACAAAGGATGACTGATAAATGCGGTCTGCACTGCGATCTCCGGTGGTGTTTGACTGCTATGATAGCGCTCGCGAGAAATACCTCCAACCTACCACGACTTCCATCATGAGCCAGCATTACCTCAACCCATTGTTCGCCCCAAAATCAGTAGCCGTGATCGGCGCCAGCGAGCGCCCCGATTCGGTCGGCCAGATCGTATTCCAGAACATGCTGGAAGGCGGATTCAAGGGAGATCTGTATCCGGTCAACGCCAAGAGCGAGCAGATCCAGGGACAGCGCGCCTACCCGTCCATTGCCAGTATCGGCAAACCGGTGGATCTGGTGGTGATCGCCACCCCGCCCCAGACCGTGCCAGCCATCATTGAAGAGTGTGGCATCCACGGCGTCAAGGCTGCTGTCATCATCACTGCCGGTTTCGGCGAGACTGGCCATGAAGGTGCCGCCCTCGAGAAACAACTGCTCGAGAATGCCCAGCGTTACGGCATCCGCCTGATCGGACCGAACTGTCTGGGCATCATGCGCCCCTCACTCGGCTTGAACGCCACCTTCAACAAGGGCGCCGCCAACACCGGCAACATCGCCTTCATCTCCCAGTCCGGTGCGCTGTGTACCGCCATCTTGGACTGGGCACAAAGCAACGACGTCGGGTTTTCCAGCGTCGTATCCATGGGCTCATCGACCGATGTCGACTTCGGCGAGATCTTGGATTTCCTGGTATCGGATGCAAAGACCCAGAGCATCCTGATGTACATCGAAGGTATCCGCAACGCGCGCACCTTCATGAGCGCGTTGCGTGCCGCCGCGCGCATCAAACCGGTGATCCTGGTCAAGGTCGGGCGCCATGCCGCCGGCTCCAAGGCGGCGATGTCGCATACCGCCTCACTGGTCGGCGCGGACGATGTGTTCGATGCGGCGGTGAGCCGCGTCGGTGTGGTTCGCGTGCAGACGGTCACGCAGCTGTTCACGGCAGCACGCGCACTTTCCTGCGGCTTCAAGCCGGTGGGCAACCGATTGGCCATCGTCACCAATGGCGGCGGCCCCGGCGTGATGGCGACCGACCGTGCGGTCGATCTCGGTCTCAACATCGCTGAACTTTCCGACAGCACCATCGAATATCTCAACCAGCATCTACCCTCTAACTGGCCGCACAGCAACCCGGTGGACATCATCGGCGATGCCCAGGCCGACCGCTATCACCATGCGGTGAAAGCCTGCCTGGAAGACGACAACGTGGACGGCGTACTGGCCATCCTCACGCCACAAGCGATGACCAAGCCGCTGGAATCTGCCGAAGCACTGATCGAGCTGGGCAATACCCACAGCAAACCGCTGCTGACCTGCTGGATGGGCGAAGTGCAAGTCGCCGAGTCACGTCAGGCGTTCACCAAAGCACACCGTCCGCACTTCCGCACACCGGAACCGGCAGTCGAAGTGTTCTCGCACCTGTCTGCCTATTACCGCAACCAGAAACTGCTGATGCAGATGCCGGGCCCATTTTCACACCATATCGAACCGGATGTGGAAAGCGCGCGCCTGATCATCGAAGGCGCGATGCAGGAACATCGCAAGGTACTGAGCGAGATGGAATCCAAGGCTCTGCTGTCCGCCTTCAACATCCCGGTCGCGCGTACCATGGTCGCCCACACCGGCAACGAGGCCCTGCTCATCGCACAGCAACTGGGCTATCCGGTGGCGATGAAGATCAACTCGCCGGACATCTCGCACAAGAGCGATGCAGGCGGCGTAATGCTCAACCTGCGCAACGCGCATGAGGTACGTGCGGCCTACCAGCACATCATCGACAACGTGAAGCTGAACCGTCCGAATGCCACCGTGGATGGAATCTCCATCGAGCCGATGATCGTCAAACCTAACGGGCGCGAACTGATGATCGGAGTGACCAGCGACCCCGTGTTCGGTCCGGTCATCACCTTCGGCGCGGGCGGCACAGCAGTCGAGATCATGGGCGACCGCGCCGTCGCCCTGCCACCACTCAACCGTTTCCTAGTCAAAGAATTGATCAAGGAGACGCGCATCTCAAAGATGCTGGGTGCCTTCCGCAACTTGCAACCGGCCAACATCGATGCACTGGAAGATGTACTGTTGCGCGTCTCCGAGATGGTGTGCGAGCTGCCGCTGCTCAAAGAAATGGATATCAATCCGCTGATCCTGGACGAGCACGGCGCGCTCGCCGCCGACGCCCGTGTGGTCGTGGAATACCGCCAACCCGGGTCGGACCGCTACGCGCACATGGCGATCTACCCCTACCCCACCCATCTGGTGAGCCAATGGCAATTGGCCGACGGGACAGACATCGTGATCCGTCCGATACGTCCGGAAGATGCCGAACTGGTGAAACGTTTCGTGCATGACCTCTCGGAAGAATCGAAATACTTCCGCTTCATGAACAGCGTGCAGGAGCTGACTGAAGAGATGCTCGCACGCCTGACGCAGATCGATTACAGCCGCGAGATGGCGCTGGTGGCGGTCACCGTTGACGACGAAGAGACCGAGCTGGGGGTGGCACGTTACTCCATCAATCCGGATGGCGAGACCTGCGAGTTCGCACTGGTCGTCGCAGACAAGGTGACTGGCAAAGGTTTGGGACAGAAACTGATGGTGTCATTGATGGAGGCGGCACGCTCCATCGGTTTAGCCACCATCGAAGGTGAAGTACTCAGCCATAACCACAACATGCTCAAACTGATGTCCCGCATGGGCTTCACAGCCAAGCCGAGCAGCGAAGATCCCGGCATCATGAAGGTCAGCAAGGCTCTATAACTGAGTCTGCTTGCCGGCTGGTTGTTGTGCTTCCAGCCATGACAGCCACGCATCTATCCCGTCCCCGCTGACCGCAGAGAGGCGGATGATGCGGATATCAGGATTGACGCGGCGCGCATACGATTCGGCTAGTTCCACATCAAAACTGAGATAGGGCAACAGGTCGCACTTGTTAAGCAGCATCAGATCGGCTGCGCGGAACATGTCGGGATACTTGAGCGGCTTGTCCTCACCTTCGGTCACCGACAGCACGACCACCTTGGCGAATTCCCCCAGATCGAAACCAGCCGGGCATACCAGATTGCCGACGTTCTCGATGAACAGCATGCCCCCTGCTGGCAACTGTATCTCGGGCAAGGCTCGCTCCACCATCTGCGCATCCAGATGACAACCTTTGCCGGTATTGATCTGGACGGCAGGCACGCCGGTCGCACGTATACGGTCCGCATCCTGCTCCGTCTGCTGGTCTCCTTCGATCACCGCCAGAGGATATCTGCCCTGCAGCGCCTGCAATGTGCGCACCAGCAAGGTGGTCTTGCCCGAACCGGGACTGGACACCAGGTTCAGCGCGAGGATGCCCAGCTGCTCGAACATTTCACGATTAGCCTGTGCGTGCCGGTCGTTCTTGTGCAGGATATCCTGCTCCAGCTTCACGATGCGCTGCGTATCTTCGGCGACATTGGCTTCGACACGATGCAATCTGAAGTTGACCGGTGCCTTCGGTTTGTTCAAAGACTTTCTGCCGCGTATCAGCACTTCATCCGAACCACATCCGCATGTCAGACACATCACTCCACCTCCAGCTCTTTCACGCGCATCGCATCGCCGGCGACCAGTTGCATACCGTAATTGCCGCATTGCGGGCACGCGTCATAGACATTCTCGATCTCCGCCTCATGACCGCATTTCCGGCACAGCCCCCGGCCCGGCGTGTCGATGATCTCCAGTCGCGCGCCTTCCGCGACACTGCCCTGCATCGCGGCGCCGAAACAGAAACGCATCGCCTCCTGTTCCACGCATGACAAGCGTCCGATCTCCAGCCACACCGTCTTCACATGGCGGAAACCCTGATCCAATGATGCCTGCTCGATGATCTCGCGCACATTCTGCGCCAATGACATCTCATGCATCGACGCACCCTGCAGCTTCTACGTTGCGCTCCAGCCATGAATGAAGAAAGGTAATGGCCTGCTGCAGATTATCTGCCGCCTCCGGACTCAGAGCGTCCCCCAGCTCAAAACCATATCCGCGGATACCCAGCACAAAACATTGCGGGAGCGGCTCGGCATAGACTTGCTTGAAGGTATGCAACAACGCGGCAGGAGATTGCGCATGGCTGGAATAGCTATGATCGTGTGCCGGTGCCAGAACAGAAAAATGGAAAGGCGGTTCGCACGAGACGTCGGCATCCACGAACACCACCTGCTGCCGCCCGCGCAGATCGGCCGCATGTTCTACTTGCAGTTGAAAGTCTTCCAGGCATTCGACCGCACCGGAAATGTTTTTCTGAATCTGCCGCAGCAGCAAGGGCCCAAGCGCATCATCCCCGCGCGATTCATTGCCGACCGCAAAGAGCAGAATGGGGGCGACCATCACAGCTGCGCAACACAGAATCCATTAGAGCCGCGTGACAACATATCGACCCGCTTCCCTTCGGCATCCAGCAACTCCACCTCCAGCGGCATCTTGCCCAAGGCATGCGTCGCGCAGGAGAGGCAGGGATCGAACGCGCGGATCGCGACCTCGATATGATTTAGCAAACCTTCGGTCAGCTTCCTGCCGTCGATATACTGGCGCGCCACCTGACGGATGGATTCGTTCATCGCCTGATTGTTATGCGTCGTGGAGACGATCAGGTTGCAGCGCACGATCTGGTCGTTCTCATCCACACGGTAATGATGGATCAAGGTCCCGCGCGGCGCTTCGATCACCCCGACACCGCGCTCCTGGCGCTGGCCGATGTTGACCAGATCCGCCCCTTGCAGGTCGGGATCGTGCAGGATGTCGCGGATCAATTCGGCCGCATGCAACATCTCTATCATGCGCGCCCAGTGGAAACCCAGCGTCGCTTTGGCAGCCTTGCCATTCTCGAAGGCCATGAATGACTTGCGTTGCGCTTCGGCCAGCGGTGTGGAGATGAAGTCGCACTGCGTCACGCGCGACAGTGGCCCAACGCGGTACCAACCCTGCTCCGGCCCCAAGCGGCGCAGGAAGGGGAACTTCATATAGGACCATGGCTTCACATCCTCGAGGATCTCGTCCCAGTAATGGCTGGTATCAAAATGATCGAAGATCGTCTCGCCATCCATCGCTCGTGCGCGCAAGCCGCCGTCATAAAGCTCCAGCGCGCCATCTGCGCGCACCGTGTTGAGCGTATGCGCATCGAAGCTGCCGAAGCTGCTGTACATCGCCAGGTCCTGCTCGAACAGATTGCGCACGATGCCGATAGCCGCCTCACTCCACGCCACCATCTGGTCGACATCCTTCAGCAGATAGTCGCGCTCCTCGATACTGACATTCTTGTTCACTCCGCCCGGGATCGAGCCTGTGCCATGGATGCGCTTGCCCGCCGTGATACGGATCACCTCCTGACCGAACTTGCGCAACAGCACGCCCTGTTTGGCGATCTCGGGATAGGCGGCGGCGATGCCGACGATGTTGCGTTTGGCCACATCGGAACCGAAGCCGAACAACAGATCGGGCGAACACAGGTGGAAGAAATGCAAAGCGTGCGACTGCAGGATCTGGCCGTAATGCATCAAACGACGCACTTTCTCCGCCGTCGGCGTCAGCGTCGACCCCACCACCCTGTCCATCGCCTTGCTGGCAGCCAGATGGTGGCTCACCGGACAGATGCCGCACAGCCGCTGCACCATCACGGAAGCTTCCCAGAAAGGGCGGCCCTGGATGAATTTCTCGAACCCCCGGAACTCGACGATATGTAACCGCACCTGATGCACGCGGTCGTTCTCATCCAGCAGCAATGTCACCTTGCCATGCCCCTCGACACTGGTCACCGGGTCGATAGCGACGCGACGAAGCTTCTCAGGCGAAACGGCATTTTCCAGCTTGTCAGTCATATAGCCCCGAAAGGACGGTTCATCGATGTTGCAATGATGGCGCAGAGCGGCCAGACAAGCAAACACGATGAGTATGCGATCGAATTATTTCGATGACATGTACATGTATGCGTACATTCATGCTTGAGAAATGGAAAAGGCTTCCATCACTGGAAGCCTTTAGTGTTGGTGCGCCCGAAGAGATTCGAACTCCTGACCCCTTGGTTCGTAGCCAAGTACTCTATCCAGCTGAGCTACGGGCGCGCTGTGTTGCGTGATACTGCAGATTGCCAGTCTGGAACCGATTCTGATGGTGCGCCCGAAGAGATTCGAACTCCTGACCCCTTGGTTCGTAGCCAAGTACTCTATCCAGCTGAGCTACGGGCGCATCAAAACGACTACAGTTACCTTGGCGGAGAAGGAGGGATTCGAACCCTCGATACAAGTTTATGCTCGTATGCACCCTTAGCAGGGGTGTGCCTTCGACCACTCGGCCACTTCTCCGAAGGGCGCGAATACTAATGCAATCGCACCACTACGTCAAACTATCATGCTTCTTCCTGATCGAGATCGAAAGCTTTGTGCAGAACCCGTACCGCGAGCTCAAGATATTTCTCGTCTATGACCACGGAGATCTTGATCTCCGAGGTCGAGATCATCTGGATGTTGATGCCTTCTTCGGCCAAAGTGCGGAACATCTTGCTGGCGATGCCCACATGCGAACGCATGCCGACACCGACCACTGACACCTTGGCGGTCTTGCTGTCACCCACGACGTCACGCGCGCCGATGTGCGGCTGCACCTTGCTCTTCAGCAATTCCATCGTCTTGCTGAACTCGTTGCGATGCACGGTGAATGAGAAGTCTGTGGAACCGTCCACACCGACGTTCTGGATGATCATATCCACGTCGATGTTCGCGTCACTGACCGGCCCCAGCACCTGATAGGCGATACCCGGCTTGTCGGGGACGCCGAGCACGGTGATCTTGGCTTCGTCACGGTTGAATGCGATACCTGAGATGATGGCCTGTTCCATTTTGTCGTTTTCCTCGAATGTGATGAGCGTACCCTCTCCTTCCTCCTGGAAGCTGGAAAGTACGCGCAGTTTGACTTTGTATTTGCCGGCGAATTCGACCGAGCGGATCTGCAGCACCTTGGAACCCAGGCTCGCCATCTCCAGCATCTCTTCGAAGGTGATGCTCTTCAGGCGGCGCGCTTCCGGCACCAGACGCGGATCGGTGGTGTAGACACCATCGACGTCGGTATAGATCTGGCATTCGTCAGCACCCAAAGCGGCTGCGATCGCCACGCCTGTAGTATCCGAACCGCCCCGCCCCAGCGTTGTGATGTTGCCGTCTTCGTCCATACCCTGGAAACCCGCCACGACGACGACCTTGCCTGCATCCAGATCGTTACGGATGTTCTCCTCGTCGATACTGACGATGCGCGCCTTGGTGAAAGCGCTGTTGGTGAGGATCTTGACCTGGGCACCGGTATAGCTCTTGGCTTTCAGTCCGGCATCGATCAACGCCATGGAGAGCAGACCGATGGTGACCTGCTCGCCGGTGGAGATCACCACATCCAGCTCGCGCGGATCAGGATGCTTCTGGATCTCGTGCGCCAAAGCGATCAGGCGATTGGTCTCACCGCTCATGGCCGAGACCACGACCACGACCTGATGCCCTTGTGCCCGGTATTTAGCCACACGTTGTGCGACGTTCTTGATGCGCTCCGGACTGCCCATCGAAGTACCGCCGTATTTCTGAACTATCAGTGCCACAATATCGCCCGCATTGGATTTTTGGTGGCGCGCATTCTACCCGAGTTACAGGGAAAATACGATGTCTACTCTGCTACACTGAAGAGCAAAAGGCCCCCATAAATCATGACCAGAATCGCCCCGCGCACCTACTCTGAAGACACCGCCCGGCGGCTGGCAGAGGCAGGCCTCCCTGCCTTGCTGGCACGCATTTATGCCGCGCGCGGCGTCGAGCGGCCGGAGCAACTGGCGACCAACCTGAACAGGCTGCTGCCCTTCAACCGTCTGAAGCAGGTGGAGACCATGGCATGTGCATTGGCCGACGCCATCGCCGCCGGCAAGCACCTGTTGATCGTGGCTGATTACGATGCCGATGGCGCGACCGCCTGTGCCGTCGGTATGCGCGGCTTGGCTGCACTGGGTGCCAGAGTCGACTTCATCGTCCCTAACCGTTTCGAATACGGATATGGCCTGACGCCGGAGATAGTCCGCCTCGCAGCGGCAAGCAAACCGGACATCCTGCTCACAGTGGATAACGGCATCGCCAGCGTGGATGGCGTGGCGGAAGCACACCGACTCGGGATGCAGGTATTGGTGACCGACCATCACCTGCCCGGCGACACCTTGCCGGATGCAGAAAGCATCGTGAATCCGAACCAACCCGGTTGCGACTTCCCCAGCAAGAACCTGGCAGGCGTAGGGGTGATGTTCTATGTATTGATGGCACTGCGCGCAGAAATGCGTGCACGGGGCGCTTTCGGCGATAAGCCGGAACCCAACCTCGGCAACCTGCTCGACCTCGTCGCACTCGGCACGGTGGCGGACGTGGTGAAGCTGGACGACAACAACCGCATCTTGGTACATCAGGGTCTGCAGCGCATCCGTACCGGGCGCGCCTGCCCCGGCATCATGGCACTGTTGCGCATCGCTCGCCGGCCGGCCTCGCTGGCGTCCTCGTATGAGCTGGGTTTCATCGTGGGGCCGCGCCTGAATGCGGCGGGACGACTGGAAGACATGGGTCTCGGCATCCGCTGCCTGCTGACCGATGACGCCAACGAAGCCAGCGAGATCGCGGCCAAACTGGACGCACTCAATCAGGAACGGCGCAGCATCGAGGCCGACATGCAGGATACGGCACTGGCGACACTGGACACCTTAGACCCGACGGAAAGCTATACGCTCGCGTTGTTCAACGATGAATGGCATCAGGGCGTGATCGGCATCCTCGCTTCGCGCCTGAAAGACAAGTTCCATCGGCCGGTGATCGCTTTCGCCCGCGCACAGAGCGGAGAGCTGAAAGGTTCCGGACGCAGCATCCCCGGACTGCATCTGCGCGATGCGCTCGACCTCGTTTCCAAACGCCAGCCGGATCTGATCCTCAAGTTCGGCGGCCATGCCATGGCGGCGGGCCTGAGCATCCAGGAGGATGCGCTGGAGGACTTCCGCATCGCGTTCGAAGCCGTCGCGCAAGAGATGCTCGATAGTGAGGCATTGGTGCGCAGCATCGCCACCGACGGCACACTGGCCCCTGCAGAATATTCCCTGCGCACGGCGCGCGACCTGCAGGCACAAGTCTGGGGGCAAGGGTTTCCGGAACCGTTGTTCGAGGGGGAGTTCCGCGTGCAGACGCAGCGTATCGTGGGCGAGAAACATCTGAAGTTGAAGCTCTCCTCGCCGGCCGGCAGTTTCGATGCCATCCGCTTCTTCCATGCCGATCCCGCACCGGACACCGTACATGCCGTGTACAGCCTTGGCATCAATGAATACAATGATTCCGAGACACTGCAACTGATCGTGCGCCACTGGTAAGGAGAAGGGACGATGGAATTCGCTTTCCTGCAGAACAACGGCATCGAGTTGCTGCCGAAATTCCTCACCAGCATCGCCATCGGTCTGCTGATCGGACTGGAACGCGAACGCAACCCCTCTGCCAAGGCCGGATTGCGCACCTTCGCGCTGGTCTCGCTGCTCGGCACCTTGATGGGCATGCTGGCAGATCATCTGGAAACATCCTGGCTGGTGGTCGCGGGTTTGGCCGCCGTCGCGCTGACCATCATCGCCGCCTACCTCGGCGATGAACCCGACAAGCCGGACGCCGACCCCGGCACGACGACCGTGATCGCGCTGCTGTTATGCTATGCGTTGGGTGTGATGATCTGGCTGGACATGTCCAAGCTGGCAGTGATGCTGGCCATCGGCATCACCGCCCTGCTCTATTTCAAGCCGGAGTTGCGCGGCTTCTCGCAGCGCCTGACGCGGCGCGATCTGGTGGCCGTACTGCAGTTCTCCGTGCTCACCTTCATCGTGCTGCCCATCCTGCCCGACCAGAACTATGGCCCTTACCATGCATTCAATCCGCATCAGGCTTGGCTGATGGTGGTGCTCATCTCCGGCTTGAGTCTGGCCGGCTATACCGCGTTGCATCTGGTCGGCACACGCTATGGCGCGCCCTTGCTGGGTTTCTTCGGCGGCCTGGTTTCCAGCACCGCCACCACCCTGATCTACTCGAAACATGGCAAATCCAGCCCGGCGCTCGCCAATCTGGCCGCGCTGGTGATCGTGATCGCCAGCATGGTGGTACTGCTGCGCTTGCTGGTCGTGAGTTCCATCCTGGCTTTCGGGGCCTTGCCCGGTCTCGTTCCGGTCTATGCGGGCGGACTGATCGCCGGACTGATCGCCTCCGTCTACGCCTGGAAACAGACCAGCAAGGGACAGGAACTGCTGGTGCCAGAGACATCGAACCCGGCAGAGTTGCATACTGCCATCGGATTCGGTTTGCTCTATGTGGTGGTGCTGGTCGGCTCGGCATGGATGTCCGACCTGGCTGGTAGCCATGGCCTGTATGCCGTCGCACTGATATCAGGATTGACCGACGTGGATGCCATCGCCCTCTCCAGCCTGCGGCTGTTCAATCTGGGACAGCTCAGCGAACAGCAGACCGTGACGGCCATCGCCATCGCCTTCCTCTCCAACATCGCGTTCAAGTTCGGTATGGTCGTTTTCATCGCCGGCCCTGCACTGGCTCGCCAGGTCGCCATCGGCTTCGGTGCCATCGCCTGCGGCGTCCTGATCGGCTTGTTTGCGCTATAATCGCCGCCCTTTCAAGCAGCGACAGACAGAACCGAACATGGAAGCCGAACAACTCAACGCCCTCACCGCCAAACTGCAGGATCTGCGCGCCCGCAACCTCGAACTACGGAGGTATCTTTGACTTCGACGGCAAGCAGGAACGCCTCGCCGAAGTCGCCGCACTAGCCGAAGACCCTGCCATCTGGCAGGACGCCAAGCGCGCCCAGGATCTGGGCAAGGAGCGCAAGATGCTGGAAGGCATCGTGCTCAATCTGCAAAAGATCGCTCAGTCGGTCGAAGACAACAGCGAACTGATGGAAATGGCGCTGGCCGAGAACGACGACGAAAGTCTGATGAGCATCGCCAGCGATGTCGAGCAGATCGAGAAGCTGGTCGCAGATCTTGAGTTCCGCCGCATGTTCTCAGGCGAACTGGACTCTGCCAACTGCTTCCTCGATATCCAGGCCGGTTCCGGCGGCACCGAGGCGCAGGACTGGGGCTCCATGCTGTTGCGCATGTATATCCGCTACGCCGAACGCAAAGGTTTTACCGTCGAAGTGCTGGAACAATCGGACGGTGAAGTCGCAGGCATCAAAGGCGCATCGCTCAAGATCAGCGGCGATTACGCCTATGGTCATCTGCGCACCGAGACCGGCGTGCATCGTCTGGTGCGCAAGTCACCGTTCGATTCCGGCAACCGTCGCCACACCTCGTTCTCCAGCGTGTTCGTCTATCCCGAAGTGGATGACTCCATCGAGGTCGACATCAACCCCGCCGACCTGCGCATCGATACCTACCGCGCGTCCGGTGCGGGTGGACAGCACATCAACAAGACCGACTCGGCAGTGCGTATCACCCACATCCCCACCGGCATCGTGGTGCAGTGCCAGAACGACCGCTCGCAACACAAGAACCGCGCCGAAGCGATGTCCATGCTGAAGTCGCGCATGTATGAGGAAGAGCTGCGCAAGCGCAACGCCGAGAAACAGGCGCTGGAGGACACCAAGTCCGACATCGGCTGGGGTCACCAGATCCGCTCCTACGTGCTCGACCAGTCGCGCATCAAGGACCTGCGCACCAACTTTGAAGTGGGCAACACCCAGGCCGTGCTCGACGGCGACCTCGACGATTTCATCGCAGCCAGCTTGAAGCAAGGCGTTTAATTCAGGAACACATCATGACTACCGAACAAAATATTCCCCAAGTCGACGAGAACCAGATCATTGCCGAACGCCGCAGCAAGCTGAAGGCGCTGCGCGAACAGGGCATCGCCTTTCCCAATGACTTTGACCGCAAGAATCTGGCTGCCGACTTGCACGCTGCTTTCGGCGAGAAATCCAACGATGAGCTGGAAGCCGAACTAATCCCGGTCGCCGTCGCCGGCCGCATGATGTTGAAGCGCGTGATGGGCAAGGCCAGTTTCGCCACGATTCAGGATGTGAGCGGCCGTATGCAGTTGTTCATCAGCAACGACATCATCGGCGAAGATGCGCATGCCGTGTTCAAGCATTACGATCTGGGCGACATCCTTGGCGCGACCGGTGTGCTGTTCAAGACCAAGACCGGCGAACTGTCGGTACGCGTCACCGAGGTGCGCCTGCTGACCAAGGCTTTGCGTCCGCTGCCGGAAAAGTTCCATGGCCTGACCGACCAGGAGCAGAAGTACCGCCAGCGCTATGTCGACCTGATCACCAACGAACAGACACGCAAGACATTCCTGATCCGCTCGCGGATCATCCAGGCGATCCGTGAGTTCTTCGCACGCCATGACTATCTCGAAGTGGAGACACCGATGCTGCATCCCATCCCTGGCGGCGCGTCGGCAAAGCCTTTCGTCACCCACCACAACGCGCTGGACATGGAGATGTATCTGCGCATCGCTCCCGAACTGTACCTGAAGCGGCTGGTGGTCGGCGGCTTCGAGAAGGTGTTCGAGATCAACCGCAATTTCCGCAACGAGGGGCTGTCGACGCGTCACAACCCCGAGTTCACCATGATCGAGTTCTACGAAGCCTATCGAGATTACAAATATCTGATGGACTTTACCGAGCGCCTGTTCGCCGAAGTGGCGCTCAAAGTGCTGGGTACGACCGTCATCAGCTATCAGGGCAAGGAGCTGGATCTGGGCAAGCCGTTCCATCGTCTGACCATGGTGCAGGCGATCCAGAAATACCACCCGCAATTCACCGACGAGCAATTGAACAGCCGGGATTTCCTGGTCAACGAACTGCAAGACCTGAAAGCCAAATACAAGCCCGAGGACGGCGTCGGCGGTCTGCAATTGTCGCTGTTCGAGGAACTCTCCGAGCATCTGTTGTTCGAGCCGACCTTCATCGTCGATTATCCGGTCGAGGTATCACCGCTGGCGCGCGCCTCGGACAAGGCACCCGGCATCACCGAACGCTTCGAATTGTTCATCGTCGGTCGCGAGATCGCCAACGGTTTCTCGGAATTGAATGATCCGGAAGACCAGGAAGCTCGCTTCGATGCACAGGTGGCTGCCAAGGAAGCGGGCGACGAAGAGGCGATGTTCAAGGATGCCGATTACATCCGCGCCCTGGAGCATGGCCTGCCGCCGACCGCAGGCGAAGGCATAGGCATCGACCGTCTGGTGATGCTGCTGACCGACGCCGCCAGCATCCGCGACGTGATCCTGTTCCCGCACATGCGCCCGGAGTGAACGGACTGCCATGCCGGCCAGCGAAAGCACCCGCCTGCTAGAACGTTACCCGCTGTTACGCGAACTGGCACCGGCGCGTTTCTCGGAGCTGTTCGACCAGACTACGGTGATGCGTCTGCCGGCAGGCACGGTGATATTCGACGAGAACCAGCCCTGTCAGGGCTTCCCGCTGCTGCTCTCCGGCAGCGTACGCGTCATCAAGTCCTCTGCCAACGGGCGTGAACTGCAGCTCTACCGCGTAGGGGAAGGCGAGAGCTGCATCCTCACCAGCAGTTGCCTGCTCGGCCACAGCAACTATCGCGCACGCGGCATCGTCGAGCAGGATGTGGAGATGATCGTCTTGCCTCCCGCCTCGTTCCGCACCCTGATGGCGGATTGCCAGCCGTTCCGCGACTACATCTTCAGTCTGTTCGCGGAACGCCTCACGGACCTGATGGAGCTGGTCTCTGCGGTGGCTTTCCAGAAGCTGGATCAAAGATTGGCCACCCTCCTGCTTTCACGTCCGAGTCCGCTGCATCTGACGCATCAGGTCGTGGCCGATGAACTGGGCAGTGCACGCGAGATGGTCAGCCGCCTGCTGAAGGGATTCGCGGATCAGGGCTGGGTCAAACTGGGAAGGGAGCAGATCGAGGTTATCGATCGGCGTGCTCTGGAGCGTCTGGCGGCCAACTGATCATTTCGCCTTCAAGGCGAAAACCATCATCGAGCGCAGTTTGGCCGGACGCACCGGCTTGTGCAGCAAGTGCATGCCCTTGTCGGCCACGAGTTTCAACACCTCAGGCGAGGTGTCGCCACTGACAAGAATGAAGGCCGGCTGTTGTTTTCCTTGCAGGATGATGCGTTCCGCCAGCTCGACGCCCGTGCCATCCGGCAAGCGGAAATCGCAGATCACCAACTCGAACGGAGACTGCCGGAACAGCCGGTCGGCCTCGGCCAGACTCTCAGCCGTCGCCACGCTGCATCCCCATGCCTCGACCAGCCCTGCAGTCCCGTTGCGCACGAGTTCGTCATCGTCCACCACCAGCACACGCCGGTCCGTGAGCGAACCTTCGCTGTCTGCCGATGGTTTCGTAGCAACAGGACTTCCCTGTGCCAGGAGGTCTTTCAATTCGGGAACGCGCGGCACATCCAGGGCGAAGATCGAACCCCGCCCCGGGGTCGAGCATAGATACAAGGGATGATTCAGCAACTTTGCCGAACGCTGGACGATGGGCAGGCCCAGCCCCAAACCTTTGCTCCTGTCGCGAGCAGTGTTCTCCAGTTGCACGAATTCCCTGAAGATATTCTCCTGCTCCTCCACGGGGATGCCGGGACCATTGTCACGCACCTCGAAACGCAATCTGTCGCCGCGCTTGCGACAAGCCAGCAACACGCAACCATGTTCCTGCGTATAGCGGATGGCGTTGCCCAGCAGGTTCATCAGGATGCGCTCGAGCAGGATGGGATCGCTTCTCACGCGCCAATTGCAGGTGTGTATGCGCAACTTAATGGATTTCGCTCTGGCTGAAGGCTCATAAGCTTCGGACAACCGCCGCAGCAATGTGGCGATCTTAATCTCTTGCACTTGCGGCACGATGACGCCCGCATCCAGCTTCGAGATATCCAGCAACGAGTCCAGCAACCCCGACATCGCAGTCACGGATTCTTCCACCTTTTCCACGATCTTGCGTTGTTCCGGTGTATCGAGTCGATTCTGCAGCTCCCCCATGAACAGGCCCAGCGCATGCATGGGTTGGCGCAGGTCATGACTGGCCGC
Source organism: Sideroxyarcus sp. TK5 (assembly GCF_054601595.1). Lineage (NCBI taxonomy): Bacteria > Pseudomonadati > Pseudomonadota > Betaproteobacteria > Nitrosomonadales > Gallionellaceae > Sideroxyarcus > Sideroxyarcus sp. TK5. The sequence goes on along the minus strand of NZ_BAAHSJ010000004.1, from coordinate 204,301 downwards.
CGCCAGGAAGCGCGTCTTGTCGAAATTGGCTTTCTCCGCCTGTTCCTTCTGACTGCGCAAGGCGGTCGTCGCCTCCTCGATACGCTGCTTCAACTGGTTCCGCTCTTGCTGCAATTGCGACGCCATCTCATTGATACCCTGAGCCAGCTCGTGCAGTTCGAGCACCTGCATCTCGCCGATGCGCGTGGATAATCGCCCTTCCCCCAGATCGCGCACCGCAGTGCGCATACCCATGATGGGCAGCGTGATCCTGCGTGCCACCCGCATCGCCACCAATACTGCAAGCAGCAGCACCAACGCGGTAAGGATCAGGTTCATCGCCACCATCCGCACCTTTTCGCTATTGAGTCTGCTTTTCCCCAGCACCAGGAAGACACCTCCCAGCGAGGCACCCTTGTTCTCAGAAAAAACCCCTTCAGTATCGTCCAGCGACAATTGGGTGGTCACGATGGCGTGATAAACGGCCAGCGTACGTTTTCCCTCGCGCAGCGTCTGGCCGGATCGCCAATCGGGAGGAGTGATCGTCAGATCGGTCACCCCGCTTGCGCTTGCCAACACCTTGCCTTCGGCATCGAGGATGAAGACTGCCAACACGTCCTGCTGCGCGAGTGTGACTTCTGCCTGTTGTTGCAGTAATACTCGGTTCCCTGAGAACGCCGCGTACTCGCTGGAAGATGCCAGCTGGCGAGCGATCAGGCTCGCCCTGTCCTTCAGCGCCTGATCCAGGTCGGCGATCCGCGCCACGATGAACGAGGTTTCCAGCAATGCTGCCAGGATCAATATTGGGATCAGTGCGACGGCCATCGTCTGTCGCTCGATTCCGAACTTCTTCATGGTCTCTCCCCGATCTCTGCGCGCAGTCGTTCTGCACTTTTTATCGCCAACCCGAGTGAACGGGCGACTTGTGTGTTCACAGCCACTTCGAATTCCTGAGGGTACTGATAGTCGGGCAGTTTCCTGGTCCTGGCAAATTGTGCGACAACCCGGGCAGCCTGGTTGGCGATCTGCGACGGCGTACTATACACAGCACACAAGGCCCCGGCTCGTACATAGTTTTGCGACAAACCGATCATCGGCACCTGCTGCCGGTAGGTCTCCAGCAATATGTTGCGAATGGTATCCGAACGATAGATCTCCGCGTCGGGCAGAACCAGCAGGACATCGCTTTCGGCCAGCAATGCGGCGAGGCTGCCTGCAAGCCTGTCCGGTGTCGGCACCGACTGGATATGCAGACTGAATCCAGAAGCTGATGCCAGCTGCCTGGTTGTCGCAAGTTCTGGCGTCTCGCCCGAGATCAACACACCCACCGACCGAGTCCCGGGCAAAGCCGCACGGAGCAGGGAAAAACGGCGCGCCAAGGGCTGATCAAGGTAGATGCCAGATGCTCCCTGGAGGCTCTTTCGTGTGGATTTTTCCAGTCCGGCCCGGCTGACCATCACGTGTAACACCGGGATAGCGGAACCACTGTGGTCGTCTGCCGCCTTGGCACCGATCGCCACGATCAGTTCAGCCTGCTTGTCGGCTCGGGCTGGCAATACCACCACATCATCTCTGGATTCGAGCGCATCTCGCAGCGCCGCTTCAAAAGCGAGATACGCCCCGCGTTCCTCGCCCAGTGCCAGCGCGACCTTGAGCGGTGCTGCCAGTATCGGATGGGAACAGAGAGCTCCACACAGTAATAGCAGCGAGCGGATCAGGACGATCCGCTCGCTGCATCTGGGATGCAGGCTTCTAGTAACGGAAAGTGGCGACCAGATAGGCACGTCGGTCCAGGGTAGGTCTACCTTGTTGAGGGATGCTGGAATATTCCGTGTGCGTGTCACGGAACAGATTCTGCACCACCAAGGATACCTCTCCTCCACCGACTTCATCCCGCTTGCCGAATGCGCGGGTTATTTTCATATCGACTCTGTGCATCGGACTCTGTGTGTACTGGGCATCCAGTACCCGGACCTCATCCTGAAAATAGTATCCGGCACTCAGCAGCAGGCCAGCTGAGAGCCTGTGATCGAGCAGAAGGCTACCACTGTTCACAGGTACGATCTTGGGACATCCGCTCAACAAGTCGTTATATGCAGCTTTTATGTTGGGATGCCAAAGATTGGTTGGCAATCCGTCCGACGTGCAACTCGCCTGTTGCCGGGCATAGTTGAACGTAAGCGAGCCGAATTCGTTCCAGCGGTATTTCAGCGTGCTCTCCCACCCCCTGAAATCCAGCTGATACATATTCTTGAAGCTGTTATATACCGCAGAATTAATGATCACCGGATCCACGAAGATCAACTTGCTGAGGTGATCGGCATAGATGCGCGTATCGATCGTCAAGCCGATATCCGGGAAAAGCCCCATATAACCGATCTCGCGAGAATGCATCTTTTCCGGAAGCACCCCTCCCTGCGCCCAGACTGGATGATCCGCGATGAGGCCCGTGTTGCCATATTCCTCGACAGTTGCTGCGCTGCGGTAAGCCAGCGAAGTGCCGAAGCGCAGCGTCTGATTCGGCAAAAAGTGATAATTGAGCGACAAGCGCGGGGAAGCATTGCTATGGCCCATCGCATCGTCTTCCCACATCGTACCGGCGTTCACGACAGCTGCATCCCCTATGCGCAATTCATCATGGGCAAACACACGCTTCTGGGTCAGCGCTGGCGCAGGGACCACGAACATTAGCGGAGAATCCACCTTCTCTGAACGAATTCCAGCACCCCAAACCAGCCTGTTATCGGGATGCCACTGGCTGCTGTGCTGCACTTCGATGTCGTGGCGATCCGTGTTGAAGCGCTCGGGAATGTGTGTCTGGATATCATCATACCGCCAGTAGGTGTGCTGATAATTGACACGCAACTCTGCAGCAGACTCCAGCGCACGCGTCCAGGTCAATTGCTGGTAATCGTATCCGGACTGCGTGTCGCGGAACGGACTGGTCGCACGCCCAACCACGCCTTCGCCTCGAGTCGCCTCGCTATAGCCGAGTTGGATATCGAAACTATCATTTGCATTGGGATGATAGTTGCCGCGCTAACTCAGCATGCGCGTACGATTGCCGTCATTTATCAACGACCAGTCATACCCATGATCAGCCCGGTATGCAATAGTCAGCCGCTGATCCAGGAGAGACGATGACAGGCCGAACATCGCAGAAAGGTCGGAGACACCGTTGCCGCCCTGAGCGACCATAACCTGATCGGGTGCAAGAATACCCGGCTCCCGAGTGATGATGTTGATGACGCCCAGTGTCGAGTTCGCTCCATGCGAGGCGGCTGAAGGACCGCGCACGACTTCGATACGCTCGATGTTTTCAAGTAAGACCGGAATGTTGTCCCAGGTCACCGAACTGAATGGGGGAAGATAGACACTGCGCCCGTCCACCAGCACCTGCATACGACGCGCGTAGTTGTCGGTGGTGCCATGGTAGGAAACGAAAGCACTATGACCTTTCTGGCTACCCACATACATACCGGGAACCAGACGGAAGAGATCGGACAATTTGCGAAAACCGGAAGCCCGTATCATCTCCGCATCGATCACTGTCATCGCACTGGGAGACTCATCCAAAGGTTGCTTCAGACGCGAAGCAGTCAGCACCACCGGCAGTTCCAGAAAGAATGCCTGTTCGGAATCCAGACCGTCATCAGCCTGGGCAGTAGCAAAGAACGGGGTCAGTACCAGCGTTGAGAGAAGAATCCTGAATGAATCGCGATTTAGAGTAATCAATCTGCCCTGCCCCTTGCCGGTTAAATTGAACTGCAACCTGATTGTAAAGTAATTATCAGAATTTCAAGGATGAATCGGCATTCAGCCGAGTTGTCGGCTTGCGAAAATGAAAAATCCGGCAGAGCCGGATTATCGTAATGCTGATTTCTTTGTCCTGGTCGGGGCGAGAGGATTCGAACCTCCGACCACTTGCACCCCATGCAAGTACGCTACCAGGCTGCGCTACGCCCCGAGGGCGCGGATTATATCAGAGCACATTTATTCTGTTGCGCGATTTGCAACGAATTTTCCTTTCAGGCACGCAACAACTTAATTATGTCGGTCAACTCCCGACGCAGTTCCGGGATGGCAATGGCAGACAGCTCCGAACTGGCATGTGTCGAATGAACTGTATCCGCTTCTTGAGTATGCGTCTGGTCCAGCCTGCTGCGCGCACCGCTGATGGTAAACCCCTCTTCGTACAGCAACTGGCGTATACGACGGATGAGCAGCACCTCATGGTGCTGGTAATAGCGCCTGTTCCCGCCTCGCTTGAGCGGCTTGAGTTGTGTGAACTCTTGCTCCCAGTAACGAAGGACGTGCGCCTTGACGCCACACAGGGCACTGACCTCGCCTATCGTAAAATAGCGCTTGGCCGGAATCGGCGGCAGGCCGGAATCAGTTAGCTGCTGTTCCATGATAGGTCGTCTCTACCATGCTTTTGAGTTTCTGGCTGGGATGGAAGGTGACCACGCGGCGAGCTGTGATCGGGATCTCTTCTCCCGTCTTGGGGTTCCTCCCGGGCCGCTGCGGCTTGTCGCGCAACTGGAAGTTTCCGAACCCGGACAGCTTGACGCTATCTCCTTGAGCAAGCTGCAACCTGATCTCTTCAAAAAAGGCTTCCACCATATCTTTGGCTTCTCGCTTGTTCAGGCCGACCTTTTCGAACAGCAGATCAGCCAACTCGGCCTTCGTCAATGTAGATGTCATCATTTCCCCCTCAACTTCGCGCCGATCTTGTGCAATGCCTCGACCAACATGGCGATGCTCGGCTCTATCTCAGAATCTGTAAGTGTTTTTTGAGTATCTTTTAATAACACACGGAATGCAAGGCTTTTTTTCCCTTCTTCGACGCCCGCCCCCCGATACACATCGAATAAGGCCAACTCGGTCACATAGGGTGCATTCTGACTGCTCAATGTATCCAGAATCGACTGCACATCGACTTTTTCGTCGACCAGCACAGCGATGTCCCGGCGTACCGCAGGGAATTTTGAGATATCTTCGATGCCCGGCACGGCAGACGGTAGCAAGGCACTCAATTGCACCTCGCACCAGACTGCAGGCAATGGCATATCGTACTGCTGCTGCCATTTCGGATGCAGCTCACCCAACCAGCCGATGGCGAGTCCATCAAGCAATATGCGCGCAGAACGCCCCGGATGGGAAGCAGGGTGCTCGGCAGCCCGCACAGTCAGCGTACGCGGTGCAAACAAAGCTTCGAGGTCGCTCTTCAAATCGAAAAGATCCACGTTGCGCGCAACCGCCCCCCATTGCTCCGGAAGTACGGCTCCATATGCCAGGCAGGCCAACCGATCCTCCTGGAGATATATCCCCGCCTCGGCTTTGAAACAACCGCCGATCTCGAACAGACGGACACGAGACTGCTTGCGCGCCAGATTTGTACGCAAGGCCCCCAGCAAACCACCCAGCAGACTGCTGCGCATCACGCTCATCTGGCTGGCTATCGGATTCATCAGCGCGACAGGGGCCGTATTGCCGCACAGATCTCGCTCCCACTCCGCCTCGACGAAGGAATAGTTGATGGTTTCCTGATAGTCACGTAGCACCATGACCTGGCGTATCCTGGACAACGGGCGCTCTGCCTCGAAATCAGGCAGCATACTCATGCTTGCCCGGATAGGTGCCGGCTGTATCCTTTCATAACCGTGCACGCGCGCGACCTCTTCCACCAGATCTTCCTCGATAGCGATGTCGAAGCGGTAGCTCGGGGGAGTCACAGTGAAGTCATCACCCTTTTGCTGGAATGACATACCCAGGCTTGTAAGGATCTGCGCGATCTCATCGGAGCCTAGCGAGATACCCAGCACGCGCAGGATGCGCGAGCTACGCAGCAGCACCGGCGGACGCAAGGGCAGATCAGACTGCACTACCGATACCGGCCCGGCTTCGCCGCCGCATATCTCAAGAATCAATTGAGTGGCACGATCGAGGGCACGGTCTGTAGCTGAATAATCGACACCGCGCTCGAAGCGATAGGAAGAATCGGAACTAAAACCAAGACGACGCGATTTCCCGACGATCACACCGGGCACAAAGAAGGCACTCTCAAGGAAGATGTCCTTGGTCGCCTCATCGACTGCCGAGTCCATGCCACCCATCACACCAGCCAGTGCGACAGGTCCTTTGCCGTCGGCGATCACCAGCATATCGCCTTGCAACGCGACCTTCTGCTCGTTCAGCAACGTCAGCTGTTCGCCGTCCATGGCAAAGCGCACCTCCACATCACCACTCAGCTTATCCAGATCGAACGCGTGCAGCGGCTGCCCCAGCTCAAGCAGCACATAGTTGGTCACATCGACCAATGCACTGATGCTGCGCAGACCGCAACGCTCCAGACGTTTCACCATCCACGGAGGCGTTGCCGCCTTTGCGTTCACCCCGGAGATCACTCGCCCCATGTAGCGCGGACACGCGGCCGGAGCGGACACCTGCACCTTGCGGGTCATACTGCCAGTCTGCGCGAATACGGCGGCAGGAATGGGCTGCAACGGCGCGTTCGTCAGCGCCGCGACTTCGCGCGCGATGCCATGCACCGACAAACAGTCGCTCCGATTCGGTGTGAGCTTCAGGGTGATCAGATGATCGTCAAGATCAAGGTGTTCACGGATATTTTGGCCGACTACCGCCTCGGCAGACAGTTCCAACAGTCCGTCGCTCTCATCGGATAGACCGAGTTCTTTGTCCGAACACATCATGCCGAAGGATGCGATACCGCGCACTTTGGCCTGCTTGATCTCGATACCGGGCAATTTGGCTCCGACCAGCGCACAAGGCGCTTTCATGCCGACCTTCACATTCTGCGCGCCGCACACGATAGTCAACGGCTCAGCCTGGCCAACATCCACCGCAAGCACGTTCAGGCGGTCCGCATCGGGATGTTTTTCTTTGCTCAATACCTGCGCAACGACGACCTTCTCGAAGGCCGGTGCGACGGGCGTCATCTCCTCCACCTCCAGACCGGCCATGGTCAGAAGATGGGACAGTTCGCCACTGGACAGCGGCGGATTCACAAGGGTACGCAACCAGGATTCGGAGAATTGCATGTTCAGTTGAATTGTTTCAGGAATTGAAGATCATTCTCGAAGAACGATCTAAGGTCGTTGACACCATAGCGCAGCATTGCCAGTCGTTCCACTCCCATGCCGAAGGCGAAGCCGATATATTTTTCGCTGTCGATGCCGACATGCTTGAGCACATTCGGATGCACCATGCCGCAACCGCCGATCTCCAGCCAGCCGCCCTTCCAGCTCATATCCATCTCGGCAGAAGGTTCCGTGAACGGGAAGAACGATGGGCGGAAACGCACCTGCATATCCTCGGTTTCGAAATAGTTCTGCAGGAAGTCTGCAATCACGCCTTTCAGGTCAGCAAAACTCACCCGCTCTCCGATCCACAATCCTTCCACCTGATGGAACATCGGCGAATGCGTGGCATCCGAATCCACACGATAGACCCGCCCAGGGGCGATGATGCGGATATCCGGCATTGTCTCCAGATTTTTGTACTTCTCCATATGCGCCTGCATGTAGCGGATCTGGATGGGCGACGTGTGGGTGCGCAACACATGCTGTGCATCGATATAGAAAGTATCGTGCATCGCCCGCGCCGGATGATCCTCCGGGATGTTCAGCGCGGTGAAGTTGTAGAAGTCGTTCTCGATCTCCGGCCCGTCGGCCACGTCGTAGCCGATGGAATGGAACAGGTTCTCGATCCGCTGCAGCGTGCGAGTGACCGGGTGCAAGCCCCCCACCCCCGGACCACGACCCGGCAATGTCACATCGAGAGCTTCCGCCGCGAGTCTCGCATTCAAGGCATGCTGCTGAATAGCTTCGCGCTGTGCGTGTAAAGCTGCTTCGAGCTGTTGTTTCACCTGATTGATGCGTGCCCCCGCTGCAGGACGTTCTTCTGCAGACAACTTGCCCAAGCCTTTCAGCATCGCGGTCAGGCTGCCATCTTTGCCCAGGTAGCGTGCTTTTATGTTCTCGAGTTCGGCTGCATCTTCAACGGCAGCGAAACTCTCCAAGGCTTCTTCGAGTATGGTTTGAAGTTCTTGCATCGTATGTTCGTTGGTCTTAAAACAAAAAAGGAGGCTTGCGCCTCCTTTTTCATATAGCGCGATGATTAAGCGCCGAGGCTGGCTTTGGCTTGCCCGACGATCTGCGTGAACGCAGCTTTGTCGAACACGGCCAGATCGGCCAGCACTTTGCGGTCGATATCGATCGCAGCCTTCTTCAGGCCGTTCATGAACACGCTATAGCTCAGACCCTGCTCACGCGCAGCCGCGTTGATACGTGCGATCCACAGAGTACGGAACTGACGCTTTTTCTGGCGACGGTCACGATAGGCATATTGACCAGCCTTCATCACCGCTTCTTTGGCGATGCGGTAGACGTTCTTGCGACGGCCGCGGTAACCCTTGGCCTTGTCGAGGATCTTTTTGTGACGCGCGCGCGCCGTTACACCACGTTTGACTCTTGGCATTCTCTAACTCCTTATGCGTAGGGCATCATGGCGCGGACGGACGCCGTGTTGGTTTCATGGACACCGGTAGAGCCACGCAGTTGACGCTTGTTCTTGGTGGTTTTCTTGGTAAGGATGTGGCGCTTGAACGCCTGGCCGCGCTTGACGCTGCCACCCGCGCGGACGCGGAAGCGCTTCTTCGCACTGCTCTTGGTCTTCATCTTTGGCATAACGACTCCGTTTATTGTATGACGCCGGGAGTTCCCTGACAGGGACACTTAAAGACCCGAAATCACTAGTTTGGGGCACCTTGTACAACCACCGCAACGACAGCCCCTTGCTTCGTCGCGATGTACTTAACTTATCAGGCCTTCTTCTTCGGCGCGATGACCATCACCATCTGACGGCCTTCCATCTTCGGGAACTGCTCCACGACACCATGCTCTTCCAGATCGGTCTTGATACGTTCGATCAAGCGCATGCCGATCTCCTGGTGGGCCATCTCGCGACCACGAAACCGCAATGTGATCTTGGTCTTGTCGCCATCGGCAAGGAAACGGGTCAGATTACGCAACTTGATGTTGTAATCTCCTTCGTCCGTACCCGGACGGAATTTGATCTCCTTGACCTGCACCTGCTTCTGCTTGAGTTTGGCCTCGTGCTGTTTCTTGCTTTCGGCATATTTGAACTTGCCAAAATCCATGATGCGACAGACCGGGGGTTCCGCCAATGGGGCGATCTCCACCAGATCCAATTCCGCTTCATCAGCCATGCGAAGTGCTTCCGCAACTGCAACGATGCCAACCTGCTCTCCCTCCGCGCCGATGAGCCGCACCTGTGGTGCCGTTATCTGCTCATTCAAACGCTGCGACTTATCCTGTGCTATTGCAATTTCTCCATTAAAAAATTAAACCGCGCTTCCCATATGCAGTTCGGCATTCAAGCGTTCGATCAACGCTTCCACCGACATCTGCCCGAGGTCTTCACCTTGGCGGGTTCGCACGGCAACGAGGCCTGCAGCCATCTCCTTATCGCCGACAATCAGCTGGTAAGGCAACTTCTGCAAGCTATGTTCTCGGATTTTATAGGTAATCTTCTCATTGCGCAAATCAGATTGCACCCTGAAGCCTGCGGCTCGCAACTTTTCGGTAGCTTGCGCAGCATAGGCTTCCTGTGCCTGTGAGATGTTCATCATCACCATCTGCACCGGTGCCAGCCACAACGGCAGGGCTCCGGAGTGGTTCTCCACCAGTATCCCGATGAAACGCTCCAGTGAGCCGAGCACCGCGCGGTGCAACATCACCGGTGTTTTGCGGCTATTGTCCTCGTCCACATATTCGGCCCCAAGACGACCTGGCATCGAAAAATCCACCTGAATGGTGCCGCACTGCCAGGAGCGTCCGATGGCATCCTTGATGTGGAATTCGATCTTCGGGCCGTAGAAAGCACCCTCTCCCGGCAGCTCCTCCCACTCCATGCCTGAGGCACGCAAAGCGGCGCGCAAGGCGTTTTCTGATTTATCCCAGATGTCGTCCGACCCGACACGTCCTTCGGGACGTAAGGCCAGCTTTACCTTGACCTCGTTGAAGCCGAAATCCTTGTAGACCTTCAGCACCAAGGCATTGAAAGCCGTCACTTCCGACTCGATCTGGTTCTCGGTACAGAACACATGACCATCATCCTGTACGAAACCGCGCACGCGCATCAAGCCATGCAACCCGCCTGACGGCTCGTTGCGGTGGCAGGAGCCGAACTCGCCATAACGCAGCGGCAATTCCCGGTAAGAGCGCAGGTCGGAATTGAACACCTGCACATGACCGGGACAGTTCATCGGTTTGATGGCGTAGTCGTGCTTCTCCGACTCGGTGGTGAACATATTGGCCTTGTAATGTTCCCAGTGACCGGACTTCTCCCACAGCACACGGTCGATGATCTGCGGGCAACGGATCTCTTGATAGCCGTTATCGCGGTACACGCCGCGCATGTACTGCTCGATCACCTGCCACATCGCCCATCCCTTGGGGTGCCAGAACACCATACCCGGCGCTTCGTCCTGCATATGGAACAGGTCGAGCTGCTTGCCCAGCTTGCGGTGGTCGCGCTTCTCGGCTTCTTCCAGTTGATGCAGGTAGGCTTCCAAGTCTTCCTTCTTTGCCCAGGCCGTGCCGTAGATGCGTTGCAGCATCTCGTTCTTCGAGTCACCGCGCCAGTAGGCTCCCGCGACCTTCATCAGTTTGAAAACCTTGAGTTTGCCAGTGGATGGCACATGCGGCCCGCGGCACAGATCGGTGAATTCACCCTCGCTATACAGCGAAACCTCCTGATCTGCAGGAATGGACTCGATGAGTTCGGCCTTGTACTTCTCTCCGATGGATTTGAAATAGGCCACTGCCTCGTCGCGCGGCAATACATTGCGAGTCACCGGCAAGTCTTTCTTGGCCAGCTCCGCCATGCGTTTTTCAATGGCGGCCAGATCTTCCGGTGTAAAAGGGCGCGAATAGGCGAAATCGTAGTAGAAGCCATTCTCGATCATCGGACCGATGGTCACCTGCGCCTCGGGGAACAACTCCTTCACCGCATAGGCCAGCAGATGCGCGGTGGAATGGCGAATAAGATCAAGACCATCCGCATCCCTGTCCGTGATGATGGCCAACTGCGCATCGCCAGAGATCCGGTAGGAAGTATCCACCAAGGCTCCATCCACTTTGCCGGCCAGCGCGGCACGCGCCAGACCGGCACCGATGCTTTGCGCAACTTCGGCAACGGTTACAGGGCCATCGAAACTGCGTTGAGAACCATCCGGTAGTGTTATGACAGGCATTTCGATCCACTCTAAAAAAGACTAGTGCGGCCTGCGCCGCACCATCCAAATATGTCCAGGCGCACATACGCCACAGGGCGCGCAGTATATCGCAACTCACCAGCTCATGTTCAGGTAGGCGATCAGTGCATCCAGCGCAAACACGAATAACAAACTCTGCAGGACCGCCTTGATCGCGACTTTGGGCACCTCGGTCACAGAAGGCTGCGCCTGCATGCCGTTATAGCAAGAGATACTGGAGATGGCCAATCCGAACAGACAGCCCTTGAAAGCGACCACCGCGAACTCGCTCAGCTTCACCGTCTGCAGGAAGCGGCCGACCTGGTCCAGCCAGGATACGTTCTGGAACAAGGCGCTGATCGCCAACCCGCCACCGATGGCCACCAGCTGGAAGTAGATGGTCAAAGCCAGCACTGCCAGCGTCACCCCCACGATACGAGGCACCAGCAGGTAATCCTGTGGAGAGATCCCCATCCGCTCCAGACTCTTCATCTCGCCGCGCGTCTTCATCAAAGCGAGTTCTGAAGCGATGGCCGCACTGCTGCGGGCAACGATGATGATGGCGGCGAACAGCGGGCCGATCTCGCGCACGATGGTCCAGATCAAGATCTTCACTGCCAGCGTGCTATCCCCGCCGATGAGCGAGGTGACCTGGGTGATGACGAGGGCACCGCTCAACAGGCCGAAGACCGCCACGATTCCGAGTGCCTCGACACCGGTGAAGAACAACTGCCGCTGGAACACGGCATTCACTGGCACGCGACGCAATACGTGAAGGTTGTTGAAGGCATACCACAGCAAGGCAAGCGATCCGAATATCGTCTGCCGCACCTGGCGCATCTGCAACCTGACCAGCACACGCATCCAGAATCCAGCCATCACGGCCTCCCAAGCAAGGGCGGCAACCAACCGTATACATGCAGGTTCGCACCCGCCACCAGCCGCTCGCCCAACTCGGTGATACCGCCCGCGCTCCTGACTGCCTCAGCGACCTCCGCCGAGCAGACCACAGGGCGCTCCGCACTCCTCGCCTCCCCCACCAGCGCCTTAACAATATCCACTTCGGGGCCGAGCGCCGTGTATTCCTTGTGTGCTGCCGGACCGACATGCCCGACCACCACCAGCCCCACGTGCAATGCGACCTCTATTTCGACAACAGGCAAGCCGTTTTCCTGCAGTCGCCCATTCACTGCACGCTGCCGCAGCAGCATCTCCTGCGCCGCCTCGAGCGCATTCCTCTCCGGACAGTCAAGTGCTTGCGGAGCACCAAAGAAAGCCATCAGGTCGCCACCGTCAAACTTGTCGAGCGTGCCTTGGTGCTGATGCACTGCGATCGCCATCTCGGAGTAGTAATCGTTCAACAGCGATACAGATGCCTGCGGGTCAGCCTCACGCACTCTCCGACCGAAATCCTTGATGCGTGCAAACAAAAGACATACCCGCACCCGTTCCCCGCCAGCAGCCGAATCTATCTTGCCACTCACGACCCCGCTCAACACCTCGCGATTCACGTTGTGCCCGAAGATATCCCGCAGTCCCTTGCGGTCGTGCACCTGCCCCACCGATTCGAAGCCAAGCCGCGTGAGGAAGGCGAATGACCCGGAAAGCAAAATAGCCCCCAAGGGCAGATAGATGCCGTTTCGAAGCATCCAGGTCGACAACAACCAGATAACGAAAGGGAACACGGCGAATATCGCGAGCTTGATCCATCCCGAACGTCCCAGCCACAGCAAAGCAGCGACCAGCGCAAGGCTCGCACTCCCCCAAAGCGGCAGCTCGCGGATCAAGCCTTTTCCTGTCATGGAGCGCAATATCTGCGCTTGAACCAATACCTCAGGTACATGTTTATCCATCGGAGCCCATACAGCCATCGGCACAGGCACCCGAATTTTCTCGGCGCGCGCAGAAACGACTCCGAGCAACACGACCTTTCCGGAAAAAACGGCAGCAAGCCTCTTCTTGTCAGCCTGCCCTTGCCATTCGAGGACATGACTGAAAGGAATGTAATCAAACTTCTGGCCTGCGCTGAAATCCACAATGCCGACCCCGGGCTTTTCCACCCCCAGCCGGGCGGCGATCCGCTCGGCAAAGCTCGTGCCCTGCGCATTCACAGTACAACTATTCAGATCGAACCGCCTGAACACGCCATCTGCATCAAGACATAGCGTGACCGAAGCCGGCACATCAGCGACCGATGCCAGCAATGCACCCGCCATCGGACGCAACCTCCCTCCCGCATCCAGTTTACGTGCCAATACCACAGGGGTCTGAGCGCTCAGCGCATTCAATTCCCGAACCAGCCCCTCTTCATAGTGAGGCAACATGAATTGGTAGGACCGTTCGGGCAAAACGATATCGATCCCGACCACGCCTGGGTTTGCTGTACGCATGGCCTCCAGAAAGCCGGCCAGATAGGGATGCCACAACTCGAAGGGTTCATTGAATCTACTGAAGCTTTCATCGTCGATACCGACGATGACCACATCGTTCTGTATCGGATGCGTGACGCGCTGTTGCAGAAAGTCGAACTGCTTGTCCAGTATCTTCCTGCTCAGATTGTCTCCAGCGTTGAGAAAGGAAAGTCCCAAGGAAACCAACAGGCAAACAGCCAAACCCAGTAACCAACTGAATCGCGGATCCCGCAAGCGTTCCAGACCGTCCATCCCCATCACCTTGAGATGATGCGCGCCGCTCGCGCGCGGAATCGCCGGGCTTGCTCGGCATCCCCCAACCCCTCATAGGCACGGGCCGACAGCAATAGATCCTGCCTGATCTTTTCAGGCAATCCCAGTGACTTGTCCAGCACCAGCGCTTCATCCGCCAGACGCAAAGCAGCCGAGAATTCGCCTCGCATCAGGTGAGCTTCGCCCATATGACGCAAGGCGTTGGCATATTCCAGGGGTGAATCACCGCGACTGGCCGAGGCGGCACGATCTGCCCAATGCATGGCTTGGTCACCATCCATTTCACGCAACGCGATCGCGGCACGTGCATTGTCGATCACGCTCTCGAGCAAACATTCTGCGACACACCATGCCGATGCTTTTTCCAGCCAGGATCGAGCTCCGTTCACATCCCCTTGATGGAGCATCAACAAGGCCTTTTGCGTGGCAGCATTGGCCAAATAGGTGTTCCCGTATTCCAGCGCATCATCCAGCAGCAACTTGTCCAGATAGGCATGGGCGACTTCCACACGGCCGAGCAACTGGTTCACCCGGGCCAGATTGAGCATATCGATGGCGACGCCAAGGGTGTTCTCGACGGCGACATCCACCTGCAACGCCATCTCGTATTGTCTGAGCGCGGTCAGATAATCGCCCCGATCGTATGCACGCTGGCCACTCTGGCTATACTCTGCCGCCAGCTCCAGCCTTGCGTTGCGCACGGGTGCAGTCTGTCCGCAAGCTGCCAGAAACAGCACACCGGAAAGCACCAGCGAAGCGGAAAACCGCAGCCTGTCCATCATCACGGCTTCTCCGGCGTCACATAACCATCCGCAGGCAACACTTGCGCTTCAGGCTTGCTGAACCAGCCACTGAAGGGCCATGAGCGCTTCGCGCCATCCAGCATGTCCTGGCTGTCCTGCACCAATGCGTTGCTATTGTGGATGAATGCTGGCAACTCGCCGGCCGAATCGGCCGTCATCCGTTGGATATCCGAAGTGGCGGCCTGCACATTGTCCAGCGTGGCATCTGCCTTCTCGACCAGACGCGGGATCGCCTTGTCCATCACCTGCAGATTGGCATTCACACTATCCAGAGCCTTGTCCAGCTTGCCATGCACGCTTTCCAGCTTCTGATTGCCACTCGTGGCAAGCTGCGTGAATTGGTTCACCGTCTCACGCAGATCGCCCGTCACCTGGTTCAGATTCTTCAGCGTCTGCTGGATATCGCCATTCGGATCGTTGATGCTGGCAGTGATCTGGCGGATATCGCTCAGGATAGGCTGCAGCTGTGCAGCCATGCTCTCGGCGATGCTGCTGGCATCCTGACCGCGCTCGAACTGAAGCACACTGTTCTGTGTCACCTGTCGCACCTGTTGCGAACCGGGAATGATCTCCACCACACTCTCGCCAACCAGCGCCTCCTTGATCAGACGCGCTTTCGCATCCTGGCCGATCAGGTGCACATAATCGTCGTCCAATGCCACCCTCACCCGCACGGTCGCATTGGGTTCCATGCTGACTTCCTTGACACTCCCCACCTTGAACCCGATGAACTTGACCGCCATCCCCTGGTTCAAACCTTGCGCATTCGGCGCAAAGAAATAGATGGCGGTGCTGCGCACCAGATAGTCCTGTTTGATGGCGATCAACAGCAAGGCCAGCAGCATCGCCCCGAACGCGCCGAGCAAGAAGCGCTTCGTACGCTGTTCGATGTTCAGCAAACGCTGATTGTAGTTGTGCAGTTTCATCGTCGTTACAGATGGATCAGCAACTGATCCGGATCGCTCTTTTCACTATCTTCCTCAAAACTGACCAGCACAGAAGTCCGGAACGGAAAATGCAAACGGAACACCGCTTCGAACTTGTTCACCATCAACAACTCCTTGCGTGACAAGCCTTCATTCAGGCCATCATAGATGATGAGCTCCGGCCCCATCAGCATGGCTCGCACGAAACCTACCAAGCGTTTCTCGTACAAGGAGAGTTGATCGGGCAACTTGAGCATCAGGGCAGACACCACGGTCTCGTCCGACAGACCACACTGGTCGAGCAAGTCAGTCACGCTCTCCTCGAGCCTCCCCGGCAACTGTATGCCATGATACTGCACGGGCAGGATGATGTTCTCCCAGACACGGAGATTACTGATGAGGCCGCCGTTGTGCGGCACGATGACCACACCGGCCTGCTCGCCCAGATTCTTGAGCAAAGCGGCACGCTGGGATTCGGAACGTACGATAAGGCAATAGGAACGGCCCGGTTGGAGCAGGGCCTGCGTGCTTTCTTCTCCATGCAGACTCAGTGTGAACATGAGCTTCTCGAAAAACGATAGTTAAGGAGAAGAAGAAATTGGTAGGCGCGATTGGACTCGAACCAACGACCCCCACCATGTCAAGGTGGTGCTCTAACCAGCTGAGCTACGCGCCTGTAAAAGGACGCGCATTGTAACCGAACCGCGCAAACACGCAAACGAATTATGCAAAGAATCTCGAATATTTCTCGTTCGCTGTCGCGCTTCTACCAGTTCGATCAGTCGCTGCTGGTTTCAGCCGCAATTTAAAGAGTGCGCGGGTGCGCAGTTCAGGCACCGGCACAAGCTGAGCCTTCACTAAAACATGCGCTGATCAGTATTGTGCAGGGGCGTAGTTTTCGAAACGGGTGAACTCGCCACGGAAGGTCAGGCTGACCGAACCGATCGGGCCGTTTCGTTGCTTGCCGATGATGATCTCGGCCTTGCCCTTGTCGGGTGTGTCCGGGTTGTAGACTTCGTCACGGTAGATGAACAGGATCAAGTCGGCATCCTGCTCGATAGCACCCGACTCACGCAGATCGGACATGACCGGACGCTTGTTCGGCCGCTGCTCCAGGCTACGATTCAACTGGGACAGCGCGATCACCGGCACATGCAGTTCCTTGGCAAGGGACTTCAGGGAGCGCGATATCTCGGAGATCTCGGTGGCGCGGTTCTCGCTGCCTTTGCCTGCGGGCGAGGACATCAACTGGATATAGTCGATCACAACCAGCCCCAGACCATTGTTCTGCCTGTGCAAGCGTCGCGCACGGGAACGCAGTTCCAGTGCATTCAAGCCCGGCGTCTCGTCGATGAAGATGGGCGCATCGTTGAGCAAGCCCAGGGCATGCGTCATGCGCGACCAGTCTTCGTCCTCCAGACGACCGGTACGCAAAGTATGCTGGTTGAGGCGCCCCACGGAACCGATCATACGCATCGCCAGTTGCGCGCCCCCCATTTCCATACTGAAGATGGCCACCGGCTTGCCTTCCAGAGCCACCGTCTCCGCGATGTTGATGGAGAACGCGGTCTTGCCCATACTCGGGCGCCCCGCCACGATGATCAGGTCGCCGGGTTGCAGGCCGGACGTCTTGCTATCCAGATCGGTGAAGCCGGTCGAAACGCCCGTCACCTCGCTGGCATCGTCGCGCCCATACAAGGTCTCGATACGCTCGACCACCTGCGTCAGCAAAGGCGGGATTGCGATGAACCCCTGCTTGCCACGATCACCCTGTTCGGAGATCTGCATGACCTTGCTCTCGGCCTCGTCCAGCAATTGACCAACATCCCGTCCACTGGGATTGTAGGCACTGGTCGCGATGTCGCTGCCGACCTCCACCAGCTTGCGCATGATGGCGCGCTCGCGCACGATCTCGGCATAACGGTGGATATTGGCAGCCGACGGCACGTTCTGCGCCAGCATGCCCAGATAACTCAGGCCACCCGCCTTCTCCAGTTCGGCATTGCTCTCCAGCGACTCCGCCAGTGTGATCACATCGACCGGGCGCGCCTGCTCGTTCAGACGCCCTATATGACGCCAGATCAGTTTGTGTTCGAATCGGTAGAAATCCGTCTCGTTCAGCAGGTCGGAGACTTTGTCCCAGGCGCTGCCATCGAGCAGGATGCCACCGAGCACCGACTGCTCCGCCTCGACGGAATGAGGCGGGAGCTTCAGCGCTTCAAGCTGTGCATCGGCGACGGGAGCTGAATAGTTCTGCATGGTTCGGCGACAAATGACGGGAGAAGGATTCTACACTTTTCAGGCAACAAAAAAGGACTGTCGCCAGTCCTTTCCTGTAACTGCCTGTGTGGACAGGATTACTGCTCGCCCAGCACCGACACGGTCACATCAACGACCACATCAGGATGCAGCGCGATGCTCACCGCATGATCGCCGATCTGCTTCAGATGACCATCTGGCATACGCACTTGACCCTTCTCGACCTGGTGGCCTTGAGCGACCAGTGCTGTTGCGATGTCCAAGTTGGTCACGGAACCGAACAGCTTGCCGTCGACACCTGCCTTCTGCACCATTTGAATGGTCAGGCCGTTCAGTTTCTCGCCGCGCGCTTGCGCATCGGCCAGCTTGGCTGCTTCAGCCGCTTCCAGTTCTGCACGACGTGCGGCGAAATCCGCCACGTTGCTTTCCGTCGCACGCTTGGCCTTGCCTTGCGGGATCAGGAAGTTGCGCGCGAAACCGTTCTTCACTTTGACAACATCGCCCAGTTGGCCGAGGTTGACCACTTTTTCCATCAGGATAACTTGCATGGTCTACTCCTTAGTGCAAATCGGTGTAAGGCAGCAGTGCCAGGAAACGTGCACGCTTCACTGCAGTGCTCAGCTGACGCTGGTAACGTGCCTTGGTGCCGGTGATACGAGCCGGGATCAGCTTGCCATTCTCGGAAACGAATTCCTTGAGGATGTTGATGTCCTTGTAATCCACTTCCGCGATCTTCTCGGCGGTGAAACGGCAGAACTTGCGGCGCTTGAACAGCTGACGCGAAGAATTGTTCTTCTTGTCATCCTTCTTCTTAAATACACGAGCCATTTTGTGCTCCTATCTCAATATGACGTTATCTATATGCAGCACCAGTTGCATACTCTTCAGACTGCGCTGCGCCAGGAAACCCTCAGCCCTTAACTGCTGACCGGGTTGCAAGTTGCCCAGTTTCTGAGCCACTTCGCCAAGCGCCAGTGCCGGAACCTCGCACTGCACCTGACGCTGCATCCCCGCTTCCTGCTGCATCGAGGTATGGCGCATCCTGAACGCCAATCTCGCCAATCCTGCCGGGGTGTGTCGCAAGCCTTCCGACTCGATCACTTCCCCGTCCATCACACAACGGTTGCTGCTCAATCCAAATTACGCTGCGGCGGCCGGAGCTGCTTCAGCAGTATCGGTCAACGAACGCGACTTCTCTTCCTTCATCATCACCGAAGGCGCAGTCACAGCGACCTTGGTCTTGATGGTCAGGTGGCGCAGTACGGCGTCGTTGAAGCGGAAAGCGTGTTCCAGTTCGTCCAGGGTCTCCTGGTCGCACTCGATGTTCATCAGCACGTAGTGTGCCTTGTGGATCTTCTGGATCGGGTAAGCCAGTTGACGGCGACCCCAGTCTTCCAGACGGTGGATGTGACCGTTCTTGCCGGTCACCAACGTGCGATATCGCTCGATCATCGCGGGCACTTGCTCGCTCTGGTCGGGATGCACGATAAATACGATTTCGTAGTGTCGCATTACATCTCCTTGTGGATTAAAGCCCCCCGGCACGCTATGGACGGTGGAGCAAGGTTAAAAACTCCCTTTTTCAGGGAGGCGCGCATTATAGGGATATTGGGCGGCACGTCAAGCGGCAAGTCATTAATCTGCCGCGAGAATCCTCAGCGGGGGACGCCGTATCAGCTTGCGTGTCGCCAGCCAGCCGGACAGCGTCACGATGGCCATCCCGCCGCTCACCCCGACCAGCCAGATCAGCGGATCGAAGGTGGCGGGTATCTCCAAAACGAAACGCGCCAGCACCCAACCCAGCAACACCGCCCCGCCCGCCGCAAACAACCCGCTCAACCCGCCCAGCACCGCGAACTCGGACAGATGCAGTCGGCGCAGATAGCCGCTATCCGCCCCCAGCGTGCGCAGGATGGCCGCTTCATGGCTGCGCTCGTCCTGCGTCGCCAGCAACGCGGCATACAGCACCGCCAGTCCACTCAGTAGCGTGAACAAGAACACAGCACTCACCGTCTGCGCGATCTGGTCCATGATGCCCCGTACCTGCGCGATCACTGCGCCGGTATCGATCAGCAGCAGATTGGGGAATTCGCGTGACAGCACATCACCGGCTTGCACCTTTTCCGGAGGCAGATAGAAACTCGACAGATAGCTGGCCGGAAAATCCTCCAGCAGTTCTGGCGTCGTGATGACGAAGAAATTCACCTTCATCGAATCCCACTCCACTTTGCGCAAGCTGGTCACCTTCGCGGTGAACCGGCTGCCCGCCACATCATAGGTAAGTAAGTCGCCGAGCTTGATACCCAGAGTCTTGGCGATCCCCTCTTCCACCGAAAGCTCGCCCTTGCTACCTTCGGCCCACCAATTCCCGCTCACCAACTGATTCCAGGACGGCATCTGCGCCATATAGGAAAGATTGAATTCACGTTCCACCAGGCCGCGCGCCCGCGGATCGGGATAATCGTCACCACTGATGGCACGTCCACCGATCTCGACCAGTCTGCCGCGCACCATCGGCTGCATCTCGGGTACCGGCAATGCCTGCCGCCTGAAGAAGTCCGCTATCGCCCCGACCTGATCTGGCTGGATATTCACCACAAAACGGTTCGGCGTCTCGGGCGGCAACTTGCTCTGCCAGCCCTGCAACAGATCGCCGCGCACCAGCGTCAGCACCAGCAGCGCCATACCGCCCAGACTCAACGCCACCACCTGCACGGCCGCACTGCGGCCGTGGCGCGCCAGATTATTGAACGCATGCCGCCATTGGGTATGCAACAGATACCCATTACGCGCCAAGCCATGCAATAACAACCAGGCCAGCCAACCGAACAGCACCAGCCCTGCCAGCAATCCGCCCAGCACAGCCAGACCCAGCTTCAAGGAGCCGGCATGCCACAGGAACAACCCCGCCAGCACCCCCGTCGCCACACCGTACACCAGCCAGCCACTGGCTTCCGGCGCCCCCAGTTCACGGCGCAACACCCGCAACGGCGTGACCTTGCGCAACTGCAACAAAGGCAGGAAGGCAAAACCCAGCAACAAGGCAAAGCCGCTCACCGACGCCTGCAGCAAAGGCAACACACCCGGCTGCGGCAGGTTCGCATCGCGCATGCTGGCGATGCTCTCCACCAGTATCGCTTGCGTGCCATAACCAAGCAGACTGCCGAGCAGCACAGCGAACAACCCGAGCAGGATGAACTGATTCAGGAACAGCCACAGCACCTGCCCCTGCTGCGCCCCCAGACAACGCATCACCGCGCAACCATCCAGATGCCGCAACACGAAACGCCGCGCCGCCAACACCATCGCCGCCCCCGCCAGGATCGCGGCCGTGAGCGCCGCCAGACCAAGGAAGCTCTCGGCGCGTTCCAATGCCGTGCGGATCTCGGGCCGTGCATCGCGCACATCCTCCAGCTTCTCGTTGCCGGACAACTGCTCTTGCAGCGCGACCTTCAATGCCGCCACCTGCTTCGCCTCGCCTGCGATCATCAGGCGATATGAGAGCCGACTACCCTCCTGCAACAAACCGGTCGTCGGCAGGTCTTGCTCGTTCATCAGCACGCGCGGCGCGAAACTGGCGAAGCCTATGGACTGATCGATGTCCTTCACGATGCGTGCCGCCACCTTGAAGCGCTGCGAACCGATGCCGACCTCGTCACCCACCTGCGTATCCAGCCGACGTAGCAAACGCTCATCCACCCATACCGTGCCGGTGGAAGGGATCGCCCGTGCCACGTGCAACGTCCCGTCATCGATCTCGATCTTGCCGCGCAAGGGATACCCGCGCTCCACCGCCTGCAACTCGCTCAGCAACACCCGCTCGCCATGCGACACCATGCTCGGAAACGTCCGGCTCTGCACCACCTGAAGGCCACGCGCCAAAGCCTGCTGGCGGTAGACCGGAGCGAACGGTCGTGTGGAGGTGATGCGCAGATCAGCCCCGATCAGACTCTGCGCCTGCTGCTGTAAAGCCTGCCGTACACGGTCCGCGAACAAGCCGACGGTGGCCAGACTGCCGACTGCCAGTACCAGCGCCAACAACAATACGCGCCATTCCCCGGCACGCCAGTCGCGGCGCAACAGATTGAGCGAGAGCCACAACAGGTTCATTGCACCACCTGCCCCGCCGCCAGCCGCAACTGCCGCTTGCAACGTGCAGCCAGCTTGTCGTCGTGTGTGACCAGGATCAGGGTCGTGCCACGTGCGCGATTCAGCTCCAGCATCAGTTCGATGACCTGCGCGCCGGTGGCGGCGTCGAGATTTCCGGTAGGTTCGTCGGCGAACAGGATCTTGGGCTGCGAGACGAAGGCGCGGGCGAGTGCCACGCGCTGCTGCTCACCACCAGAAAGGTGCTTGGGCAGATGGTGCGCGCGGGCGCTGAGGCCGACTTGCCGCAAGGATTCCTCGGCGCGCTGACGCGCATCGCGCAACCCTGCCAATTCGAGCGGCAGCATCACGTTCTCCAGCGCATTCAGCGCGGGCAACAACTGGAAGGACTGGAACACGAAACCGGCCAGTTCGCCGCGCAAACGAGCGCGGCCGTCCTCGTCCAGCGCAAAGATGTCCTTGCCGTTCAGAGACACACTGCCACCGGTCGGTACATCCAGACCAGCCAGCAGGCCGAGCAAAGTGGATTTGCCGGAACCGGAAGCCCCAACGATGGCAAGGCTATCGCCTGCTTCCACCGCAAAACTGACGTCGTGCAGGATGGTGAGCGGACTATCGCCGCTTAACACTTGCTTGGTGAGCCCTGCTGCTTGCACAATCGTTGCCATGACCATCTTCCTCAATCTCGTTTTGCTGCTCGCTGCCCTGGCACTGCCCGGTTTCGCGCAAGCCGCCAGCAACATCCTCGTATTCGGCGACAGTTTATCAGCCGGATACGGCATCGCGCGCGAAGCTTCCTGGCCGCATCTGCTGCAACAGGAATTGCATGCTCATTCCGTGGTCAATGCCAGCATCAGCGGCGAGACGACTTCCGGTGGCGTGCGCCGCATCGACAAGGCGCTGACCGAGCATCGCCCCGCCGTGGTGATCGTCGAACTGGGGGCCAACGATGGCCTGCGAGGCACACCGCTGACAGAGACTGAGAAGAATCTCGATACCATCATCAAGCGTGCGAAGAATGCGCATGCCAAAGTATTGCTGCTGGGCATGCAGTTACCGCCGAACTATGGCCCTGTCTATACGGAACAGTTCCGCAACATCTACTCCCGGCTGGCGAATAGGCATCGCATCGCCCTGCTGCCCTTCATGCTGGAAGGCATCCCGCCAGACCAGTTCCTGCCCGACAACCTGCATCCGAACGCAGCTGCGCAGCCGCGCATCCTGCGCAACGTGATGCCTCACCTCAAGCCACTCCTGAACTGATGCACAACCACCTCATCCGCGAGACCAGCCCCTACCTGTTGCAGCACGCAGAGAATCCGGTGGACTGGCATCCCTGGTCGCCTGAAGCCTTGCAACTGGCACGCGCGCAGGACAAACCCATCCTGCTCTCCATCGGCTATTCGGCCTGTCACTGGTGTCATGTGATGGCGCACGAATCGTTCGAGGATGCGGACGTCGCGGCCGTGATGAACGAACACTTCATCAACATCAAGGTGGACAGGGAAGAACGTCCCGACCTCGACCAGATCTACCAGAACGCGCACTACCTGCTAGCGCGCCGCAGCGGCGGCTGGCCGCTGACCATGTTCCTGTCGCCCGACGGTACACCGTTCTACAGCGGCACCTATTTCCCGAAACAGCCGCGTTACGGCCTGCCCGGGTTCCCGCAACTGCTGCTGCAACTCGCGCAAGCCTACAAAGCCCAACGTAAGGAACTCGCCGCACAGGGCGAGCAACTCATCAGCGCCCTCGCCGCCTGGCAGCCGAAACCGGGCAGTGATGAAATGACGCTCGATGCTTCATCACTCGCCAGTGCGGTTCAGAGACTGAAGCAGGATTGCGACCGCGTGAACGGCGGCTTCGGCGATGCGCCGAAATTCCTGCATCCGGCCGAACTCGATCTGCTGATGCGCCAAGCCAAGGCACATCAGGACGAGGATGCGCGCCATGTCGCGCTGTTCACCCTGCAGCAGATGGCACTGGGCGGGCTGTACGACCAACTCGGCGGCGGCTTCTGCCGCTACAGCGTGGATGCTACTTGGGACATCCCTCATTTCGAGAAGATGCTGTACGACAACGGCCTGCTGCTCGGCCTGTACAGCGACGCCTGGCTGAACAGCCGCGACCCTCTGTTCGCACGCATCGTGGAACAGACCGCCGGCTGGGTGATGCGCGAGATGCAATCCCCGCTGGGCGGCTACTATGCCTCGCTGGATGCCGACTCAGACCACGAGGAAGGCAAGTTCTATGTGTGGCAACGCAACGACATCCGCAACCTGTTGAGCGAAGCTGAGTACGCCATCGTCAAACCATATTACGCTCTGGACAGCACACCCAACTTCGAACACCACGCCTGGCATCTGCGCGTAAGCCGACCGCTGAGCGCGATCGCACAGTCGTTGCAACTCGATCAGACACAGGCAACCGCGCTGCTTGCATCGGCGCAGGCCAAGCTGTTCGCCGCACGCGAACAACGCATCCGCCCCGGTCGCGATGAAAAGATATTGGGGAGCTGGAACGGGCTGATGATCACCGGCATGGCGAAAGCGGCGCGCGTGTTCGGGCGTGATGATTGGAAAATCTCCGCTCAGCGCGCCATGGATTTCGTGCGCGCAACCCTGTGGCAGGAGGGCAAGCTATATGCCACGCACAAGGACGGCAAGACGCATCTGAACGCCTATCTGGACGACCATGCTTTCCTGCTGGATGCCGCGCTGGAATCGATGCAAACGGAATATCGCGAAACGGACATGCAGTTCGCCGTGCAACTCGCTGAGGCTTTGCTCGCACGCTTCGAAGATGTCGAAAATGGCGGCTTCTACTTCACCAGCCACGACCACGAAGCACTCATCCAGCGCAACAAGAGCGGACAGGACAACGCCACACCATCCGGCAACGGCATCGCCGCACAAGGGCTGTTGCGGCTCGCGGAATTGACCGGCGACACGCGCTACCGCGATGCCGCAGAACGCTGCCTGAAACTTTTCTATCCACTGATGCAACAAGCTGCGAGTCAGTGTTGCAGCCTGAACACCGCACTGGGCGAACTGCTGCAGCCGCCTTCCTTGCTGGTGTTATGCGGCGATGAGAAAGAGACAGCCGCCTGGCGGGCGGCTGTCTCTGAAAACTACGTACCGGAGTTGATGGTGATCGCGTTACGCGGCGATGAACAGGGTTTACCTGAAGTGCTGTCCAAACCCAAACAGACATCGACCACTGCCTGGCTGTGTCGCGGCACGCAATGCCTGCCACCTATCACCGACTTGAACGCGCTGAAGGCAGCGTTAGCGTAGCACTACACCTTCGCCCTGCGCACCGAAGCCGGGGAACATGCTCGCCACACCTGCGCCCAGCTTCTTCGCCAGACGGTCCGCGATGTTCTCGCGTGCTGTGAAGTCAAGCACCGTTTCGGCTTTGATGATGTCGCGCGCTACGGAATCCACGCTGCCGATACCGTCGGCCAAGCCCATCGCGATCGCCTTGTCGCCGGTCCAGAACAGGCCGCTGAACATCTCCGGCGTCTCCTTCAGGCGTTTGCCGCGCCCCTCGCGCACCACGGCGATGAACTGTTGGTGGATATCATCCAGCAATCCCTTGGTGAAGGCTTCGTGCTTGGGATTGCGCGGCGAGAACGGATCCATGAAACCCTTGTTCTCGCCCGCCGTCATCAGCCGTCGCTCCACGCCCAGTTTATCCATGGTGCCGGTGAAGCCGAAGCCGTCCATCAACACGCCGATGGAGCCGACGATGCTCGCCTTGTTCACATAGATGTTGTCTGCCGCCGCTGCGATGAAATAGCCGCCGGAGGCGCACATGTCCTCCACCACCACATGCAGCGGGATCTCCGGATGCAGCGCGCGCAGGCGCTTGATCTCGTCGTTCACCAGACCGGCCTGCACCGGGCTGCCGCCGGGACTGTTCACGCGCAGGATGATGCCTGCCGTGTGTTTGTCTTTGTATGCATCCTGCAAGCTGCCGATCAGGTTGTCCGCATTGGCCATGCTGTCGGCCGCGATCACCCCCTTCACCTCGATCAATGCCGTGTGCTTGCCGCCGGCAAGACCGTCGCTACTGTCGCCCGTGATATCCAATACCATCGCCAACAGGAAGAACAGATAGGCGAAGGTCAGCAGCTTGAAGAATATGCCCCAGCGGCGCGTGCGGCGTTGCTCCTGGATGGCCGACAGTGCCAGCTTCTCCAGTACGTTGCGTTCCCAGTTATTGCCCAGTTCTGACATTTTGTACTCCTTGCGAATCGTCTTAAGCGTTGGCCTGCAACCAGGCACGCAACGCATGGAAATCGTCCAGCAGCGCACACGGGTTCAATGCGCGCAACTGATCTACTGGATGCGCGCCATAAGTCACGCCCACCGCATCCACGCCGGCATTGATCGCCATCTGCAAATCGTGCGTGGTGTCGCCGATCATCAGCACCTGCTCCGGCTGCATGCCCAGCTCATCCATCAGCTCCAGCAACATGGCTGGATGCGGCTTGGAAAAAGTCTCATCCGCTGTGCGTGAGGCGTGGAAGTATGCGCGCATACCGCTGCTGTCCATCACCCGATCCAGCCCCTTGCGGCTCTTACCGGTCGCCACCGCCAGCGCATGGCCGGCTTCGTGCAACTCCGAGATGGTCTCGCGCGCGCCGGAGAACAGCGGGATGGTCTGATCCTGTGCCAGGAAGTAATGCCGGTAGCGGTCGGCCAGCGGCTCATACATGGATTCCGGCGCTTGTGGCACGGCATGCCGCAAAGCCTCGGCCAGCCCCATGCCGATCACATGGCGCGCATTCTCGTCGCTCGGCACCGGCAACTCCAGGTCGCGGCAAGCGGACTGGATCGAGGTCGCGATCACCGCCGTGGAATCCATCACCGTTCCATCCCAATCAAACACGATCAGGTCATATCGTTTAATCATGCGTACATCCCAAAAATGAGGCGCGGATTCTACCACTGCCGCACCCCTCGCCCCGTATAATGCGCGCCCCTGTCCGCGATCCGAACATGAGCCTCATTCACACCCTGGACCTATGCGCGGTCGCCGTCTGCGCCATCACCGCCACCCTGGAAGCGCACCGGCGCGATCTCGACCTGTTCGGTGTGGCCGTGATCGCCGTCATCGCCGGCATCGGTGGCGGCACCGTGCGCGACATCCTGCTCGGCCGTCTGCCGGTGTACTGGGTGCACGACCCGATCTACGTGGTGGTCGGCATCGCCGCATCCGTGGCGACCTTCTTCCTCGGCCGCAGGCTGTCCATCCCGAAGAACTTCTTCCTGCTGCCGGACGCATTCGGACTTGCGCTATTCACCGTCATCGGCACCACCGTCGCCCTGAACCTGCAGGTGCACTGGTTCATCGCCGCCCTGATGGGCGTCATCACCGGCGTGTTCGGCGGCGTCATCCGCGACATCCTGTGCAACGAAGTCCCGCTGATCTTCCGTACCGACATCTACGCCACCGCCTCGCTGGTCGGCGCGCTGCTGCTGATCCTGCTCGATACGCTGGGACTGGAACGCCTGTCGTCCATCCTGATCGCGATGCTGGTGACGGTGTCGCTGCGACTCGCGGCGATCCGCTGGCACATCCACTTACCGCGCTTGCGCCCCCACCCATGATCGACCCTACCTTACCCGCCTGGCTGGTCTATTGCCGCCCCGGATTCGAACGAGACTGTATCGAAGAGACGCAGGCCAAACCTGTAGAAGCCGCTGAGAACAGCGGCTATCTGGTGCTACAAGGCAAAGCGCGTCTGGCCTATAAACAGCTCACTTTCGCGCGGCAACTGCTGACCTTGCACGGTGAAGTACGCGGCCTGCCGGAGCGCGACCGCCTCACTCCCTTGCTCGACGCGATCCCGCCAGTGCCGGAACGCTATGGCGCGCTGTATCTGGAAGTGCCGGACACCAACGATGGCAAGACCCTGTCCGGCTTCACCAAACGCTTCCAGCCCTTGCTCGAGCAGGCACTGCGCGACAGCGAACGTCTGGTGGATGACCCCGCCCTGCCGCGCCTGCACATCTTCTTCCCTTCGGAAGACCGCGCCCTGATCGCCACGAGCGACCCGCGCAACAGCAACGATGCGCTCAACGGCATCCACCGCGTCAGCATGTCTGCCGATGCGCCGAGCCGTTCCTATCTGAAATTGGCCGAAGCCTTTGAAGTGTTTCTGGACAAGCAGGAACAGGCACTATGGCTAAAACCGAAGATGACCGCAGTCGATCTGGGCGCCGCCCCGGGCGGCTGGACCTGGCAGCTGGTGCAACGCGGCCTGAAAGTCATCGCCGTGGACAACGGCCCGCTCAAGGGCGCAGCGGCCAGCCACCCCGACATCAAGCATCTGCGTCAGGACGGATTCAAGTTTCGCCCCAAGCGCCCGGTGGACTGGCTGGTGTGCGACATGGTGGAGCAGCCGCAGCGGGTCGCGGCGCTGATGGTGGAATGGTTCCTCGGCGGCCACACATCGAACGCCATATTCAACCTGAAGCTGCCGATGAAGAAGAAGGTCGAAGCGCTACGCACCGCGCTAGATACCATACGCGGCGCGCTCAACAAGAAGGGCATGCGTTACAAACTGGAAGTGAAGCAGCTCTATCACGACCGCGAAGAAGTCACGGTCTGCCTGCGCAAGGGATGAGTCAGGCCTCTTCGTCGATATGCTCGGCCACGCCGCCTGCGAACAGGTTGTGCTTGCGCCTGTCCAGCCCGGAGCGCAATTCCACCAGCACCTTCTGGTGATGGATGCGGCGGCAGGCCTTGCGCCTGTCCTCCTGTGGCAGCGATGTCTGACCGGAATCGTGCTGCGCCTCTGCTTCCAACGTGACGGCCACGGTCTCCAATTCCTCGTGCACCGGCTTCACCGCGTGGGTGCCGGTCAGACTTTTCACCGCACGCGTCGTCGGCGTCGCCGTGGTGGGGAGGATGGTGGGTGTGAAGCGCATGGCCGCTCCTTTCGTTGCACAGTCACTATATATATCGGCAGCAACAGGGAAAGGTTAACACCCCGCTCCCCGCATTGAAACCCGCCGCCATGGATGGCACACTGCGCCGCATCCCGAGAACGCCTGCCAGAGGACCGCATGAACCCCATCGACCGCCACATCCTGACCACCGAAGACTCCCTGCTGCTGGTGATCGACCTGCAGGAACGGCTGGCCGCCGCCATGGATCAGGAAGCGCTGCAACGCCTCATCCGCAACGTCGCCATCCTGCTCGACAGCGCGCAGGAGCTCGGCCTGCCCGTGCTCGTCACCGAACAATACGTCAAAGGCCTCGGCCCCACCCTGCCCACACTCAGGGAGAGATCGGACCACGCCCGCTTCGTGGAAAAGATCAGTTTCAGCTGCTGCGGCAATGACGACTTCATGTCCGCACTCGAAGCCAACGGCAAGAAGCAGATCATCGTGTGCGGCACCGAGACCCACGTCTGCGTGCAGCAGACCGTGCTCGACCTGCTGCGCGCAGGCTACAACGTGCATGTAGTGAAAGACGCCGTGCTGAGCCGCAGCTCGGACAACCGGCAGACCGCCATCGAAGCCATGACACTCGCCGGTGCCATCCCCACCTGCACCGAGACCGTGGTGTTCCAGTGGCTCAAGGTGGCGGGGACGGATACGTTCAGGAAGTTGTCGAAGCTAATGAAGTAGCGGTGTTGCTTGAATCAAATGCGATGCTGACCCGTTTGATTTTGGTTAACCATTTAGAAAGGGAGTGAACTCAGTCCCTTCGAGCGAACTGAATTGGCGGCATACGGGATGATCTTTCCATCCTCTTGCCTGATGAATATCTTTTCATCGGTGGGGTGGATATCAACAAGGATTCCAACCGACTCCCCAGCTTGGTTGTATATTTCGTCGTTAAGCTCTGCGGTCATCTTATCTTGAAATGTCACCTTCTCATCATCCGTGGTGAAGAACTTGGCGGTAACCCTTCCTTTGTTTTCCATGCCATCCACTCGTCGTTCAAGCGAGCCTATGGCGGAGAGAATTAGCTGCGTCTCACCAGAAACCTGTTGTTTTGCGGGAATCTCAGCTGCCGTGATACCTGCCAACTGAACCACCGAGTTAACACCCTTTCCATTGGCGCTTGCAGTTTCTTGGATTGCACCAGAAATTTTTGAAATGTCCTTTTGGACGGTATCAATGCGAAGCGAATCGTCGTACTCCACATACCGCAGACCCTGAATGTCAAAAACCTTGTCTGTGCGACGATCTTTTATCAGTGCAACGGGTTTGTTAAATGCGTGTCGAATTCCCAATTCATACATGACGTTCGGATTTCTGGCACTGAAATCGCAAATAACCATTTCAGATTCGACAATCTTCTGGATTATTCCGACCACGATGTAATCAGTCTTTATCGTATCGTCAGCGCGAATAGGTATATATCCTGCCGCCACAATTGCTGGCTTAAGTATGTGTTCGTATACGCGACCAAAGTGCCCAGGTTCATACCCATGAACGTCTGAGATCGGCATGATTACAAAGCAGACCGGCTTCTCTGTTTCAACTGACTTCTCTTGGGAGTTCATGAGGCGCTCCAATGATGATGAAAATGAACTAGACGGGTCAGCTTCAAATTCATCTTGATTGACCCTAACTTTTCGAATCGCATCCTAGCCCGATGCCCCTTCTCCATTCAAGCAGAAATTCGGCCTATATATTTTTCCACCCTACTTCGGCGCGACGTCCGGCAGGTTGGGATGCGCGTCGTGCATGACGATGCGCGAGACGAACCACATGCCGAGCAGGTTGGCGGCGATGGCGATGTAGCCGACGTGTTCGTAACCGACGATCTTGCCGGTCGCGTCCTGGGTGATGATGAAGCCGCTGAGCGTGGCGGCGAGGCCCATGGCGAGCGATTGCACGGTGGCGTTGAGCGACATGAATGTGCCTCGCAGCTTCGGTTGCGCCGCCGAGGTGATGATGGCCATGGCCGGGATGAAGCGGCCGGAGACCAGCACGAAGAACAGCGTGGTGAACACCAGCCACAGTGCGAGCGAGGCCTGCTGCACTTGCGTGACGGCGAGTATCGGCAGCATGGCGCAGAAGGCGACGATGCGATAGACCTGCATCTTGCCCGCCGCATCAGCCCAATGGCCGATGGCCCGCGCGGTGAACAGCGTAGCCGCGCCGCCCGCCAGATAGATATAGGCGATGTCGTGCTGGCTGATGCCGATGTTGTTCACGGCATACACAGTGATATAGGGGATGACGGTGAAGCCGGCGAAGATGAGCATGGCCGACAGGCTCATGGCGCGCCAATGGTTGGCGTCGCGCATCACGGCGAACAGATCGGTGAAGGGATGGGCGCGCTTCTCGCGGCCGAGGTGGTGGCGCAGCTCGGGCAGCACGCGCAGCGCCACCACGAAGAACACGCCCACCAGCAACACGATGAACACGAACGGTGCGCGCCAGTGGAACAGGCTGGCCAGCCACAGCGAGAGCGGCACGCCCGCCACGGTGGAGAAGGAGAACGCCGCCGCCACCGTGCCGCTGGCGCGCGCGCGTCGCGCATAGGGGATGGTGTCGCCGATGAAGGTCTGCACCAGCGCGCCCAGCACACCGCCGAACGCCCCGGCCAGGCCCCGCGCGATGAGCAGCGTGGCATAACCCGGTGCGATAGCGCAGGCCAGCGTGGCCAGCCCGAACAGCGCGAACGTGACCAGCATGAAGCGCTTGCGCTCGAAACGGTCGACGAAGGTGGCGGCGAACAGGCCGGAGGCGGCGGCACTGAAACTATAGGACGCGACCAGCAGGCCGAACTCATGCGTGGTGATATCCAACTCGGCCATCAGCATGGGGCCGAGCGGCATCATCACCATGAAGTCGAGGATATGGCTGAACTGGATGCCTGCCAGCGTGAGCAACAGGGCGCGTTCGGATCTGATGGGGGGGGTCATTGCGTCTTGTCCAGTCGCGCCAGGAACTGCTGCAGTTCAGGTGCCAGCGGCGCGTCGATGTGCAGCGGCTCTCCCGTGAGAGGGTGTTTGAAGTCGATGCTGTGCGCGTGCAGGAACATGCGCTTGAGCCCCTGCTTCATCAATTCCTTGTTGCGCGCGAAATCGCCGTATTTGTCGTCGCCCGCGATGGGAAAGCCGAGGTGCGACAGGTGCACGCGGATCTGGTGGGTACGGCCAGTCTTCAGCTCGGCTTCAAGCAGGGAGAAACCCGGCCAGTTCTTTTGCAGATTGAAGATGGTATGGGACGGCTGGCCGTCCTCGCGCACCATCACCCGCTTCTCGCCCTGCGGCGTGTCGAACTTGTGCAGCGGCAGCTTCACATGCTGGCGTGCGTTGTGCCAGTCGCCCAGCACCAGCGCGTAATAGCGCTTGTCGCTGTTGCCCTCGCGCATGATCTCGTGCATCCCGGTCAGTGCGGAACGTTTCTTGGCGATCAGCAGGATGCCGGAGGTCTCGCGGTCCAGCCGGTGCACCAGCTCCAGGAACTTGGCCTGCGGCCGGGCGCTGCGCAGTTGCTCGATGACACCGAAGCTGACCCCGCTGCCGCCATGGACAGCGGTGCCGGCCGGTTTGTTCACCGCCAGCAGGGCATCATCCTCATACAGGATAGGGAATTCGACGGCCGGGACGAACTCGGCCTGAGGTTTCCCTGCGACGCGGATGGGCGGGATGCGCAACACATCGCCCAATTGCAAACGATAGGTCTGGTCGATGCGCTTCTTGTTGACCCGCACTTCCCCACGCAGGATGCGGTAGATATGGCTCTTGGGGACGCCTTTCAGGTGTTTGAACAGGAAGTTGTCGATGCGCTGACCCTCGCCGCCCTCGTCGATTTCGACCCAAGTTACGGATTCTTTGCCTAAACCGCTCATTATTGAATATACTCCGCGCCTCGCGTGTGCGCCTTCGTCGAAACGGGATGTAAATTACTTTCCCCGTCCAACCCAAGGCAGGCAATCAAGCCGCCTACGAAGCAGCCCCGCCCGGTTAATCTCACTCACCGGAGACAAGCAGTGATGGTAATTGATTTGCGCGCTCTAAGCACGAAGCAGAATAGATTTTGGTGTGTTGCCCTACTTTTCGGCGACACACAGATAAAGACAAGCTAACAACGAGAACAAGCACTTGGACCATCGTCAGCAACACGATCCGAACATCCATCTTCTCGCGCGCCGATAAGCGCGTAGCTTTGTCCTGCCCGTGTAGAGCGCGGGAGAAAAATAAATGAAACGCATGTTATTCAATGCGACGCAGCCGGAAGAACTCCGCGTCGCCATCGTGGACGGTCAGAAACTGGTCGACCTCGATATCGAGACCGCCGGCAAGGAATCACGCAAGAGCAACATCTACAAAGCCATCATCACCCGCATCGAGCCCAGCCTCGAAGCCTGCTTCGTCGAATACGGCGGCACCCGCCACGGATTCCTCCCCTTCAAGGAAGTCGCCCCGCAGTACTACCAGCCCGGTACCACCAGCCGCTCCGGCATCAAGGAAGCGCTGAAGGAAGGCCAGGAACTGCTGGTGCAGGTGGAGAAGGACGAGCGCGGCAACAAGGGCGCGGCGCTGACCACCTACATCAGCCTGGCCGGCCGCTATGTAGTATTGATGCCGAACAACCCCAACGGCGGCGGTGTCTCGCGTCGTATCGAGGGTGAAGACCGCAACGAACTGCGCGACACACTGGCACAGATCGAAGTCCCCAAGGGCATGAGCATCATCGCCCGCACCGCAGGCATCGGCCGCAATGCCGAAGAACTGCAGTGGGACCTGAACTACCTCAAACAACTGTGGGACGCCATCGAAGGCGCTTCGAAATCCGAGAAGGCTCCTTCCCTGATCTATCTGGAAAGCAGCCTGGTGGTGCGCGCCATCCGCGACTACTTCAACCCGGACATCGGCGAGATCCTGGTCGACACCGACGACATCTTCGAACAGGCACAGGCCTTCATGGGCACCGTGATGCCGGACCACGTGAACCGCATCAAGCGCTATCACGACGACGTACCGCTGTTCTCCCGTTTCCAGATCGAACATCAGATCGAATCCGCACATGCGCGCCAGGTGAACCTGCCTTCCGGCGGTGCCATCGTGATCGACCACACCGAAGCGCTGACCGCCATCGACATCAACTCCGCGCGTTCCACGCGCGGCAGCGACATCGAGACCACCGCGCTCAACACCAACCTGGAAGCGGCGGACGAGATCGCCCGCCAGCTGCGCCTGCGCGACCTGGGCGGCCTGATCGTGATCGACTTCATCGACATGGAATCGACCAAGAACCAGCGCGCGGTGGAAGACCGCCTGCGCGATGCCCTGCACTTCGACCGCGCCCGCATCCAGAGCGCCAAGATATCGCGCTTCGGCCTGCTGGAACTGTCACGTCAGCGTCTGGCCCCCAGCCTGGAAGAAGGCAACCACACCACCTGCCCGCGTTGTAACGGCATCGGCCACATCCGCGGCACCGAGTCGTCCGCGCTGAACATCCTGCGCATCATCCAGGAAGAAGCGATGAAGGACAGCAGCGCCGCCATCCACGCGCAAGTGCCGGTGGATGTCGCCACCTTCCTGCTGAACGAGAAACGCTCGGACATCAACCGCATCGAGCATCGCTTCAAGGTCCGCATCACGCTGATCCCCAACCCGCACATGGAGACACCGCACTACTCGGTGGATCGTTTGCGCATGGACGACATCACACCGGAACACCTGCAGGCCAGCTACAAGCAGGTCGTGACGCCGGAGGAAGCCAAGCCGGTCACCTCCACGCCCGAGAGCAAGATCGCACAGCGCCCGCAACCTGCCGTGCGCAGCATCACCCCGGCACAACCCGCACCGAAACACACCGAAAAGGTCGAGGAAGTGAAGAAAACCTCGCTGCTCGGCAGCCTGTTCGGCTGGATCAAGGCGCTGGGCGGCGAGAGCGAGCCTGAGAAACCGGCCACCGAGACCCGCAAGAGCGGCAGCCGCAACGATGGCCGTCGCGAACGCGGCGACAAGCGCCGTGACCGTAACGAGCGCGGTGAGCGCAGCGAAAAAGCCGAACGCAGCGAGAACGGCAAGAAGCCGCGCCGTGAACGCGATGAAGCCACGCGTCAGGCCAGTAACGACAAAGAGCCGCAGCAGAATCGCAAGGAACGCCCGCCGCGTCCGCCGCGTCAGGACAATGACGCGAACAAGCCGGTGCTGGAGACCCTCCCGGTCGCAGCTCCGGAGCAGCAGGGTCAGGAAGGCCAGCCGCGCGAGGGCGGTCGCAAGCGCGGTCGCCGTGGTGGTCGCCGCGAGCGCGAACGTCGCGAGCAGCTGGATACGCCGGAGCTGAACGAAGCCGCAATTTCCGTGCAGACGCCCTCTGCATCTGCCACTGCTCAAGCGACGACCCCGGCACGCGTGAAGCCTTCGGAATATGTGGCTTATCCGGCCGGCATGACCCGCCCGGTCAAGCCTACGGAGGTCGTGTGCTATCCGACCAACAAGCCGGTTGCGCCCCAAGCTGCTGAAAAAGTGCAGGCTGCCGCGCCGGTGGCTGCAAGCACCGCGCCGATCGCGGTCGACCTGAGCGCCAGCGGACTGACCATGATAGAGACCGACCCGAACAAGGCCGCCTCCGTCGTCGTGGCACCTCGCGAGATGACTGCCCATGCGCCGCGCCGCCGCCAGCGTCCGCGCGAGATCTACACGATGGAAAACAGCGAGCCGTTGCAAATGGTGGAGACTCGTACACCTGAGTAAGCTGTTCGGGTAGACGCAATAAAAAACGCACGGCATGCCGTGCGTTTTTTATTGCCGGATGAATAAGCTAGCTAGCGACCCAGCGATGTCTCTATCTGCTTCCGGTACGCCTCGCAGTCTGCGGTCGAGCTTGGCGCACTGCGGTGATGCTCGCCTGATGACAGGACAAGGTTCAGATAGCACTGCGTGATCTCGCCCTTCCCCGGATGTCCAGACTCGATGGCAACGATCTGACCGGACTCGATACGCAGCGGCCGAAAATAACTGCCCGCATGCTGCAGCGTCACCGATCGAGCATCGACCTCGGCCGCTGTGAAACTTCCATATTGCTCCCGGTATGTCAGGAGACCGAACAGTAGATAGAACAGACAGCCCAGCAGGACACCTGTGGATCTCCGTATCTCCGACTTTGTACCCTCCAGCGAGTGAGTCATCAAAACGGTCGTGATGACCACCACCAGCGCTCCCCAGGCCATGGAGATCAGGAAGGCGTGCCCTATCTCGGCTTCGGAGGCGAACGTCAGCAGCATGGTCAACGCCCGATCCTGGAACGGATATGCTTCAACAAACCGAGGGAGGCATCCTCGACCAGATCGAGCACATGCTCGAATCCGTCAGCCCCGCCAAAATAGGGATCGGGCACTTCTTTCTCGCGGTCCCGCTCGGCGAACTCGAGGAACAGGCCCAGATGGCCGCCCCCCTCTGACGGTCTCAACCCTTCCAGGATGGAGAGGTTCGCTTCATCCATCGCCAACACGTAGTCGAAACGCAGGAAATCCGGTGCCCCCACCTGTCGCCCGCGCAGACCGCTCATGTCATAACCGCGTTGTTTGGCGGCGCGCTGCGTGCGCGAGTCTGGCGGCTCGCCGATATGATAATCATGCGTCCCGGCCGAATCGATGTGGATCTCATCTGCCAGCCCTTCCTTTTCGACATGGAAGCGGAACACCGCCTCGGCTGTCGGGGAGCGGCAGATGTTGCCCATGCAGACAAAGAGGACGCTAACTTTCATGGTTCGACTCACAATGGGGATATGAACACGCTCTCGCGCAGCTTCTTCAACTGGTCGCGCAGTTGCGCGGCTTTCTCGAATTCGAGGTTCTTGGCGGCAGCCAGCATCTCCTTCTCCAGACGCGCCAACTCCTTGGACACTTCCTTCTCGCTCATGGCGAGATACCTGGCCTGGACTTGCGCGGCCTTCAATGACTTGCGCTCGGCATCCACGTCATACTCGGTGTCGATGATGTCCTTGATGCGCTTGACCACCGATTGCGGCGTGATGCCGTGCGCTTCGTTGTATGCCATCTGTTTGGCACGACGACGCTCGGTCTCGTCGATGGCTTTGCGCATCGAATCGGTGATGCGGTCGGCGTAGAGGATGGCCGTGCCGTGCAGGTGGCGCGCGGCGCGACCTATGGTCTGGATCAGCGAACGTTCGGAACGCAGGAAGCCTTCCTTGTCCGCATCGAGGATACCGACCAGCGACACCTCGGGGATGTCGAGTCCCTCGCGCAGCAGGTTGATGCCGACCAGCACGTCGAACACGCCCAGGCGCAGGTCGCGGATGATCTCCACGCGCTCCACCGTTTCCACATCCGAGTGCAGGTAGCGCACCTTGATGCCGTGCTCGCTGAAGTATTCGGTGAGATCTTCGGCCATGCGTTTGGTCAGCGTGGTGACCAGTACGCGCTCGCCGTTCTTGATGCGCGCGGTGGCTTCGCTCATCAGGTCGTCCACCTGATGGGTGGCGGGGCGCACTTCGATGACCGGGTCGATCAATCCGGTCGGGCGCACCACCTGCTCCACCACCTGTCCCTGATGCTCGGCTTCGTACGTGGAAGGTGTGGCGGAGACGAATATGGTCTGGCGCATCACCTTCTCGAACTCGTCGAAGCGCAAAGGACGGTTGTCCATGGCCGAGGGCAGGCGGAATCCGTAATTGACCAGATTCTCTTTTCTGGCGCGGTCGCCCTTGTACATGGCGCCGATCTGCGGCACGGTGACGTGACTCTCGTCGATGATCATCAGCGCGTTCGGCGGCAGGTAATCCATCAGCGTCGGCGGCGCTTCGTTGGCACCGCGCCCGGAAAGATGGCGCGAATAGTTCTCGATGCCCTTGGTGAAGCCGATCTCGGCCAGCATCTCCAGATCGTGGCGCGTGCGCTGCTCGATGCGTTGCGCTTCCACCAGTTTGTTCTCTTTCTGGAACCAGGCGATGCGCTCGGCCAGCTCCAGCTTGATGGTCTCGATGGCGCGCAGCGTCGTCTCGCGCGGCGTCACATAATGGCTGGAGGGATACACGGTGTAGCGCGGCACGCGCGTCTGGATATGGCCGGTGAGCGGATCGAACAGGGCCAGCGATTCCACCTCGTCGTCGAACAAGGTGACGCGCAGCGCGTTCTCGCTGCTTTCCGCCGGGAAGATGTCGATCACGTCGCCGCGCACACGGAAGTGGCCGCGCGCGAAGTCCACATCGTTGCGCTCGTACTGCATGGCCACCAGGCGCTGGATGATGTCGCGCTGCGCCATCTTCTCGTGCTCGCGCAGGTGCAGGATCATGCCGTGGTAATCCACCGGATCGCCGATACCGTAGATTGCCGAGACGGTGGCGACGATGATGCAGTCCTGCCGCTCCAGCATGGACTTGGTGGCCGACAGGCGCATCTGCTCGATCTGCTCGTTGATGGAAGAATCCTTCTCGATATACACATCGCGCGACGGTACATAGGCTTCGGGCTGGTAGTAATCGTAGTAGGAGACGAAGTATTCCACCGCGTTGTCGGGGAAGAACTCGCGCATTTCGGAATAGAGTTGTGCCGCCAGCGTCTTGTTCGGTGCCATGAGGATGGCGGGCCGGCCGGTGCGCGCGATGACGTTGGCCATGGTGAAAGTCTTGCCGGAGCCGGTCACGCCCAGCAGCGTCTGGTAAGCCAAGCCGTCCTCGATACCCTCCACCAGCTGCGCGATGGCCGTGGGCTGGTCGCCGGCCGGATCGAACGGCAGGTGCAGCGTGTAGGGACTGTCTGGAAAAGTGATGGTCTTCATGGGTCGCGGGGACAGGCTGCACCCTGCCCGCTCATTTCTTCAGCCGCGTCGACAACAGGAAACCGACCACCGCACCGCCCGCGCCGCACAGCAAAATCTTGTTGCGCATCTCGGCCAGACCGGACACGGAGTTCCAGGCGTTCTGCAAGGCGTTGCCGCCGAACGAGAGCAGACTGCTCACACTGACGTAATGACCGGCGATCTTGCCGAAGATGCCGTAGCCGATGGCCATGCCGATCACTGCGCAGATCAGGATGAATACGAGCTTTTGCATATCCTTCTCCTTAACCGAACAGGATGCCGATGGTAGCGACGGCCATGGTCAGTAATCCCAATGAAAGATTGATGGCGACCAGTTGGCGTATCTTGCCCAGCAGGGCCCCCGCCTCCTTCCAGCGTTCCTTCTCCACATGCAGACTGAACGGTACGAAGCAGCCGAAGAACACATAGACGTAGATACCGACCATCACCAGCCCGAGCAGCAGCATGACATGCACGTAATGGCCCACATTCCCCATGCCGCCGTACAGATAGATCAGATACAGGCCGCTGAGCAGGATGGCGCCGATGGCGAGCCATACCCAGTTGAAGAAGCGGGCGAACACGCCGTTCCACAGCCGCAGTCGTTCAGGCGGTTGCAGCACATCGGCCGCGACCGGACGCAACACCATGTAGGCGAAGAACATGCCGCCCACCCAGACCACGACGCCCAACAGATGCAGCAGTTTCAGAAATGTCAGCATGTTCGCTCCTGTGTAATGGGTGCGATCGCTTCCCGCACCGGTTTGAATGATAGTCGATGGATGTCCAGCACGCCGTGGGTACGCAAGGCGGCCAGATGCACTGCCGTAGGATAACCCTTGTGTGCGTCGAATCCATATTGCGGATAACGCGCGTGCATCTGCAGCATGATCTTGTCGCGTGCGGTTTTCGCCAGTATCGATGCAGCAGAGATCGCCGCCACCTTGCTGTCGCCCTTGACGATGGCCTCGCTGGGAATGCCAGTATCCGGGCAATACAGGCCGTCCACCAGCACCTGCTGCGGCCGGATGGACAAGCCATACACGGCGCGTTTCATCGCCAGCAGGGTCGCTTGCAGGATGTTGTGCTCATCGATCTCGCCCGGTTCGGCATAGGCGACACACCAGGCCAATGCCTGCTCGCGGATGATGGGCGCGAGTCGATCACGTTGCTTCTCGGATAGTTTTTTGGAATCGGCCAGTCCTGCGATGGGGCGCTTGGGATCGAGGATTACCGCTGCCGCACTCACCGGTCCGGCCAGCGGGCCGCGACCCGCTTCGTCCACCCCGCAGATGAGCAGCTCAGTCTGCATCTCTCACCAGCAACGGCAGGATGGCTGCCGCTGCTTTCTGCGCCGTATTCTGGCGCAAGCTGTGATGCATCGCGGTGAAGGTCTGTTCCAGCTCTTCGACCGCAGCCTTGTTGTTCACCAGATTGAGTAACGCCTGTGCCAGATTCTGCGGCGTCGCATCGTCCTGCAATATCTCGGGCACCACGAAGCGTCCGGCGAGGATGTTCGGCAAACCGACCCAGCGCTGGTACATCTTGCGCTTGTGCAACCACCAAGACAGCGCCGGCATCTTGTAAGTGATGACCATGGGGCGTTTGAGCAATGCGGCTTCCAGTGTGGCGGTACCGGATGCGACCAGCACGCCGTCGGCGGCAATCATCGCATCGTGCGCATGACCGAACAGCAGCGTCATCGGCAATTCCTGCGCATTCAGTTTCCAGCGCACCTGCTCGAAGATGTTCCGCGTCTCGCGCGTGGCCAGCGGCACCAGGAACTGGGCGTCGGGACATCGCTGCCAGATGAGTCTGGCCGTCTCTATATAAGTCTCGGCGAGCTGGCGCACCTCGCTCTGGCGACTGCCGGGTAGCAGCGCGAACACTTTAGCCGTCCTGGGCAGGATGCGCATCTGCTCGCGCATCTCGGTGCGCTTCGGTTGCTCTGGCAGGAAGTCTGCCAGCGGATGGCCGACATAGGTGGCCGGCACACCCGCCTTCTCATACATCGGTGCCTCGAACGGGAACAGGCACAGCATATGGGACACAGCCTGCTTGATCTTGTGGATGCGTTCGCCGCGCCAGGCCCAGATGGAGGGACTGACATAGTGCACGGTGGGGATGCCGTGCGACTTCAATGCCACTTCGAGGTCGAGATTGAAATCGGGTGCGTCGACACCGATGAACAGGTCTGGCTTGTGCGCGATGAAACGTTTGCGCAACTGGTCGCGGATGCCGACGATCTCGCGGTAATGACGCAATACCTCCACATAGCCGCGCACTGCAAGCTTTTCCAGCGGGAACAGTATCTCCATGCCGACCGCTTGCATCTTGGGACCACCGATGCCGACGAAGCGCACTTCGGGATAAGCCTGCCTGATGGCCTGCATCAGCATGCTGGCGAGCATGTCGCCCGACGCCTCGCCCGCCACGATGGCGATAGTCTTGACCGGAATTGTCATGATCAACGGACGATGCCGCGCTGGGTGCGTCCGAGGAATTCGAGCATGGCTTGCAGCTCCGGATGCTCAGCTGCCTGCGCGGCGATGGCGGCCTTCGCTTCTTCCAGCGTCATGCCGGATTTGTACAGCGTCTTGTAGGCGCGCTTGATCGCCATCACCGCCGCACTGGAGAAACCGCGACGTTTCAGGCCTTCGGAATTGGTGCCGTGCGGCGCGGCCGGATTGCCGGACACGGTGACATAGGTCGGGATGTCCTGGAAGAGGATGCTGCCCATGCCGGTGATGACATGCGCGCCGATCTGCACGAACTGGTGCACCACGGTAAAGCCGCCGAGGATGGCGTAGTCATCCACGATCACGTGGCCGGCCAGTTGCGCGTTGTTGGCGAAGATGGTGTTGTTGCCGACCTGACAATCATGCGCCAGATGCACATAGGCCATGATCCAGTTGTTGTTGCCGACGCGCGTCACGCCCTTGTCCTGCGCGGTGCCCAGGTTGAAGGTGCAGAATTCGCGGATCATGTTGTTGTCGCCGATCTCCAGCCGCGTCGGTTCGTTGGCGTACTTCTTGTCCTGCGGGATCTCGCCCAGCGAGGAGAACTGGAAGATGCGGTTGTTCTTGCCGATGGTGGTGTGGCCGTTGATCACCACATGCGGGCCGACCGTCGTACCCGCCCCGATCTCGACATGCTCGCCGATGATGGTATAAGGGCCGACGCTGACATCGTCGGCCAGTTTCGCGCCCGGATGGATGATCGCGGTCGGGTGGCGCAATTCGCTCATTATTTTTCCTTGATCGCGCAGATCAGTTCCGCTTCTGCGGCGATCTGGCCGTCCACTTCGGCCGTGCCCTTGAACTTGAACATGCCGCGACGGTTCATGGTCAGCTCCATGCGGAAGATCAACTGGTCGCCGGGACTGACGGGACGCTTGAAGCGCGCGTTGTCGATGCCCACGAAGTAGTACACGGAATTCTCGTCCGGCTTGGTACCCATGCTTTTGAACGACAGCAGGGCCGAAGCCTGCGCCATCGCCTCGATGATCAGCACGCCGGGCATCACCGGATGATGCGGGTAGTGACCGGGGAAGAACGGCTCGTTCATGGTCACGTTCTTGAGTGCCACGATGCGCTCGTTGGGCACCACGTCGAGCACGCGGTCGATCAACAGGAACGGGTAACGGTGCGGCAGGTGTTCCAGTACTTCATGTATGTCCATGGTGATGCTCATGCTTCTCTCCCCTTCAATGTTGCTATGTCGTGTTCAAGTTGTCGGATACGTTTCGCCATCTCGTCCAGATGGCGCAGCTGCGCGGCGTTGCGGCGCCACGCCTGGTTGTCGCTGAACGGGTAGGTGCCGGTGTAGCTGCCCTTGTCTATGCTTTTGGTGATCACCGTACCTGCAGAGACCTCCACCTCGTCCGCGACCTGCAGATGGCCGAGGATGATGGCCCCGCCGCCAATGCGGCAGTAGCGCCCGATGCGCGCGCTTCCGGCGATACCGACGCAACCAGCGATGGCGGTATGCGCGCCGATGCGCACGTTGTGCGCGACCTGGATCTGGTTGTCCAGCTTCACGCCCTCCTCGATCACCGTGTCGTCCAGCGCGCCACGGTCGATGGTGGTGTTGGCACCGATCTCGACATGGTCGCCGATGATGACGCGGCCGATCTGCGGGATCTTCAGCCAGCGACCTTCGTCCATGGCGATGCCGAATCCGTCCGCGCCTATGATGGCTCCGGAATGCACGATGACATGGTCGCCCAGCACGCAGCCGTGATAGATGCTGGCATTGGGATACAGCCGCACGTGCTCCCCCAGTGCCACCTGTTCGCCGACGGTGCAACCGGCCATCACCACGCAACGGGCACCGATGCGTGCCCCCTCGCCCACCCACACGTTGGCACCAATGTGCGCATCCGGTGAGACATGCGCGCCTGGTTCGATCACCGCGCTGGCATGTATACCGGGCGCATACTCGCGCAGGGGATTGAGGAAGGCCGACAGCCTGGCGAAATAGGAATACGGATTTGCGGCGACGATGCGCGGACGCTGCGTCAGGTCGGCATCGGCGGCACCGAGTATCACCGCGGAAGCATGGCTGTCTTCCAGCTGCTTGCGGTATTTGCCATTGGCGAGGAATGCGATATTCCCAGGCCCGGCCTTCTCCAGCGTGGCGATCTGCGACACGGCGGTTTGCGCGTCACCGAGCACCTCCCCGCCGAAACGGGCCGCGATGTCGGCCAGACTGTAGATCGGTCGATCCATTCGTTCAGTCCCGACTGGAAGTCACTTGCCAGCCCCGGATAGCGGTTCGCCTTCCAGGTATTTGAGCACCTTGTCCGTGATGTCCACACGCGGGTTGCGATAGACCGCCTCCTGCAGGATGACATCGTACTGTTCGCTCTCGGCGATGGCGCGGATCGCCTTGTCTGCCTTGGCGAGGATCTGTGCCAGCTCTTCGTTCTGGCGCAGGCTCAGATCCTCGCGGAACTCGCGCTGCCTGGTCTGCAATTGCAGATTGAGGTTGGCGATCTCGCGCTCCTTGATACGGCGCGAGGAGTCCGACAGTTTGCTGCGATCCTTGTCCAGTTCCTCTTGTGCATCCTTCAGTTCGCCGGCCAGCTGCTTGATCTCCTGGTCGCGCACCGAGAACTCCTTGTCGATCTTCTTCTGGGCGGCGAGCGCCTGTGCCGATTCGCGCAGGATGCGCTCCGTATCGACGATGCCGATACGGAAGTCGGCAGCCTGCGCCTGGGATGCGAGGACCGCACCGAATACCAATGCCAAGAATATGCTCTTCATGATTGCTCCTTGTCTGACACACCAGACCCGCGAAGATACCGGCCGCTAGAACATGCCACCCATGGTGAACTGGAAGAATTGCAGCTTGTCCTGCGGTTGCGAATTCAATGCCTTGGCCCAGCTGATCTGGATCGGCCCGGCCGGCGAGTACCATGTCAGTCCCAGGCCGCCAGCATAACGCATCCCCTCCGATGCCGCAGTCTGCGTAGCATCGCCGTAGACCGCGCCGCCGTCAAGGAACAGGCTCATGCGCAAAGACTTGCTCTTCTCCATGCCCGGCATGGGGAACAATATCTCGGCATTGCCCACCACGCGACGGTTGCCGCCCAGCGAATAGCCGCTGGCATCGCGCGGGCCCAGCGAGTTGTAGTCGTATCCGCGAACGCTGCCCGATCCGC
Source organism: Sideroxyarcus sp. TK5 (assembly GCF_054601595.1). NCBI lineage: Bacteria > Pseudomonadati > Pseudomonadota > Betaproteobacteria > Nitrosomonadales > Gallionellaceae > Sideroxyarcus > Sideroxyarcus sp. TK5. The sequence continues at coordinate 159,823 of NZ_BAAHSJ010000004.1, read as the reverse complement.
CCGCATACAGGCTCTTGAAGAACGGCAACGTCATGCCGCTGTAACCATCCGCCAGCCCCAGATCGCCGTTCAGATGCAGGATCAGGTTCTCCGTCAGCGGCTGATACCACTGCTGGGTGTAGGTGACCTTGTAGAAGCGCTGGCCGGATACCGGCAGCGAGGCTTCGATGTTGGCACGCTGCGTCGCCCCTTCACTCGGGAACAGGGCGTTATCGCGCGTATCGCGCGACCAGCCTATGGTGCCCAGCACGTTCTGGTTGGTCTTGCCGAAGGTGTCGATGTAATCGATGAAACGCTGCGGGCTGCTGCTGGTCAGGCCGATCGTGGTGTTCTCCAGCGCCAGTCCGTAATGGAACATCTCCTCATCGCTGATCGGCACCGCATAACGGATGCCGCCACCGTAGGTCTCGGAGGTGTACTGGCTGATGGTGGTCGAGGTGACGTCCGAGCGGCGCTTGTAGAGGTCGAAGCCGCGACTGATACCGTCGTCCGTGTAATACGGGTTGGTATAGGAGACCGAATACACCTGGTTGACCTTGCTGGTATTGATCTGGGTGGACAGATAGTTGCCAGTACCGAACAGGTTGGACTGGGTGATGCCGCCCATGAAGGTAAGTCCCTCGCCGTTGCTGTATCCCATGCCGATATTGAAGTTGCCGGTCGACTTCTCGGTCACCGTCAGGTCCAGATCGAGCTGGTCGGTACTGCCCGGCACTTGATGCGTCTCGATGTTCACGCTCTCGAAGAAACCGAGGCGGTCGATGCGCTGCTTGGATTTCTTGATCTTGGATGTGGCGAACCAGCCGCCTTCCATCTGGCGGAACTCGCGCCGTACGACCTCGTCCTTGGTCTTGTCGTTGCCGGAGACGTTGATGTTGCGCACGTAGGCGCGCTGCATGGGGTCCACCACGAAGGTGAAGGCGGCCTGGTGCTTCTCCTTGTCGATATCCGGCACGATGTTCACGTTGGCGAAGGCATAGCCTTCCTCGCCCAGATTCTCGCGGATCTTGTCCGAGGCAGCGGTCAGCGCTTCGCGCGAGAACACCTGGCCCGGCTGCACATCGATCATGGCGCGTAGCGCTTCGTTGCTGAACACGTTCCTCGAACCTGCCACCTTGATATCCGAGATCGTGTACTGCTCGCCCTCAGTCAGGTTGAGCGTGATGTAGATATCCTTCTTGTCGGCGGAGATCGTTACATTGGTGGAGTCGATGGAGAAGTCCATATAACCCGAGTTCAGATACAGACTGCGCAGGGTCTCGATGTCGGCGGACAGTTTGGGCTTGGAGTATTGATCGTTGCTGCTGAGCCAGGTGAACCAGCCCGGCGTGGTCAGTTTCATCTCGTCCAGCAGGTCGTCATCACTGAAATGCTGGTTGCCGATGAGGTTGATCTGGCGGATCTTGGAAGGCTTGCCCTCCGACACGATCATACTGACCGCGACACGGTTGCGTTCCAGATCCGTCACGGTCGTTTTGACGGATACCCCGTACTTGCCACGCGCGATGTACTGCCGCTTCAATTCGTTCTCGGATTTCTCCAGGGCCGATTTGTCGAAGATGCGCCCTTCGGCCAGTCCGACCAGTTTCAGGTTCTCCAGCAATTGTGGTTTGGGGAAGTCCTTGACGCCGTCCAGCTCGACGCTGGCGATGGTGGGACGCTCCTGCACGCGCACCACCAGCACATCCTGCTCGGCCAGCAGTTCCACATCCTTGAAGAAACCGGTGGAAAACAAGGCATGCAGGGCCGCCGTTGCACGGCTGTCGTCCAGCGTGTCCCCGACCTTGACCGGCAGATAGCTGAACACGGTGCCGGCTTCGGTGCGCTGGATGCCTTCGATGCGGATGTCTTTAACCACAAAAGACTGCCCCGCCCAGGCAGATGCGCCGTATACAAGCGCGATCACGCCCGCTAGTTTTCTCAAATCCATTGTTTATCAACCCAAAATCAGGCGGCTCACGTCGTTGTACAACGCGAAAGCCATCATTGTCACCAAGAGTGCGATACCGACTTTCTGTCCTGCTTCCCACAGATCATCAGAGACCGGACTGCCCTTGAAAAATTCGACCGAATAATACAGCAAATGGCCGCCATCCAATAACGGGATCGGCAGCAGATTCAATATTCCCAGACTGATGCTGATCAGCGCGAGGAATCCCACATAGGCCCCAAGTCCCATCTGTGCGGACTGGCCGGCATAATCGGCGATGGTGATGGGACCGGACAGGTTCTTCAGCGACACTTCGCCCAGCACCATCTTGCCCATCATCTTCACGCTGATCAGCGCAGTCTCCCAGGTCTTTCGCATCCCTTCAGACAGTGCCTGCAGCGGGGGATACCGCACATCGGTAAGCAATGCGTCAAAAGCCTGCTGGTCGATCTGTGCACCCGCACCGATGCGGCCGATGCGCTGGCCGTCCTCCATCACTGCCGCTGGAACGATGGACAGCCCGATGCGCGCACCGTCACGCACTATCTCGAGCTGCAACCTCTGCTCGGGATGTGCGCGGATCACCTTGACCCAGTCTTCCCACAACGCCACAGGCTCGCCATTCACCGACAACACGCGGTCACCGGTCTTCATACCAGCTTGTGCCGCCGCGCCGTCTTCCGTCAACTGGCCGATGACCGGATATACCGGCGGCTGATAGGGTAACAGCCCCAGCTTGTGCATGAAGTCGCCGTCCAGATCCGCTGCCGTCAAACCGGACATATCCAGTTCCCGTTCCACGATGGCGTCTGTTCGGTCGCGCAGTTGCAACGTGGCGGAACGCTGTTGCAGGATCAAGTCGAGCAAAGTCCAGCGGACTTCCTGCCAACTCTGCGTGGCTTGTCCATTGATACTGACGATGGTGCTCTGCGTCTGCAAGGCGGCGACGGCTGCCGGGGTACCCGGTGCGATCTCACCCAGTACCGGTTTGATTCCGGGCACACCAACCATGAACAGCAACCAATAAAGGACGACGGCCAACAGCAGATTGGCCAGCGGCCCCGCCGCCACGATGGCCATGCGCTGCAACACCGGTTTGCGGTTGAAGGCGCGGCGCAATTCGTTCGGTGCGACCTCGCCCTCGCGCTCGTCAAGCATCTTCACGTAGCCACCCAGCGGGATGGCGGACAACGCCCATTCGGTGCCGTCCTTGCCGATGCGGCGCGAAAAGATGACATTGCCGAATCCGACCGAGAAACGCAGCACCTTCACATCACACCAGCGCGCCACCAGATAATGGCCGTATTCGTGAAACACGACCAGCACGACGATGGCGACGACGAAGGCAAGTAGCGTGATCATGTGTCCTTCCCGGAAACAGTCAGTGATATGCGTAGTGACCGAATCGGCAAACAGAGGTTCATTGCCGGCCGGGATCTCACTTTGTGTTTTGCCCCACCCACGCCTGCGCGGCGATGCGGGCTGCGGCATCGGCATCCAGCACATCCTGCAACCTGCGCACCTCGGCACGCGGCACCGCCTCCATCACGGACGCGATCAGGCGCGGGATATCGAGGAATGCGATGCGGCGATTCAGGAAGGCATCCACCGCCACTTCGTTCGCGGCATTGAGCAGCGCCGGCACGGTACCGCCGGCACGCAGGGCTTGATACGCCAGCGTGAGGCAGGGGAAACGGTCGAGGTCGGGCGCGACGAAATCCAGTTTGGCGATGGCGAACAGATCGAGCGGCGCGACGCCGGAAACAATGCGCTCCGGCCAGGCCAGTGCATAGGCAATAGGCGTGCGCATATCGGGATTGCCGAGTTGCGCGATCACCGAACCGTCGACATATTGCACCATGGAATGGATCACGCTCTGCGGGTGCACCACCACCTGGATATCGTCGGCCGCGGCATTGAACAGCCAGTGCGCCTCGATCACCTCCAGCCCCTTGTTCATCATGCTGGCGGAATCGACCGATATCTTGCGCCCCATGCTCCAGTTGGGATGGGCGCAGGCCTGCTCCGGCGTGACGTTCTGCAACTCCGGGGCAGGCGTGTTGCGGAACGGGCCGCCGGAAGCCGTGAGTAATATCTTGCTGACGCCGCTGCTCATCATGTTCCCTGCGTAATCGTGCGGCAAGGACTGGAAGATGGCGTTGTGCTCGCTGTCGATGGGCAACAGCACCGCACCGCTGCGGCGCACCGCATCCATGAACAGGTGACCGGCCAGCACCAGCGTCTCCTTGTTCGCCAGCAGCACCTTCTTGCCGGCTTCCGCTGCCGCCAAGGTTGGGCGCATCCCCGCCGCACCAACGATAGCGGCCATCACGGCATCCACCTCCGGCAAGGTGGCGACCTTTACCAACGCATCATTGCCGCACGACACTTCTACATCCAGCCCCGTAGCGGCGATACGCTTGCGCAGACGCTCCGCCGCCGCCTCATCAAGAAGAACGGCAAAGTGCGGGCGGAACTGGCGGCATTGTTCGAACAGCAACTCGTCCTGCCGGTTCGCAGTGAGCGCGATGATGCGGTATCGGTCCGGATGGCGTGCAACGACGTCCAGCGTGCTCTTGCCTATACTCCCCGTGGAGCCGAGAACGGTGATGTTCTGCACTAGTTCAGCCCATGAAAGAGCAGCGCCAGCATGGCTAGCGGCAAAGTGGAGGTCAGCGCATCGATGCGATCCAGCAGTCCGCCATGACCGGGCAGCAACGCCCCGCTATCCTTGACGCCGGCCTGACGCTTGATGGCCGACTCGAACAGGTCGCCCAGCACGGCCAATACCACCCACCACCAGGCGGTGAGCATCAACGCCGGCAGCACCTGCAAGCGTGAGAATTCCTCGCTGAAGGTCCACACCAGTGCCACATAGATGGAGACGCCCAGGATCGCACCGGCCACGCCTTCCCAGGTCTTGCCCGGACTGATGCTGGGTGCCAGCTTGGTCTTGCCATACTTGCGCCCGGCGAAATAGGCTGCGCTGTCCGCCACCCACACGATGCCCATCACGAACAACAGCATCCACGGGCTGGGTGCCCAAGCACGCAGGTCTATCATGGCCAGCCCGGTCGGTACCAGCACCGCCCAGCCGACCAGCATCATCAGCCCCTTGTGCGTCACCTTCACGCCGCTCATCAACCAGGCCGGCACCACGATCAGCCACAGCACGGCGGAGAGCAGATAGGCAGTCAGATGCGGATAGTTGGTCGCACCTTCTGCGAGGCCCATATCCATCCACAGCAGGCCCAGCATCAGCAGCAGCGTACCGCCCCAGTACATCTTGGCCGCCGTGCCTTGCAGCCCGGACAGACGCGCCCACTCCGAAGTGCCCTGCATCACCATGGCGATCACCAGCAAGGACCAGCCCAGCGCGGGCAACAGGAACAGCGCGGCCAGCAGCAGCAGCAGCATTACGACTGCAGTGATAACACGCGCTCTAAGCATCTTCACTTCCCTTGAGTTGTTCGCTGGTGCGACCGAATCGGCGCTCGCGTTTTTGATAGGACTGGATCGCTTCCTCCAATGCCTTGCGGTCGAAAGCGGGCCACAGCGTATCGGTGAAATACAGTTCGGTATATGCCAGCTGCCACAACAGGAAATTGCTGATGCGCTGCTCGCCACCGGTACGGATGAACAGATCCGGTTCCGGTGCGTAATGCATGGAAAGATAGGGAGTGAGTTCCTCTTCCCCGAACGCCGTGGCGCGCTCGGGATGCGCCTGGCTCAGCGCATGCATGGCCTGCATGATGTCCCAGCGACCGCCATAGTTGGCGGCGATGGTGAGGGTGAGTCCGGAGTTGGCGGCGGTCAGCCTCTCCGCTTCTTCGATATGCTGCACCAGTGGCGCATCGAAACGGCTACGGTCGCCGATGATCTTGAGACGGATATTGTTCTCGTGCAGTTTTGAGACTTCGCGTTCCAGCATCTTCAGGAACAGCTGCATCAGGAAGGAGACCTCATCGGCGGGCCGGCGCCAGTTCTCACTGCTGAATGCGAACAGCGTCAGGTATTCCACCCCCTTCTGGCGACAGGCTTTGACCACTTCGCGTACCGTCTCCACCCCGCGCTGATGCCCCATCACGCGCGGCATCAAACGTTTTCTGGCCCAGCGTCCGTTGCCGTCCATGATGATGGCGATATGGCGCGGGACTGCGGCAGTCTCGGGGATGGTGCGGGTTGAGCTTTTGAAGATGGCCATTTCAGGATTCAGGTACAGGATGCGGGATTCAGTCGAGGCAGCCGGTGTTGCCGTATCCTGCATCCCGAATCCTGATTAGACTGCCATCAGATCCACTTCTTTGGCTTGCAATGCCTTGTCGATCTCGGCGACGTAGCGGTCGGTCAGTTTCTGTACATCGTCCTGCGCGCGGCGCTCCTCATCCTCGCCGACTTCCTTGTCCTTGAGCAGTTTCTTGAGTTGCTCGTTGGCTTCGCGGCGGATGTTGCGTACCGCGATCTTGGCGTCCTCGCCTTCGCTCTTCACCACCTTGATCAGGTCGCGGCGGCGTTCTTCGGTCAGCATCGGCATCGGCACGCGGATCAGGTCGCCGTTGGTGGCCGGGTTCAGCCCCAGATCGGAATCGCGGATCGCCTTTTCGACCGGACCGATCATGTTCTTTTCGTAAGGTTGCACACCGATGGTGCGCGCGTCGGTCAAAGTGATGTTGGCCACCATGTTGATCGCGGTGGGGCTGCCGTAATACTCCACCATCACATGATCCAGGATGCCGGTGTGCGCACGGCCCGTACGGATCTTGCTCAAGTCGGTCTTCAGCGCTTCCAGCGACTTTTGCATCTTTTGTTCTACGTTCTTCTTGATATCAGAGATCATGTTGCGCTCCTAATCCACTCTTACCAATGTTCCCTCACCTTCGCCGAACACCACGCGCTTGAGCGCGCCCGGCTTGAAGATGCTGAATACGATGATGGGCAGCTTCTGGTCGCGACACAGGGTCAGCGCCGTCGCATCCATCACCTTGAGATTCTTGCTGATCGCCTCATCGAAGCTCAGGCTCTGATAGCGGATCGCATCGGGGTTCTTCTTCGGATCGTCGGTATATATCCCGTCGACCTTGGTAGCCTTGATCACCACATTGGCGGACATTTCCACGCCACGCAGCGCGGCCGCCGTATCGGTAGTGAAGAATGGGCTACCGATACCCGCAGCGAATATCACCACCTTGCCGTCTTCCAGATAGCGCAGCGCCTTGCCGCGGATGAACGGCTCGGCGACCTGCTCCAGGCTCAGCGCCGATTGCACGCGGCACTCCAACCCGCCGCGCGTCATCGCGTCCTGCAACGCCATCGAGTTCATCACGGTAGCCAGCATGCCCATGTAATCGGCGGTCGCCCTGTCCATCCCCGCAGCGGCAGGTGCGACACCACGGAAGATGTTGCCGCCGCCGACCACCATCGCCACCTCCACACCCAGCTCCACCACCTCTTTGATCTCGGCCACGATGCGCTCGATGACGGCACGGTTGATACCGTAGCTGTCATCGCCCATCAGGGCTTCGCCGGAGAGCTTGAGCAGGATGCGTTTGTAGGCGGGTGCGGTCATGGCGTCCTTTCGTTTACTTCTGTGCTGCAGCGGCGGCGGCGGCGACTTCAGCCGCGTAGTCCTCGACCTTCTTCTCGATACCCTCGCCGACGACGAACATCTGGAAAGCGGTGACCGAGGCGCCCTTGCTCTTCAGCAGTTGCTCGATGGTCTGCTTGCCGTCTTCAGCCTTGACGAACACCTGGCCCAGCAGCGTCACTTCCTTGAGGAACTTCTGCACGGTACCTTCGGCGATCTTTTCCAGCATGGCTTCCGGCTTGCCGGATTCCTTGGCCTTCTCGATCGCGATACGGCGCTCGGTCTCGATGTCTTCCGGATTCACGCCGGAGGCATCCACCGACTTAGGCTTGGAAGCCGCGATATGCATCGCCAGATCCTTGCCCAGCGCCTCGTCGCCGCCCTCGTAATTGACCATCACGCCGATCTTGTTGCCGTGCAGATAGGTCGCCAGGCTGCCAGTGGATGTCTGATAACGCTCGATACGGCGCACGCTCAGGTTCTCACCCAGCTTCATCACCAGCGCCTTGCGGTCTTCTTCCACCGTACCCGTGCCGTTCGCCAGCTTCATGCCCAGCAACGCATCGATGTCGGACGGGTCGTTCTTCGCCACGGTCTCGGCAACGTTCTTGGCGAACGCCATGAAGTCGTCGTTCTTGGCCACGAAGTCGGTCTCACAATTCACTTCGGCCACGGCACCGATCTTGCCGTCAGCAGACAGATAGGAACCGATGACGCCTTCTGCTGTCACGCGGGACGCAGCCTTGCTGGCCTTTGCACCGCTCTTGATGCGCAGCAGCTCTTCAGCAGCTTTTGCATCGCCGTTCGTCTCCACCAGCGCCTTCTTGCACTCCATCATTCCGAGGCCGGTCGCCTCGCGCAGATCCTTAACCATGCTTGCGGTGATTTCCGCCATGTCACACTCCTAATTTTTCAACAGAATTCAGCTTACAAAAAAGGGGGCTTGCGCCCCCTTGTTACGGAGAGGCCGCTTAAGCAGCTTCTTTTTCCGCGATCTGTTCGACAAGATCGGTGGTCGCTTGCTCGCGACCTTCCAAGATCGCATCGGCCACGCCGCGTGCGTACAGACGGATCGCCTGGCTGGAATCGTCGTTACCAGGGATCACGAAGTCCACCCCCTCCGGGCTGTGGTTGGTATCGACCACGCCGATGACCGGGATGCCCAGCTTCTGCGCTTCGGTGACGGTGCCCTTCTGGTAGCCGACGTCGATCACGAAGATCGCGGAAGGCAGGCCTTGCATGTCCTTGATACCGCCCAGGCTGCGCTCCAGCTTTTCCAGTTCGCGGCGGAACATCAGGCCTTCCTTCTTGGAGACCTTGTCGATGCTGCCGTCCTCGATCATGGCTTCCAGTTCCTTCAGGCGCTTGATCGACAGCTGAACGGTCTTGAAATTGGTGAGCATGCCGCCCAACCAGCGGTAGTCAACGAAAGGTGAACCGGCGCGCATCGCTTCCTCGCGGATGATCTCGCGCGCTTGGCGCTTGGTCGCCACGAACAGGACATTGCCCTTCTTCGATGCGATCTTGCGCACTTCCTTCAGCGCGTCGTTGAACATCACGACGGTCTTTTCCAGGTTGACGATATGGATCTTGTTGCGATGACCGAAGATATAAGGGGCCATCTTGGGATTCCAGAAACGTGTCTGGTGACCGAAATGGACACCCGCTTCCAGCATTTGACGCATTGTGACTGCTGCCATGATCTACTCCAATGTTAAGGGTTAAGTTCTTCCACTCGCCAGCCTGATCCCGTAAGGACACCCCAACATGAACGAGTGTGTGAATTACCGTCCACCGGCGGTTGCCGGATAAACGGGGCGCGCATTGTAACCGAACTCCCCTGCCGACTCAAGTTGTTGCAGCCCTTCTGCGCATCGCGCGATCGACTGGAACGGAAGGGGTGCGGGCCGTAGCGACTTGGTGCCATAATCGGACCAAAGCGCACATCGAGGCTGCACCAGGGAGGGGTCGATGCAAAAACGGACACTGCTCCGTACTTTACGCAACTATGTTGCCGCACTGGCCGTGATCGCCACTGCGTCAGCTTTAGTGTTCGCCATCACATTCACCGAATCGAACCTGCTCTGGACAGCATTCCTGACTGGTGTGCTGGTCGCCGCCATCCTGGCAGAAGCCGTGCGCGCCTCCCGCTCGGAATGGCTGCTGATGCGCCGCTCGGCACAACTGGCCGCCGTGAAAAGCAAACTGGAACGGGAGACGCTCCTGCGCAAGCACGCCGAACAAAAGAACGCGACCGACCGCCCCCGCCTGCAACTTATGGACGTATCCCTGTCGACCATGGTCGCGCTGTTCGATGCCAAAGGTCTGTGCCATTACCATAATCGCGCTTTCCATGATTGGCTGGGCATGCGACCCGAGCAAGTGGACGGACACCATATTCGCGAGATACTCGGCCCCAAGGTCAGTACGGAGATCGCCACTGCGGTGCGGCAGTCACTGGATGGCCAGGAAGTCCACTACGAGCGCACTCAGGCGATGCAGGGCGGCGCGCTCTATCACCTCTCGATCACCCATGTCCCGCAATACGACGAGGCAGGCAAGGTCACCGGCTTCTACTTCCTCGCGGACGACATCACCGGCCGCAGCGACCTGCTACCGATGCAAAGCACTCCCGGCGCGCAGCCCGCTACAACGAACGAAGCCTTGGCGGGACAGGAACTATACATCGACGTCTTTTCGGAACAGCTCACCGGTCAAAAGGACGCGGGCAAGCGCATCATCGCCGCCATCGAGCATGGCGAGTTCCGACTCTTCTGCCAGTTGATCGCCCCGCTCCCGCTCGATAGCGGCAGGGCCGAACACTACGAGATCCTTGTCCGGCTGCAGGAAGAGGAAGAAGGACTATTGCCGCCGGGGGCATTCTTCCCACTGGCAGAACGGCACGGCCTGATGCCATATCTGGATCGCTGGGTGATCCAGCATGTGCTGGCATGGTCGGCCGGCCACAGTCGCAAAGGCTCGATGTTCTTCGTCAATCTCGCCCCTGCCACGCTGGGCGACCCGGAATTCCCCGAGTTCCTGAGAAGCATATTGCAGGAATACGACGCGGCAGCAGGCAGCCTGTGTTTTGAAGTGACCGATGCCGAACTGGCTCAACGCGGCGAGAATGCAGCCGAATTCATCCGACAGGTCAGAACTTGCGGGTGCCGGGTCGCCTTGAGCGGATTCGGACGCGACAACGTCTCGTTCGACCGCATACGCGGCTTTCAGGTGGATTTCATCAAGATAGACGGCAGTCTCATCCTCGGCCTGCTACGTGACCCGGTCAATCTCGCCAAGGTGAGCTCCATAGATCGCGTCGCGAAAAAGATCGGCGTGCGCACCGTGGCCGAACTGGTGGAAAGCGATGAACTGATCTCCAAGCTGGGGGAATTGGGTATCGACTACGCCCAAGGATTCGGCATATCACGACCGCGCGCGCTGGAGGAACAGGGCGATTAAATCGCCAACTTGACCGGGTAGCCAGCCACCCGGATACGGGCAGCGAACGCTTCCATCTGTGCCGCGGACAAGGCCGAAAGACGTGGCGCTTCGACTTGCAAGGACGGGCGCGCCAGACCGTACAGCAGCACCCCTTGCAGGCGGATGCCCTTCTCCTTGCAAGCAGCCAGGAGTTCAAGATAGTCCTCCTCATCCTGCTTGCCGGGAGCCTCACCATCCAGCGCGAACCAGCAGGTCTGCAACCAGGTATTGGGGCAGCAGCTCGCGGCGGTCGCCAGATTCCTGAGGACGGTATCCATCGTGGCCCTGGTGTCGTTCACGCGCTGCATGCCTTCCTCGCTGGCTCGATCCAGCTTGAACCATACCTCACCTTCCAGTTGCGCCATGCGGCGCAGCCCCTGTTGCACAGAGTCGCGCTGCATCAAACTACCGTTGGTGATCAGCACCAGCTTGATGTCGGCCGGCTTCAACCTGCCGATCAGTTCGATGACTTCGGCGAACTCCCGTGCACTGGTAGGTTCGCCATTGCCGGAGAGTGCGATATCGTTGATGCGCCGCATTCCGGGTGGCACACGCTGCATGAAATCGCCCTGCTGCAGTTCTTGCAGGAAACCGCTCAACTCCCGTTCCAGCAATGCCAAATCGACCGGCGGGGCCGTTCCGAGTTTCAGATCGGGCACCTGGCAATAGATGCAGCGCCAGTTGCAGGCGTTATCGGTGTTGAGATTGATGCCGATGGAAACGCCGCCCGCGCGGCGCGATACGACAGGATAGACATAGCGCAGACCGGCACTGGACCGGTCATGGTCGTTTACGTTTAATGAGTTGTCGCTCAAGACTTGATCAGCGGCAGATACTTGGCAGGATCGACCGGCTTGCCCATGCGCCGGATCTCGAAATGCAGCTTGACCTGATCCGCATCGGTGCTGCCCATCTCGGCGATCTTCTGCCCCTTGCGCACGCTCTGCCCTTCCTTCACCAGCAGGCGCTCGTTGTGGGCATAGGCACTGAGGTAAGTGGCGTTGTGCTTGATGATGATCAACTTGCCGTAGCCGCGCAGGCCGCTACCACTGTACACAACCTTCCCTGATGCACTGGCGAGGATCGGCTGTCCTTTCGAACCGGCGATGTCCACCCCCTTGCGATTGGAGCCTTTCGAATAACCCGCGATGACCTTGCCGCGTGTCGGCATCCCCCATTCAACGCCCTCTTCCACCACAGTCGGCGCGGGCGTGGTACTCGCGACAGTCGAAGCGGAAGGTTCATCTTCCTGCATGCGTTGCGCTTTGGCCAATGCCTGCTCGGAATAGAGCAAACGCCCCACCTTGGGCTGGTTCTTGACCTCGCCCGCACGCGGGATGCGCGTCACAGTCTGCACAGGCTGATCGGAAACCACTTCTTCGGCTGGCACGATCAAACGCAGCTTCTGCCCGATCTGTATGGAGGTCGGATCCTTGAGACCATTCTGCTGCGCCACTTCCATATAGTCCAAACCGTTCTGGAAGGCGATGCTGTACAGGGTGTCACCCGCCTGTACCACATACATCGTAGTGGTCTCGGCGGCCTTCTCGGCGACGTAGGGGACAGGACCCGCCCCATATTCCACGATAGGCGCGCGCTTGCCGCTGGCTGCCGGCCCCGCGCAGGCGCTCAGCAGCGCAGCCGCCAGCCAGACGATAAGAAATGGAATCGTATGTCGTGTTTTCGAAATGAGGCCAGTCATGCCATCCCTGCCAGCAGCGGTACGAACTTAACCGCCTCCAGACGTGTCTCCTTGAAACCGCTCTCGGTACGCTCGACCAGATAGAGGAATTGTTCCTGTGTACCGACCGGCAGCACCATTCTACCACCCACTGCCAGCTGGGATTTCAGCGCCTCGGACAATGCCGGCGCGGCGCAAGCCATGATGATGCCGTCGAACGGCGCCCCTTCACTCAAGCCGCTTGAACCATCCGCGTGACGCAAGACCACATTCCTGATCTTCAATTCGCGCAGGAGTTTTCTGGCGCGTTCATGCAAGGGCAGGATGCGTTCCACGCTGTAGACCTGTTGTGCCACCTGCGCCAGCACCGCCGCCTGGTAGCCGCAGCCGGTACCGACCTCCAGCACCTTGCCCAGTTGCTTGCCGTTGCGCAACACCTCGGTCATGCGCGCCACGATGTAGGGTTGCGAGATGGTCTGACCATAGTTGATCGGCAGCGAGACATCGTCGTAGGCGCGCCCCGCCAGTGCCTCATCCACGAACAGGTGACGCGGCACGCTGTTCATCGCCGCCAGCACGGTCTCGTCGCGTATGCCCTGGGTGCGCAAGCGCTCGATCATGCGCGCGCGCGTGCGCGGCGAGGTCATGCCGATGCCCGCATGCTGCAGATTCATGCAAGCGCCCCCATCCAGGCGCGCACAGCATCGAGCTGGCTGTATTGCGTCAGATCGATCTGCAGCGGCGTGATGGAGACTCGTCCATGGTTGATCGCGTTGAAATCCGTGCCCTCGCCCGCATCCTGCGCCTTGCCCGCAGGCCCGACCCAATAGATGGGTTGCCCGTGCGGATTGCTGGCCTTGACCACCGGCTCGGCCTTGTGACGCTTGCCCAGACGGGTGACTTCCGTCCCTTGCAATTGTTCGTAAGGGATGTCCGGCACGTTCACATTGAGCAACCAGGGATGCGGCCGGCTTTCGCGCATGAAACGCTGCACAAGTTCGACTGCGACCCTGCCTGCCGTCTCGTAATGCGCGGGGTCGTGCTTCGCCATGGAAATGGCGATGGCAGGGATGCCCAACAGGAACCCCTCCGTCGCAGCCGCCACCGTTCCGGAATAGATGGTGTCGTCACCCATGTTCGCCCCGGCGTTGATGCCGGACACGATGATGTCCGGTTGCACATCCAGCATGCCGGTCACTGCGAGGTGCACGCAGTCGGTCGGCGTACCGTCCACATAATGGAAACCGCTGGACGCCTTGCGCAGGTTGAGCGGCCGGTTCAGGGTGAGCGAATTGCTGGCCCCGCTGCGGTCTCGCTCGGGGGCGACCACAGTCACTTCGGCGATGGCGGAAAGGTGCTGCGCCAGGCAGGCCAGACCCGGCGCGAAATAGCCGTCGTCGTTGCTGATCAGGATGCGCATGGAAGCTTCAGGTGTTCTGCACCACGATCTTCGGGAACGCGGCGCTATGGTCCTGCGCCATGTCGGCGATCTTCACCGCCACGCGGCGGGCGATCTGCCTGTACACCCTGGCGATGTTGCCATCCGGATCGGCGACCACGGTCGGCGTGCCGGAATCGGCCTGCTCGCGGATGCGGATGTCCAGCGGCAGACTGCCGAGGAACTCGGTGTTGTAATCGGCACACATCTTCTCGCCGCCACCGGCACCGAAGATATGCTCCTCGTGGCCGCATTTCGAGCAGATATGTGTGCTCATGTTCTCCACGATGCCGATGATCTTGACGTCGACCTTCTCGAACATCTTGAGTCCCTTGCGCGCGTCCATCAGCGCGATGTCCTGCGGCGTGGTGACGATCACCGCACCGGTGACCGGCACCTTCTGCGCCAGCGTGAGCTGGATGTCGCCGGTGCCGGGCGGCAGGTCGATCACCAGATAATCGAGGTTGTCCCACTTCGTCTGGTGCAACAGCTGGTCCAGCGCCTGCGTCACCATCGGGCCGCGCCAGATCATCGGTGTATCGGCATCGATGAGGAAGCCGATGGACATCACTTGCAGGCCGTGGTTGATGAGCGGCTTCATGGTCTTGCCGTCCTCGGAATCGGGGTTCCCGCTAAGACCCAGCATCGTAGGTTGCGAAGGGCCGTAGATATCCGCATCCAGCATGCCGACGCGCGCGCCCTCGGCCGCCAGCGCCAGCGCCAGGTTGACCGCGGTGGTGCTCTTGCCCACGCCGCCTTTGCCGGAAGCCACGGCGATGATGTTCTTCACCCCATCCACCAGTTTCACACCACGCTGCACCGCATGCGGCACCACCTTGCTGCTGACATTGGCTTCGACCTTGCCCGCACCGGACAAAGCTCCTTTCAGATGGGTCTCGACCTGCGCCTTGATCTCCCCCAGGACACTCTGCGCGGGATACCCCAGCAGAATGTCCAGAGCCACATCGCTGCCACTGACCTTCACGTTCTTGACGGATCTGCCGCTGACGAAATCCTTTTTGGTATTCGGATCGATCAGCCCCTTCAGTGCATTCTGTACATCGGCTTCGGAAAAACTCATCTCATACTCCAGTTGATTGATGCCCCGATTCTACTTGAGAAGCATGATCTGCGGGACCGGGTTTTGCACCTCCCGCAACTGCGCGTGCTTGCCGTTATAATCCGGTGAACGAACACGAGGCCCGCATGCAAAAACTCTCCCTGCTCTTTCTGACCATCCTGCTCACCGCCTGCGGCTCGACCCCGGCACATCGGGATGTCGCGCACAACGAGCGCATGAACGATCTGGTGATGTACGCCATGAGCCTGGCCGAGACGCCATACCAGTATGGCGGCAACGATGCGCGCAGCGGTTTCGATTGCAGCGGTTATGTCGGCCACGTCTACCGGGAAGTGCTGGATGTCTCGCTGCCGCGCACAAGCGGGGAGATCAGCCGGGTCGGCGACCCCTTGCGTCAGAGCGACTTGCGTCCCGGCGACCTGGTGTTCTTCGACACCCAGCGCCGACCTTACTCGCATGTGGGCATCTACGTCGGAGAAAGGAAGTTCGTGCATTCACCCAAGACCGGCAGCCGCATCCGGGTGGAAAGCATGGAGGTCGACTACTGGAAGTCTCGTTACAACGGCGCACGACGCATCTATTGACCTAGGGTCGCGCCGCGCGCAGTGCCTGCGCCAGTTGGTGCACCGACATCGCGTAGTAGCTGCTGATGTTGTAACGCATGATGACGTCGAAGTTCTCGAACACCAGCCAGTATTCCTTGCCGTTCTCCAGCGTCAGATCCAGCAGCCAGGCCGGGGGCAATCCCGCCTGCTCACCGGCTCCGAACGACACCCCCGCATCGGTCGTCCACCCCTTGACCGGCCTCGCCACCAGCAGATCGCCCAGCTTCCCGGGTTCGGCGACATTGACCCTGCTTGCGACCGGCTCGCCGCTGCGCCAACCGTAGTGCTTGAAGTAGTTCGCCACGCTACCGATGGCATCGGCCGGCTCATGCAGGATGTCTATGTGCCCGTTGCCGTTGTAGTCCAGCGCATACTTGCGGTAGTTGCTGGGCATGAACTGCGGGATGCCCAGGGCACCGGCGTAGGATGAATTGATGGCCAGCAGATTGAAATCCTGTTCACTCGACAGCAGCAGATACTGTTCTAGCTCCGCCCGGAAATACGGCGCACGACGCGGGTAGTCGAATGCCAGTGTGGTCAGCGCATCCAGCGTGCGAAAACGTCCGGTCTGCTTGCCGTACATGGTCTCCACACCGATGATGGCGACGATGTATTCGGCCGGCACGCCGAACTGCTGTTGAGCGCGTTGCAGGTAGGTCTCGTGCCGCTTCCAGAACCCGAGTCCGTCCTTGATGCGCTGCGGGTTGACGAAATTGGCGCGATACTCGGCCCAGGGCTTCAATGTCGCCGGTTTCTCGATCGCCTCGATCACGTCGGGACGGCGCTCCGCGCGGCGGAACACGCGCTCCAGGTCTGCTCGCTTGAAATGATGGCGCTCGACCATCTCATCGATGAATTGGGGGATACCGGGCAGATTGGCCGCAAAGGCGGGCAGGCTCGACAACAACAGGACAAACAGGCTGATCAATCTCATGGCCGAGCATTTTACTCGACAGCTCTCCCCCCTACTGTTAAATTTCCCCCATCCCTCATAACCGCAAAACACACATCAAGATCATGGAAAAGACCAGCCAACACCATCCACTCCTCATCCTCGGCTCCGGCCCTGCCGGTTACACTGCCGCCGTCTATGCCGCGCGCGCCAACCTGAACCCGGTGCTGATCACCGGCATGGCCCAAGGCGGGCAGCTGATGACCACCACCGAGGTGGACAACTGGCCGGCCGATCCTAACGGCGTGCAGGGGCCGGAACTGATGCAGCGGTTCCAGCAGCATGCGGAGCGTTTCAACACACAGATCATCTTCGACCACATCCATACCGCGAAGCTGCAGCAGCGGCCGTTCACCCTGATCGGCGATGCGGGCAGCTACACCTGCGATGCGCTGATCATCTGCACCGGTGCCTCGGCGCAATACCTCGGCCTGCCCTCGGAAGAAGCCTTCATGGGCAAGGGGGTATCCGGTTGCGCCACCTGCGACGGCTTCTTCTACCGCAACAAGCCGGTGGCCGTGGTCGGCGGCGGCAACACCGCCGTCGAAGAAGCGCTTTATCTGGCCAACATCGCCAGCCACGTCACGCTGATCCACCGCCGCGACAGCTTCCGCGCCGAGCGCATCATGGTCGACCATCTGATGGAAAAAGTGAAGGAAGGCAAGATCACCCTGCAACTGCACCAGGTGCTGGACGAAGTGCTGGGAGACGACAACGGCGTCACCGGCGCGCGCCTGAAGAACGTGCAGGACGGCAGCACGCAGGAGATCAAGGTGGACGGCGTGTTCATCGCCATCGGCCACAAGCCGAACACCGACCTGTTCGCGGGGCAACTGGAGATGGATAACGGTTATCTGGTCACACGTGGCGGCAACAAGGGCAACGCCACCGCAACCAGCATAGACGGCGTATTCGCCGCCGGTGACGTGCAGGACCAGATCTACCGCCAGGCATGCACCAGCGCCGCGACCGGTTGCATGGCCGCACTGGATGCGGACAAATACCTGCAATCCATGGGGTGATGAAAGACACGCCGGGACAGGATGCAGACTTGTTCCGGCAACTGCTGGACGACGTGACGCCGCTCAAGCCCAATGACCGTCGCCCACCTTCCCCCCCCTCTCCCCGCAAACCGCGCCCACAAAGCCGCCTTACCGAAACAGAAGTCGCCGACACGCTCTCCGATCATGGTGCGGACGATATCGCCCCCACCGAATACCTGGGCAACGGACTGAACCGCATGACCCTGCGCAAACTGCGGCACGGCGAGTGGCCGGTGCAGGACGAACTGGATCTGCATGGCTTAAACAGCGATGAGGCGAGAAAGCTGCTGACCGCGTTCCTGTACCAGGCTACGCGGCAGGGCGTGCGCTGCGTGCACGTGATCCACGGCAAAGGCTGGCACAGCGAGCACGGGGAGGGTTTGTTGAAACGCTTGTCCAGACACTGGCTGGCCCAGCATCCGCAGGTACTGGCCTTTTGCGATGCGCCGCTGAATGCGGGCGGAAGCGGCGCAGCCAGGGTGTTGCTTAAAACAGGCGGCCGTGAAAACGGTAATGGTTCTTACCCGCCTGCTTGACCTCGTACATCGCAGCATCGGCGAACTTCTTCAAGGCATCGCTTTCGTCCGCATCGTCCGGGTAGATGCTGATGCCT
The DNA here is from genome assembly GCF_054601595.1 of Sideroxyarcus sp. TK5. Classification (NCBI taxonomy): domain Bacteria; kingdom Pseudomonadati; phylum Pseudomonadota; class Betaproteobacteria; order Nitrosomonadales; family Gallionellaceae; genus Sideroxyarcus; species Sideroxyarcus sp. TK5. The sequence continues at coordinate 141,413 of NZ_BAAHSJ010000004.1, read as the reverse complement.
ATGCTGGTACCGATGTTCACCGCATACCCTTCGATCTGGAATGGTTCGCCCAGAGAATCGATGATCTTTTGTGCCACCTTCGCGGCATCCTCTGATCTGTTGATAGCGGACATCACGACGACGAACTCATCCCCACCCAGTCGTGACACCATATCCGTCTCGCGGACGCAGCCTTTCAGCCGAACGGATACTTCGCGCAGCAACATATCTCCCGCATGGTGGCCCATCGTGTCGTTCACACCCTTGAAGCCATCAAGATCGAGGAACAGCAAGGCCATCCTGTTCCGGTTGCGTTTGGCGGTCAGTATGGATTGCTCGATGTGCTGGTTCAACAACGTGCGGTTGGGCAGCTCGGTCAGGGCATCGAAATGCGCCAACTGCTGTATCCGCTCGAAGGATGCCCTGCGCTCAGTGATGTCCGTGAACAGTGCGATGTAATTGGTGATCTCGCCCTGCTCGTTCCGCACCACGGCGATCGACAACCACTTCGGGTAGACCTCGCCGCTCTTGCGTCGGTCCATCACCTCGCCTTGCCATGCGCCGGTCGAAAGCAGGGTCTCCCACATCTCCTTGTAGAACTCCGGCCCCTGCTCGCCCGACTTCAGGATGCGCGGATTCTTGCCGATCACTTCTTCGGCAGAATATCCCGTGATCTGGGTGAAGGCCCGATTCACTTGCATGATGTTGTTGTCCACATCGGTGATCACGATGGCCTCCGCACTGCTGACGAACACTTCCGCCGCCAAACGCAGTTGCTCCTGCCCGGCCCTCACCTGCTCCACGCTCGCCTGCAGGCTGTCTGCCAGTGCATTGAACGCATCGCCCATCCTGCCGATCTCGTCGCGCGACTTGAGGTCGACCCGCCGTGAAAGGTCTCCGTCCTCCTGAATGGCAGACATGACGTGCTGCAACTTGTTGAGCGGATCGGTGAAAGAACGGATCAGCACATCAATCATGAAGAACAGCACCAGTTGCAACAACAACTGCCCCATCCACAGCCAGGCATTGATGGAGTCAATCAAGGAGAATTCTTCGGTAAGGTCGAGCACGATGCTCGCCGCGCCGTTCACCGTGCCATCCGGCACATGGTGGCAGGCCAGGCAATCGGTACCCTTGTAGTTGTGGCTGGCGATGAAGGGGAAGACCGCGCGCAATGACTGCTTCTCGGCATCTCGCCGCTCGAAATACGGCTTTCCGGTCTGCAACACTCGCTGGTCGATCTCATCCCGCACCCGTTCCTCCGGCAGTCCGGGGCCGAACTGTCGGTCCACCAGCTCGGAACGGATGATGCGCAGTTCGCGTATGCCGCGAGACTTGCTCATCTTGTCGATGAACAGCGTCCGGTTGGCGGGATCGGATATCTGCCCGGTCAACATCAGCATGTTCATACCGTTGATGATGCCGTCGGCCATCTCCTCCGCACGCACTTGTGCCGACTGCAGGATCTTGGCTTCGAAGCTGGCCATCAGCCAGCGCTGGGTGAAAACGAGGACGATGAGCAGCCCCACCTGGATCAGCAGGGATAGCTTGAGACGCATGCTCAAGCCGTACCACCAGTTGGCGATCATTGACATCAGATCACGTCCGCAAGGCCCCCGCCCGGACGATCAGATCGCCGATTCGTTGGTCTCTCCGGTGCGGATGCGGATGACTTGTTCGACAGGCGTCACAAAGATCTTGCCGTCGCCGATCTTGCCGGTGTGCGCCGCCTTGACGATGGCATCCACTGCGGTCTCCAGCATGGCGGCCGTGACCACGATCTCGACCTTGATCTTGGGCAGGAAATCGACCACATACTCGGCTCCGCGATACAGCTCGGTATGGCCTTTCTGACGTCCGAAGCCTTTTACCTCCGTTACGGTCAGGCCGCTGACACCCAATTCATTGAGTGCTTCGCGCACTTCGTCGAGTTTGAACGGCTTGATGATGGCTTCGATCTTTTTCATGTCAGGCTCCCCTTGGCGATATCAACTGTAGTTTGACGACTTGCGGAAGTATAGCCCAACAGGCACGGCACGAATACGCCTTAACCCTGACGTCCCGGACAGTCCTGACTGTTGCACTCGCCGTACAGCGTCAACGCATGATCGCTCAGCGTGAACCCGAGTGAAGCAGCGATCTCGCGCTGGCGTTCTTCGATCACCTTGTCATAGAACTCCTCCACCCGGCCGCAGCGGATGCAAACGATGTGGTCGTGGTGCGGACCGCGTTCCAGCTCGTATACCGTCTGGCCGCTGTCGAAGTGATGACGCGTAATGAGGCCGGCCGCCTCGAATTGAGCCAGCGCCCGATATACCGTCGCCAGTCCGATCACTTCGCCGCCTTCCACCAGCAGCCGGTAGATGGTGTCGGCCGTCATGTGACGCTCGGCGGATTTTTCCAGCAGGGTCAATATCTTGAGACGGGGTGTCGTCACCTTCAAGCCTGCATTGCGCAACTCTTCGCTGTCCATATCTCCCTCCTTTTTCCAAACCGGACAATCCGATCCGGCTTTTGCACAGTCTAACAAATTTCTCTTGCACATGATAATCATTATCATCTATATTGAGAATCATTATCGTTTGAATACTGCAAAACAGATCACTAACCAACACAGGAGTTTCCATGAACATCACCATCCATCAACACATCGCCAAGTTTGTCATGATGATTCCGCTGACCGCATCCGCTGCGGATGCAATGCTGGAACAGCGAATCGAAAGGCTGGAAGCCATGCTGAGCAGCACTCAATACCATGACGATCAACGGACCCGCTTCGGCAGCTACGGCGAACTGCACCTGAACAAACTCAAGGATCGGAACGGCAGAGACAAGGACGAGATCGATATCCACCGTCTCGTCCTGTTCGTATCGCATGATTTCGACGAGCGGACACGACTCTTCTCCGAACTTGAAGTTGAACATAGCGATACTGGAAGTTCAGGGGTCGTGGTACTGGAACAGGCTTACATCGAATACACGCTGAATGAAGCGATGAGCCTCAAGGCAGGCATGCTGCTCATGCCGGTCGGCATCCTCAGCGAGACGCATGAACCGCCGACCTTCTATGGTGTGGAGCGCAATCCGGTAGAGACGAACATCATCCCCACCACCTGGAGCGAAGGCGGCGTGATGCTGTCCCAGCATTACCAGAACGGCATCACCCTCGAAGCGGCACTGACCAGCGGCCTGTCCACGACCGCCGCCGCGAACTACGCGGTACGTGCCGGCCGCCAGAACATGTCCAAGGCCACGGCTGTCGAAGCCGCATATACAGGCCGTCTGAAATGGACGGGTATGCCCGGACTGGAACTGACCGCCACACTGCATCGCCAATCGGACATCACTCAGGGTGCTGATGCCACAGCCGGTGCGGCGACCCTGTACGAGACCCATGCGGTGCTCACGCGCGGCTCGTTCGGTTTGCGCCTGCTGTATGCGGGATGGGCACTGGCGGGAAGCGGCCCCGCATCGGCAGGTGCGGACAGACAGAACGGCTGGTACGCAGAACCCTCATGGCGACTTTCTGAGCGCTGGGGATTGTTCGCACGCCACAGCCGTTGGGACAACCGCGCAGGAGATGTCGGCGACAGCCGTTATCATCAGACCGATCTTGGTATGAACTTCTGGCCACACCCCGATGTTGTGGTGAAGATCGACTATCAACATCAACGCGCCCCCGCCGGACAGAGCGAGTATGACGGATTCAACCTCGGTCTGGGTTACCAGTTCTGATATGGCCTGGCTCAGTTTGCTCATCCTACTCGGTCTGGCGCTCCCCGCTGGTGCCGATCAACCCCCTGCGGAAGTCTCGACCTTCTTGGCCACCACCTTCCAGGAAGCTCCTGAAGCGCGAGACATCTGGCTCACCGGCGATCTGCGCACCCGCGCGCGCGACATCCTGCGGCACGACTATCCGCAGGTACGGGTGCAATACTGGCGCAGCGGCAGCCGGACCGCCTGGGTGCTGGACGAGATCGGCAAGGAACGGCCGATCACGGTCGGCGTCGTGATTGACCATGACAGGGTCGAAAAGGTAAGCGTGCTGGTCTACCGCGAAAGTCGCGGCTGGGAAGTGAAGAGTCCCGCTTTCACTGCACAATTCTCGGGTGCCCGGCTGGCTGATGGCACGCAACTTGATCGCGACATCGACGGCATCTCCGGGGCCACCTTGTCCGTCCGCGCGCTGCAGAAGCTGACGCGACTCGCCCTGCTGCTGCACCAGCAGACCATAACGGAGGGAAAGCCATGAACAGTTGGGGCGTACGCTTGAGTCCGTTCGCGCGCAATACGGTGCTGATATGCAGCCTGGTCGTGATCGCGAGCGGTATGGCGTGGATGGTGCTGGGCTGGCAGGCGGATGAACAGGACTACACCGATCCGCTGCATACGCTGCGGCACCGCATGCTGGTCCTGCACGGTATCGCTGCGTATGTGATGGTGTGGATGGTCGGCAGATTGTCCAACCTGCACCAGCAGGGGAACTGGCGGGCGCATCGCAATCGCGGCAACGGACTACTACTGACTGCAGTACTGGCGCTACTGGCCATCAGCGGGCTTTGCCTGTATTACCCGCCGCATGAAGACTGGCGAGAGTCCATCAGCCAGTGGCACCAGGGGCTAGGCATCGCGTTGGCACTGCTGCTGCCTTTTCACCTGCTGGCCGCCAGCACGTTACGCAGACTCAGAAACCATCCTGATAACGCGCGGTGATGGGATAGCGCCAATCCTTGCCGAAGCTGCGGTCGGTGATGCGGATGCCGACCGGTGCCTGGCGTCGCTTGTATTCCGCGATGCGTATCAGCTTCACCACACGGCGTACATCCTCCTCGGCATAACCCTGAGCCACGATCTGCGCGATCGACTCGTTACGCTCCACATAGCTGGCCATGATGGCGTCCAGCACATCGTAGGGCGGCAGGCTGTCCTGATCGGTCTGGTCCGGCCTCAGCTCCGCGCTGGGCGGACGGGTGATGATGCGTTCCGGGATGGTGCGACTCTGCTCGTTGCGCCAGTTGGACAGACGATAGACCCAGGTCTTGCTCACATCCTTGAGCACCGCGAAACCACCCGCCATGTCGCCGTACAAGGTCGCATAGCCCACGGTCATCTCCGACTTGTTGCCGGTGGTCAGCACCAGCGACCCGGTCTTGTTGGACAACGCCATCAACAGCACGCCACGGATACGGGCCTGCAGGTTCTCTTCGGTGGTATCCGGCGGCAAGCCCTTGAACAATGGTGCCAATGTATCCTGCAAGGCATCGAAGGTCGGCACGATGTCCAGCTCTTCATACTGTACGCCGAGCAATCCCACCATCTCCCGCGAGTCGTCGATGCTGATCTGCGCCGTGTAGGGTGACGGCATCATCACCGCACGCACCTTGTCCGCCCCCAGCGCATCCACCGCCACGGCCAGAGTCAGCGCGGAATCGATACCGCCGGATAGCCCCAGCAACACGCCTGGGAAACGGTTCTTGGTGATGTAGTCGCGCACGCCGAGACACAGCGCCCGGTAGATGCTGGCTTCCTCGCGCAACACCTCGGCCTGTTCACCCGGAGCGGGTCGTCCATCCTGCAGTGCCACCAGCCCCAGCCGCTCTTCGAACGCGGGCAATTGATGGGTGATGTTGCCCTCGCCGTCCATCGCGAACGAAGCGCCGTCGAACACCAGCTCGTCCTGTCCGCCGACCAGATTGGCGTAGACGACCGGCATGCCGGTCGCGGCGATACGCTCGCGCACGACATCGTGGCGGGAATCGACCTTGGCGATGTGATAAGGCGAGGCATTCAGCACCAGCAATACTTGCGCGCCAGCGTCACGGGCACGCCGTGCCGCATGCGGTTCCCATACGTCCGCGCAGATATTGATACCGAAGTTGATCCCTTCCAGTTCGAACACGCATGGCAGGGAACCCGGCGTGAAGTATCGCACTTCGTCGAACACACTGTGGTTCGGCAACTCGTGTTTGTGATAGGTCGCGACGATCTCGCCGTCACGCAGCACCGAGGCCGCGTTGTAGCATTCTCCGCCATGCTGGTGCGGATGCCCGACCACGACCGTGATGCCCTGCAACTGTTGCGCCAGACTGTGCAGCGCCTCCTGGCAGGCATGGTAGAAACCGTCGCGCAGCAGCAGGTCTTCCGGCGGATAGCCGCACAGACTCATCTCCGGCGTGAGCAGGATGCCGGCTCCCTGTTCCCGTGCGCGCGCCGCGTAGTCGGCGATCTTGGCGGCATTGCCCGCCAGATCACCCAGCAGGCAATTGATTTGCGCGATGGCGATCTTCATTTGCGATGGTCTTTCATTCAAAATATCCGGCGTACCACGCCCAGGCCAGCATGGCAGTCAGCAAGAAAAGGCCGAGCAGATACGGCCATGCGTGGCGCTGCTCGGCGTAAGGATCGAACAACGCGCGCTGCGCGCCCTCCGGCAGCCTGGGCAGCCCGGTGAGCGAAGTGCCGAACGGGATGTTGATCAATGCGCGCGCGTTGATCGCCCAGCCGCAGGCATCGAGGATGGGGCCGAGATTGCGCTTCTTCAGCTTGAGCCAGGCCAGGGTCATCGAAGGCAGCGAGATCGCAAGCATCAGACCAAGGACGGCCAACGGTATCTGCCAGAATTTCAGGCTCAGGATGCCGCCTACCACGGATGCCAGGATGCCGCCGATGGCACCGATGGCCAACCCGATCGCGGCAAAGATACCGGCGAACTTGGCGACATCGAACGCAGGCTTGGCGGCAGGCTCGACCGAGCCGGCCACCGTCTTGCCCATCACGTCCTGCACCTTGCCCGCCTTGGTGGCGGCGAACTTCTGCAATTGCTCGGCGATGGTCCTGGAAAGTTTCTTGTATGGCGACCAGAAAGCCTGGCGGATGCTGATCGGGTGGTCATTGATGCGCAGGATGGTAGCGTTCCAGTCGTCTCCATTGCGGTCATAGAATATCCCGTGCCGACCCACTGCCAGGAAATCGGAATCGCCTGCCGTGAACGCGGCGGCGATGTTCATCTTCTCGCCGCCGCCTTTGCGCACCAGTGCGCAATAGACCAGACACACGCCGCTGCTGTTGGCGAACGTCGCATGGGCATTCACATCCTCCACCTTGACGCACAGCTCGCAACTGCGCCCGTCCAGATACAGTGTGCCGACCTGGAATACGGCCTTACCCCTGCCGGAGTAGAACTCACGGAAAGACACGAAATTGTTCACCAGCTTGAACAAGTCTCGCTGATATCGGATCAGACGCTCTACCGAGTGGACCGCCTCGATCTCCGGGGCAAGCGCCTTGTCTTGCGCGATCAGCGCATCGATCCGCTCCTGCTGCCCAGATGACAATATCTCGCGCACACGGGCGATGCCCAGCCCGTCCAGTTGCGGGGCCGGGTTCGACTTCCGCCAGTCGGAGAATGCATCGAAGCGGGCACACAGCGCCCGCCACTCACCTATTGACAGACTTTTTCGTTCACCCAACAGCGGCAACAACACGAGCTGGCTCAGTGCGTCGATCCTGTCCTGCCACGCCGGATTGATGCCCGCCTGCAGGGCCAGCGGCTCGCCTGCTGCAACGGTCGCCAGCGGGAAAGCTTCCACCTCCTCGTTCTGTACGGACAGACACTGCGCCGCCAGGTGCTGGTAATCCTCTACCGCGCGACTCAGTGGTGCAGCCGCACGCGCGTCGTATGCTGCCAACTGGCAGCGGACGAAATGATCATCGACCTTGCCCCGCACCGCCTGCAAAGCTTGTGCTGCTGCATCGCTGCCCGCCCCCAACGGCAAAATGCCCGCATCCGCCTCGCCGCGGGCATACCAGTCGGCATATGCCGCAGCTTCGGCGAAGAATCTGTCGCTTATCGCCTGGTCGATACCTTGCTCGCCACTCGCATCCGCTAAGGAGCCTGCAGTCTTGACGATATCCTCAACCGTCGCACGCACACCAGCATCGTCGACCTGTTTGGCACAGACCACACCGTCACCGTTGAACTGCAGACCGGCCACGAAGTTATTGATGTCCGTCAGATCTGCCAGCGAGATATGGGTGGCATCCTGCATGCCGAGCGCGCTCAGGATGAGGCGCGCAGATGCCAGCACCTGCCGCCCCTCCGCCGTGGTGTCGTTGATATCCGCCAACATCAGCCTGTCCGCCCCCCTGGTCAGCAGGTCGGCGTCTTTCAGCAGCGTCCCTGCCCAGGCGATCGCCGCCAACACCTCGTTGGCGCGTACCTGACCGTCTCCATCCGTGTCGATCATCTCCAGCGTGCGGCCATCGAACTCGATGCCATGCACCGGACAGCTCAACGCCACCCACAGTTTCTGGTCCAGTTCTTTCAGCGCCAACAGGTCGGCACCGCTGTCCAGCTGCACCTGGTCGAAACCGCCTGCACGGAAGAATCTCCAGGTATGAGTCGTGGCCATCATCTATTCCCTCCAGTGCTTGGTTTCAATCATCAGATGCGGGACCGGGCAAAGTCCGTGCATGATCCAGATCGACCTGCTCGATGCTGATGAAGCGTTTCGAGATCTTCTCGCTGGTGGTGCGTACGCTTTGCGCATCCTCGTGCGCCTGGCGGATGTGGTCGGCCAGTTTCTTCATACGCTCGTCGAAACGGCCGAACTCCTTGCCCAGTTTGCCCAGCTCGTCCTTGATGATGTGCACCTGCTTGCGCGTCTCAACGTCCTTCATCACCGCGCGCGCGGTGTTGAGCACCGCCATCAGCGTGGTCGGAGACACCACCCACACCCGTCTTTGCATGGCGTATTCGATCAGGTCGGGATGATGCGCATGGATCTCGGCGAATACCGCCTCGGCCGGGATGAACATCACCGCGCCGTCCGAGGTCACGTCGGGGATGATGTACTTGCCGCCGATGTCGTCGACATGTTTCTTCAGGTCGGCCTTGAACTGCCTCTCCGCACCCGTTTCACCGTCCAGCATGCGGCGATAGTTCTCCAGCGGGAACTTGGAATCCACCGCCACCATACCGGTCGGTTCCGGCAGTTTGAGCACGCAGTCGGCGCGCGTACCGTTGGGCAGTGTGTACTGCATCTCGAAAGCCTGCACCGGCAGGATGTTGCGCACCAACCCTTCCAGCTGCACCTCGCCGAACGCGCCGCGCGAACGCTTGTCGCCCAGCAGCTCCTGCAGGCTGACGACGTTGGTGGTGAGCCCATCGATCTTCTTCTGCGCCTCGTCTATGGTCGCCAGGCGTGCCATCACGCTGACGAAGGTCTCATTGGTCTTCTTGAAGCCTTCGTCCAGACGCTCGTTCACCTTGCCGCCGATCTGTTCCAGACGGCCGTCCACGGTCTTGCTCAGCGTCTCGATACTGGTGCGCAGGTGTTGCGAGGCGTTGTTGAAGGAGTCCTGGATCAGCTTCTGGTCGGCGCGCCCCTGCTCCGCCATCTTCTCCAGCATCTGCGCCAGCATCTCGGTACGCAACGCGCCGATGGCATCGCGCGTGGCGCGCAACTCTTCGCCCACTGCGGCACGCAGCCGCTCCGACTCGGCAGCCTGCGCGGCGATCATGCGGTCACCCTGCTTGTTCAGGCCGTCAGCCAGGTCGGTGAGCATGGCGCGATGCTGCTGTTCCAGCATCTGCGCGATACGAGTAGGTTGCCTGAGTTGCAGCGCCAGCATCGCGACAAGCAACAGCAGCACGGCAACAAAGAAGAGGGTTTCCAGCATGTATGGCCAGTCGGGATGAATGGCCGAAGTATAAATGACAAAGGGCGCTTGCGCGCCCCTTGCCTTGATGCAAAAAACCGGTCAGTCGGCCTTGCCTGCACGCTTGCGTTCATGCTCCTTCAGGTAGCGCTTGCGGATGCGGATCGACTTGGGCGTCAGTTCCACCAGCTCGTCGTCGTCGATGAACTCGACGGCGGATTCCAGCGTCATCTTGATCGGTGTGGTCAAACGCACCGCCTCATCAGTACCGGAGGCGCGCACGTTGGTCAGCTTCTTGCCCTTGATCGGGTTCACCACCAGGTCGTTGTCGCGGCTATGGATACCGATGACCATGCCTTCATACAGCTTGTCGCCGGGCGACACGAACATACGACCGCGGTCTTCCAGGTTCCACAAGGCATAGGCCACGGCCTCACCGTCTTCCTGCGAGATCAGCACGCCGTTGTGGCGGCCCGGCAGATCGGCCTTGACCGGGCCGTAGTCGTCGAACACATGGCTCATCAGGCCGGAACCGCGTGTCATGGTCATGAAGTCGGACTGGAAGCCGATCAGACCGCGCGCCGGGATGTGATACTCCAGGCGGGTACGGCCATGACCATCGGACTCCATGTTGGTCAGCTCGCCGCGACGGCGGCCGATCTCCTCCATGATAGCGCCCTGGTGGTCGTCTTCCAGATCGATGGTCAGATTCTCGTACGGTTCACACTTCTCGCCGTTGATCTCCTTGTACACCACACGCGGCTTGGCCACGGCCATCTCGAAACCTTCGCGGCGCATGTTCTCCAGCAGGATGGTCAGGTGCAACTCGCCACGACCGGAAACGCGGAACACGTCTGCGTCCTCGGTATCTTCCACGCGCAGCGCCACGTTGGTCAGCAATTCCTTGGTCAGGCGGTCGCGGATCTGGCGGCTGGTCACGAACTTGCCTTCGGTACCGGCCAGCGGGGAGCTGTTCACCATGAAGTCCATGGTCAGCGTCGGCTCGTCCACGCCCATCACCGGCAGACCGACCGGATTCTCCTTGTCACAAACGGTGACACCGATGCCGATGTCTTCCAGGCCGGAGATGATGATGATGTCGCCCGCTTCGGCGCTCTCCACCGGCACGCGGTCCAAACCCTGGAATCCCAACACCTGATTGATGCGACCGGAGCCGACCTGCTCTTCATGGTTCATCACCACCACTTGCTGGCCGGGCTTGATGCGGCCGTTCAAAACTTTGCCGACGCCCAGACGGCCGGTGAAGGTCGAGTAATCCAGCGCGGCGATCTGGAATTGCAAAGGCGCATCCGAATTGCCTGGAGGGGTCGGCACGTGCTTGAGCACGAGCTCGAACAGAGCCTTCATGTCGGAAGCCGAGCCGCCCTTGGAAGGCGCATCGTTCAGGTTCATGCAAGCCCAGCCATTCAGGCCGGACGCGTAGATCACGGGGAAATCCAGTTGCTCATCATTCGCGCCCAGCTTGTCGAACAGATCGAAGGTCTGATCCAGCACCCAGTCGGGACGCGAACCCGGACGATCCACCTTGTTGATCACCACGATAGGACGCAAACCGAGCGCAAGCGCTTTTTTTGTCACGAAACGGGTCTGCGGCATCGGGCCTTCCACCGCATCCACCAGCAGCAGCACGCCGTCCACCATACCCAGCACGCGCTCTACTTCACCACCGAAGTCGGCGTGTCCCGGTGTGTCGACGATGTTGATGTGATACTCGCCGTACTTGATGGCGGTGTTCTTGGCCAGGATGGTGATGCCGCGTTCTTTTTCAAGGTCGTTGCTGTCCATCACGCGTTCATCCACCTTCTGGTTGTCGCGGAAGGTGCCGGACTGCTTCAGAAGCTGGTCGACGAGAGTGGTCTTGCCGTGGTCAACGTGGGCGATGATGGCGATATTGCGGAGCGCGCGGGACATGATCTACTACCTGAATGGAATTCAAAGGGCGCGCATTCTAGCACATACGCCCTATCACTTTCTTGCAATCTGATGCAATAAAAACGGCACCCCGAAGGGTGCCGTCGTTAGGTACAAACTGCCAGTCCGTTAGAACTTGTAGCGCAGAGAGACCGAGTAGGAACTCTGGGCATGCGAAGTGGCGTTCGCTGGCAGCATTGCATTGATCTTCGTTACATTCACCGAAGTGTTGACCTTGGGCGTGATGACGGCCGCAGCTTCGATATCCATCTCTTTTGACAACGTGTAGCCGCCACCGAAAGTGTAGGAACTTTTCACGATACCGGGGAACATCATGTTGTTGAAGAAATCCACCACCGCATTGCGGTATGTGGTGTCGCCCAAGACAGCGATAGGATTATCGGCGTGGTTATAGCCCGCTCCGATCCAGTAGCTACCGGTAGAGTACTTCGCACCGACAGAAACAACAGTCTGGTTCTTCCAGTTGAAATCCTTCCAGCCCCCTGCACTGCCATACTGGATGGACTTGTAATCTGCCGTCAACTTGACGGCATCACTCATCGCGAATGCCGCACCGAACTTGATCTGTGCAGGTTGATTCAAATCATCACCAAAAGCCGCCATGGCCGTGCCAGCAGCACCTGTCAGCCCAAAACCCTGACCAGCAACAGACAACTGCGTACCATACTTGGCTTTGATCTCGGAACTGTAGGACGCGGCCAAAGTCAACACCGGACTCACATCGAAGTAACCACCGAATGCATAACCCATGCTGGTCTTGCTGTCAGCCTTATGGGATGGATTGTTGTCCATGCCCTGAAGTGTGGATGGATTGTAGTTATTGTAGGAGATCATCAGCGATCCATACTGCACCACAGGCGAGAAACCGACACCGTAGTTCGCCTGGTTATAGGCGATGGTCGGAACGATGTGCAAGATGCTGAGTTCTGTTTTGGCCTTGATGTGTGTTGATGCGGACGCTCCTGTGTAATCCACACCCATACCCGCGATACCTGCCATCGCCACGCCAAAGGTCAGGCTGTCGCTCATGCGATTCGAATAGGAGACATCAGGGATGTAGCTGGTATTGGCAGAACTGCTGGCAACCGATCCACCCATGCCGTTGTTGGTGACATCCGGCTTGAACAGCACGATACCGCCGGTGACTTCATTGCCTTGGGATTTTGCCAGCATCGCCGGGTTGGCGAAGGCGCTGTCGGCACCGGTGAAGTTGGCGACGCCTGTCCCGCCCAGCGCGGTGTTCTGTGAACCGACGGCCATCATCGCTGCGCCGTTGGTTGCCAATGCTTGTTGCGACGAAAGTGCTGCAAGTACCAATACTGCGACTGCCGATCTACTGAATTTCATTTGTTCTCTCCCTGATTGATGTGTACACAAGTGCGACAAATGCTACAAACAGCAACAGCTTATGTTTCCTACTGCAATCCCCTTAAACGAACAGACAGATGTCGGTATCGCCGGCGAAACTCATGAACGTCGCGGCGCCACCGTATTCGACGTTGTCGATGAATTCGCTCTTGTCGAACTCGAACAGGTCCACGGTCATCTGGCAGGCGACGAACTTCACATCGGCTTCCAGGCACAGGTCGCGCAATTCTTCCAGAGAAGCGACGCCATGCTTGGCCAGCTTCTGCTTCATCATCATGGTCGCCATGCTTTCCATACCCGGCAGCATCTGCACCATCACCGGCATCGGCACCGGCATCGGCATGGCCGGGTTCGCCAGCGGGCTGATCTTCACGTCGGACAAATCCTTGCGCAGCAGTTGCAGACCGTAGAAAGTGAAGAATATCTGGACGTCATAACCGAGTGCGGCAGCGGTCGAGCCGAGGATGAACGGCGGATAGGCCATATCCAGCGTGCCTTTGGTAGCGATGATCGCCATTTTCTTTGCCATGTGCGTGCTCCCTGTGAGTGAGTTGGAAAAGGGCCTTAGCCCTTTTTCATGTAGAAGACGAATTCGCCGCCGACTTCTTCCTGCGCTACCAGCGCATTGCCGGTCTGCTCGGCGAACGCGGCCATGTCTTTGACGGAGCCGGTGTCGGTCGAGATGACCTTGAGGATCTGGCCGGAGGTCATATCGACCAGTGCCTTCTTGGTCTTGACGATAGGCAAAGGACAGGACAGGCCACGTGCGTTCAGCTCTTTATCGAAATTCATTGTTTCTCTCCTACTCGTTGTTTACGAAAATAGTGCGTCGCCGCACAAAACCTGACTTGCATTATAGGGATATACCTTGCATGGACGTCCATAGCCACGACGGGTGAAACAGGTAACCCGTAGGAGTTATGATTGGGACACACCCTCGAGGCAAAAAAGAAACGCCCCCGCCACGCGCGGCAAGCCGTCGCGGCGGGGGCGTAATGGAACATCAGAGCAATACGTCGTTGAGGATGTTCTTCAGCCAGTAACCGGCGAATGCGCCCTCCATTTCAGAGCGCGTGGCCGACACCCCACCGCCCTCCGCCGGCACCATCGCCATCTTCTCGGCGTTGAAGTGGTACACGTTCGCCACATGCATCGCCTCTTCGCCGCTGACCATGCTGTAGCAGGTGTTGGCGATGACGGGTGCTTGATCGACCGGCTTGCCGCTCATCATCTCGATCACCGCCGCCGCACAGATCTTGGCCTGCGAGGTCGCCATATGTCCCGACTTCGGCAACGCGGCCGACACAGCATCACCAATGACGTGGATGTTCTGGTGCACCTTGGATTCATAGCTCAGAAAATCCACCCCGCACCAGCGCGCATCGACATTGGCCAACCCTGCCATGTCCGCCACCACACCCGAACGCATCGGCGGAATGACGTTCAGCACGTCCGCCTTCACATCATCGAATTCGGTCTTGGCCGTCTTGGTCGCCACATCGACACCCAGCACCATGGAGTTCGGACGGTATTCCACCATGCCCGGATACAGCTCGTTCCACGCCGCCATGAACAGCCCCTTCTTGGAGACGATGTCCGGATTGGCATCCAGCACCAGCACCTTGGACTTGGGCTTGTGCTCCTTCAGGTAGCTCGCCACCTGGCAGGCCCGCTCATACGGTCCCGGCGGGCAACGATAGGGACCTTTCGGGATGGCGAGGGCGAACACGCCGCCGTCCGCCATCTGTTCCAGTTGCTTGCGCAACAGGACGGTCTGCGCCCCGGCCTTCCAGGCGTGCGGGATGCTCTCGCTCGCCACCTTGGCATCCAGCCCCTCGACCTTGTCGAACATGAAGTCGACACCGGGCGAAACGATCAGGCGGTCATAGCTGAGATGGCCGTCCGCCAGCATGACTTTCTTCTTCTCCGGATCGATGGCAGTGACCTCGCCCTTGATCAGCTTCACGCCGTACTTCTTCTGCAGCGTACCATAGCTCATGGTCAGGTCTTCGATCTTGCGGGTGCCGCCGAGCACGGTGTTGCTCATCGGGCAGGAGATGAAATTGGCATTACGCTCGACCAACACCACCTCGATCTTGTTCTTGCTCCATTTGCGGATGTACTTGGCAGCGGTAGCACCGCCGAAACCGCCACCCACCACCACCACACGCTGGCCTTTCTTCTTGACCAGTTCGCTGGATGCAAAAGCCAGTCCAGGGAACGATCCGATTGCGATACCGGCGACACCGGCCTTCAGAAAATCACGACGACTGAATGACATATTGTTCTCCCTCTATCGGTCTGGTTGGCACAGCATCACTTGCGCTTCTGCGCGGCGAAGAACTTCGCGAGCATCTCGATCTGCTCGTCGGAATAACCCTTGGCGTGCTGGTGCATGACAGTGGCCGGACGCGCACCGGACTTGAAGTCCTTCATTGTGGTAACGAACAGCTTTTTATCCATACCCGCGATCACGGGCATGCCACCTTCGCTGTAGCCATCCGTTCCGTGGCAGGCGGAACAGGATGCCGCCATGTTGCGCGCGTGATTATCGACCCCTGCCGCCTGCGCGACGGAGCACAAGCCCAGCCCGATGACGACCAATAGCATTCGTAGCGAAATCATAGTCAAACCTCCCTGAATTGAATTGAACGACGATCACTGCATTCCCCGCCCGGCGGCGGCACCTGCCCTGGTCAATCGATGACCGCGTCATCCACGCGACTGTCACCCCGGTTGTCCTGCCACCAAAGGGACAGCTTGTCCCCTTTGTTCCCGCCCCGGAAGCGGAAGACCAGATACGGATTCTTCGACACGGAGGTACCGAACTGTCCTTCCAGCACGGTCCGTCCCAGATGTTGCACCCTGAATTCAGTGATATGCCAGGCTGGCACGATATTGCCGGCTTCATCCTTGCGACGGCCGTTCTCCATTTCGTGGTACATCAACATCCTGACTTCGACATAACCGCCGTCCTTGAGCGATGCGCGCATTTTGGAAGGTGTAGACATCAGCACCCCCCCGCCGTGACTTTGACTTGTTTGGATGCGCGATAGAAACGCCCGCCCGCCTTGACCAGCACGATCACATTCGACGTCTCGGCCATGCGGATGCGAGTGGAGAGATAGGGATCGGTGCCCTTGGGCAGGGTGTAGTGCGCGACCAGCATGGTGGGATTGCGGTCGGCCAGGATGGAGATCTGCTCGACATCGGCCAGAGTGCTCTCGACGGTCACCGGCACCAGCGCACCGTTCTCGGCGACATCGGGCGCAGTCAGCGTGATGAGTGGATTCTCTCCGGCGATCTGGCCACCCAATGCATCGAGCGCCTCGTTCAGCGTCTTGTGCTCGAACGCCTTGCGATCGGCCCCGGCGAATGCTGAGGGAGGCAACAGACCGAGCATGGCGAACAGCCCCAGTACGCCCAGACCACCGCCGGTTTTGAGTGCCTGTCGACGTCCGCTATCCACATCCTTACAGCTATGCATCCAGCCCCCTGTTGACAAAATAAGGACTACTGATCGAAGGGCCATTTGATACCAGCCCCCAAATCGCGTCCATAACCAGCAAGTGTCGCCATTAATAACCCTTTCGGGCTATCCCTCCCTGATCGTCCGAATTCAGAAGATCAAATTCAACATGACCATCAGCACGACGATGAACAGTATCGTCATCACCCCGCCGGCGCGCATGTAGTCCACCACACGGTAACCGCCCGGCCCCATCAGCAGCGCGTTGACTTGATGCGTCGGCAGGAAGAAAGAATTGGAAGTCGCCAGCGCCACGGTCAGCGCGAACACCGCCGGATCGGCACCAGCACCGATCGCGATGTTCACCGCCAGCGGCACCAGCAGCACCGTGGCACCCACGTTCGACATCACCAACGTGAAGAACGTAGCCAGAATGACGATCGCCAGCTGGATCGTCCAGATCGGCATGTCGCCCAGAACGGACAAGGTCTGCTCGGCGATCCATCTTGCCGTGCCGCTGGTCTCGACCGCGAGGCCGAGCGGGATCAGGCTGGCCAGCAGGAACACCGACTTCCAGCTCACTGCCCTGTAAGCTTCATCGATACTGAGCACGCGCAACAGGATCATGCCGATGGCGCCCGTCATCAACGCGACGGAGAGGGTGATATCGGTGAACAGGATCAGCACCAGCGCCAGCAGGAAACTGCCCAACGCCGCTTTCACCTTGTGCGGACGCAACTCTTCATGGGGGAATTCCGTGGTGACGACGACGAAGTTCTTGTCCTTTTCCAGATGCGCCAGCGTCTCCCATGAAGTGTGCACCACCAGTGCATCGCCCGACTGGAACTGGATGTCGCGCACCCCTTCCCCTTCGCGCAGTGTCTTGCCGCCGCGATGCAGGGCCATCAGCGAGACCCCGTATTTCTTGCGCAGCCACAGGTCGCGCGCACTCTTGCCGACCAGCTCCGATCGTGGCGGGATGACCAGCTCGGCGATACCAGACTTGGCCGCCGACAATTGCTCGACAAAGGTTTCCAGTTCCTCGCGCAACTGCAACCCGTTCGCCGCCGCGAAATCCCGCAACCGTTCCGGCGCACCGAGTATCCCCAGCACGCTACCGGACACGATCTCGATGTCGCGCGCCGGGCCGATGCGCAGATCATCGCTGCCGCGCATGATGGCGATCACCCGCAGGCGGTTCGGCTGTTCGATGTCGTTGATGACGCGGCCGACCAGCGGGCTGCCCATCGGCACCTCCACCTCGTACATCGCATAATCCAGACCGTAGAGCTGGCGGAAGTAATCCATGGCATTGGTGCCGCCGCTCATGTTCGCCTTGTCGCCACCAGGCAACACATAGCGTCCGGCCAGCACGAAGTAGGCGATGCCGGAAGCAAGCAATGCCAGACCTACCGGCGTGACCGAGAACAGCGACCAGGTCTGCATCTGCTGTTCGGGGGCCAGGCCTTTGTTGGTCGCCAGGATCAGGTCGTTGAGCAAGATCAAGGGGCTGGAACCGACCATGGTGATGGTGCCGCCGAGGATGGCGCAGAAGCCCATAGGCATCAGCAGGCGCGACATGGGCAGGCCGGTGCGCGCCGAGACGCGACCGACCACCGGCAGGAACAACGCGGCCGCCCCGACGTTCTGCATGAAGCTGGATATGAAACCCACGGTGCTGGAGACCGCCGGGATGATGCGCGCCTCGGTCCTGCCCGCCACGCGCAGGATGAAACCGGCGACCTTGTTCATCAGGCCGGTCTTGTCCAGCCCCGCGCCGACTATCATCACGGCGATGATGGAGATCACCGCGTTACCGGAGAATCCGAGGAACAGTTCGCGCCCTGCCACAAGGGGATGTGCCAGACCGAGCGATGGACTGAAATGACTGATCAACCCCAGCAACACCATGATGGTGACCGCCGCCACATCCACGCCGACCACCTCGAAGGCGAACAGGAACACCGTCAGCAGCAGCAGATTCAGAACAACTGCGATCTCCCGACTGGGCGCTAGCAGGAAGGCGGAAATGCCGATGGCGAGGAAGATGAAGGCAGCAACGATGGTTCGGGTATGACTGGTTTCGCTGCTCATCCGGCCTCCTGCATCAATGATCCGTCAATTCTTCCTTGCTTCGCCGTTTGGTAATGCAATGTGGCACTCTGCGAAGATGCGTGCCTTGCAATTGCGGCAGACCTCTGGGTCCAGCGTCGCATAGATCGGCTTGACCCAGTTCGACATCACCGGGAAGAAGTTCTCTTCACCGATGTCTTTCATCGCACCGGATTTTCGCAGGAAATCCTTCGTCGCTTCCTTGCACGAATAGAAATACACCTTGCCGCCCATTTTCTTGCGGCGGCGCGCCTCCTGGGCCAGCATCTCGGCACCGGCCACGTCCACGAAGGTCAGACCGCGCACCGTCAGCAGCACCGATTTCTGCTGCGGGTTCTCCTCGTCGATCTGGTGCAAACGGTCGCGTACGTTGTCGACCGCGCCGAAGAACAATGCGCCGTTGATGCGCATGATGGAGAGCTGCGGACATTGTGCATGGTCCTCGGCGCCCACGAAGTGGTAGGCACCCTCCTCCTTGGCCGGCACGACTGGCCGCATGCCGGGCTTCGACACGCGATACAGGTAGATCGCCAAAGACAGCAGGATGCCGAAGAAGATGCCTTTCTCCAGATCGATCAAAGTGCCGACCAGCGTCACCCACAGGATGACGGTCTCGCTCCTGCTGGTCTTCATGATGCTGGAGATGTGGTGGAAGTCGATCAAGCCCCAGGCCACCAGGAACAGGATGCCCGCCATCGCCGCCGTCGGCAGAAAGGCGGCCAGCGGCGCGACCAGCAACAGGATCAGCAGCAGGAAGATCGAGGCGTACACCGTCGCCAGCGGCGTGCGTGCACCGGCCGCGTAGTTCACGCCGCTACGGTTGAACGAACCGCACGATGCATAGCTGGAGAAG
Source organism: Sideroxyarcus sp. TK5 (assembly GCF_054601595.1). NCBI lineage: Bacteria > Pseudomonadati > Pseudomonadota > Betaproteobacteria > Nitrosomonadales > Gallionellaceae > Sideroxyarcus > Sideroxyarcus sp. TK5. Next base: position 122,019 of record NZ_BAAHSJ010000004.1, on the reverse strand, counting down.
AAGCTGCCGAAGAGGTTGGACAGACCCTGACCGATGAATTCCTGGTTGCCGTCGATACGCTGTTCCGATTTCACCGCGATGGCACGCGAGATGGAGACCGCCTCGGTCAGCGCCAGCATGGTCACCACCAGCGCCGGGAAAAGCACTTGCCGGATCGTATCGTAAGAGAAATCCGGCAGGGAGAGTGGGGGCAGGTGCGAAGGCAGGGCCCCGACCGTCTTGATCTGGGTGGCATCCACGCCGAACTCGAGGTTGACCAGCCATGCCAGCACACTGCCGACCACCATGGCCACGATCATGTAAGGCATCTTGGGCCAGAAACGCTTGGTCAATATGCCCGACAACAGTGTCACCACCCCGATGAACGTCACATACAGATTGACGTCGCCGAGCTGCAGGACCAGTTGTTCGATCACCACATGGAAATGCGCGCCGCGCTCGATGGCGATACCGAAGAAATGTTTCACTTGGCTGGCCGCGATCAGCACCGCCGCCCCGGCCGTGAAACCGATCACCACCGTATGCGAGATGAAGTTGACCAGCACCCCCATGCGCGCCAGCCCGAGGATCAACTGGAACAGACCGACCAGGAAGGTCAGCGTCAGCACCATGCGGATGAACTCGGGCGAACCCGGATCGGCCAGCGGGCTCATGGCCGCGAACACCGCGATCGAGATGGCGGTGGTCGGTCCGGATACCAGATGCCAGCTCGAACCGAACAGGGCGGCGATGATCGCCGGCACCATGGCGGCATACAGACCGTATTCCGGCGGCATACCGGCGATGGTGGCGAACGCGACGCCTTGCGGCAACACGATCATCGCGCCCGTCAGGCCCGCGATCAGGTCGGCACGGGTGGATTGTTTGTCTACCAGATGCTTCCATTGCATGAACGGAAACATCTTGCACAACCAGTCTTTACAGATGCGCGTACGAGTTTGAGTTGCCATCAGGGTCGCTTCAGCCTACGGTCTGGTAATAGAGATTCTGCGGATGGTTGGCCTGCGCGAAGAAGAACCAGCGCTCGGCCAACAACCCGATGTATTGCAGTATAAACGCCAACCCCAGCAGAGCGTGCGTGGACAGGCTGAGCACCAGCAACAGCAGCGGCAGCACGAAAGCCAGCAACAGGAAAGCCGGTTTGATCGCGCGCAGGAACGCATCGCTCTTGCCGTGGAAGAACTCGCGCGTGTTGAATGTGCCGCCCATCGCGCCCATGGAGCGCTGCGTGATCTTGGGATGCTTCACACCGATGGCGGTCTGGATGGTCGAGGTCGGCTTCAGGCGCGCGTTGCGGATCAGCGATGCCACACGACCGATCAGGGCCAGCACGGTGATGATGATGGCCCAGCCGGCGAAGAAGTCCGCCTGATCCGGTGCTGCCGAAGCCGCATAGAACGCCGCCAGGATGAAGCCGGACGAACCGCCCATCAGGGTGTAGTTGATGACCGTCAGCGGGGTGTGCCACTCGCGCAGGAAGCGCAGGCAGGCATAGATCATCGCGGTGCAGATGAACAGCGCGAACGCCAGCAGCGTCACCACCACCCCCGCGACCACCGACAGGTCGATGGGCAAACCGCTGGGCAATGTCACCATGACCGGACGGAAACCGGTCAGATGGATCAGGCCGAACACGAACACACCGGCCATGAACGCCGGCAAGGCGATCAGTTCGCGCGACATCCAGGAGGTGCGCCACTGCAATATGCCGCGCCAGGCGCGCGTGAACATGTAGCTGGGTTTGCCCAAGTGGAACACAGCCGCAAACAGGCCCGCGCACAGCAGAAGCAGCGCAAGCGCGCTGCCATAGCCGTAGAACGCATCCGACTGCATCGGCAGCAGACCGAACAGCGCATAGGACTGATGCGTGAACAGGGCCAGGAACAGGCCTTGCCCTGCCCCGATCAGGGTCGTCAAAAAGATCACAGAGAATGCTGGTTTCATGATGTCTCGCTTTGTTCTGGTTACCAGGCCGACGCGTCGTCCATCGTAGACGCGTCCTTGTCCGGCATGGGCAGCTGATGGTCGAGCTTGAGCGGATTGTCCGCACGCTCCAGTTCATCCGCATGGATCTTCATCTTCACCTTGCGGCGCGGCAGGTAGTGATTGGAAGGATGTGTGCCCCACTCCGGCATCAGCGCATAGCCCCCCTCTTCGCGGATCGCCACCGACACTGCCGACTCCGGGTCGTGGATGTCGCCGAACAGACGCGCACTGGTCGGGCAAGCCTTCACGCAGGAAGGCTTGCGGTCTGCTTCCGGCATGCTCATGTCGTAGATGCGGTCCACGCACAGGGTGCACTTCTTCATCACCTTCTGCTGCTCATCGAACTCGCGTACACCGTACGGACATGCCCACGAGCAGTACTTGCAGCCGATGCACTTGTCGTAGTCCACCAGCACGATGCCGTCTTCCTTGCGCTTGTAGGAAGCGCCGGTCGGGCACACTGGCACGCAGGCCGGGTCTTCGCAGTGCAGACAGGATTTCGGGAAGTGCATGGTCTCGCTGTTCGGGAACGTGCCCATTTCGTAAGTCTGAACGCGATTGAAGAACGTACCGGTCGGGTTCTCGCCGTAGGGACGCTCATCCACCAGCGGACCCGCGGAGCCGGAGGTGTTCCATTCCTTGCAACTGGTCACGCAGGCACTGCAGCCCACGCAGACATTCAGATCGATGACGAGAGCGAGTTGGGTCATTTCGCACCGCCTTTCTTCTTGAGGCCGGAAAAGTAAGCCAGCCAGTTCGGACGCTGTTTCATTCCTGGATAGACCTTCATGGGAGGGAACTGCGGTGAGGTGTGATGCGGCTCGCCATCTTCCGCCTTGTAGATGCGCACGCGCACGTCATACCACGCCGCCTGACCGGTGATCGGGTCGGAGTTGGAGAAGCGCTTGCCGTCGGCTTGCGCAGGCAACTCTTCCGAGATCACGTGATTGAGCAGGAAGCCCTGCTGCGATTCGTTCGCGTCGGGCGTCAGGTTCCACGCACCGGCGGCCTTGCCGATGGCGTTCCAGGTCCACACCGTGCCCGGCTCGACCGACTCGCTGTAACGCGCCATGCAGCGCACCTTGCCCCACTGCGATTCGCACCAGATCCAGTCGCCATCGGCGATGCCCGCGTTCTTCGCGGTCTGTGCGTTCACATACAGATAGTTGTGCGCGTGGATCTGGCGCAACCAGGCGTTCTGCGAATCCCACGAGTGATACATCGCCATCGGACGCTGCGTCACGGCGGACAGCGGATACTTCTGCTTGTCACTGGCCTGCGTCTCCAGCGGCTCGTAGTAGAACGGCAGCGGATCGAAATAGGTCTCGACGCGTTTGGCCAGATGCTTGGGCGGCTGGCGCGTGATGCTCTTGCCCTGGGCTGCGAGACGGAATTTCTGCAGCACCTCGGAATACAGGTGGATGAGGATGGGCTCGGAATAGCGCGTGATGCCGTTGCGCTGCGACCACTCCAGATAACCCTGGTTCCAGTTGCGCATGAACTGATAGGAACGCGGCAGCACCTCGTGGTGCACGCAGTCGTTCTTGGCATACATCTCCCACTGGTTCGGGTTCGGCTCCCCCTTCATGCTCTTCTCGCCGCCCTTGCCGCGCCAGCCGGAAAGGAAGCCGATGCCGGAACCCGGCGCGGTCTCCCAGTTGACGATGAAGTCGGGGTAATCGCGATACTTGCGTGCCCCGTCCGCCGTCACGAAGGCAGGCAGCTTCAAACGTGTCCCCAGTTCGATCAGCACTTCCTGGAACGGACGGCATTCGCCGGTGCGCGGCATCACCGGGATGCGCACCGAATCCACTGGGCCATCGAACTCGGAGATCGGACGGTCCAGCATGGACATCACGTCGTGGCGTTCGAGGTAGGTCGTATCCGGCAGGATCAGGTCAGCGAAGGCCGTGGTCTCGGAATGGAACGCATCACACACCACGATGTTGGGGATCTTGTACTCGCCATTCTCATCCTTGTCGGTGAGCATCTTGCGCACTTCGCTGGTGTTCATGGAAGAGTTCCATGCCATGTTGGCCATGAACAGCAGCAGCGTGTCGATCTTGTACGGATCGCCGCGCCAGGCATTGGTGATCACGTTATGCATCAGGCCGTGTGCGGACAGCGGATATTCCCATGAGAAGCCCTTGTCCAGACGCACCGGGTTGCCATCCTTGTCCACGAACAGATCGTCCGGGTCGGCCGGCCAGCCCAGCGGCATGCCATCCAGCGGCGTATTCGGCTGTACCGCACGCGGATCGTTCGGCGTGCGTGCGCAAGGCGGGATCGGACGCGGGAACGGCGGCTTGTGACGGAAACCACCCGGCCGGTCGATGGTACCCAGCAGCGTCATCAAGATCGACAGCGCGCGGATCGTCTGGAAACCGTTGGAGTGCGCAGCCAGTCCGCGCATGGCATGAAAGGCCACCGGATTGCCGGTGACGGTGTCGTGTTCCTTGCCCCAGGAGTCGGTCCACGCGATCGGCAACTCGATCTTCTGGTCGCGTGCGGTGATGCCCATCTCGTGCGCCAGACGACGGATGGTATCTGCGGGAATACCGGTCACGCCTTCCGCCCATTCGGGCGTGTATTCCGCAACGCGATCCTTCAGCAACTGGAACGCGGGCTTCACCGGCGTGCCATCGGGCATCTTGAATTCGCCGCGCAGGAACGGGTCGGCACCTTCGGTGTGTGTCACCACCGGCTTGTTGGTATTGCGGTCCCACCACAGTTTGTTCTGCGGGTCGTAACAGCCCTCTTCCTCAGGCACCTCGGTGCGCACGAACATGCCGAACTCGTCATGCTCGGCATCCAGGTTCACCAGTTGGCCAGAGTTGGTATAGCGCACCAAGAACTCGCGGTCATACAGACCCAGCTCGATCAACTCGCGGATGATGGCGAGGAACAGCGCGCCGTCGGTACCGGGACGGATGGGCACCCACTCGTCGGCGATGGCCGAATAGCCGGTACGCACCGGATTGATGGAGATGAAGCGTCCGCCCTCGCGCTTGAACTTGGACAGCGCGACCTTGAGCGGGTTGGAGTGATGGTCCTCGGCCGTGCCGATCATGATGAACAGCTTAGAACGTTCCAGGTCGGGCCCGCCGAATTCCCAGAACGAACCGCCTATGGTGTAGATCATGCCCGCAGCCATGTTGACCGAGCAGAAACCGCCGTGCGCCGCATAGTTGGGCGTGCCGAACTGGCGCGCGAACATGCCGGTCAGCGCCTGCATCTGGTCGCGTCCGGTGAACAGCGCGAACTTCTTCGGATCGGTCGCGCGCAATTCGCCGAGACGATCAGCCAGCAGCGTGAACGTCTCTTCCCAACTGATCTCTTCGTATTCGCCCGCCCCACGCTCGGTGCCCGGCTTGCGGCGCAGCGGCTTGGTCAATCGCGCCGGTGAATACTGCTTCATGATGCCGGAAGAACCCTTGGCGCAGATCACGCCGCCGTTCAGCGGATGATCGGGATTGCCGTCGATGTAGCGCACCTCGCCGTTGCGCAGATGCACGCGGATGCCGCAACGGCATGCGCACATATAACAAGTGGTCTTCTTGATCTCGGTCGTGGCGCCAGCAACCGGCGGCGCCAATGGGTCGTGCAATGGTGTCGATGACATGGGCTGTTCTTGTAAGGGTTGATCGTTTTATCGGGGCGCGGCTGTTGTATTTTTCGTGCGCTGCTGCCCTACGAAATTACTCAATCTTTCAGGTGCCGAAGTATGCGTATCCAGCGCCTGTGCTGCCATAGCCGTGATGAGGGGGAATGACATAACCCCTATGGGGGGTGTGACCCTCAACCCATGAGGGGTATCGCTTCAGAGGTGATGTTCCTCTACTGTGCGCACCTGAAATTTCGACGTTGTTCCATCCGTAGCTCAACCCCACAGGGAGGCTTTATGGCATTGGTAAACCCGCACGGCGGGGGCGATCTGAAACCGCTGCTGCTGGCAGGCGAGGATCTGATCGCAGAGTTGAATCGGGCACGCAGTTACCCAAAGGTGACGGTGAGTTCGCGCGAAAAAGGCGACCTCATCATGCTCGGCATAGGCGGCTTCACACCGCTGGACGGTTTCATGACCCACGCCGACTGGCAGGGCGTATGCGACGGCATGACGCTCACCAACGGCCTGTTCTGGCCCATCCCCATCACCCTTTCCACCGACAAATCCGCAGCAGACGCCATCCCCACCGGCAGCGACATCGCGCTGGTCGATCCCGATGACGGCAGCATCCTCGCCACCATGCAGGTGACCGAGAAATACACCATAGACAAAGCCCACGAATGCGCCACCGTGTTCGGCACCACCGAGATGGAACATCCCGGCGTGAAGATGGTGATGGATCAAGGCGAAGTGAATCTGGCCGGTCCGGTGAAAGTATTGTCGCAAGGCGGCTTCCCGCAGAAGTACGGCAGCATGTACATGACGCCGAAAGAGACGCGTGCCCTGTTCACCGAGATGGGCTGGAGCAAGGTCGCCGCGTTCCAGACGCGCAACCCCATGCACCGCTCACACGAGTATCTGGCCAAGATCGCCATCGAAGTGTGCGACGGCGTGATGATCCATTCCCTGCTCGGCAACCTCAAACCGGGCGACATCCCGGCCGAGGTGCGCACCCATGCCATCATCGCGCTGACCAAGAACTACTTCGTCGGCAAGACCGTGGTGCAGTCGGGCTACCCGCTGGACATGCGTTATGCCGGCCCGCGCGAAGCGCTGCTGCATGCGCTGTTCCGCCAGAACTACGGCTGCTCGCACCTGATCGTCGGCCGCGACCACGCGGGCGTCGGCAAATACTACGGCCCGTTCGATGCGCACCACATCTTCGACAAGATCCCCAAGAACGCGCTGGAGACCCAGGCACTGAAGATCGACGTCTCCTTCTGGTGCTACAAGTGCGGCGGCATGGCCTCGGCGCGCACCTGCCCGCACACCGATGCCGACCGCCTGCAAGTCTCCGGCACCCAGTTGCGCAAGATGCTGTCCGAGGGCGAAGAAGTCCCCGCCGAGTTCAGCCGCCCGGAAGTGCTGGAGATATTGCGCAAATACTATGCAGGACTGAATAGCTGATGGACGACTGATCGACCGACTTACCGCGACAATTACTTCAATGAGGAGAACCTGATGTTCACGAGCAACCCCTTTGCCACACTGCCAGACCTCATCACCCCCGCCATGATGCAAGGCTACATCGTGCTCATGGTCGTGCTGGTCATGGGCGGCACGATCCTGGACATGATCCACAAGAAGAGCGCAAAGTACTTCTTCGAGAACGCGAAGAAGGCGCAAAAGAGCGCGAAGCGCTCGGTGAGCGGCGGCGAGAAAGCGGTGCTTGCGGCTTCCGTGCTGGTCAACGAAGTGATGACCGCCGGCGAATTCAGCAATCCGCAGCGCCGCATCTCCCACCTGCTGATGATGTACGGCTTCATGTTGTTCGTGGTGAGCACCGCGCTCATGATCTTCTCGCCGGGCACCACTTCCACCCTGCTGCCGCAGTTGTGGCACATCGGCGCGCTGATGCTGGCCGTCGGCGGTTACTGGTTCTGGTTCGCCATCCGCGTCGACGTGGCGGCCGAAGGCCTGCCAGTGTTCCGCTTCGAGCGCGCCGACCTGTTCATCGTCTCGCTGCTGGCCACCTCGACCTTCGCCCTGCTCTGGTCGTACAACGGCGGCGGTCTGACCGTGCTGTTCGCCCTGTTCATCCTGTCCAGCACCGTGCTGTTCGGCGGCGTGTACTGGTCCAAGTTCGCGCACATGTTCTTCAAGCCGGCGGCAGCCCACCAGAAGAAGGTCATCATGGCTGACGGCGGACGCGAGAACCTGCCGCCCGACTATGACCTGAGCAGCCCAGAAGTGCATGCCAAGTTCCCGGATGTACCGATGTACATGGGCAAGAACCCGCCCAACATGGGACTGTGCATCAAGGCCGAACGCGCCAAGCACTACTGATACCGACCCGACATCATCCATAAGGAATAGATCATGCCAACCTTTGTATATATGACACGTTGCGACGGCTGTGGTGAATGCGTGGACATCTGCCCGTCCGACATCATGCACATCGACAAGAAGCTGCGTCGGGCCTACAACATCGAACCGAACATGTGCTGGGAGTGTTACTCCTGCGTGAAGGCCTGCCCGCACCAGGCCATCGACGTGCGCGGCTATGCCGACTTCGCGCCGCTTGGCCACTCGGTCCGCGTGATCCGCGACGAAGAGAAAGGCACCATCGCCTGGCGCATCAAGTTCCGAAACGGCAAGAAAGACATGGAGCTGCTCGCCCCCATCACGACCAAGCCCTGGGGCTCGGCGACGCCGGACCTCGGCAAGGTGCCCGCCCCCAGCAAGGAGATGCGCAACAGCCAGTTGCTGTTCAACGAGCCCAAATACATCCGTATGGATGACGGTGGACTGCATACACTGGAATCCAATGGCCTGGAAATCAAAAAGGGAGTGCAATACTGATGAGCTACTCGACAATTATCGAAGACAATATCGACATCCTGGTCGTCGGCGCCGGTCTGGGCGGTACGGGCGCAGCATTCGAGGCGAGATATTGGGGCCAGAACAAGAAGATCGTCATCGCCGAGAAAGCGAACATCATGCGTTCCGGCGCTGTGGCGCAGGGCCTGTACGCGATCAACTGCTACATGGGCACCCGCTTTGGCGAAAATAACCCCGAAGATCATGTGCGCTATGCGCGTATCGACCTGATGGGCATGGTGCGCGAGGACCTGCTGTTCGACATGGCGCGCCACGTCGACTCCACCGTGCACAACTTCGAAGAATGGGGCCTGCCGATCATGCGCAACGAGAAAAAAGGCTCGTTCCTGCGTGAAGGCCGCTGGCAGATCATGATCCACGGCGAATCCTACAAGCCCATCGTGGCCGAGGCCGCCAAGAAGTCCGCCGACAAGGTGTTCAACCGCATCTGCGTGACCCACTTGCTGATGGACGAGTCCAAGGAGAACCGCGTCGCCGGTGCCGTGGGCTTCAACGTCCGCACCGGCAACTACCATGTGTTCAAGTCCAAGACCGTGATCTGCGGCGCGGGCGGCGCATCCAACATCTTCAAGCCGCGTTCCGTCGGTGAAGGTGCGGGCCGCGTCTGGTATGCACCGTGGTCTTCCGGTTCCGCCTACGGTCTGATGATCGAAGCCGGCGCCAAGATGACGCAGATGGAGAACCGCATCGTGCTGGCCCGCTTCAAGGACGGCTACGGCCCGGTCGGCGCCTACTTCCTGCACCTCAAGACCTACACCCAGAACGCCTACGGTGAAGAGTACGAATCCAAGTGGTTCCCCGACCTGCAGAAGATGGTGGGCAAGGAATACCTGGACCCGGAAGTGTCGCACCGCACGCACCGCCCGATCCCGACCTGCCTGCGCAACCACGCGATCATCAACGAGGTGAACGCCGGTCGCGGCCCGATCCATATGGTCACCATGGAAGCCTTCCAGGATCCACACCTCGAAGAGATTGGCTGGCACAACTTCCTCGGCATGACCGTCGGCCAGGCCGTGCTGTGGGCCGCCACCGACGTGGATCCCAAGTACGAGAACCCCGAGCTGACCACCTCCGAGCCGTATGTGATGGGTTCGCACGCCACCGGTTGCGGCGCATGGTGTTCCGGTCCGGAAGACATCTCGCCGGAAGAATACTTCTGGGGCTACAACCGCATGACGACCATCGAAGGTCTGTTCGGCGCGGGTGACGCGGTCGGCGGTACGCCGCACGCCTTCTCCTCCGGCTCCTTCACCGAAGGCCGCCTGGCGGCCAAGGCTGCGTGCAAGTACATCGACGACGGCAAGGCCGAAGGCATCCGCGTCTCCGACGCGCAGATCGAGCGCCGCCGTCAGCAGGTCTACAAGCCGCTGGAGACCTACCGCGTGTACAGCAACGAAGTGGTGGCCGGCAGCGTGAACCCCAACTTCATCAACCCGCGTCAGGGCCTGGACCGCCTGCAGAAGCTGATGGACGAATACTGCGCAGGCTTCGGGGTCAACTACATGACCAACGACAAGCTGCTCAACATCGGCCTGAAGAAGATGTCCATCCTGGGTGAAGACCTGGAGAAGGTTGCCGCGTCCGACATCCACGAACTTCTGCGTGCATGGGAACTGAAGCACCGCTTCCTGACTTCGGAAAGCGTGTTCCACCACACCCTGTTCCGCAAGGAGACGCGCTGGCCCGGGTATTACTACCGTGGCGACGTGATGAAGCTGGACGACCAGAACTGGCACGTGCTGACCGTTTCCCGCCGCGATCCCAAGACCGGCGAGTACACCATGGAAAAGGCCCCGCTCTACCACCTGGTGGGTGATGTCGAGAAGAAGCCGGTTGACGCGCACTAGGCGAATGCTGGCTTGCAGTAACTGGTAAATGCTTTGAAGAGGACCGGCATCGTTCATGTTGGTCCTCTTTTTATCCGATCCGCGAGCATGGAACGACCATTTCCGTGATAGAAATAGACACTGCTGAATCAATACGGAGTTGGGTGGATGAATATCATTGACAAGACAGATGCGGAGATCCTGGAGATCGCCCATCCGATGTGGGCGGATCTGGTGAAGTATTCCAACGAAGGCAACTACGGCGCCTTCACCCGCAATTTTTCGAGCACCCTGATCATGGGCGCCAACGAGATCGAGATGGGCAAGCAGTTCGCGCGCAGCGAGCTGGCCAAGAACCTGTCGCCGGACTATGACTATCTGGGCATCATCCGCCGCGGCGAGCATGTCACCGTGCTGTACAAGCAGAGAAGCTCGGCGAAACCCGGCGAATGGCTGGGTCGGCTGGTGCTGGGCTACGAGAATGGCAAAGTGAAGATCTTCGGCGCCACCATTTTCTAACCCCGGTCAGAACCAACATGTCAGATACCATCGCAGACGAGAAATTCGTCGAACTGAATTACCGGGTCATCGACAACAAGAGCGGTGAAGTGCTGGTCACCGTGGAATATCCGATCGGCTACGTGCACGGCGTGAACGACGTGATGTCCGAAGAAGTCACGCGCGAGCTGTACGGCAAGAAGGTCGGCGACACCATCGAGGTACCGGTCGACACCACCAAGCTATATGGCGAGCGCGACGAATCGCTGGTGTTCACCGACCGCATCGAGAATGTGCCGGAGGAATACCGCGAACTCGGCATGACCATCACCATGGAGAACGAGAAGGGCGAGCCGCGCAACTTCATCGTCACCCGCCTCGACGACAAGACGCTGACCATAGACGGCAACAATCCGCTGTGCGGCCGCGAGGTCACCTTCGTGCTGGAAGTGCTGACCATCCGCGATGCGACCGCAGAAGAGATTGAACTGGGCGGCCCGGTCGGCGCCGATCCCGACCTGAACGACATCCTCGAACGGGCACAATGAACTTCTCCACCGCCTACCTCCTCTACCCGCCGAACCGTGCGCTGGAACGCTCCATCGCCGATTCGCTGGGCATGCTGAGCCCGGAGTTGGCCGCCGCGGCCGCGCCGGATACGCAGGTGGCGATGGCGGACAACTTCCGCTACACACGCGGCAACTATGAGCAGCACCGTTACAGCGCGAGGATCTTCGAGCCCCTGCGCGAAGCGCTGGACGCCGCGCTGAACGGCGATGCGGCAACGATCAGCCGCGAGCGCGAGCCGCAGGTGTGGGCTACGAAGCAGAACGACCTCGGCAATATCCTGGCCGCACTGGGCCAGCAGCGCCGGGATGCCGCCTCGCTGGAACGCGCCATCCAGTGCTTCGGCAAGGCGCTGGAAGTGTTCTCCCGAGAAAGCGCGCCCCGGCAATGGGCAGTCACGCAATACAACCTGGCCACGGCCAACCAGACGCTTGGCCGCCTGAGCGAAACCACGGCGCCGTTGAAGGTCGCGGTGGATGCCTACACCGAGGCCTTGCAGGTCTGGACCAGGGAACAGTCACCGCAGGACTGGATGCTCACGATGCATCAACTGGGCGCCACCCTGTACACCTTCGGCAGACAGCTCAAGGGCAACCGCCAGTTCCAGAAGTCCGTGGTCGCATGGAAGAACGCGCTGACCGCGCTCAATGCCGACGATTACGCACTGGAGCTGACAGCCACGCACAACAACCGCGGCGTCACACTGCATCATCTGGGCGAGTCGGAAGGGAATGCCGCGCGCCTGAAAGAAGCGATCAATTCCTACGAGCTGGCGTTGACGGTGAGCATGGAGCAGCAGTTGCCCATCCATGTGGCCGTGCTGTGCCGCGTGAACAAGGCGACGGTACAGAATTCACTGGCGCAGCTGACCAACGATGCCGCGCTGGCCGAAGAGATCGCCGACGAGTTCGAAGTGATCATGGAATGCTTCCCGCACGCGCTGCAACCGCTGTGCCTGAAGCATTGCGAGGAACAGATGAAGATGGCGCGCGCCCAGCACGAAACGCTGGGCAGCGCGGTGATTTAAGGGAAAACTGCGGGATGTGCTGAATAAGCCGTCATTCCGGCGAAGGCCGGAATCCAGTGCTTTTAATTAACTGGGCACCGGCCTTCGCCGGTGCGACGATTAGATCAGCGTATCTCTAGGAAACTTTGGTTTCGATGTTGAGGAAAGAACCGGTATCCGCCAGGAAGCGGACCGCTCTGACACCGACGCCGGCTTCCGGGCCGGGGCCGGATTGATCGGCGGACAAGGTCAGCACCATGCCCAGCCTGGGAGACAGATTGTGGCTTTTGCAGACCTCGACGATCTTGTCCTTGAGCGGCTCCAATTGTTTGACCAGCGTATCGGTCAGGGCAAAGACGTCGACTTCGCCGGAAAGGGTCTCCGTGGATAACTCCCACGAGCTGATGACCGGTTTGTCCAGCGTGCTGTATGCGCCGGCTGCGTTGACGGAAGTGGGTTCCACCCCGAGCAGGCGCGTGACGTCGTCCGGGTTGAAGTGGTAGCCAAGCAATGCAAAGTAAACGCGAGCCTTATTCGAAGCCAAGATGGTTTCTCCGTTAACAGGAATGACGGTTCGAGTATAACGTACAGGAAGAGGTGTCCTGCCGATGTCTGAAGCAACGCAAGAAAAGAAACGCGACCCCAACGATCCCTGCCTGTTCTGCAAGGACCCGCGCGGCGTGTCGATCCTGTGCGATCTCGCCTTCAGCGCCCGTGACACCTACCCCACCAGCCCGGGACACACCCTGATCATCCCGCGCCGCCATGTCGCCAGTTTCTTCGAGCTGACAGCGGAAGAATTCGCCACCTGTATGGACCTCATCAAGGAGGAAAAGAAACTCCTCGACGCCGAGTTCAAACCGGACGGCTACAACGTCGGCGTCAATGTCGGACCGGCCGCCGGACAGAGCATCTTCCATGTGCATATCCACCTCATCCCCCGCTACAAAGGGGACGTGGAGAATCCGCAGGGCGGCGTGCGGCATGTGATCCCGCACAAGGCGCACTACAAGCGTTAAAGAATGGAATCCTGCCGGGTAACAGGGAGGACCCGGCAAGCCTGATGGACAGGCCTCCCGTTTGCAAGCAACAGTTTATTAAACCCAAGGAGACAGCATCATGAGTGAAGAAAAGAAACCGTTTTGCCGCCCCAAGGTTCCGGAAGGCCGCACATTCCGCGTGACCACCCGCCAGAAAGAGATCGTGCCCGGACAGTTCTTCGTCGGCTACGAGACCACCTGGGAACCAATCCAGAAAGAAGTACCCTACTCCACGCCCAAGAAGCCCTGAAGCCCCCCTCAGGCAACGGATCGCCGCGCGTGCCCGAACAGCCGCGCGGCATTCCGCTATCATAGCCGCCAGTCAACCCACGGCCACGGCACCGATGTCCTCCCGCAAGCTCCCCGACGAATCCCGCGAAGTCACGCTGCGCAGATGGTGCGTGATGGAAGTCGTCACCAAACAGGGCACGCGCAGCCGCCACGTATGCGGGCACGACGTCACCTACAACTTCGGCCGTACCTCCAGCGCGATCCAGGAATTCTGCCTCGACAGCATGACCATCACCACCCGCAGTGGCCGCATCTACCGGCTGGTCGGCATGCCCGGCAACTCGCGTGTCGGCCAGACCGCTTGGGATAACTGGTGCAGCAGCAACGGCATCGTCTCCCATGCCGACGTCACCGACCAGTACCTCAACATCGACAAGTTCTCCACCATCGGCTTCGAGCGCATCACGCGTTCGGTGCTGCGCGAAGAAGATTCTTGAGGGCGGGTGGTCGGCCATAGTCGCCATAAAAAGGATTGGCAGGTTACTTCCGGTTTTCTGATAGAAGCGGTCATTCATATATATAGACCGGATATAGATATATTGGCCTATATCCTCAAGCCATAAAATTTGCTTCAATCCTTCCAGTGTCATGCGTCTCCCTATTGATAATGTAATAATGAGTCGCATGATTTCATCTTTTCAAGATATTCATAAGGATAGAGGCGAAAAGTGTCTGTCTCATTATTTATGAATGTCCGGACCCGTGGGTCTCTACAAGAACTGTTAGATTTCACAAGGGGAATGACCATGAGACTACTCACCCTCTTCGTCAGTGCGCTGGCACTGGCAATCCTAATCCCGAGCCTTAGCTACGCGGCTGATCCAAAGGCAAAGGAGCCCTTTCCGACGGTTGGTCCCCCTTCATGCAATGCGCCGGGGAGATATGTGCTAGTTCAACACTCGAGCGTTCGTGCAGATCAGTTCCTGCTCGATACCTGCTTGGGGCGTATCTGGCAAAAGGTGAGCTACACCGACATTGGAGCCGACATCTGGCAAGTCATTCCACGAGCAGATTCAGAAGATGAGCTATTTCAGTGGCAGCTGGAGCAGCTTTCAAAATCAAGCAAGGAAAACAAGTGAAATCTAGCAATCACATCAAGTTCGCTCACTATCGTTCGCTGGGCCGCCGCGACTGCGGCGCCCCTTATGTGAACCGTTAGAAGCTTATGCCTACGAAACCACTTGACCGCTTGATGTTTGTCCAAGGAGGGCTGTGTTTCTTCTGCAAGCAACCTTTGCCGAAGGCTGAGGCAAGCGTTGAACATTTGTTCGCCAGCTCCAATGGTGGGAGCAACAGCGACGAAAACTGCGTCGCATGCTGCAAGTCAGTCAACGCACTGCTCGGTAGTATGTCGCTCAAAGAGAAATTTCAGGTTGTTCTTAATCAAAAAGGACAGTTCAAATGCCCGAACGGTGCGGGCTCCGTCAAAACTGCTACTCCATCGAAGGCTCCGCCTGCCGTCACGCCTCAAGCCAAACCTAAAGCTCCGCCCAAAGCACCAGCCATCGTCAAAACCAAAGACGACAAGCTGGCTTTCGTTGTCGCCAATCTGAAGCAGCGAGGCAATTCCAAGCCGCGCACCCTCAAGACGCTTACAAGCACTATTGCCTCGCTTTACCCCAAAGGTGTGTCCAAAGCAGAATTGGCTTCATTGCTCCAGAAATTGCAATCAACAGGCAAGGTCGTAGTCAAAGAAAACAAGGTAACTTATGCGCTTTGATCCACCAGCTTCTAACCCGGCGCTCAACCTCGCTCTCTTCGCTCGCTGGGCGCTGCACGATAAAGCCGCGCAACGTTGGTTAGCTCTACGTTAAGCGCCATGCCATGCCGCACATCCGATTGACGAAGATTGACGCGATTCGCGCGCAACTCGATGCCGCGATTGAACTGTTCTTCACGTCGGACAACGCCGTAGCAACTCACACGCTTGCTGCAGCCGCATACAACGCACTTAAAGACATCGCAAAGCGTGAAGGTGCAGAGCATCCATTCATCAAAACGGAATATCTCCAGTCGCTGCCTGCTGAAGAGCGAGGTCGGATGCACAAGTTACTTCACGAACCAGAGAACTTTTTCAAACATGCCGACCGCGACCCGACAGGCGAGATATTGTTTAACCCTGAGCTAACGGAATTGCTGCTGATAGATGCCTGCGCCTATTTCAGCTCAGGTGAAATTCAAAGGCCCAAACACTACGGAGCGCTCATAGTCTGGACTGGAAAGACGAAGGGCAGCATTCCCGAAGACAGCGAACTTAGAATCTTTGTTGATACGGTAATGGAGGCTCTAAAGTCCAATGGAAAGCGAGAGTTCTGGGTCATGTTCAGTCAGTACCTTTCCTCTCACCATGACGCCTAACTCCACGTTGAACGTCTGATGTTGATCAGATTGCTGTCGCCATTGAATGGCGTGCGAAAAGGCGGCTTCGGCCGATCAACTGCCTTTAGCTCCTCAGCCCATCCCCCAAAACAAAAGGCACCCACCGGCTGCCTTTCATCTTTCCTGCTAACTGATCCGTGCCAAGCACGAATGAGATTACGCGAAGTTCTTTTCTGCGAACTCCCAGTTCTGCAGATTGTTGAGGAAGGTCTCAACACTTGGGATGCAGGTTGCCGTCTTGATCACGGTGAAACCACCATACTTGTTACAAATCCGGAAAGTTATATTTCTTCCTCGATATCCATGGGGTCGCCAAACCACGGGGATACTGCGATTGCAAATTGGATCGTGCCTTCTTCAATGTTGGCAATGATCCAATAGCCACCGACCCCGAGCACTTCAACCCATTTGCTCCAGAGCAGATCCACATTCGAATTTCCAGCAGCCAGAGATTGTTGAACAGCCAGATAAACCTTTTCATTCTCTCTTGCCAGCGCGCGCATATTTTTCAGGATGGCATCCACATGCCCTCGTTCCAGATTAAAGCCTCGATCCGTATGGGGGATCTCTGACGGATCTTTGGCGCTGGGCTTGTTTGCCACGATATACCGGGCGGCTGCGATCACTTCATTTTTGTCATATAGAATTTTCATGGCTAAACCTTATGACTGTGAATGCATCTTGATTCCAGCAGCTTTCCCGGTCTCGCAGCTCGGTCTATTTCACAGGTGAAACAGACGATCTACTTTTGCCGCGCAGATGAAATCATTTTCCGACAGCCCGTTGACTGAATGAGTGGAGTATTCGACTTGGCAGCGATTGAATCCGACACTCAGGTCCGGATGATGATCTTCCCGGTGAGATAGCCAGGCCACTGCGTTTACAAATGCCATGGTCTGGAAATAGTTCTTGAACTCGAAGGTTTTGCGGATCACCTTATCTTGCAACGCCCAGCCATCAAGTTGACTTAAGAGCTTGTTGCTCACTTCCTGTGACAGGGGCGGCATGCCGCCTTCGCAAGGCTTGCACTTCCTGTTGGACAGCTCGCATAGATCACTCATGATGTCCTCCTCACTCGCTGTTCTAGGGCAGCTTGCGCCAAGTCGGCAATTTGAAAGCTTGGACCCGGTGCGTCGAGAATGAAGACCGCCCGTCGATACTGTCGGCACACGGCAGGCTTATATCGGTTGTGCCACGTGGTACTTCGTCGGCAGCAGGTCGATGATCTCTCTCTGCACCATGATGTTGTGCTCTTCGTACAGCGGCTCACCACACTGCGCCAACACCTCTTCCACGTTATCCAGCACCTTTTCGCCCTGCCACACCCACTCCACCGGCAGGCAAACCTCGGTCGGGACTTTCATCGGGTAACTCGACTGCACTACGCCTATCGCCTTGATATGCAGGCTGGATAGCGGCGAACATTGCTTGATGAAGACGATATCCGAGTTCTGGATGGGCGAAACGATGCTGTGTAGTGCGTATTTCCCATCGAGAGTATGGGGCAGGCAGAAAACGCCGTTGTCGATGAAGCCTTCGGCGTTGTGCTCATCTATTCCGAAAAATGCGGACATGGCACCCTCCATTCGCTAGTGATTCTCATCACAACCGCATGGTGTGAACTGGCAGCGGGATTTGCCGGGTATACCGTCATGGATACTGCGCAACTCGCGTTGAAACAGTGAGTTGTGAGAGGCATGGCAGTCAGAACGCCATTGCGGGAAGTACGCCTCCACTATACATAACCAAGATGTTCAGTCAAGTATTTAATTGGATGTCGGGCGCGCCATGTCGGCCGCAACAACCCAGCGTTCGTAGTCTTCCGGCGTCACGTAACCCAAGGCAAGTGCGGCCTCCTTGAGCGCACAGCCGTCGCGTTGGGCGCGCTGCGAAATCTCAGCGGCACGGTCGTAGCCGATGTGCGGCACCAGCGCCGTCACCAACATCAGTGATTGCGCCATCAGCTCATTCAGGCGCTTGTGATTGGCAGCAATGCCCTGCACGCAATTTCGATCGAAGCTCGCCATGCCATCGGCCAGCAAGCGCATGCTTTGCACGAAGTTATGGGCGATGAGCGGCTTGAAAACGTTCAACTCGAAATTGCCGGAGGCACCGCCCATTGTGATCGCCGTGTCGTTGCCGATTACCTGGCAGCACAACATGGTCAGCGCTTCGCATTGGGTGGGATTTACTTTGCCCGGCATGATGGAACTGCCAGGCTCGTTCTCGGGAATGCTGATCTCGCCCAGCCCCGAGCGCGGCCCGGAAGCCATCCAGCGGATGTCGTTGGCGATCTTGAATAGCGCAACGGCGAGCGTTTTGAGCGCGCCGTGCGCATTGACCAGCGCATCATGCGCGGCCAGTGTGGCGAATTTGTTCTGCGCACTCTTAAACGGCAGCTTGAGGCGCTGGCCCAATTCATCCGCCACGCGCTGCCCGAATTCAGCATGGGTATTCAACCCGGTGCCCACCGCTGTCCCGCCGACGGCCAATTCGAATACTGCCTGCAAGGTAGCGGTGATCGCTGATTCGGCATGGTTCAATTGCGCGACATAACCGGAGAATTCCTGCCCCAGCGTGAGCGGGGTCGCATCCTGCAAATGCGTGCGCCCGATCTTGAGGATATCCGCGAATTCCTGCGACTTGCCGGTGAGCGTGTTGCGCAAATCGGTCAGGGCCGGAAGCACATCACGAATGATGCCGAGCGCTGCGGCAACATGCATGGCCGTGGGGAAAATGTCGTTAGACGATTGCCCCAGATTGACGTCGTCATTCGGGTGCACCAGCCGTTTGCGGCCACGCTCACCGCCCATCAATTCTGAAGCGCGATTGGCCAACACCTCGTTCATGTTCATGTTGCTCTGGGTGCCCGAGCCGGTCTGCCAGACAGACAACGGGAATTCATTCATGTGCAAGCCATGCAGCACTTCGTCTGCAGCGCGGACGATGGCCTGCATTTTTTCGGAGGGCAGAATGCCAAGGTCGCAATTGACGCGGGCACAGGCGCGTTTGGTTTCTGCCAGTGCGAGGATGATCTCGTCCGGCATGCGTTCATTCGAGATTTTGAAATGCAGCAGAGAGCGCTGTGTCTGCGCGCCCCAGAGCTTTTGACTGGGCACCTCGATGTCACCGAATGAATCGTGCTCTATCCTGTAATCCATCAGATCCTCCTAAGCGCGCAGGATATGGATACCCCGAAATCAGGCTACAGAGAACAGGGGCATACCCTTGTGGTTTCCCTTAAGCGATCACCAGGACATGCTTAACGCATCGTCAATATCGAAGTGATGGCCGGTACTGCAAGGTCGCTTCGGCGACATCTGGAAATCGGCGGGCCAGGTGAGGCATTCTTGCTAGCGTTGTTATCTGCCGAACAAATGTGCTTCCAGGTCTCTTTCAAACTCCTCGACCCATCTGGAACCATCGCCAATCGGGTATTGAGCTTTCAGCTTGGTGGACTTACGTGTAATGACGACAAAGCCGGACAGCGCAAGAATCTCATCCGTCTTCGGGTCTGTCGTATCGGTCTCCACCAGGACAAAATCATCCTCGGATAGCTTGAATCGCTTCAAAACCGCAAGGAAATCGTCTTTCTCATCTTGTTCGATAAGTCTCATCGAGCTCGCCCTTGATTCCTCAGACGTGGTTATCGTGCGACTACTCACACCAAATAACAAGCAGGAAATTTCCTTATCGGTCAAACCGTTGGGTTTTCATGTCAATAGCGGATCTGAAAATTCCGAGTCGGAAGCACCGCAGGCAGTTGGAAATTCCGGCTCCTATGACCATTGATGGTTCCATAGTTGCCGCAAACTATGCCGCCCACTGTTCGATTTGGCCGCTCCAAAACCTTTCGCGATGCATCGCATCGCTGCAAAAACAAAAGGCACCCTCCCGGGTGCCTTTCATCTTTCCTGCTAACTGATCCGTGCCAGGCACGGCAGGGGATTACGCGAAGTTCTTTTCCGCGAATTGCCAGTTCACGAGGTTGTTGAGGAAAGTCTCGACGAACTTGGGACGCAGGTTGCGGTAGTCGATGTAGTAGGCGTGCTCCCAGACGTCGATGCACAGCAAAGCCTTGTCGCCGGTGGTCAGCGGGGTGCCGGCGGCGCCCATGTTGACGATGTCGACCGAGCCGTCGGCCTTCTTGACCAGCCAGGTCCAGCCCGAGCCGAAGTTGCCGACGGCGGAAGTCTGGAAGGCCTTCTTGAATTCGTCCAGCGAACCCCACTTCTTGTTGATCGCGTCGGCCAGTGCGCCGCTCGGTGCGCCGCCGCCGTTCGGCTTCATGCAGTTCCAGAAGAAGGTGTGGTTCCACACCTGCGCGGAGTTGTTGTAGATGCCGCCGGCCGGTGCCTTCTTGATGATGGCTTCCAGATCGAGATTCTCGTATTCGGTACCCTTGATCAGGTTGTTCAGGTTGGTCACATACGCCTGGTGGTGCTTGCTGTAGTGATAGTCGAAGGTCTCGGCCGACATGTGCGGCGCGAGGGCATCTTTGGCATAGGGAAGCGCTGGCAGTTGGTGTTCCATGAGAGTCTCCTTGTGATGAATTCGATGAGCGGAAATGGCTACGCTACGGGGCAGAAATATACCATACTTTTATACTTGGGTATTTCGGATGCTTTACAATCCGTCCCATGAACGACACCACCAAACAGACCGGTGCGGCCAAAACCGCACGCAACCCGATCAAGATCATCCCCTTGCAGGAACGCCTGCGCAAGCCGCAATGGATACGCGTGAAATCAGGCAGCGGCGCGGGGTATAACGAAGTGAAGCGCATGCTGCGCGAGCACAGCCTGCACACGGTATGCGAGGAAGCCTCCTGCCCCAACATCGGCGAATGCTTCGGCAAGGGCACGGCCAGCTTCATGATCCTGGGCGATATCTGCACCCGCCGCTGCCCGTTCTGCGACGTGGCACACGGCAAACCGTTGCCGCCCGATGCTGACGAACCCAAGAACCTCGCCCACTCGATCGGCCTGCTCAAGCTGCGCTATGCGGTGATCACCAGCGTGGACCGCGACGACCTGCGCGACGGCGGCGCGGCGCACTTCTCCGCCTGCCTGCGCGCGATACGCGCCGCCTCGCCCACCACCAAGCTGGAGACGCTGGTACCGGACTTCCGTGGCCGTCTCAACGTGGCGCTGGATGCCATGGCCGACGAGCTGCCCGATGTGCTGAACCACAATCTGGAGACCGTGCCGCGCTTGTATCCCATGGCACGTCCCGGGGCCGACTATGCGCACTCGCTCAAACTGCTGAAAGAGTTCAAAACGCGCTTCCCGCAGGTGACCACCAAGTCCGGCCTGATGCTGGGACTGGGTGAGACCGACGAGGAGGTGCTGCAAGTGATGCGCGACCTGCGTGCGCATGATGTGGAGATGCTGACCCTGGGCCAGTACCTGCAACCGTCGAACGGCCATCTGCCGGTGCTGCGCTATGTCACGCCGGAGACTTTCAAGTGGTTCGAGCAAGAAGCGAAGAAGATGGGCTTTTCGCACGCCGCCTGCGCGCCGATGGTGCGCAGCAGCTATTTCGCCGACATCCAGGCGGAGGAAGCCGGCATCACCTTGTAAGACAGCCGCTGTAGCCAAGACCCGGCAACCTTGCCAAGCGATCAGCCTTGAGCCCGGCACACCCTTCGGTTGTAACCTTCCGGCGCGCCTGCTAACCTCGCTCGCCATTCGATAACAAAAATACATATCAGGGAGATCGCGTATGAGAAAGATACTGCTGGCAGCGGGATTTGGGTTGGCGCTCACGACGGCTTGGGCAGCGGATGAGGTTACCGATGCCGATCCAGCCACGACGACTAGCGAGACAGTCGAACAGCCAACCGCCACACCCGCCACCAGCGATATCCCTGACGCCCCGCCCATCGCCGAGGTCACACTCGTCCCCGTTGCAGCCGAGCCGGAGCCCGACAGTGCAACATTGGCTGCCCTGCATCAAAGACTCGCCCCCCGGAAGCTGGAGTTGTTACGGCTTGCGGTCAAGGCCACCGAAGTGAAGAAGAACATGTTCGCGCGATTGCTCACGTCATCGCAGAACCCGATCGACGCGGAGCTGTTGGCCGAGATGCGCCGCTTTGCCGAGCGCCACCCGGAACTTCCGGAGACTGCCGAGGCATACCTGCTGATGGCACAGGTGCATCAACGCATCGGCGAATATCCGGCTGCAGCGATAGATCTGCTCCTGTTGCGCGCTGCCTACCCCGGCACGCCTTTCGAGCAGGAAGCCATCAAGCGACTGCAGGCAATGGCTGGCGATGAGCTGAAGAAACAGGCTGACTTGCTGAAAAGCCTGGGCGAGAAGATCGGCAGCCTGCAAGGGGAACGCGAAGCGCGTACGGCCGGATTACTTCGCCTTCTGGGCGAGAACCCGGAAAAGGATTGGGCCCGCCCGATAGCCGAAGCTTGCGACTCCTTCCTGTCAGCCAATCAGGGCTGGCTGCAGGAAGACCAGATCGAGCATGTCTGGGCACGCCAGGCTGCCTTGCTGGATGCACAGTCCGGGATCCATCACTTCGACAAATTGATCGCCCTGTATCCGGAAAGCCCGCTGCACGCGCACAGCCTGCTGGCCAAAGCAACGTTACAGCGCAAGAGCATGCACGCCTATCCCCAGGCTGTAGCAAGCTATAACCAGCTGATAAGCAAATTCCCCGATTCCGCCGAAACCAAACAGGGTTATGAAGCGCTCGCGGCGATGTATGACGAGGACATGCAGGATTACCCCAATGCGATCAAGACCAACGAGGCCATCGTCGCACGCTACAAGGATGACCAGATCGTCCTGCGCGCCCTGCGCGCTATGGCCGCCATCCAGCAAAACAAGACCAGACAGCCTGCACAGGCGATAGAAAGCCATCTCAAGCTGGCCGAACTATTCAAGGGCGATGAAGGTATGGAAGCTTTGCTGGCTGCCGAGCGGCTCGCGTTGTTCAGCACGCGCGACTGGGCCAAAGCGATAGACATCAACCTGCGGATCATGGCGCTCTCCCCGCAACACGAAGAAGCAGTGAAAGCCGAATACAAGAACGGAGAGATCACCGAAGAGAAACTCGGCGACAAGACAGCAGCGCGCGCCCTGTATGCCGAATTCCTCACCCGTCATCCGGACCACAGCCTGAGCAAGAACGCCCAGAAACGCATCGAGGCGATCGACAAAGCCGGCGCTGCCCGATGATCACGTACCCGGATGAGCCGGGTTCTGCAGGCAGAAAAAAGGCGCACCCAAGCGGGTGCGCCTCGCGAACCTGACGGCTCCGACCGGGTCAGGCCTGCACGTTGATGACGGAACCCACCGTCTGGCCTTGCGTGTTCACGGTCGGTTTCGGTGTCTCTGTCACCTGAGCGGCGGCAGCCGCCTTGGCTGCAGCGTCATCGCGAACCTTCAACGCTTCCCGTTCATCGCGCGGTTGCGGTTGGGGCTGCACTTGCGATACATAGTTACTGCTTGAATCTACAGGGTTTATTGCCATGATAGACCTCCTTGTATGTGTTCGAAGGACGCTTTACCGCTCATCCATGAACGTTTTATCGGCACGACTGGCAGATACTTTAGGCTTTTTTTTCGTTTTTCTAGAACTCACCCTGCACACCGAAGGAGATCGGCAGCTCGAAGGTGTAGACCTCTTCGCGCGTGGAGTAATCCGCATTGTAGGTATACCCCGCGATGTTCTTGCGCCGGTAGACGTTGTTCAGCTCGAAGTAGGCATTCAACTTCCAGCGGTCCATCACCATGTAACGGTCCGCCCGCAGGTCGAGCTTGTGGTACACCGGCAAGGTGCCTGAATTGATGCCTGCGTAGCGGGGGATGAAGCGGCCATCCGGATAGTTGCCGCTGGTGCCGATGACCGGGGTATAGGGACTGCCGGAATGATAGTTCCACTTCAACCCGAAACTCCAGTCCTCATCCAGCTTGTATCTGCCGACCAGTGTCGTGTTCACCGGTTCGTCATACTCGAAACGGAAGGCTTCACCGGTCACATCGTTGCGCCGCTGCGACTTGGCGAGATTGAGCACGAACCAGCCCGAAAGCTTGTCGGTCTCTTCTTTCTTGAGCAGGAACTCCAGACCATAGGCCTTGCCGCTGGCCGCGTTGATGTAATTGAGTGTCCGGTCGCTGACCACCAGATTGCTGAATCTCTTGTAATAGGCCTCGCTCTTCCAGTTCCAGTCCGCATCCAGTCTCTGCGCGATGCCGACCACGCGATGGTCGGCGCGGATATGGTCCAGACCTGGGTTGCCGAACACGCGCACGATCTGCTGGCCGGTCGGCATCTGGTTGTGTCTGCCCCATCCTGCCGTGAGCAGGGTGTCGCGACTCCACTCCCATTCCACCCCTACGCGCGGCTCTGTGTAGCTACGATCCAGATAATCCTCCTTCGAATAACGCACGCCACCGACCAGCGTCAGATCATCCCGCACACGCTTCCTGTCTTGCACCGACATCGCCAGCAAGCGGCTCGTAAAAGCATCTCTCAATTGCTCCCTCGTCCCGGTGGTGAGGTCACAGTTGGCGTCGAACTGCGTGCAGGGGGTGTTGTTCAGATCGGCATCCACCGTGACCTTGGTCTGACCCAATTCCGCTCCCAGTGTCAGCTCATGCCCCGCAGACAGCTCCAACCGGACCTGGTCGCGCAACAGCAGACTTTCCTGGGTGAGATCCAAAGTGCCTGCCTGTGCGATGCGGTTGCTCGCATCGCGCGTGCGGTGTTGCAGGGTAAGGGTATTGAGGGTCGTATCCGACAGCACGCTGTCCAGTATCACAGCCTGTGATGCCCCCGAATCGGACAAAGACAGATCCCCGGCCAGCACAGGTTCGCGGATCGCCGCATTGGACGTCGCCGAAAAATTCAGCGCGAGCTGGTCGCCAGCGCCGTGCAGATGGAAACTGAGCTTGTTCGCATCGTTCAGGTTCCACAGATACTTGCCCTGATAATCCCAGTAACGCGGGATCTGGATGGTCACGCCCTTGTCTTCGATCTGTTTGATGAACAGGTCGATATAACTGCGGCGGGCAGCGAAATAGAACGACTGGTCATCGTTGCGTGGCCCTTCCACCAGAAAGTCCGCACCCATCAGACTGACATTGACCTTGCCGCCGAGGCGGTCGGTGCGCGGCTTGCGCAGGGCGACATCGATCACCGCGCCGGTCACATCGCCATAGTGGGGACTGAACGCCGCACTGTACAGATTGAAGTCCTCGATCAGGTCGGCGTTGAACACGCTGAGACTACCGTAATGGAACAACTTGCCGATCACCAGACCATCCACGTAATACACGTTGTCGCCGGGGCCGGAGCCGCGTACCGCCGGGGCACTGCTGCCGTTGACCGCGACCACGCCCGGCATGGCCTGCAGCCCGGCCAGCGGATCGCCGCCCGAACCGGCGATGCTGCTCAAGGTCTTGCCGCTGATGACGCTCTTGCTCACCCGGTCCGGTGAACGCGGCGCCGTCACCACCATCTCGCGCAAGGTCTCCGGAAGTCGAACATAAAAAGTCTGCACAGGGACTTGTCCCCCCGGCTCAAGATGCACCGCCCGCACGAGCGGAACACCCGCATAACGAAGCTCCAGCTCAAAATCTCCGTAACCCGGCAAGTCGATCTCGAAACTGCCACTCGCATCGCTCTCGGCAGCACTACCCGGCAAGTCCCGCACCGTGACCTGCGCCCCCTGCAGTGACCGTCCAGTCCCTTTCTCGAACACTTGGCCGCTGACCTTGAATCCGTCGGCCTGCGAGGACATCGCGATCAGACATAACGCTACACACCACCATACCTTCCTCATGACGACTCCCGATTTGAATCGGATGCATTGTATCCGCCCATTCTCCTGCGGCAGCAATATAACCCTCGCAGCAGGATATAGCCTCCGCCAGCGAGTGATTGCAGCAAACCATCCCTGACACCATAATTGCGCCCCATCCAGACTGCCGGCCCAGGCAGGACAACTCAAACCTTTCAAGGATACGCATGACCGCCCCACTGCTCATCGCCAAGAACGACCAGCACGAACTGCTATTGCTGCCGCAGATGGCCAACCGCCACGGCCTGATCACCGGCGCGACCGGCACCGGCAAGACGGTGACGCTGCAATCGCTCGCCGAAAGTTTCAGCCGCATCGGCGTGCCGGTGTTCCTGTCCGACATCAAGGGCGACCTTTCCGGCGTGGCCAAACAGGGCGGCGGCAACGCCAAGGTACAGGCGCGCGTCGAGCAACTCAAACTGGATGACTTCGAGCACCGCAGCTACCCGGTGACGTTCTGGGACGTGGAAGGCAAGCTCGGCCATCCGGTGCGCGCCACCGTGTCGGACATGGGGCCGTTGCTGCTGGGCCGCATGCTGAACCTGAACGACACGCAGCAAGGCGTGCTCACACTGGTATTCAAGATCGCCGACGACAACGGCATGCTGCTGCTGGATTTCAAGGACCTGCGCGCCATGGTGCAGTACGTGGGCGAGCACGCGAAGGAATTCACCACCGAGTACGGCAACATCTCCGCCGCCAGCATAGGCGCCATCCAGCGCGGCCTGCTACAGCTCGACCACGAGGGAGGCGAGCAACTGTTCGGCGAGCCGATGCTGGACATCCACGACCTGATGCAGACCGACCGCGGCGCGGGAGTGATCAACATCCTTGCCGCCGACAAGCTGATGCAGTCGCCCAAGGTTTATTCGACGCTATTGCTGTGGCTGCTCTCGGAACTGTATGAGAACCTGCCCGAGGCGGGCGACCTGGAGAAACCCAAACTGGTGTTCTTCTTCGATGAAGCGCACCTGCTGTTCAACGACGCGCCCGCCGCGCTGGTCGACAAGATCGAGCAGGTGGTGCGCCTGATCCGTTCCAAGGGCGTGGGCGTGTATTTCGTCACGCAGAACCCGGCCGATGTGCCGGACAAGATCCTCGGCCAGCTCGGCAACCGTGTGCAGCACGCGCTGCGCGCCTTCTCCGCACGCGACCAGAAGGCGGTGCGCGCCGCCGCCCAGACCATGCGCGACAACGCGGCACTGGACGAGGAAGCCGTCATCACCGAACTCGGCGTGGGCGAGGCGCTGGTCTCCACGCTGAACGAGAAGGGCACGCCCGGCATCGTGGAGCGCGCGCTGATCGTGCCACCGCGCGCGCAGATCGGTCCGCTCAGCGAAACCGAGCGCAAGGACATCATCGCCAACTCCATCGTCGCCGGCGTGTATGAGAAGGCGGTGGACCGCGAATCGGCCTACGAGATGCTGAAAGGACGCGCCGCCGAACAGCAGGCGGCAGAAGCGAAGACGGAGAGCACCACGCCCGCAGCCTCCGGCGGCGGACTGCTGGGCGGACTCCTCGGAGGCGGCAGTTCGCGCCGTCAGGGTGTGGGCGAGGCCATGGTGAAGAGTGTGGTGCGCACCGTCGGTGCCGAACTCGGGCGTCAACTGATACGCGGCGTACTGGGGTCGCTGATGGGCGGCAGTACGTCCGCCCGTCGCCGTCGTTGACATGGAACAGGTGAGACGGGATTTCGAGGGCGTCGCCTCGCGCTGGGACAGCAATCCCACGCGGCTGAAGATCGCGCAGGATGTGGGTGACGCCATCCTTCGCATGGTGCAACTCACGCCGCAGATGGATGTGCTCGATTACGGCTGCGGCACCGGTCTCATCGCCATGCGCCTGCAGCCGCAGGTGCGCTCGGTGTGCGGGGCGGACAGTTCGCCCGCGATGATCGCGGTATTGCAGGACAAGATCACCACACTCAAGCCCGGCAACGTCAGCGCGCAGCTGGTCGATTTCGAACATGGCGCGCATGCCGCAGGCGAATACGACCTGATTGTGAGCAGCATGGTGACGCACCACATCCCCGACACCGCCGCGCTGTTGCGCGAATGGAAGCGGCTACTCAGGCCGCGCGGCCAGATCGCTTTCGCCGACCTCGACACCGAGGACGGCGCATTCCACGGCGACAACACCGGCGTGTTCCATCTCGGTTTCGACCGCGCCGCCTTGCGCCGGCTGCTGCTCGCCGAAGGTTACACCGACGTGCGCGATACCACCGCAACGGTGGTGCGCAAGGAAGTAGCGGGCAATACGCGCGAGTTCCCCATCTTCCTCATCGCAGCCCGCCTCGCCTGAGATGGCCGCCCTGCTCCCTATCCAGAGACAACTGCGCGCCCTCGCCTCGCCCGAGATCGCGCGCATCCAGCAAGGCTTCTTCAAGACCGGTCCGGGACAATACGGCGAGGGCGATGTGTTCATAGGCATCAAAGTGCCGGTGCTGCGCAGTCTGGCGAAGCGGCAGCGCGATGCCGGACTGGATGAGGTGCAGACCCTGCTCGACTCGAAATACCACGAGGAGCGCGTGTTCGCGCTACTGCAGCTGATGCAATACTATGCACGTGCCGGCGATACCGGGAGGCAAGCTGCCTTCGACCTCTACCTCGCCAACACGCATCGCATCAACAACTGGGACCTGGTCGACATCTCCGCGCCGCACATCGTCGGCAGACATCTGCAGGACAGGCCGCGCAAGCTGCTGCACAAGCTGGCGAAGTCGGCCTCGCTGTGGGAGCGGCGTATCGCCATCATCGCCACCTTCCACTTCATCCGCCGCGACGATTTCAGCGACACGCTGCGCATCGCCGCAACCTTGCTGAGCGACGAGCACGACCTGATGCACAAGGCGGTGGGCTGGATGCTGCGCGAAGTGGGCAAACGAGACCAGCCATTGCTGGAGACTTTCCTGCGGCAGCATTACCCGCGCCTGCCGCGCACTGCCCTGCGCTATGCGATCGAGCGCTTCGACCCGGCACTGCGCCAGCAATATCTGAAAAGAACCTTCCCTATCGCTTGATTCCAACCCACTGTTTCTATAAAGTTCGCCAATCTTCAACGCCCGCAAGCCAGCATGACACGGTTCAGCGTCCTTCAATTCAACATGCAATTCGGTCAGGTATGGGATGACGCCTATCCGGATCACGCCCCGGTTGACCTTGAACAGACCATCGCCGAGATAAAAAGCCAGAACGCGGACATCGTTCTGCTGCAGGAAGTGGAACACGCCGAGCCCGGCGGCAAGCAACTCGACCCGCCCCCCAACTACACGAGACTGAAGGCTGCGCTAACCGGATACGACAGTTACTTCAGCTACCCGAAAGCCGACGTACGCGAGCTGCCCTTCGGTATCGGCCTCGCCATCTTCTCGCGCAGCAAGCTGTTCGATACCACACGGCTGGACCTGCCCTCGCCGCCCATCGAATTCAACTTCAACGGCGAGACCAAGACGCCGACCGACCGCCTGCTGATCGGCGCCAAGACCCAGATCGGCGGCAAGACCGTGCAGCTGTTCAACACACACCTGCTGGCCTTCTTCATGCTCAAGACCTCCAGCTCGAACCATCCCGAACAACGCCAGATGGTCGTCGACCGGTTGCGGCGCTCCGACCTGCCGACGCTGCTGGGAGGGGATTTCAACGTCAGCGGCCATGAGACGCTGGTGGAACAGTTCGAGGAAGCGGGCTTCAGCACCGCCCAATGGTCGGAGATTACCTGGCGGCGCATGCCGCTGGTGCTGGACCACGTGTTCTTCAACCAGCAATTGCGCTGCGTGGACCAGAAGGTCATCCCGACCCCGAGTTCCGACCACCACCTGTTGCGGGTGGAGCTGGAACTGAAAGACTGATTCAGTCGCTGACCTTGCCGCGCAGGGCCTTCACCCGGCCGCGCAACACTTTCCCTTCGACCCGTTTCTTCTTCGCCGAGCGCGATGGCTTGGTCGCGATGCGCGGCTTGGGCTTTTCCGCTGCAGATTGCAGCAATGCCTTGAGACGACGCAAAGCCTCGTTGCGGTTCTGTTCCTGATTGCGGAACTCCTGCGCCTTGATGACGACCACGCCGTCCTTGGTGATGCGCTGGTCGTTGACCTGCAACAAGCGCGCTTTCATCTCATCCGGCAAGGACGAGGCATGGATATCGAAGCGCAGATGCATCGCACTCGACACCTTGTTCACGTTCTGCCCACCCGCGCCCTGCGCGCGCACCGCAGTCAGTTCGATCTCTCGCTCCGGGATGACGACGTTGTGGGCGATGTACAGCATGGATCAGGCAAACACCCGTATTCGCACACCGGTCAGTGCCACCACCTGCCCGGCGCGTATCTTGGCGGTCTTGCGCAACTCCACCTGCCCGTCGACCGATACCACCCCGTCCGCCACCAGCGCCTTGGCCGCGCCGCCGCTGTCACTCACGCCGGTCAGCTTGAGCAGGTCGTTCAGCGCGATGAATTCGCCGCGCAACTGGAAATCGATTGTTTGCATCAGAGCTTTACCGCGTGTTCGCGCGTGGTATGGAACACCACCTTCGGCCAGCGTTCCTGAGTGAGTTTCAGGTTGACGTTGTTCGGTGCCAGATAAGCCAGATTGCCCGCCGCATCGATGGCAAGGTTGTGCGACAGCGCCTTCTGGAAATCGCCGAACACCTTGGCATCGTCGCAGGTCACCCAGCGCGCAGTGCTCACGCTGGCGCTCTCGAACAAAGCGTCCACCCCGTACTCGCCCTGCAGACGGCTGGCCACCACGTCGAACTGCAGCATACCGACCGCGCCCAGGATGAGGTCGCCGCCGTCCATAGGTTTGAAAACCTGCACTGCACCCTCCTCACCCAGCTGCTGCAGCCCTTTGTGCAACTGCTTCACCTTGATCGGGTTGCGGATGCGCACCGAACGGAAGAAGTCCGGCGCAAAATACGGGATGCCGGTGAACTGCAGCGCCTCGCCTTCGGAGAAACTATCGCCGATCTGCATGTTGCCGTGGTTGGGCAGGCCGATGATGTCGCCGGCGTAGGCCTCCTCCACCTGCTCGCGGCTGGAGGCCATGAAGGTCACCACGCTCGACACGCGTATCTCCTTGCCGATGCGCAGATGCTTCATCTTCATGCCCCGCTCGAAATGGCCGGAACACACGCGCAAGAAGGCGATGCGGTCACGGTGGTTGGCATCCATGTTGGCCTGGATCTTGAACACGAATCCAGAGAACTTCTGCTCGCTCGGATCGACCTTGCGCAGCGTGGCATCGCGTTCGCGCGGCGCGGGTGCCCAGTCCAGCAAGGCGTTCAAGATCTCACGCACACCGAAGTTGTTGATGGCAGAACCGAAGAACACCGGTGTCTGCTTGCCGGCGAGGAAGGCCTGGATGTCGAACGGGTGCGACGCACCGTGCACCAGCTCCACTTCCATCTTCAATTGCTCGATCTCCAGCGGAAAGCGCTCCACCAGCACGGGATTGTCGATACCTTTGATGACCTCCACCTCGCCGTCGGCGCGTTCCTCGCCCGGCGTGAACAGCAGGATCTCGTCCTTCAGCAAGTGATACACACCGCGAAAGGTCTTGCCCATGCCCAGCGGCCAAGTGACCGGCGCACACTGTATCTTCAGCACCGACTCCACCTCGTCCAGCAGTTCCAGCGGGTCGCGCACCTCGCGGTCCATCTTGTTCATGAAGGTGACGATGGGCGTGTCGCGCATGCGGCACACGTCCAGCAGTTTGATGGTCTGTGCTTCCACCCCCTTGGCCGCGTCGATCACCATCAGCGCCGAGTCCACGGCAGTGAGCACGCGGTAGGTGTCTTCGGAGAAATCCTGGTGGCCCGGCGTATCCAGCAGATTAACCACATGGTCGCGATACTCGAACTGCATCACCGAAGAAGCGACCGAGATACCGCGCTGCTTCTCGATCTCGAGGAAGTCTGAGGTGGCATGACGCCCGCTCTTGCGCGCCTTCACCGCGCCGGCCAGCTGGATCGCGCCGGAGAACAGCAACAGCTTTTCGGTCAGTGTAGTCTTGCCCGCGTCCGGGTGGGAGATGATGCCGAAGGTGCGGCGGCGCTCGACTTCGCGCGCGATCTGCGACCTGGTCGGGAGTGCGCTGGATGGGCTTACTTCCTGATTCATGGGGAAAACCTTGAGGCTGCGTTGCAAAGGGGCGCAAGTCTAAAGGCTTGCAGCTTGAATGTCTAACCACCTACCTCTGCTGCCATGCCCTGCTATATCATCCCCCTGTCGACACACACGAGGCCGCGTACATCATGTTCAAACTGTTCGGCGAAAGACCGGATCACCCCTTGTACGACCTGAGCGAGACCCAGCGCCTCCTCGGCGAACTGCCTGAAGAAGACCCGCGCAAAGCGCTGGAGGACATCACCTTCTGGCTGGAATCGATCAAGGATGCCACCGGCTTCACACCCGAGCTGCGCACGGACGTGATCATGCGCATCGACGAGGCCGGCCAGAAACTGCAGACCGAACTGCTGCATCGCTACCTCGAAGCGCCCCATCTGCGCGACTTCCACGGACTGCACCAGTGGCAAGGCATGCGCGCTTTCGCGCAGGCGCTCGCCGCCGCCTACAGCGCCAGTCTCGACGAATACCGGAAGACAGCCAAACCATCCCGTGAGCTCGTCGAGCGCATGCCTTTGATCTGCGTGCGGCAGTTGCAAGCAGTGGCCGCGCAGATGAAGCTGGAACTGATGCGCTATCTCGACATAGGCACCGCCACCTGGGGCATGCTGTATGCGGGATACCGTTTCGCCGAACAGACGCAATGCAGCGAGACGATGGTGCTGGCCTATCCCGGCCATGTCATCCACACCAGCCCGCAGCGCGAATTGCTGCATGCGCTGGTGATGTTCATCTCCTCGCCAGAGACGCTGGCCGCCGACCAGCTCGAAGTCAGCTACCGCATCGCCGGACGCATGAACAGTTTCTTCGAGATCGCCAGCACGGGCGAGAACGACTTCCCCTACCAGTTCGACCTCGCCGGATCGGCCCCGCCGCACCGCGCCGAGCGCGATAAACCCCTAACCGAAAGTGTTCGATTCTTCAGCGCCGCAAAAGCCGTGTCCGCGTTGCAGAAGATCGTCGAACAGAACGAGAACGACCCCATCTGGCGCGAGCGCCGCTTCGGCAGCGAATTCACCCCGGCGGGCAAACTCACCGTGCTCAAACACCTGATGACCTACTGGGCCGCCGAGCCGCCGAAGCGCCACATGGAACGGCGCGCGATCCACGCCGACATAGAGGTCGCGCACAGCTTCCGCATAATCAGCCAGCTGGTCACCCATATCGATGCCGGACACGATTCCGAGCAGGACGCTGACGACGCGCGCAAACGCGCGAAGATAGACCTGGTCGCACAGGAAGAGATCGCCTATACCACCGAGACCTGGAGCATCACCAACATGAGCGGTACCGGGCTGGGCGCGATACTCGGCGGCACACAAGGGGCATGGATCAAGATCGGCGACCTGTGCGCGCTCAAACCGGCGAACGCACAGCAATGGTGGGTCGGCATGATCCGCCGACTGCACACCGACAGCGCAGGCAAAGTCCATGTCGGCATCGAGATCCTCACCAAGAAACCGGCCTCTGTGTGGATACGCGTGCTCGGCAAAGGTGCGGAACGCGTCTCCAACTGGGAAAGCAGCTCAGGCTCGTTCTCCTATGACTATCTGCCCGTCATCCTGCTGCCGGACGAACACAACAGCTACCTGCACGCCACCCTGCTGATGGAGTCCGGCAAGTTCGTTGTCGACACCCACCACCAGATGATGATGGGCGAGAAGAGCCGCGACATCAAACTCACGGCCTTGCTGGCGGAGGGAGAGGATTTCGAGCAGGCGGGATTCGAGTGGTTGTGAATCGATTGGTTTGGACTGCTGCTCGGCCTAAGCCGCCCTTGAGACATGATCTTCAGAACTTCCGCTATGTGCCTTTAGCAGCCATTCGCACCAGCTGAAAATACTGGATCAACAGAATATACATAGGCCATCAGGCCTGTTGACGCCCTAACTCCATGCAGGTACGGTGAGCGCCCAAACGCAGCTTAAGCTGCGAAAAATCATGATGTCGCTTTTTCTGTTGGGGATGGTGTGTTTATGATTGGCACTACTTTAAGAATCAACAGGATGTTCTATGCATCGCCAGATTATCCGTCACACCGCTCCAGATTATCAGACACTTTTTGTGTCTAGTTAACGTTAGGCCAATCACCAAGTCATCCTATGAAAAATATTTTGCTGGCGCTATTCATTTGCGTGATTACCCCAAGATTAGCTTTTGCAGCCACGCCTGTGGTTATTAGCAAACCGACATCTAGTAATGCTCAAGACATCAAATTCTTCTCAGACCTAGAAAGCTTTAATTGTTCAAAAACCGATAGCGGCACGTCATGCATAGGCGAAATAAAACCAGAAAATATAGTCGCGTGGGGGGCTGGTTTTTGCAGAGACACCAAAAAACAACTAACCGAGAGCATCAACAAAGGAAGTGTTGTTCTCACAGCTAATGGTCAAGAGATAAAACCTACGCAAATTCAAATCAAATACCAAAGCTACAAGAGGTCACATTCCGCTCACTGCCAAACTTGGCTGGTAAATCTCTCAAACTGGGTTCCAGGTACCACTACTCACCTTACAGCAATAGTGACTTACCATGATCGACCAAAGTATTCAGAGTCAATTATTGCCACTGTTCTTCACAATCAATGAAAAATACGCCTAACCCTACGCTCAAGTTCGCTCCCTCCGGTCGCTGGGACGCGCCTTCGGCGCGCCCCTTAGCTGCACGTTGAAGGCTGGTCTTGAGTGCAAACCGGAAGTAATTCAAATTCACCTAAAACGTCCGCTTTGGCCGAACTCCCGCCATCCACACCCAGCAGCACATCCCCCAATACCCCTGCCCCGCACATTGTTGACAATAACAGTCAGGAGTTTGAAGATGGCCTTGCGGCGGGCTTCCTGCCCGCCCACGTCAGCAGGAGGGTTCCATCATGCTCGACATCAACAAGATCATCAGCAATCCGCAACGTTACGAACACGATCCAGAAGGCCACATGTCCGAGCTCGTGCAGTGGTCGCCGCAACATGCCAGCCGCGCAGCGGAGCTCGAAGGGCTGGAGCTGAACGAAGAACACTGGGAAGTCATCTTCTACCTGCGCGAACGCTATCGGGAGCGCGGCAACGAGGACAGTGCGCGCGAGGTGCTGCGCGACCTGGAAGAACGGTTCTGCGAGGAACACGGCCGCAGCTTCCTGTACCAGCTGTTCCCGCGCGGCCCGGTGAGCCAGGCCAGCCGCATCGCCGGCCTGCCCGTGCCGCCGCATGCACAGGACCTCTCTTTCGGCAGCGTGATGTGATCAGCAGATGCGCGGCAGCGGATCGTCTTCCAGTTCTTCGAGGATGCGCTGACCGCCGAAACCGGTGTGCAGCACCACCTGTGCACGCCCGGCCAGTATGTGCCCGATGATGGCTGCGCCCTCGCCTTGCGGTAATGCGCGCAGCCGCGCCAGCGCCGCGTCCGCTTGGGCAGCATCCACCACCGCCACCAGCCGCCCTTCGCAGGCGAGATACATCGGGTCGTAACCCAGCATCTCGCACACCGCCGTCACCGGCTCGCGCACCGGGATGCGTTCCTGCTGCAGGTTCACCTGCCACCCGGTGGCACGCACGATCTCATGCATCACCGTCGCCAGTCCGCCCCGCGTCGGGTCGCGCATGAAGTGCAGTCCATCCAGCGGCAGCAGCGCCTGCGCCAGCGGGAACACGCTGGCGGCATCCGATGTCAGGTCTCCGCTCAAGCCGAACTGCTCGCGCGCCAGCAGCACGGCGATGCCGTGGTCGCCCACCGGCCCGCTGACGAGGATCGCATCGCCGTCGCGGATGCGCTCCATGCCCAGTTGCAGCTGCGGCGGCCGCACACCGACGCCGGTGGTGGCGAGGTACAGCCCGCCGCCTTCGCCGCGCCGCAGCACCTTGGTGTCACCCGCCACCACCGCCACATTGGCCTCGCGCGCGGCGCGCGCCAGATCGGCGACGATGCGATCCAGTTGTGCGATCTCCATGCCCTCTTCGATGAAGGCGTTCAGCGTGAGATAGCGCGGCGTCGCGCCCGACACCGCGAGGTCGTTCACCGTGCCGTGTACCGCCAGCGAACCGATGCTGCCGCCGGGAAACTCCAGCGGCTGCACGGTGAAACCGTCTGTGGTCACCATCACCACTCCATCCAGCGCCGGCAGCGATGCCGCATCCACCTGCACGTCGAGCAATGGATTGGAGAGATGGCGCGCGAACACGGCAGCGATGAGTTCGCGCATGTAGCGCCCGCCGTTGCCGTGCGCCAGACTGATATGTGTGTCATCCATGCATGGATCTCCAATCATTCGTCACACCGGCGAAGGCTGGTGTCCAGTAAAGATACAAGTGCAGTGTCGCGCACTTGCGTGCGGATGCCTTTTTAGAAAACCGCTGGATTCCGGCCTGCGCCGGAATGACGTGCTTGGGGTTTTTATGGAGAATCATGTGTCTATCCCGCCTCCATCAATTGTCCCAAAGCGATACCGCCATCGTTGCACGGAAGACGTTGCGGCAGGAACGCCGCGAACCCTGCCTCACGCAAGCCCCGCAACGCCAGTTCCGCCAGCAACTTGTTCTGGAACACGCCGCCGCTCAGTCCCACTGCATCGAACGGCCGCTGCGCGTGCAAGCGTTGCGCCAGCGCCACGATGCCCTGCGCCAGACTCAGATGACATTGCATCGCACGCGTCGCTTGCGGCACATCGTCGCGCAGCATGGCGGCGAGCAAGGGTTGCCAGTCGATGGGCCACACGCCTTTGGCATCCGACTGCACGGGCAGCGTGATCGCCTCGGCATCGCCTGCGGCGGCGTGCTCCAGCAGCATGCCGCCCTGCCCTTCATAGCTCGCGTGGTCGAGCAGGCCGAGCAGATGCGCGATGCCGTCGAACAATCTTCCCGCCGCACTGGTGAGCGGCGCGTTGAGGCCGCGCTGCCAGGCCGTGTGCAACAGCGCCGCATCCGCCACCGGGAAGTTGCGCGCCACGCCCGCCTCCCAGCACAGCCCGGCTGCGGCACGCCAGGGTTCGCGCGCCGCGCGTTCGCCGCCGGGCAAGCGGAACGGACGCAGGCTGGCGACGCGCTGCCAGTCGCCGATGCGACCATGCAGCGTCTCGCCGCCCCACAACGTGCCATCCTCGCCCAATCCCACACCATCCCAAGTGAAGGTCAGCCAGGTGTTGTCTGCGCCATGCTCCAGTGCCAGCGCAGCGGCATGGGCGTGATGATGCCAGACCGGGTGCACCGGCAGTCCCTGCTGCTGCGCCCAACGGCGGCTGGCGTAATGGGGATGCGCGTCGCACACCAGGCGCTCTGCCGTCACGCCATACAAGCGCTGCAGGTCGGCGACGACCTGCTCGAACACGTGCAAACTGCGCGGCGCATCGAGGTCGCCGATGTGCGGCGACAATACCGCGCGCCTGCCCCAGCCGAGGGCGATGGTGTTCTTCATGTGTCCGCCCACGGCCAGTGTCGGCTGCGCCAGTTCGAACGGCAGTTCGAGTTCGATGGGGGCAATGCCGCGCCCGGCGCGGATCAGGCGCGGTTGCCCGGCGATGATGCGCACCACCGCGTCGTCCGCCGGGCGCGCGATGGGGCGGTCGTGATGCAGAAAGGCATCGGCCACCGCGCCCAGGCGCGCCTCCACTTCGGCCGCATCGGTCAGAACCGGTTCGCCGCTGAGGTTGGCCGAGGTCGCCACCAGCGGAACGCCCAGCGCCTCCAGCAACAGATGATGCAAAGGATTGTAAGGCAGCATCGCGCCGACCTCGCGCAGGCTGGGGGCGATGGCGTCGGGCAATGTTGCATCCGCCCGACGACGCAACAGCACGATGGGACGCGAGGCATCGCACAGCGCGGCTTCCGCCTGCGCATCGGCTTCCAGCGCGACACGCACCGCCGCCATGTCGCTGAACATCACTGCCAGTGCCTTGTGCGGCCGCTGTTTGCGGGTGCGCAATCTTTCGATGGCCGCCACGTTCGTCGCGTCGCACATCAGGTGATAGCCGCCGATGCCTTTCACCGCGACGATATCGCCACTACGTAGCGCTGCGATGCACGCTTGCAGTGCGAATTCGCGCTGCAACCTCTCCCCGCCAGCAACGAAGCGCAGCTGCGGCCCGCACTGTGGACAAGCAATGGGCTCGGCGTGGAAGCGTCGGTCGGTCGGGTCTTCGTATTCGGCACGGCAGGCATCGCACAGCGCGAAGTGCGCCATCGTGGTATTGGCGCGGTCATACGGCATGCGTTCGATCAGCGTGTAGCGCGGCCCGCATTGCGTGCAGTTGATGAA
The DNA here is from genome assembly GCF_054601595.1 of Sideroxyarcus sp. TK5. Classification (NCBI taxonomy): domain Bacteria; kingdom Pseudomonadati; phylum Pseudomonadota; class Betaproteobacteria; order Nitrosomonadales; family Gallionellaceae; genus Sideroxyarcus; species Sideroxyarcus sp. TK5. Next base: position 83,736 of record NZ_BAAHSJ010000004.1, on the reverse strand, counting down.
GGGATAACGATAGCGCCGATCCTGTGGGTCCAGCATCTCGCGCTGGCAGTCCGGACACAGGTAGAGATCGGGCGGAACGTGGATGTCCGCCGCATCATCCGCCGCGCTGTCTTGGATCTCGAAATGTGTCCATTCTCCGACTGCGATGTCGCGCGTCTCGGCGATCTGCGGCCGGGACAGCGGCGGCGCTTCGGCGAGCAAGGCTTGCGCAAAATCGTGCAGTGCCTGCGCATCGCCTGCCGCCTCGATCAGCACTTGCCCGGCACGGTTCTGCACGAATCCGCGCAGGCGATGACGTTGCGCTAACAGGAATACGAAAGGCCGGAAGCCGACGCCCTGTACTCGGCCGGTGAGCAGCCAGCGCCGCGCTTCAGGCATGCTCCCGCGCCCTCACGCCGCTGCTCCACCAGATGCGGCACGCGCCTTCGTCGGACACCATGCACGGCCCGACCGGCTGTTTGGGGGTGCAGGCCGTGCCATACAGTTTGCAGGCATCGGGTGCGATGCGGCCCAGCACCACCTGCGCGCAATCGCAGCCCGGCGGCATCTGCCCGGCGCGCTTGCGTGCGGCATCGTTGAAATCGGGGAAACGCGTGCGCGCATCCTGTGCCGCGAAGCGCGGCGCCAGCACATAGCCGGAAGCCGGGATGATGCCGATGCCTCGCCAGTTGGCATCGCTCACCTCGAACGCCTGCGCCAGTTGCCGCTGCGCCGCCGGATTGCCGCCGGCACGCACCAGCTCGGGATAACAGTTGTCGAGGAACCGCTTCCCCTCCACCAGCTGGCGCAGCACCGAATACATCGCCGCCAGCAGCGACACCGGCGTGAAGCCGGCCACGGCAGCGGGGATGTGATGTTTGTCCACGATGAACTGCCACTCTTCCGGCCCCATCACGGTGGAGACATGGCCGGGCGCAACCAGCGCATCGAAGCCCGGCGCACCGGAATCCAGCAGCATGGCCACTGCCGGCCAGGTGAGACGACCCGACAGCAACAGCGAGAGATTGTCCGGCACGCCTTCCAGCAACATCGCCGCCACCGGCGCCATGGTGGTCTCGAAACCGGCGGCGAAGAACACCACCTGCCGGTCAGGATGCTGCTGTGCGATCTGCACCGCCTCGCGCGGACTGGCGATGGGCCGCACATCCGCGCCCGCCGCCTTGGCCTGCTCCAGCGAGCGCAGTTCACCCTTGGGGACGTTCACCGGCACCCGCAGCATGTCGCCGAACGCGACCAGGATCACGTTCGCATGCACGGCAAGCTGGATCGCCTGATACACATCCTCTTCCGGACACACGCACACCGGGCAACCCGGGCCTGCAATCAATTGGACTTGTTCGGGTAAGGCCGTGCGCAGACCAGCCATGGAGATGGAACGCTCGTGCCCGCCGCACACGTTCATGATACGCACGGGGCGCTCCAGTTTCAGCGCATGGATGCGGGTCAGCCAGGCTTGGGCATCAAGCATCGTTGCCCTCTGCCGCCAGCACCTCGTCCAGCAGCTCCCAGGTGGAGCGTGCCTCCTGCTCGGTCATCACCTGCAAGGCATAGCCGACATGCACCATCACATGGTCGCCGACCTTGACCTCCTCGCCCTGCAGCAGGAACAGGCTCACGTCACGCGACACACCGCGTGCCTCGCAGCGCGCGTTGTAGCCATCGATGCTGACGACCTGCATGGGGATGCCGAGGCACATGGGGTTACACCAAATGTTTGATTGAAGTCGTCACATTCTAATGCTAGATTGCGTCCGTCGCCCGCTCACCATTTCCTTCGTCATGCGTGAACCTGGAAACACACTGATCCTCGGTATCGGCAACAGCCTGTTGCAGGACGAAGGCGCGGGTATCCATGCGATGAACCATCTGCGCGAGGCCCTCTCGGATCGCGACGACATCACCTTCCTCGACGGCGGCACCCTCAGTTTCAGCCTGGCCTCTGCCATCGAGGATACTTCCCGCCTGATCGTCATCGACGCAGCAAACCTCAATGCTGCCCCCGGTCATTCGCAGGTGTTCGAAGGCGAGGCGATGGATGAATTCCTGGGCAGCAACCGCAAACGCAGCGTGCACGAGGTCAGCCTGCTAGACCTGATGGCCATCGCCCATCTGGCCGACCACCTGCCGCCACGCCGCGCCTTGATCGGCATCCAGCCCGACAGGATAGACTGGGGCGAACATCCCTCACCTGCTGTTGCCGCCGCCCTGCCACAGGTCTGCTCCCAAGCGATGAAGATACTGAAGGGGTGGCGATGAGTCTGGACGACATTTCCATCAAAGTGGCCGCCGACCTGAATTCGGTAGGCAGTGTCGATGCAGTGCTCAACGAGATCGCCACCCGTCTGGAGCGTTTCATCGCCAGCGGCGAGACGGCAATTATCGACCTGAAGAGTCTGCCTTTCTCCCCCTCGGAATATGAAGCATTGCGTACCGCGCTGGGGCGCGGGGAAGTCTCGGCACGGCTGGAGACCATCGGCGATTCAGAACTCTACGAGACGCATTACGCGGGCGTGTGGTGGGTGACCCATTACAACGTGGAAGGTGATGTGATCGCCGACCTGATCGAGATCGCCGCAGTACCCGCCATTCTGCACAGTCAGCCGGAGGATGTGCAGGATGGTCTGGAAAGATTGCAACGCACCCTGTCGCAAGAAAAGTGAGGTGACACGATGGAACACGAAACACTGGAACAGCGGCTGCACGAACAAGGCATCAGCCGCCGCAGTTTCCTCAAATTCTGTGCCGCGATGGCGACCATGATGGCACTGCCACCCGGCAGTGCCAGTGCCATCGCCGCCACACTGGCAAAAGTGAAACGTCCTTCGGTGATCTGGCTGTCGTTCCAGGAATGCACCGGCTGCACCGAATCGCTGACGCGCTCTCATTCGCCGACGCTGGAGAGCGTGATCTTCGACATGGTGTCGCTCGACTACCACCACACGCTGCAGGCCGCTTCCGGCCACGCCGCCGAGCAGGCACGCGACGACGCGATGAAGGAATTCCACGGCAAATATCTGTTGCTGGTGGACGGTTCCATCCCGATCAAGGACGGCGGCGTGTATTCCACCATCGCGGGTCGTACCAATCTCGACATGCTGCTGGAGGCCGCCGAGGGCGCGGCGGCCATCGTCGCGGTCGGCAGTTGTGCCGCGTTCGGCGGCCTGCCCAACGCGCAGCCCAACCCCACCGGCGCAGTGGCGGTGTCCGACCTCATCAAAGACAAACCCATCATCAACATCTCCGGCTGCCCGCCCATTCCCGCCGTCATCACCGGAGTGCTGGCGCATTACCTGACCTTCGGCGCACTGCCCGCGCTCGACGCGCTGGGCCGTCCCAAAGCGTTCTACGGCGAGACCATCCACGACCGCTGCTACCGCCGCCCGATGTACGAACAGGGCAAGTTCGCCCGAACCTTCGACGACGAGGGCGCGCGCAACGGCTGGTGTCTGTACGAGCTCGGCTGCAAGGGGCCGACCACGCACAACGCCTGCGCGACCACCAAGTGGAACGGTGGCACCAGCTTCCCCATCGAGTCTGGACACGGCTGCATCGGCTGCTCGGAACCGAAGTTCTGGGACGCAGGCAGTTTCTATGCACCGCTGCCCGCCCCCACCGCCGACATCGCCAGCGTGGCGAAAACGGCAGCGGTCGTGGGCGCGGCGGCGGCGGTCATCGCCGGGGCAGTGGATCGCGGCAAGAAGACACAATTGCAACAGTCACGCGTGAAGATTACGGTCGAAGATCTGAAGGGAGACTGAGATGGTCACACAGGAAATATTGCTCTGGGTGCGCGGTACCGGCTTGCAGATCGCCGTGGCGGTATTCGTGATCGGTATGGTCTTCCGCATGCTGCATATCCGGATGCTGGGCCGCAAAAAATCGCTGGCACAGGCACGCGGCTCGGAATGGTCGGGCGGCTTGCGTACCATATGGAAACGCAGTCTCGTTTCGACCAGACTGAGCGCACGCGGCTATTTCACGGTCATCGCCGGTTTCATCTTTCACATCGGTTTCTTCGTCACCCTCCTCTTCCTCAGCCAGCACATCGACCTGATCCGCGCCGTGCTGGGCCTGCACTGGCCGGCCATGCCGCGCGGCGTGATCGACATGGCCGCCGTGCTTTCCATCGCCGCCATGGTCGCGCTGCTGGTGCATCGCTTCGTCGATCCGGTGAAACGGCTGTTGTCCGATTTCCAGGATTACCTCACCTGGCTACTCTCTTTCCTGCCGCTGCTGAGCGGCTTCTTGCTGCTGCGCGAGATCGGTTTCGAGTACATCACACTGCTGACGCTGCACATCGCCAGCGTGGAACTGCTGCTCATCGTCGCGCCGTTCACCAAGCTGGCGCACATGTTCACCACCTTCATGGCGCGCTGGTACAACGGCGCGGTGAACGGGTTCAAAGGCATCAACATATGAGGAGGAAAGTATGAGCAGGAAGCAGGGGCCCCGCGCAGCGGGGATGCGACCGTCCGCGAATGCTTCCGGTCGCCGACAAACACAACGTTGCGATACTCGAATCTTTAATGAGGCGACGATATGACCACATCACTCCAGAACGGCATCAACACCCTGCTTGCTCAGATCGACGCGCCGACAGCCAGCTTCTTCTCCTCCTGCGTGCATTGCGGATTGTGTGCCGATGCCTGCTTGTTCTACACCGAGACCGGCGACCCGAAATACACGCCCATCCACAAGCTGGAGCCGATGCGCCGCCTGTGGCAGCAGGAATATACCTTCTGGGGCAAGCTGATGAAGGGCATCGGTCTGTCCAAACCCGTCACTGACGAGGAACTGGCCGAGTGGGAACCGCTGGTCTACGACAGTTGCACGTTGTGCGGTCGCTGCTCGCTGGTGTGCCCTGTCGGCAACGACATCGTGTACATGGTGCGCAAGATGCGCGAAGGCATGGTCGCTTCGGGTCATGCGCCGGAAGGTTTGAAAGGCGCGACGCAACGCGCCATCGAACTGGGCAGCCCGATGGGTGTGAACCTGAACACGCTGAAGGCGCAGATCAAACACGCGGAGAAAGAGACCGGCCTCACCGTGCCGCTGGATGTGGAAGGTGCGGATTACATGATGGTGTTGTCGTCCGCCGAAGTCGCTGACTACCCGGAGATCATCGGCGCGGTGACACGCATCTTCAAACAGGCGAACGTGTCATGGACGCTGGCCTCGGACGGTTTCGAAGGCACCAACAGCGGCATCCAGATCGGTTCATCCGATCTGGCGGCGGAACTGGTCGGACGCATCGTGCGCGCCGCCGAACGCCTCAAGGTGAAATACGTCATCAGCCCGGAGTGCGGCCACGCCTTCACCGCTCTGCGCTGGGAAGGCCCCAACCTGATCGGCCGCCCCTTCCCGTTCAAGGTGATCCACATCATCGAACTGCTGGATGAATTGCGCAGCTCGGGCCGACTGAAGACCGAGGGCGTGGACGAGACACGCATGACCTTCCACGACCCGTGCCAGATGGTGCGGCGCGGCGGCGTGATCGAACAGCCGCGCACGCTGATGCACATGGTCGCGCCCAACTTCGTCGAGATGCCCGAGCCCGGCGTGCAGAACTGGTGTTGCGGCGGGGGCGGCGGCGTCAGCGCCAACCACCGTGCCGAACCGCTGCGCAACCAGGTGTTCAGCCGCAAGAAGGCACAGCTCGACGCGGTCAACGTAAAGACCATCGTCACCTCCTGCTCCAACTGCCGCAGCATGCTGCTGGACGGACTGGAGAACCATCACATGGACATCGAAGTGATCGGCCTGACCGAACTCGTCGCCGAGCATCTGGCGGATAACGCAGAAGGGAAAGCATCATGAGCAGAAGAGTCGTCGTCGATCCCATCACCCGCATCGAGGGCCACCTGCGCATCGAAGCCGAGACCGATGCCAGCGGGCGCATCACACAAGCCTCCAGCGCGGGCACCATGGTGCGCGGCATCGAGATCATCCTGCGCGGTCGCGACCCGCGCGATGCTTGGGCTTTCGCGCAACGCATCTGCGGCGTGTGCACATTGGTGCACGGCATCGCCTCGGTACGCGCGGTGGAAGATGCACTGAACTATGAAGTGCCTGCCAATGCACAGCTGATCCGCAACCTGATGATCGGTGCGCAATACATCCACGACCATGTGATGCACTTTTATCATCTGCACGCGCTGGATTGGGTGGACGTGGTGTCCGCACTGAAAGCCGACCCGAAAGCCACCTCGCAACTGGCGCAGACGGTCAGCCCGTCCTACCCGAAATCCTCGCCCGGCTATTTCGCCGACGTGCAGAAGAAGGTCAAACAGTTCGTCGAAGGCGGCCAGCTCGGCATCTTCGCCAACGGCTACTGGGGCCATCCCGCCTATAAGCTGCCGCCCGAAGCCAACCTGATGGCCGTCGCGCATTACCTCGACGCGCTCGCCTGGCAGCGCGACGTGGCCAAGCTGCACACCATCTTCGGTGGCAAGAACCCGCACCCCAACTTCGTGGTCGGCGGCGTGCCCTGCGCCATCAGCGTCAATTCGGAACACGAAGGCGCGACATCGCTCAACATGGTGGGCCTGTCCAAGGTGCAGAACATCATCAACCAGATGCGCGAATTCGTGGATCAGGTGTATGTGCCGGACACGCTGGCCATCGCCGGGTTCTACAAGGACTGGGCGCAACAGGGCGAAGGCGTGGGCAACTTCCTCACCTATGGCGACTTCCCCGCCAAAGGCATCAACGACCCGGCCAGCAACCTCATCCCCGCCGGTGTCATCCTCAACCGCGACCTGTCCACCATCCATCCGGTAGACCTGCATGCCGAGAACGAGATCGAGGAATACGTCGCGCATTCCTGGTACGACTACAGCGTGGGCAAGGAAAAAGGTCTGCATCCGTACAAGGGCGAGACCGCCTTGCACTACACCGGCCCGAAACCGCCCTACGAGAATCTCGAAACCGAGAAAGAATATTCATGGCTCAAGTCGCCGCGCTGGAAAGGCAAGGCGATGGAAGTCGGCCCGCTGGCGCGCGTGCTGATGCTGTATGCCAGCGGCCACGAGCAGACCCGCGAACTGGTCGGCATGACATTGAAGAAACTGGACGTGCCGGTGCAGGCGCTCTACTCCACGCTGGGCCGCACCGCCGCACGCACGCTGGAGACCAAGATCCTCGCCGACGCGATGCAAGGCTGGTACGACCAACTCATCGCCAACATCAAGGCGGGCGATGTGCGCACCTTCAACGAGACGAAATGGGACCCGTCCAGCTGGCCGTCACTGGCCAAAGGCGCCGGTTTCATGGAAGCCCCGCGCGGTGCGTTGGCACACTGGATCGTGATCAAGGACGGCAAGATCGACAACTACCAGGCCGTGGTACCCAGCACCTGGAACGCCGGCCCGCGCGATGCGAACGGACAGGAAGGCCCGTACGAAGCCGCGCTCAGAGGCCACAAATTGCACGACCCCAAGCAACCCATCGAGATCCTGCGCACCATCCACAGCTTCGATCCCTGCATCGCCTGCGCGGTGCACGTGACCGATCCGGATGGCGAAGAACTTGTTAAAGTGAAGATCAAATAAAAGGAATACCGCACATGAAACGCAACTACATCACCCTCACCCTGCTCTTCATCAGCACTGCCGCCAGCGCACACACCAGCCACGATGTCTCCGGTTTCGCCAGCGGCTTCGCCCACCCGTTCAGCGGCATGGATCACCTGCTCGCCATGCTGGCTGTCGGCCTGTGGGCCGGACAATTGGGCGGACAACGCATCTGGCAATTGCCAGCCACCTTCATGCTGATGCTGGCTGGCGGTGCATTCATCGGCATGATGGTTCCCTCGCTGACACTGATCGAACCCGGCATCGCCGCTTCGGTGCTGATACTCGGCCTGCTCATCGCCAGCCCCACTAAACTGGCATTGCCGCTCAGCTTCGCACTCACCGCAGCCTTCGGCATCTTCCACGGCTACGCGCACGGCACCGAAATGCCCAGCGCCGCCGCCCCGCTCGTCTATGCCGCAGGCTTCCTGCTTGCCACCGCCTCTCTGCATGTGAGCGGCATCTTCATGGGCAATGCGTTGCGTGAACGTTTCGTGCGTTGGGTTCAGGTGGTTGGGATGGGCATCGCGGCAATGGGGGCGTGGATGCTGGTGACGGTTTGATCAGGAGTGACCTGACCCCATGCGTCTGCATGGGGTGTTGTTTTCAACAAAGAAAAAGATCTTTACGCGCCGTGCTTGATGACGGCGCTTTCCACTTTGCTGGCCAGTTGCGTGATGGAGAGTGCGGCGGGACAACCCGGATCGGCTTGTGCCAGCAATTGGCGTTTCATGATGGCTTGACGCACGGCGGTATCGGCGGGGATGTCGCCCATGTGGATCAGTTTCAGCGGGTGCTCGGAATCCTTGTTCACGAAGCGGTCCAGCACTTGCTGCAACTGGGTGGTGATGGCGGTGCCGTCGCCGGTGCGTGACACCTGATTGATGACGACGCGGATGCTTTGCCGTTTCTGTTGCGCGCCCAGCACCTTGATAGTGGCGTAGGCATCGATCAGCGCGGTCGGCTCGGGTGTGGCGACCAGCAGCACTTCGGAAGCCATGGACACCGCGAACAACACCACGTCGGAGATACCCGCGCCGGTGTCCAGCAGCACGATGTCGTAGTTCGGCACCAGACTTTCCATGATGCGCAGGAAATCGTCGCGAACTTCGGGGGCCAGACGCGAATATTCCACCATACCGGAACCGGCCAGCAGCACCGAGAAACCGCCCGGTGCCTTGTAGATCGCGTCTTCCAGTTTGGATTTGCCGGTGAAGACATCGTGCAAGGTGATCTTGGGATAGAGATTGAGCACCACATCCAGATTGGCCAGACCAAGGTCGGCATCCAGCACCAGCACACGCAATCCGCGCTTGGCCAGCGCGGAGGCGAGGTTGGCCGAGACGAAGGTCTTGCCGACGCCGCCCTTGCCGCTGGTGACGGCGATCACCTTGCTGCGCGACTTGAGCGCCAGCACGGGGTCTGCTGTGTCGTCTTGTGGTGGATTCGATACTTCGCTCATCTTCAATACGCCCTGTTCATTTCACTGTCTGTCACTGCACTGCCTGCTGCATCGCCGGACGCGGGATCCCCGAACAGGAGATGCCCGAACAACATGCCTTTCTCATCTGCACTAACGGCAACGCCGTGCTGTTCTTCAATGAAAACGCGATTCCGTCCCGCCGACTTGGCGCGATAGAGCTGTTCGTCCGCGCGCTCGGTCCACAGCTCGATGGTGGAACGCACCCACTCCGGCGCAAAGGCACCGCCGATGCTGATGGTGACGTGGATGGTTTCCGTGGGGGACACGACGATGCTGAGTTCGGATACCGCCTCGCGGATGCGCTCCGCGACCACCGGTCCGAAGGTGGCCGGGCAGTTCGGCAGGATGGCGGCGAACTCCTCGCCGCCGAAACGCGACACGGTATCCATCGGGCGCACACAGGCTTCCAGACATTTGGAGACCGCCTGCAGCACCAGATCACCCGCATGGTGACCGTAGGTATCGTTGACCTTCTTGAAGTGGTCGATGTCCATGATCAGCAGCAGGACCGACTCGCCCGAACGCGCGACCGCTTCGATCTCTCGGTTGAGCAGATGGTTGAAATGCCGCCGGTTGGACAGTCCGGTGAGCGGATCGCGCAGGGACAGTTCGCACAAACCGTCCAGGATGGTCTGCATGTACTCGACGGGAGAGGCTTCCGGCGCGGGCAGCACGCTGGACGGATCGTGCTCAAGCAAGGCACGCGCGTCGTCCAGGCGCAGGTCGCCCAGTCTGATCACGGAAGAGTCGGTCGCAGAAGCCACAGGATACGAATAGTGTCGATGAATAACGGCGGGAACATCCCGCGCACGGCACGAAGTATCCTTGCCCATGCGCGCCCAGTCAATGCCGATCTGGACAGCCGGCCAGTGAGCATGGGATCGCAGCGGTGATCCAGATTAAATCCTCACCATTTTCAGTTAGCATCTTGCCACCGTATTTCCCCGACCTATCGGCATGGACAAACTCCGCCTCACCCTCCTCACCCTCCTCACCACGCTGACCATGATCGCCTTCGCCGGCAATTCATTGTTGTGCCGCATGGCACTGAAGGAGACCGGCATCGACGCGGCCACCTTCACCAGCGTTCGTTTGTTGTCCGGTGCTGCGATGTTGTGGCTGTTGATGAGTTTGCAAAGACAGGCACCGCTCGTACACGGCAACTGGCGCAGCGCGACGGCTTTGTTCATCTATGCCATCGCACTCTCCTACGCCTACCGCAGCATAGACACAGGCGCGGGTGCGTTGATGCTGTTCGGTGCGGTGCAGGCGACCATGCTCATCGCCGGATTCCTCGCGGGTGAACGCATGACGGCCATGCAGAGTGCAGGCTTCGTGGCGGCGATGGTCGGCCTGGTGATATTGGTGACGCCCGGCGTGGAAGCGCCGTCGGTGCTCGATTCGATATTGATGCTGGTGAGCGGCGTCGCCTGGGGTGTGTATTCGATGCTGGGCAGAGGGCAGACCAATCCGGCTGCGGCCACTGCGGGTAACTTCCTGCGCGCCGCGCCGCTGACCATCGCACTCTCGCTGCTCACCCTGCCCTGGCTGCAACTGGATGCGCAAGGCGTGCTGTATGCCGTGCTGTCCGGCGCGGTGACGTCGGCCTTGGGTTATGTGCTGTGGTATCGCGTGCTGCAACACATGCGTGCGATGACGGCTTCGACGGTGCAACTCTCCGCGCCGGTGCTGGCTGCGGTCGCTGGAATATTGCTACTGGGCGAAACGGTCACACACGATCTGTTGGTCGCTTCGGTGTTGATACTGGGTGGTATCTTGCTGGTGCTGCGTTACGGCAAGCGCTGACTCAAACGCGCAACGCGGCTGAGATATTCTGCAATGCTTGCAAGATGACACTGCGCGGGGCGCCGATGTTCATGCGCATGTATCCACTGCCCTCGATGCCGAACATCGCACCCGGACTCAAACCGACACCTGCCTTCTGCACGAAGAAATCTTTCAATTGCTTGTCACTCAGGCCCATTGCGCGACAATCCAGCCACAACAGGTATGTCCCTTCCGGCTCGATCATCCTGATCTGCCGCAGTCGCTGGTGCAGGTAGTCGCGCACCATGTCGCGCGTGCCTGACAGATACTCCATCAGATCATCCAGCCAGGGTGCGCCCTCGCGATACGCGGCTTCGAATGCGGCGATGCTGAACGGGTTGCTGGCGCTGACGTGCAGCGTGTCGAAGGCCTGCGTGATGGCTTTGCGATCCGCCGCCTCGTGCACGACGAGCGCGGACAGGCCGAGGCCGGGGATGTTGAAGGTCTTGCTGGGTGCGACGGCGGTGACGATCTTCACCTTGTCGTTCATGGTGGCGAGCGGCACATGCCGGTAACCGGGATAGATCAGGTCGGCGTGTATCTCGTCCGACACCACGGTGATGTCATGCTGCTCGCATACTGCCAGCAGCGCCTGCAACTCTTCCTGCTGCCACACGCGCCCGACCGGATTGTGGGGCGAACACAGGATCAGCATCCGCCCGCCGTCATGCGCACAGCGTTCGAGGTCTTCCAGATCGAAAGTGTATCGACCCGCTTCCAGCTTGAGCGGATTGAGCAGCGGCTTGCGTCCGCATATCCCGGCAGCGGAAAGGAACGGCGCATACACCGGCGGCTGCACGATCACACTGTCTCCGGGCTGCGTCAGCGCCATGATGCAGGCGTGCAGCGAGGGCACCACACCGGGACAGAACAGGATGGATCCGCCAGCGATGTGCCAATGGTGGCGCGTGGCCAGCCAGTGCATCAGTGCGTCGTTCAGCGATGGCGGGAAGATGGTGTAACCGAAGACTGGATGCGCGGCGCGCTGCGTCAGTGCGCGCTGCACCGCATCCGGCACGGCGAAATCCATGTCGGCAACCCATAGCGGGATGACATCGTCGCGACCGAACACGGCCTGCCTTGCATCGTATTTCAGGCTGGCAGTGTGTTGTCTATCCGGGGCGGAATCAAAGCGTGGGTCCATGGCCGCAATATAGCCGAAAAGCGCGGCCGCGGATGGTCACACGGCCGGCCAATGGGCCGTCGCCACGCCCTCGCCCAGATCCGCCTCGATCAGGCGGCGGCGCACTTCCAGCAGGCGCGCGATGAGCGCGGGTTCGTGCAGCGCGTAAGCCTCGGCATCCGGGATGCGCTTCACCACCACGCCGAGCAATTCGGTGATGGCGTTGCCGATGGAGTTCTGGCTGATGGTGACGATCAGTTTGCCTGCATCGTTGCGGTAGATGAGTTGTTTGAAGGCAGGCTGCCAGCGGATGGCATTGGCATATTTCGCGTCGACGATGCAGTGGTCGCGCACCTTCTTGGCCGTCTTCATGAAGTCGTTGTTGAACAGCAGCACGCTCTCCACCTGTTCGGGGAAGTACACATCCGGCAGCATGGGCGCGTTGTGCGTGGAGACCTGCGAGAAGAAAGTGCGGTAGAAATCGATGAAGCCTTTCAGCACTTCGTCGTACTCTCTCCAGAAATGCACATCCTTGAGCGCCGCCGCACCGCCCTGCACCTCCCAGCTCGGCAAGCCCTGCGGGTAACCGGTCAAGGCGATGCGCGCATCGGACTCGCTGGCGGGCTTGAGTATCTGCAAATGTAATGCCTTGTCGAAAAAGTCGCGGTATACATCGCGCATGTAGGCCTGGAACAGGCTGTGCTGCCCGCCGTCGGTCAGGTTGGGATCGTCCGGGTCGGCTGCTTTCGCATCGCGCAACATCTGCTTCGGGAAGACTACGAAATGGTTGTGCAACATGCGGATGCTGGGCACGCCGGGCGAAGTCAGCGGCCAGGTCGCATCCAGACTCGCTTCGCCCGCCAGGATCAGCGCCTCGTCCGGATCTGGGTATTGCTCCAGCATGTAATCGATGACGATCTGGTTCATGCGGTTCCACACCTGCTTCACGTTCTCCGCCACCTGCGTGCGCCGCACCGGGCGGCCCAGCGGGTTGAGGATGGTCTTGGACGTGTTGTAGATGATGGAGCAGTCGAACTCGGTGCTATGGCCCAGTGCCTTGCGATACAGCAGCAGGTTCTCAGGATTGATCAGCAGACCATTGTTGTTCGCCAGGTCGTTGAGATTCTCGGTGCTATTGAAGAACTCGTTGTGTTTCAGACCTTCCGGCACATCCAGCGGGATGGGGCGGAACGGTGTGACGATCTCGCGCGGGCCGGGTCGCATGACTCAGCCCTGTCCGGCTCCGGCGAGATCGGGGAAGTACATCAGGTCTGCGCCCAGGGCAGCCCTTCGAAGCGCCAGCCGTTATGCGAATTGCGATGGTGGTTATCGTCCAGGTCGCCCTCGAAGCCGTGCGTGACGTTGTAGATGTCCTTCATGCCCGCGTTCTCCAATGCCAGACCGGCATCGGCGGAACGGCGGCCGGAACGGCAGATCAACACCACCGGGCGGTTCACACTGGCGGCCTTGCGCACATGCGCGACGAACATCGGGTCGATCTCCCAGTCCGGGCCATCCACCCAGGGGATATGGATGGAACCGCGCGGATGGCCGACGAACATGTATTCCATCTCGCTGCGTACATCGATGAAGACGGCTTCGGGATTGGCTTGCAGGAATTCGTATGCTTCCTTGGGGGTGAGGTGTTGCATGATCGTCGCTCCTGAACTGTACGGGATGGGCGGATTATAGCCCCATCACTTGCCGGGGATATCCGGCAATTTACCCGACCGGCGCACATCGCCGGGAGGCTGCCCGGCACGGGCTCGCGGATCGATACGGAGCGGCCTGCCCCGGGACGGCAGCCCTATCGGGCAAGGCCGTTACCGCCCCGGTGGGCCCGACGGGTGCGGGCACAATTTTCAAACGGTTGATATTTATCGCAAAGCGACATAACCTTAAAACAATAAGAGTACTCGCCAGTACCCAAATGTCTTCATAGCCGGACCTAGCGAACCATTCAAGCAGAGTCTCATGAACCGATTATCCATCCCCGCCGAGCTTTCGGACGAGACCGAATTCTACTGGACCAGCGAGCCTGAGTTCATTCCGCCCGACCTGGACGGCGGTGTGGACGCGTGCGTCGAACAAAGCTTCCTCTCCCAGCGCCCCAGCGATCTGGAGACGCTACTCAACCATTGCCTGGAATCGGCGCTGAGCATGTTGCATGCCCGCGCCGGGGTGATCCGTATCCTGCTTCCGGACGAGCAGACGCTGCCTATCATCAGCACCGTCGGCCTGTCGAACGAAGAACTGGATGCCGAGCGCGTGAGCGAGCTGGCCTGCGAGGATTGCAATCGTGACGCCTTCCGCCACGGCCTGTGCGCCACCGCCATCGAGAACTGCGAGACCCGGCAGTGCGGCTCCACCGGCCAGCGCATGCAATCGGTGATCTCCATCCCGCTGGAGGGCCGTGCCGCCGCCGACACCTTGTTGGGCGTGTTCACACTGTTCTTCGATACCCCGCAGACCGCTTCCAGCCCGTCCGCGCAGATGGCGGTGAATTTTGCCGACATGCTGGCCGCGCTGATCGAACACACGCAGGCGGGGCGCGAGGCGCGCCGCGCCGAATTGTTGATGGAACGCCAGTCCATCGCCAACGAGATCCACGATTCGCTGGCGCAGACACTGAACTACGCGCGCATGAACACCACCCTGCTGCGCGATGCGGTGCGCAACAACAAGAACACGGTCGCAAAATACGTGGGCGATATCGAGGATGCACTGGAGATCGGCCAAAAGGCGGTGCGCGCGCTGATCACCGACTTCCGCAGCGAGATGAATCCGGCGGGTCTGCTGTATGCCCTGCAGGATCTGTGCGGCGAGTTCAACCGGCGCAACCATATCGTGCTCGACAGCAAGGTGCGCATCGCCGACCTCGACCTGCCGCTGGAACACGAGATCCAGACCTATAACATCGTGCGAGAGGCGCTCTCCAATATCGAGAAGCATTCCAACGCATCGCATGCCAGAGTGATCGTCGATTATGTCTGCGGTTATTATGTATTCATGGTAGAAGACAACGGCGTCGGTACCTTCACCCCAGCAGAAGGCCATTATGGTCTGGTCATCATGCGCGAGCGTGCGCAACGGGTGGGCGGCGAGATACGCGTCGAGAGCACCAAAGGTCTGGGAACCTGCGTACAATTTTACTTCCCCGAGCCGGAAGCCAACTGGAGAACGCTGAATGAGTGAGATGTTGAAGATAGCCCTGGTGGACGACCAGAACCTGTGTCGCATGGGTCTGTGCGAACTGTTGAGCAACGGCTACGGCTTCAATGTGCTCGGCGCAGTCGGCAGCCTGGAAGCGCTGCAGAAACTGATCGAACTCGGTCCGGATGTCATCGTGATGGACCTGCGCATGAAGCCGATGGACGGCATCGCCATGCTGCAACAGATCCGCGACGACGGCTGCACCATCCCCACCGTGATCCTCACCATGAGCGATTCCGAGACCGACCTCTCCAATGCGATCAAGGCCGGCGCGCGCGGTTTCCTGCTGAAGGACATGGCCCCGGAAGATGTGGTGGATGCCATCCGCCGCGTCGCCGCCGGCGAGATGGTGGTCGCCCCGTCGATGACGGTGAAGATGATCGACATGCTCAAAGGCAAACAGCCCGGCAACGAACCGCGACAATCCCTCAATCTGCTCACCGAGCGCGAGAAAGAGATCCTGCAACTGCTGTCGCGCGGCGAGAGCAACAAGGCCATCGCACAGACACTCTCCATCAGTTACGACACCGTCAAACAGCACGTGCGCCACATCCTCAACAAACTCAATCTGTCATCCCGCGTCAAGGCTGCTGTCCTGTTCGCCAAAGAGCAGAACAAGTCGGACAGCGACGAGTAAAGCCTCACGCCCCATACGGGTTACCCACACTACCCAATGGGGTTATAGACACTGCCCCGCTGTATTGCGCCTAATTCGGGTCCGGGAGTGAGGGGCGTATCCGGTGAACAGCCGGAGCAATTCCATCAACAACAACTTACAGGGGAACACACATGGCACATGTAGTCATCATGGGTGCAGGCGTCGGCGGCATGCCGGCGGCATACGAAATGCGCGCAGAACTGGACAGCAAGCACAAGATCACCGTTGTCAACAACGGCGAGAACTTCCACTTCACGCCTTCCAACCCATGGGTCGGTGTCAAATGGCGTGAGCGCAAACACATCGAATTCCCGGTGCGCACCTACCTGCAGCGCAAGGGCATCGAGTTCAATCCCACCGGCGTCAAACGTGTGCACCCCGACCAGAACCAGCTGGAACTGAACGACGGCAGCATGATGTCGTATGACTATCTGGTCATCGCCACCGGCCCCAAGCTGGCCTTCGATGAAGTCGAAGGCCTGGGTCCGCACGGCGGTCATACCCATTCCGTCTGCCACGTCGACCATGCGATGAAGTCGCATGACATCTGGGACGACTTCTGCAAGGACCCTGGCCCCATCGTGGTCGGCGCAGTGCAAGGCGCCTCCTGCTTCGGCCCGGCCTACGAATACGCCTTCATCATGGAAACGGACCTGCGCAAACGCAAGATCCGCAACAAGGTGCCGATGACCTTCGTCACCTCCGAGCCCTACATCGGCCACCTCGGTCTGGGCGGCGTGGGTGACTCCAAGGGCATCCTCGAATCCGGCATGCGCGACAAGCACATCAAATGGATCTGCAATGCCAAGGTCACCAAGGTCGAAGACGGCAAGATGTACGTCACCGAGCACGATGACATGGGGCAGGAGAAGAAGAAACACGAACTGCCCTTCAAGTACAGCATGATGCTCCCCGCCTTCAAGGGCATCGACGCCGTGTTCGGTATCGAAGGCCTGACCAACCCGCGCGGCTTCATCACCGTGGACAAACACCAGCGCAACGCGAAGTACAAGAACATCTTCGCCGTCGGCGTCTGCGTCGCCATCCCGCCGGTCGAGCCGACACCCATCCCGGTCGGCACCCCCAAGACCGGCTACATGATCGAATCCATGGTCACCGCCACCGTGCACAACATCAAGGCGGACCTGACCGGCCAGCCCGCAGACCAGGAAGCCACCTGGAACGCCGTGTGCCTGGCCGACTTCGGCGAGAGCGGCGTCGCATTCGTCGCCATCCCGCAGATCCCGCCGCGCAACGTGAACTGGTTCTCCGAAGGCAAGTGGGTGCATCTGGCCAAAGTCGCGTTCGAGAAATACTTCATCCGCAAGATGAAGAAGGGCACTTCCGAGCCGTTCTATGAGGGCAGCATCATGAAGATGCTGGGTATCGAGAAGCTGAAGTAATCCTGCTGGACAAACCGAAAGGCCGCCGACTGCAAAGTCGGCGGCCTTTTTATCTTTGGAAGGTCAGGCGCTTTGCTTCTTGGCGTGCGCCGGGCGGAACACCTTGCACTGTGCCGGATCGGCTTCCAGCCATGCGCCTCCGATGAGGTCTATGCAGTAAGGCACGGCGGGGAACACCGCGTTCAGGCAATCATCAATTGCTGAAGGCTTGCCCGGCAGGTTCACGATCAGGCTGCACCCGCGGATGCCGGCGGTCTGGCGCGACAGGATCGCGGTGGGTACCACCTTGAGCGACTCGGCACGCATCAGCTCTCCGAAGCCTGGCATCATCTTCTCGCATACCGCTTCGGTCGCCTCCGGCGTGACATCGCGCAGCGCGGGGCCGGTGCCGCCGGTAGTGACGATGAGGCTGCAGCCTTCCCTGTCCGCCAGCTCGACCAGTGTCTGCTCGATCAACGGCTGCTCATCGGCGATGACACGCGCCACCGCTTCCCATTCGCTCGTCAGCACACGCGCGAACCACGCCTGCATCGCGGGGCCGCCCTTGTCCTCATATTCGCCGCGACTGGCGCGGTCCGATACCGTCACGAAACCGATACGTGCTTTCATCTCACTCCCCTGCTTCATCCTGCCAGGCCGTGCCGTCCAGCAACTGCACCGTCACCTGCTCGCCCGCACCAACACCCTTGCTCTCGGCTGGAACGATCATCAGACCTTCAGCCAGCGCCATGGAACGCAGGATGCCGCTGCCCTGATCGCCGGTCGGCGTGGCCGTAAACCCGCCGCTTTCCCTGCCCAGCATCACGCGCACGAACTCGGTGCGGCTGTGCTTGTGTCTCACATCGCGCGTCAGCTTTGCCGTCACGGTACGGCGGAATACTTTCGCATGCCCCATGCAGTAGCGTAGCGCGGGGCCGACGAACTGCTCGAAGCACACCATGCTCGACACCGGATTGCCCGGCAGGCCGAACACCCAGGTCAGCGGTGCCACACCGAACGCCATCGGGTGACCCGGCTTCATCTGTACGCGCCAGAACTTCATCTGCACCCCAAGCGCCTCCAGCGTGGGCCGCACATAGTCGTGCACGCCGACCGATGTGCCGCCGGAGACCAGCAGCACATCGAACTGCAAGCCGCGTAGCAACATCTCCTTCAGATGTTCAGGCTCGTCGCGCGCGATGCCGAGCAGCACGGGTTTGATACCTAGCGCCTGCACCTGCGCCATCAAGGCATAACTGTTCGCATCCGGGATCTTGTTCGCATCGATCGGTTCATCCAGCCCTTCCAGTTCGTCGCCGGTGGACAGGATAGCCACGCGCGGCAGACGCCACACTTCGACACTCGCCGCCTTCACCATCGCCAGCATGCCCACCACGCCCGGCGTGATCGTCGTGCCTGCCGTCAGCACCACCTCGCCGTCGCGCATGCTCTCGCCACGGTCGCGGATGTCGTTGCGCGCTTTCACGGACACATTGATGCGCACCTGCGTATCCGATACCGCTTCGGTGTCCTCAACCCGGATCACCGCATCTGCTCCTTGCGGCACTGGCGCACCGGTCATGATGCGCGCGCACTGTCCAGCCTGCACGGTCTTACGCGGCAAGTCGCCGGCCTTGATGTCCTCGATGACCTCCAGCACAACCGGTGCGTTCGCCACATCCGCGCTACGGATAGCGAAACCGTCCATCGCCGACACGTCATACGGCGGCTGGTCGCGGTTGGCCTTGATGTCGGACGCCAGCACACGCCCCAGCGCCTGCTGCAAAGGCACGGATTCCGTGCCCAGTCTCTTCATCGCTTCGATGACGCATCGTTGCGCCGCTGCCACTGTCAAGCCATCCATCATCTCTCCATTGCCGCACGATAATCCTGCGGCGTATCCAGATCGAAGAAACTGCGGAACTGTGGATCGAATTCGCGCAGCTCCACCTCATTCACATAACGCACATTCAGCCGTTGCAGCACCGCACGCACACGCTTCTCGCCCGCTTCCTGCGCCACGAGCATGACCGGAAGAGCCCACTTCGCATAGAAAGCGAACAGCGGCTGCGGATGTCCATCCACCTGCGGCACCACCGCATCGTGGGTACCGCGCAAAGTCGCCATATGCGTAATGATCCGAGCCTCGGCGAACGGCATGTCGCAGGCCAGTGCGAACAACCACGGCGTCTCCACTGACGCCAAGCCGGCCGCCAGTCCCGCCAGCGGCCCGCCGTCGGTCTCCACATCGCACACTTGCGGCAGCGTCACGTCCCCGCGTTCCTTACGCACGCTGACGATGACCTGCTGGAACAGTTGCTGCATGCGCGTCGTAGCACGTTGCAGCAGGGTCGCCCCCTCCAGCACCAGCCCTGCCTTGTCCTGCCCCATGCGGCTGGAATCGCCGCCGGCGAGGATCAGTGCGGTGCAGTCTTCGATCATTTCCCCGCCTGTTGCAGGATGAATTCGATGATGCCGCCCACATCGTCCAGTGCGAAATGCGGCAACTGCGCATGTGCTTCGTCCACATCGGTCACCAGTGCGACCACACCCTCTTCCGGCGCGCAGCGCGGCTGCGAAGAACACGCACGACGCAACACTTCGATCTTCGCCCCCGGCGCATGCGAGAACCCTTCCGCCAGCACCAGATCGACGTCACCCAGAAAACGTTCGGCCAGTTGCTGCGGCTCGCGTTGCTCGACCTGCGTATCGACCAACTGCACGCCTCCCTGCGTCACCAGCAGGCTCATCGCCGCCCCCGCCTGCGTATAGCGCCAGCTATCCTTGCCCGGCGTATCCAGTCCCACCTTGTGATGCGCATGCTTGATGGTCGCAACGCGCAAACCGCGCTGTGTCAGTTCGCGCACCAGCTTTTCGATCAGGGTGGTTTTGCCGGAACCGGAGTGGCCGACGATGGAAACGATGTTCATGGTTTGTTCAATACCTGTTGCTGTTTTTCCATAAGGATGTGCGGTATCCCGACCTCAACGAATGGCGAGCCCGAGCGCACGTAGCCAAGCTTCTCATAAAAACCGGCAGCGCTGATGCGGGCATGCAAAGAAAGTTGCGTGACACCCCGAGAGGCCAACACGACCTCGAGGGAATGCAACAGCCTGCGCCCGATACCCTGCCCTTCATGACCCGCCTTGACGGCCATCTGACGAAGCTTGGCCTTACCGGCCCCTTGGGGAACCGCGATGACGCATGCGATCAGTTCGGTGCCGTCGAACAGCCCGAAGTGCAATTGCTCTTTCTCCTGCTGCAGGTCTTCTCTATAGAGGTTCAGTCCCAGCGGAAGGCGCAAGACTTCGATACGCAACTCGCACGTCTGCTTGTATTCATTCGAGCAAAATGTGATCTCACGGAAATCCAGCGCTTCAGTCCGTCCGATCTTCAAGGATGTGGCGTCACCCAAGACTCCCCCTCCGGCGTGACCTCTTTCTTCCAGATCGGCACGCGCTGTTTGAGTTCGTCGATCATCCAGCGGCAGGCGTCGAAGGCTGCGGCGCGGTGGGCGGCACCGGCGGCAATGAAGACGATATTGTCACCGGCTTGCACGGTGGTGACGCGGTGCACGATGCGGGCATCGAGCAGGTCGAACTTGCTGATGGCTTCTTCGCGCAGTTTGCGCATCTCGGCCAGCGCCATGCTGCCGTAGGATTCGAAGCTGATCTCGCTGACGTCACGGCCTTCGGAGAAGTCGCGCGCACAGCCGAGGAAGGTGGCGATGCCGCCCATGCGTCTGGAGGATGCCTTGAGGGCGGCGATCTCGGCGTCTTGCGAGAAGTCAGCTTCCTGGATACGTACCGGTTCGCTCATCTCAACCTCCAGAGAACTTCGCCATGAAAGCGATCTCGTCACCATCACGGAGTGGAGTCTGCTTGTCATGCACCTGGGTCTGATTGACGGCGATGAAGCTGACGATGCTGAGTGCGCCTGGATATTGCATGCCGACTTTGTGCGTGATGTCGTGCAGGGTCATGCCGTCCGTATATTCGATATCCATCTCGCGTGTCTCCACGCGGTCGGCAACGGGGCCGAAGAACAACACTTTGATCATTTATCCTCTCCGCGTTTCCATACGCCGCTCTTGCCACCACGCTTCTCGTCCAGCTGCACGTTCTCGATACGCATGCCGCGGTCGATGGCTTTGCACATGTCGTATATGGTGAGCAGCGCGACGTTGACGGCGGTCAGTGCTTCCATCTCGACGCCGGTCTGGCCGACGCAGCTTGCAGTGACTTCGGCACGCAGGCCGACGCAACCCTGCGCGTCCGTCTCAAGCACTTCGCTGAATTCCACCTGCACGCCGGAAAGCGCGATGGCGTGGCACATGGGGATGATGTCCGGCGTGCGCTTGGCGGCCATCACCGCACCGACGTCGGCCACGGCCAGCACGTTGCCTTTTCCGATCTTGCCGTCACGGATGCGTTGCAGGGTCTGCGGGTGCATGCGGATGGTGCCGCTGGCGATGGCGACGCGGATGGTGGCTTCCTTGCCGGACACATCCACCATGCGCGCACGCCCGGATTCGCTGAAATGGGTCAGGCTCACCTCATCCTCCAGTCATGGACATGATGCGTATGATCTTGCCGGGTTGTTCGTTGAATTCGTGACGCTCGGGTTTGAGTTCGATGGCGTTGCGGATCGCCGCCTCCAGCTCCTCGTCGCTGCACCCAGCACGCAGCAAGGGTCGCAGCGGCAAGCTGTGCTCCTGTCCCAGGCACAGGTAGAGCGTGCCGTCCACCGACAGGCGTACGCGGTTGCAGGTCTCGCAGAAGTGTTGCGACATGGGGGTGATGAAGCCGATGCTGGAATTGCCGTCCGGCGTGACCAGATAACGCGCCGGGCCGCCGCCGCCGATGATGCCGTCCACCAGGCCGAAGCGTTCTTGCAGGCGCTGGCGGATCGGCTGCAGATCGACATAAGCCGCGTTACGGCCGGTCTCGCCCATGGGCATGGTCTCGATCAGTCGCAGCACGAAACGGTGGCGGAAACAGAACGCGGCCATGTCCTCGACCTCGTCCTCGTTCACACCGGCCATCACCACCATGTTGATCTTGATCGGCGCGAAACCGCTGGCCTTGGCGACCAGCAACCCTTCAAGGATATCGTCCAGCGCATCGCGGCGCGTGATCTGTTGCAGACGTTCCGCACACAGGGAATCGAGGCTGATGTTGAGGCGGGTGACGCCTGCCGCCTTGAGGGCGGCGGCATGCTGCGCCAGATGGGTGGCGTTGGTGCTGAGTGACAGGTCAGCCACGCCCGGCAACACCGACAGGCGCGCAGCCAAACCGCTCAGGTCTCGTCGCAACAAGGGCTCGCCGCCGGTGATACGGAAACGCGAGGTGCCCATGCGCGCGAAAGCGGCCACCACACGTTCGATCTCATCGAAGCTCAGCCAGTCCGCCGGTTGCTCGTAATCGCTGAAACCCTGCGGCATGCAGTAGCTGCAGCGCAGGTCGCACCGGTCCGTCACCGACAATCGGAGATAGTCGATGCGGCGGCTGAAGCGGTCTTGCAATGTGGCGGTGCTAGTCATTCCTGGTTCGTTACCTGTAATTGATGCTTCTTTCCCAGTGTTGCATTGTAGCGGTAGCAGCCGCTTTCATCGGCTGTGTCTTCCCTGGTAATGCAGGCGCGCTGCGTGCACCACTTCCGAGTACGGGATATCCCCTTCCTCCGGCCAGCGCTGCAATGCTGCCCGCATCAGTTCGTCCACATCCGTCACCTCGGCATCGCCGCGCAACACGTCCTGCAGCCCACGCAATCCGCCGCACTGGATGCGCATCTCCTGACCGTGCGGGATGGGGGCGTCGTCGTGCAGGGTGTGGATGGCGAAACCGAAGTTGTGACGCAAAGCGTCGTGCATGCGCACACAGCGCTGCTGCAGACCGGCTACACGGCAAACGATCAATTCGCGTTCCGCCAGATTCATGCGGCCGGCCTGCGAGCAGGCGACACAACCGGAGAACAATGCCTTGCCGAATGGACACAGCAAGGGATGCGTCGCTTCCAGTGTCTGCCGGAAGGCCGCCTCGTCCATTGCGTCAGTCGTCGCCCAGTTGCGGTGCCGGTTCGCGCACCTCGTTCAGCAGATCTTCGGCCTGCAGTTCGTTCTCGGCGTGGATCATCTTGATCTGGCCGTTCTCGTCCCACACCTCTTGCTTGCGCAGTTCCTTGGCACGCGCGGAAGCTTCCTTGTAGACCTCGTGCTGCTCGAGCTTCTCCAGCATGCGAATCGGGCGCTCGGTGATGCGGTAGATGTAATAGGGCATGGCGTCCTCGCTTACTCCGGTTTCTTCATGAAGGTGACGACATTGCTGCCGGGCGCGTTCTTGCTGGCACAACTGTTCTCGCCCACGCCGGCCAGCTGCTCGGCCTCGTGCAGCAGGTTGATGACATCCACGTAGAACTTCTGTTTCACCATCATCAGCGCGGTGAAACCGCCCTCGTTCTTGGCCAGCACGTCGGCACCGGCCTTGAGCAAGGCGTCAACGACTGCGGTCTCGCCATAACCGGCCGCCAGCATCAGCGGCCGCACACCGTAACCGATGGGCGCCTCGATGTTCGCCCCGGCATCGATCAGCGTCTGCACCACGTCGGCGAAACCGCGCTTCTGCTCGGCGTTGTAGCAGGCCTTCATCAGCGCGGTCCAGCCGGCTTCATCGGTCGCGTTCACATCCGCCCCAGCCGCCAGCAGTTGCTTCACTTTCTCCAGATCGCCCGCGTAGGCGGCGCTCATCAGTTCGGTCATCGTTGCCTCCTGCTTACTTCTTCACTGCCCCTTCCAGCGCACCACGGATCGCTTCCGGCGATTGCATGATGTTCATGAAGCTGTTCTTGCCCATCATGGACAAGTCGGGGAAATTGATGGCGATGCGGAAACGTGCATACAGCGCATAGACGTTCTTGCCGGACACCAGCACCTCATACGGCAGGTGCGCGGTGGACTTCACATCGCGGAAATCGATCTCGGACATGATGAAAGTGTCGTCCTTGTACTTGTCATCGCTCTTCAGCGCCACACCGAACACGCTCTCCTGCTTGCCCGGTACGTCCACGCGGTACACCTTGCTCACGCCGTTCTTGTTGGCTGACAGCTTGGCATCCACCGCCTGCACGGCCTCCTCGTAGCTGCCGTAGGTCTCCAGTCGGCTCGGCTCGTCGAAATATTCCATGCCGAACATATAGTGGTATTTGCGCGCCTGTTTCGCGGTCAGGCCCTTGGCACCGAACTCCTCGACGCGTCCCAGCGCTTTTTCGAGTGCGGCCGACACATCGGCCAGATCGCCCTTCATGCGATACACATGCGACATGTACACCGGATTGGTATAGCTGACCTGCACATCCTTGCCGGCCGCAGTGACTGACACGCGCTGCACCGCGCCGTAGCCGCCGTGCTCGGAAGCGGCGGCGTTCTGTTTCAGCGCGTCATTGGTGATGATGATGATGTTGGCAGTCGGGAACGGTGCATATTCACCGACCACGGTGAACCCGGCGGCGGTCAGTGCGTTCTTCACCTGTGCGGACTTTTCGGCGACGGTCCCTGCGCTGGTGGATGCCAGCACGAACGGCTTGAGTATCGCATCGGCCGCCTGTACCCCCGTGGCGGCGACCAGCAACATCGCGGACAGCAACATCTTCTTCATGACTTGCACCATCTTGTCTCTCCCTGTTTTTAGTTGGACTGCGAAGTGAAGCTGATCAAACTTGTTGCGGATGGAACCAGGCCAGTTTCTCGCGCAGGGTGACCACCCCGCCGACGATGATGAGTGTGGGGGCGACCGGCTGCTCGCGCTCGGCGATGGCCGGCAGCGTCGCCAGCGTGCCGGTGAACACACGCTGCGTGGGCTGCGTGCCGTGCTGCACGATGGCGATGGGCGTCGTATCCGGCATGCCGTGTTCGATCAGCTTGCCGCATAGCTCGGCCAGGCCATGCAAACCCATGTACACCACCACCGTCTGGCGCGGACGGGCCAGCTGCTCCCAGTCCAGATTCATCGAACCGTCCTTCAGATGGCCGGTGACGAACAAGCAGGATTGCGCATGGTCCCTGTGGGTCAGCGGGATGCCCGCATAGGATGCGACGCCCGCCGCAGCCGTGATGCCGGGCACCACCTGGAACGGGATGCCGTGTTCAGCCAGCTCTTCGATCTCCTCGCCGCCGCGTCCGAATATGAACGGGTCGCCGCCCTTGAGGCGCAACACGCGCTTGCCTTCCTTGGCCAGACGCACCAGCAGCAGGTTGATCTCTTCCTGCGGCAAGGCATGGTCGGCACGGCGCTTGCCGACATAGATGCGATCCGCATCGCGACGCGTCATATCGACGATGGGCTTGGACACCAGCGCGTCGTACACCACCACGTCGGCCTTCTGCATCAGGCGCAGCGCACGGAAGGTCAGCAGGTCTGGATCGCCGGGACCGGCACCGACCAGATACACCTCGCCGCGCACGATGTTGTCCTCGTCGGCCAGCATCTGCTGCAGCATGGCTTCTGCCGCTGCCTCGTCGCCGGTCAACACCTTCTCCGCCACCACGCCGTCGAAAACGTTCTCCCAGAAGATGCGGCGCTTGGCCGGGTTGGTCACGCGCTGCTTCACCTCTTCGCGGAAGCGCTCGGCGAAACCGGCGAGCTTGCTGTAGTTCTGCGGGATGACGGTCTCCAGCTTGCCGCGCATCATGCGTGTCAGCACCGGCGAAGCACCGCCGCTGGAGAAGGCCACCATCAGCGGCGAGCGGTCCATGATGGCCGGCATGATGAAGCTGCACAGCTCGGGATCGTCCACCACGTTGACCGGGATGTTGCGCGCCTGCGCCAGTTCGGACACCTGCTTGTTCACTGCACGGTCGTTGGTGGCAGCGATGACCAGCGCGACGCCTTCCAGATGTTGCGGCTCGAAACGCGCGAGTACGGCCTCGACGTTGGCTTGCGCCTTCAATTCATCGTCGATCTCGGGCGCGACCACGCGCACACGGGCACCGGCTTCGAGCAACACGCCGGCCTTGCGCGCGCCGACCACGCCACCACCCACCACCAGACACAGGCGGCCATCGATCTTCTGGAATACAGGCAGGTAATCCATTTACTGGATCGCCTTCAGGATCAGCGGCACCAGCGGCTCCGGCAGCTTGATCTTGCCAGCCAGTGCGAATTGGTGGGCGCTGTCGGACATCTTGTCCCAGGTCTTCTTGATGATGAGGATCCACTTGGCTTCATCGTAGTCCGGCTTCTGTTCGGCGAAGTGCAGCATGTAGTGTTCGATGAAGCACAGGTCGACCACGTCTTCCATCAACTGCGTCTCGGGATTTGTCTTCAGGTCCTTCTTGCCGACGATGGTCTTCACGCGTGCGATCATCTCATCGTCGTAGCCCACTTCCTTCATCAGGCTACCTGCCGTCTCGGCGTGGAACTTGTACAGGTTGGTGCGCCACAGCATGTAACCCTTCTTGTCCATCGGGTAGTCGCTGCGTGGACTCTTCCAGCGCTGGATGTGCTGTGCGCGGCAGGCCAGCTTCACGGCTTCCGATGCGTCGGGCGCGAAACGCTCCTGCATATCGGTCATGCGCTGTGCGTACAGCAGTTCCTTCGGCCAGGTCTTGCCCTCGAACACTTCCAGGTTGGGGTCTTCGGAATTGGCTTTGTCGAATGCCGCGATTGCGGCCTGATACAGGCTTGAGTTCATTTTGTCTTCTCTTTCATGGAGATTGAGTTCAGGGCCTCCCCCTTGCAACGGCGGATGAATCCGACGAAGCGGGTCGCCCAGTAGCAGCTACCGATAGTGCGCAGATGCGTGTAGGAGGCCAACAGGTTGTTGACGATGATGCCATCGCGCTCCCCGTCGATGCCGTAACCGCGCGCCACATGGTAAGCGAAGCGACTGTCCTTTGGTAGGTTCTCCAGACTCGAATAGTGGAACTCGTGTGCCTTGATCTGTTTGGCCGGTGCATCGGGGCGCGGCCAGGGATGTTCCGCGTCTTCCTGCAGATGCACATAGCCGCGACCGATGGGCTTGGCGTGCATCTTCACATCACCGGGGATGGCACCGACCATGTCGAAGGTGCGGCCTTCGTAGGCGATGCTGCGCGACAGATACATCAGGCCGCCACACTCGGCATAGGCCGGCATACCGCCGGCGATGGCCTGCCGGATCTTGCCGCGCAGGGCCGTGTTCGCTTCCAGTTCGGCGGCGCAGGTCTCGGGGAAACCGCCGCCAATATATAAGCCGTCCACCTCGGGCAGATGCGCGTCGCGCAACGCATCGAACGGCACCAGTTCGGCACCGGCTGCTGCCAGCGCATCAAGGTCGTCGGCGTAATAGAAACCGAAGGCGCGGTCGCGCGCGATGGCGATGCGCACCTTGTCGCCGCAGGCTAGCGGGCTGACCTGTGCCTTGTGCGGAATGGGCAACGGCTCTTTTTTCGTCAACGCCAGCAGCCTGTCCAGATCGACCTGCTCGGCGATGGCCTCGCCGATCTGTTTGATCTTGGCATTGGCCACATGCGATTCGTTGCTGGGCATCAGGCCCAGATGGCGCTCGACGATGGACAGGCGTTCGTCATGCTGGATGGCACCGATCACCGGCACGTCGGTGTAGTGCTCGATGACCTCGCGCAACTTGGATTCGTGACGCTTGCCGCCCAGATTGTTGAGGATGACGCCCGCGATGTTGATGTCCTTGTCGAACGCCTGATAACCGAGGATCAGCGGTGCGATACCGCGCGTCATGCCGCGCGCGTCGATCACCAGTATCACCGGCAGATCGAGCAGTTTGGCCAGCGCCGCATTGCTGTTGCTGCCGTCCAGCGCCAAGCCGTCATAAAGTCCCTTGTTGCCCTCGACCAGATTCACCTCGGACGCATGGCGCGCGAAGGTGGCAACGACATCGTCGTTCTCCATCAGATACAGGTCGAGGTTGCGGCAGGGATGCCCTGCGGCCTGACCCAGCCACATCGGGTCGATGTAGTCCGGGCCCTTCTTGAACGGCTGCACGGCATGGCCGCGCGCGGCGAGCGCCGCGCACAGGCCGATGCTGACCATGGTCTTGCCGGAGGATTTATGTGCTGCCGAGATCAGCATTCGGTTCATGGCAGCCTTTCCTGCAGGATCAATCCGCGATATACGGCTTGTCCTGCGGCATGAAGTTCAGCACACGTACGCTGACGGTGGTGATGAGGAAGGCAATCGACAATCCAGCCAGCCCCAACAGGAACTCGTAGATCGAGGGACTGTAGGCGGCAATCTGTCCGTCGGCGAAGCTGCTAGTCACTTCATAACCTGGGAACAGGTTGAGCGGCCAAGCCTGTCCACCGATGATGAACACGTACAGCAGCGCGAACCCGCCGAGGATGATCAGCAAAGCCGCCAGCGCAGCCCAGCGGTCGCGCCGGATGCCTGGCGTGTACAACAAGGCCAGCGGCACGATGTTGCCCAGCAACACATAACCCCACCAGAACAGCGACGGATAGATACCGCCGTCCATCAGGATGAAGCGCTCGAATCCCTGTTGCTGCGAGAAATAGGCGTTGGTCAGATGGTAGGTGGCGACCATGTACAGCGAGCCGAGCACGAACACGCCGAGCAGGTGTTTCTTGCGCTGCAGGATGGCTGGATCGATGACCTTCTCGTTCCACATGTAGATGCTGGTCTGCACCAGATGGAACACCGCCATGCCCCATGCGAAGGACAGCACGATGAACATCGGCGGCAGCAACGCGGAGCCGTAGGCCTGGCGTGCGGTCAGGAAGGCGAAGATCAGGCCGGTACCGGTGGTCAGCACGAAGCGCCACACGAACACGCCGATACCGGCGGCCTTGTTGTACGGGTTCATGCGGCGCTCCATCATGGTCCACAGGTAGACCACGACCAGACCGACCATGCCGGAATACAACAGCACGTTCCAGGCGAACACCGAGGTCAGGTTGTAGTTGGTGGCGGCGACGATGATGCGGTCGGGACGGCCGAGGTCCAGCATCAGCACGGTCAGACCGCCCGCCAGCATTGCGATGGAAAGCAGGCTGGCCAGCGGGGCGCGCGCCTTGTAGATGGCCTTGCCGAACACCGAGCCGATGGAGGCGACGTTGAGCACACCGGAAGCGGCCACGATCAGGAAGATGGCGAACACATGCGGCATGCCCCACACGATCTGGTTGTTCATGCCGGTGATGATGTGGCCGTGATGCTCCATCAGGTGCACGGCATACATGCCGGCGGCAGCGACCAGTCCGCCGATGGCGAGCAACAGCCAGTACAGACGGTTCTTGAATTGCAGGGATTCTAGTGTGGGTGTGGAAGACATGGTCAAATTCCCTGGTAACGGACGCCGGGGTTCAGACGCAGATCGGCACGCACCTGCACCGATGCTACGCTGCGCACCTTTTGGGCGATCTCGCTGTTCTCATCGTTCAGATCGCCGAACACGATCGCCTGGTTCGGGCAGGCTTCGGAACAGGCCGGCTTGCCGCCCACGTCGATACGATGCACGCACAGCGTGCAACTCTCGACCGTACCTTTGCCGCGCGGCACGTCCGGGTTCTGGCCGGTCAGCGGTTCGTGCACGAAGGAACGCGCCTTGTACGGGCAGGCCATCATGCAGTAACGGCAGCCGATGCAGCGGTGTTTGTCGACCAGCACGATGCCGTCCGCACGTTTCATGGAAGCATTGGTCGGGCACACGTCCACGCAGGGCGGATGCTCGCAGTGCTGGCACATCATCGGCAGCGAGATCTCGCGGCCGGTGCTGATGTCCTTGATGTCGATCTTGCGTATCCATTGAGAGTCGGTGGCCTTGGTCTCTCCGGACAATCCGTTCTCGTTGTTACAGGCAGTGACACAATCGTTGCAGCCGGGCTTGCACTGGTTGGTGTCGATCAGCATCCCCCAGCGCACCTTGCTCGATGCGCCTTCGCCCTTGGCCTGCGCGACCGAATACAACATCATGCCCGGCGCGATCGCGACCGCCGCCGCGCCGACCGAGGTCTTGAGGAAGTTACGACGATCCATGTCCATGTCGCTCATTTCGCGTTCCTCTGTTGCAGCCACGCACTCTTGCGCGTGCCGGAATGGCACTCGAAGCAATCAAGCTTCACTGCTTCGTACTTGTGACAACCGACGCAGAAGCTGTCCGCACGCGCGGTCACACTGTCATCCTTGGTGCTGGCATGACACTCGATGCAGGTCTTCAGACTGTGCTTCTCGTCACGGATGCCCAGACGCAACGCATCGTCGCGCCCGTGCTTGAGCAGGTGCATGTGGTTCTTGCGCATCCACTGCGTATCTTCCACGCACTGTCCGCCCTTGCCGATATCCAGCTTGGGCGATGCCGCCTCGCCGGCCCAGGCCAGCGAGACACTCAGCGTCAGCAACAGGGATACGAGCAGCTTCATCACTCACCCAAGCCCATCTGGATGTAACCCGTCGGACACACGTCTGCACAGATGTGGCAGCCGATGCACTTGTCGTAGTCGGTCGTGACATAGCGACCGAGTGTCGCTTCGGACTTCTTGACGCGCGACACGGCGGTCTGCGGGCAGTAAACCACGCAGTTGTCGCATTCGAAGCACATGCCGCAACTCATGCAACGCTTGGCCTCCGAGACGGCCTCCTTCTCGCCCAGCACACCCAGACGATCCTGGAAGTTGCCCAGCGCGCTCTCCTTGTCCAGCGTGATGACGTTGCGGACGTTGCGCGGTGTGAAACCGAAGTGGCCCAGGAACAGCTTGTCGTGCGGGATGATGTAGCGGTCCGAACGGTTGTCGAAGTTGTGCACGGCGATATTGGTGTTGCAAGTGCCGCGCAGCGGTTCGTGGTTCTCCTTGATCTCGATACCCTTCTCCGCCAGCTTGCGCATCAGGTCGAACTGGTGCGCGTCGATCTTGGGACGCTTCTCCAGGTCGATACCCAGCAGGAAGTTGTGGATGCCGTCAGCGGCGATGGAGCCGTGGCCGATGGCGGTGGTCAGCAGGTGCGGACGGATCACGTCGCCGCCGGCGAACACGCCCTTCTGTCCGTTCACCACATAGTTGCGGTCGGTGGACACTGCACCCTTGCCGTTGTTGAACTCTTCCAGACCGGTGAAATCGACCGCCTGTCCGATCGCGGACACGATCAGGTCGGCTTCGATGTCCTGTTCGCTGCCTTCGACGTTCTTGATCTCCAGCTTGCCGCCGACGAACTTGGCCTCGCACTGCATCACGCGCAGCGCCGTGGCACGGCCGTTAGCATCACGCTTGATACCGATCGGCACCAGACCGCCCTTGATGGCGATGCCTTCCGCCAGCGCCTGCTCGATCTCGTGCTTGTTGGCCTGCATCTTGTCGATGGGGAACACGGAGGTCAGCGTGACGTCCGCACCTTCCTTGGCGGATATCTCTGCCACGTCGTGTGCCAGCTGGCCGGTGATCGCCAGCTCCGTATCGGTCGGGTTGGCATGGCTGATATGGCCCAGACGACGGGCGACGGTCGCCACGTCGATGGAGGTATCGCCACCGCCGACCACCACCACGCGCTTGCCGACATGCTGCAGACGACCGTCGTTGAAGGCCTTCAGGAAGGCGGTCGCGGTCACCACGTTCGGTGCATCGGAATCGGCGATCGGCAGGGCGCGGCCGGCCTGTGCGCCCATGCCGAGGAACACCGCATCGAATTCCTTGCGGATCTGTTCCAGTGTGATGTCCTTGCCGACGTGGCACTTCATGCGGGTCTTCACGCCCAGGTCGAGGATGCGCTGGATCTCTGCGTCCAGCACGTCGCGCGGGGTACGGAAACCGGGGATGCCGTAACGCATCATGCCGCCGAGGAACTCATGATCGTCGAAGATGGTGACTTCATGGCCCTTCAGCGTGAGCTGGTAGGCCACTGACAGACCTGCAGGGCCGCCGCCCAGCACAGCGATCTTCTTCCCGGTCGGCGCGACGTTGGGCTTGTTGAACTTCAGCTTGTTGGCGATCGCGTATTCACCGAGGAAGTGCTCGACGGAGTTGATGCCGACGTGGTCTTCCACTTCGTTGCGGTTACAGCCCGATTCGCACGGTGCCGGGCAGACGCGTCCCATGACGGCCGGGAACGGGTTGGCTTCGGTCAGGCGACGCCAGGCATATTCCTGCCATGGCATGACGGGCGTCTTGCCGTCTGCGCCCATGGGCACCTTCTCGGTACCGCGCACGATGGCCAGATAACCACGGATGTCCTCACCGGCCGGGCAGCTGCCCTGGCACGGCGGTGTGGACTGGATATAGGTCGGGCACTTATAGGAATAGCTGGACTGGAAGATCTTCTCGTTCCAGCGCTTCACCTTGTTATCGCCGTCCTTGTAACGACGGAAGGTCAGATTTTTTGGGGTTTCGATTGTTGCCGACATCGCTATGCCTCCAGATTGAAGTTACTTATCGCCCAAGATGATCGCGTTACTGACCAACTGGTGTACACCGCCCACCATCCTGCGGTCGAAACCGTAGACGGGCATGATCTTTGAAAACTGTGTCTTGCAGATGGCGCAGATGGCTGCCATGTAGTTCACACCATGTTCCTGCACGGCCTGATTCAACACCTCCATGCGTGGCAGGGCCCCCTTCACACGCAAGTCCATCAGGTCGTCGGTCAGCAAACCGCCACCGCCGCCGCAGCAGAACGTGCGCTCTCGCGTGGTGTTCGCGTCCATCTCGACGAAGTTGTTGGCCACCGCCTTGATGATGTTGCGCGGGATCTCGAACTGTCCGCCCGGCAGGTCGCCCATGCGCGAACCGCGCGCCACGTTGCACGAGTCGTGCATGGTGATGACGAATTTGTCGTTCTTGGACTTGTCGAACTTCAGCGCGTCGCGCTGGATCAGATCCCAGGTGAACTCGCAGATATGCGTCGGTTGCTTGTAGCGGTGATCGAGCTGCTTCTGCAACATCTGTGCGAAGCGGTCGGTCTCGTCCGCACCGTCGCCCACGCCGCTCAGCGTGTTCCAGAAACTGTACGCGACGCGCCAGGCATGGCCGCACTCGCCCACCACGATGCGCTTCACGCCCAGTTCCAGCGCGGCCTCGCGGATGCGCAGCGCGATCTTGCGCAGTTGTTCATAGCTGCCGATGAACATGCCGAAGTTAGCGCCCTCGGAAGCCATCGAGGACAGCGTCCAGCTGGT
Organism: Sideroxyarcus sp. TK5; assembly: GCF_054601595.1. Classification (NCBI taxonomy): domain Bacteria; kingdom Pseudomonadati; phylum Pseudomonadota; class Betaproteobacteria; order Nitrosomonadales; family Gallionellaceae; genus Sideroxyarcus; species Sideroxyarcus sp. TK5. The sequence goes on along the minus strand of NZ_BAAHSJ010000004.1, from coordinate 50,348 downwards.
GCCGGTGGCGTGGAACACCTTCGCATAGCCGATCAGGCCGTCGATGTGCGGTTCGGCGAAGAAATCGGCGGACGGTGTGATCAGCAGCACTTCTGCGCCCTTCACATCCAGCGGGAATTTGATGTCCAGACCGGTGTCTTCCTTGACGTCCTCTTCCAGACCTTCCAGCGTGTCGCGCAGGGCCGGCTCGGGCAGGCCGAGGTTGTTGCCGATCTTGTGCACCTTGCCGATGATCTCGTTGGAATACTTCTGGCCCATGCCGACCGAGGCAAGGATCTCACGCGCAGCCATGGTCACTTCGGCGGTGTCGATGCCGTACGGGCAGAACACCGAGCAACGGCGACATTCGGAACACTGGTGGTAGTAGTTGTACCACTCGTCCAGCACCTCGCGAGTCAGGTCGCGTGCGCCGACCAGTTTCGGGAAATATTTTCCGGCGAAGGTGAAGTAACGGCGGTAGATGCTGCGCATCAGATCCTGACGCGCCACCGGCATGTTCTTCGGATCCTGCGTGCCGATGAAGTAGTGGCACTTGTCGGAACAGGCACCGCAATGCACGCAGGCGTCCATGTAGACCCGCAGCGAGCGGAACTTGCCCAGCAGATCGCCCATCTTGGCGATGGCCTTGTCGTGCCAGTCTTCCACCAGCTGGCCGGGGAAGCCCAGCGCTTCCTGGTGTTTGTCGTTGGCGATGAAGGGGCCCTTGCCTTCCATCGCGCCCGGCTTCAGCGCGGGGACGATGGGGATGGTGCGATAGGCTGGTGCGGTGTAGTCAGCCATCTTATTTCTCCGATTCCAACTTGCCGGCCCAGGCACTCAGGTGGCGATGCTCGCGACAATCGTCGGTCTGGTTGCGGGTGGGCGAAAAAAAGACTCCTGGTGCATGTAACAGCTTGCTTAGAGGGAAGAGCGCCAGGAGTGCGAAAACGAGGAACAGGTGCAGCAACAGCAGCGCATCAGACGGCAGCGAGCCGATGTCGAGATGCAGCAGGCCGAGGAAGTAGGTCTTCACGGCGACCACATCGGTATGCGCGACGAATTGCATCAGCAGGCCGGTGACCGCGATGACGATGAGCAGGACCAGCCACAGATGGTCGGACGGGGTGGAGATGTAACGGATGCGCTCGACGAACAGGCGGCGCACCCACAGCCCGCACAGCCCCAGCAGCATGGTGATGCCCGCGTAGATGCCGAACGGCTGGATGAATGCGACCCAACCCCACACGGGATCGGTGAAATAGCGCAGATGGCGCAGGGTGACCAGCAACAGGCTGGTGTGGAACAACCAGCCGGCGGCCCACGTCCACAGATTGGCTTTGAACAGACTTTCGAAGAACACCACTTCGCGCGTCAGGCGGAAAGCCACACCGGTCTTCGTGGTGGGCGCGGGCGTGGTCGGGATCTTCAGCGGCGCAGGTGTCTGCGCATAGAGTTTGATACGGGAGAGCAACCCCACGACGAACAACAACGTCGCGAGATAGAACAGGATTGCGAAGATCATGCTCATCGTGTGGTCACCCTTCCCTGCGTCAGATCAAACGCAACCGGTCGGCTTCGGCAGACCGGCGATCTTGCACGCCTGCTTGCCGGGACCGTACGGGAACAGGCCGTACAGGTACTCGCTGTTGCCCTTCTCGGCACCCAGCTTCTTGCCGATGGCCTTGGTCAGCACGCGCACTGCCGGTGCGATCTGGTACTCGTCGAAGTACTCGCGCAGGAAGTTGATCACTTCCCAGTGCTGCTCGGTCATATCGATGTTCTCTGTCTTGGCGATGTAGTCCGCGACTTCCGCGTTCCAGTCTGCCAGGTTGACCAGATAACCTTCCTCGTCTGTTTCGTAGCTCTTGCCGCCGACTTCGATGCTAGCCATGTTGTATCTCCTTCAAAAAATAATGGTTGCTACTACTACTCTTCCCTCATTCCGCCCCGCATGTCCCGCCGTGGGGCGAACCGTTATCGCAACGCGATTCTTGTTACAGCCAGGATTGGCAATTCTTGTTGCTGACCGTCAGTCCGACGAATCCCGCATAGTCCACCGATGCCACGCCTGCGATGAGGCGATCGCCCAGACCGCGCGCTTCCAGGTCCGGCATCAGCACATGCACCTTGCAACGGCCCATGGCTGCGGTCAGCTTGGATTCGAAGGCGTTGCCGGCAGTCGCGGCATACACCGCGTCTTCGATCAGCAGGACATCGCCGCCGTCGACCATGGTGTTCAGGCAGCTTTCCAGCGTGCCGCTGGTCAACGGGGATTTGTTCACGATATGTAGCATGTTCTTCCCCTTAGAAACTCAGGACGACGTCTTGCTCGTCCATCAGTTTGCCCATCTCGGCACGGCTCAGCACGGTGACGCCGACGATGAAGTCGTCCTCGTTCAGACCGCGTGCTTCCATCGCTTCCTTTTCGACGTACAGCTTCTCGACGTCGTAGTCTTCCAGCGCACGGTAGGTGGGCGAGAAGTTCTTGGTCTCGATGCCCTTGGTCTGCATGCCCTTCTTCAACTGGTAGACACCGTCGTCGAGGAAAGCCAGCGAGACATCCTGGTCGAAAGCCGCGGTGATCAACACCACTTCCAGCGATTCCAGCGCGTAGATCGTGCCGTAAGGCGCCTTGCGGTTCACGAACATGAATTTCTTTTGATCGCTCATTCCGTTCTCCTCAATCGCCGAAGGTGACCAGACGGTCGCACTTGATGCCGGACTCGACCAGTTGCCCCAGACCCGAGATGCGGAATCCCGTCGCCAGGTTCTCTTCCTTGATGCCGCGACGCAATGCAGCCGCCACGCACACCACCAGGTCGACCTTGTGCTCTTCCGCCAGTTTGGTCCAGCGGTTGACGATGTTGCGGTCGTCCTGCGGCGGCTCGGTCAGGCGCGAGGCGTTGTTCACGCCGTCGTGATAGAAGAACACACGCCACACTTCATGTCCCGCCTCGATGGCCGCTTTGGCGAACAGGTAAGCGGAATCGCTCGCCTGATGCTGATACGGCCCCTCGTTGACTACGATCCCGAACTTCATTCAGTCACCTCGCTCAGAAACGGATATGTGCCGAAGCGTTCAGGTTGTAACGCGAACCGCGCCAGTCGTCGATCAGGTACTTGGTGAACGGCAGACCGGTCTTCTCGAAGAAGCGCGGCCAGCCGATACGATCGATCCAGTCAGCCAGACGCTCCCAGCCACGTGCATCTTCCTTGTAGACGGTGAGGATGCGCTTCACGACGGCACTCACTTCCGGCCAGCGCGGCGGGTTGTTGGGCAGACCGGCGGCAACCATCTTCATGAAGGTCGGCTTGCCGCGCGCGTTGGAGTTCTTGCCACCGACCCAGATCGCCAGCTTGGAGAATTCCGGATCGTTGATCTGCATCGGCGGGCACGGGGGATAGCAGGCACCGCAGCACATACATTTGGACTCGTCGATCTCCAGCGAAGGCTTGCCGTTGACCATGGCCGGGCGGATCGCCGCCACCGGGCAGCGTGCCACGACGGTCGGGCGTTCGCACACGTTGGCGACCAGATCATGGTTGATGACCGGCGGCTTGGTGTGCTGCACGATGATGGCCAGGTCGGCCTGACCGCCGCAGTTGATCTCGCAGCAGGAAGTGGACAGGTGCACGCGGTTCGGCATCTCTTCGCGGCGGAACTCTTCATACAGTTCGTCCATCAGCGCCTTCACCACGCCGGAAGCGTCAGTGCCGGGGATGTCGCAGTGCAGCCAGCCCTGGGTGTGGGCGATCATGGTCACCGAGTTGCCGGTACCACCGACCGGGAAGCCGCTCTTTTCCAGCTCGGCGATCAGCGGTGCCACCTTCTTCTCGTCAGACACGATGAATTCGATGTTGGAACGGATGGTGAAGCGCACACGGCCTTCTGCGAACTTGTCGGCGATGTCGCACAGCTTGCGGATGGTGTAGACATCCATCTGGCGCTGGGTACCGGCACGCACGGACCATACCTCGTCGCCGCTGTGTGCCACGTGATGCAGCACGCCGGGACGCGGACGGTCGTGATACTTCCAGTTGCCATAGTTCTTCGCCAGCGTCGGGTGCAGGTACTGGGTATTCTCCGGTACGCCGGTCTCCTTCGGCTTGCGCTTTGCTGCGGGTGCGGCTTGGACGGCTTGATTCATCTTCTATCTCCTCAGGCTGCTTGCTTCTTGGCGTTGATCTTGGCGACTTCTTCGTCCCAACCGTCGGTACGGACGTAGGGGTTCATGCGCGGTGAATTGACCATGGCGGGATCGACCTCGACTTCCATCGCATCCAGGAAGTTGGCCAGACCGATACGCTCGATCATCTCGCCGGTACGCTCGTGCTCCAGCGCGTTCTCGGCAAAGAAGTCGATGGTACGCTGGGCGAAATCGACCAGCTTCTCGACTTCTTCTTCGGTATCCAGCTTGATGAACGGCAGCACCACGGTACCCATCAGGCCGCCGATCTTCAGGTGGCTCTTGCCGCCGACCAGCACGGTCGCACCCTTGTCCTTGCCCGGAGCCAGTGCGCCGGTCATGACGTTGATGCAGTGCATGCAGCGCACGCAATCCTGGTTGTCGATCTCGACAGCATGGGTATCGCTCACCTTGACGCTGGAGATATGCTCGCCGGACTTGATCTTGGAGATCTCCTTGACCTGGAAGGCCTTGGTCGGGCAACGGGCGACCACATCGTTCACCAGCTCATCCATGCCGTGCTTGGCGAACCACTTCTTGGCCAGCGCTTCATCGGTACGGATATTGTCGCGCCATGTGCCGATGACAGCCATGTCGGCGCGCTGCACCGAGTTCATGCAGTCGTTCGGGCAGCCCGAGAACTTGAACTTGAACTTGTACGGTAGCGAAGGACGATGGATGTCATCGAGGAAGGTGTTCAGCACGGCGCGGTGCGCCTGTGCCTCGTTATAGCAGGACTGCTCGCAGCGCGCGGCACCCACGCAGGACATGGAAGTACGCACGGCCGGGCCGGCACCGCCGAGGTCGAAGCCCATCTCATTGAACTCGTCGAAGGCTTTTTGAACGTTCTCGGTGGTCGCGCCCTGGAACATGATGTCGCCGGACTGGCCGTGGAAGGCGATCAGGCCGGAACCATGCTCTTCCCAGATGTCGCAGAACTTGCGCAGGGTGTTGGTATCGTAGTGCATGCCGGGAGGCGGCATCACACGCAGCGTATGGAATTCGGCAGCATCAGGGAACTTGGGAGAACCGTCTTCGTTCTTCAGCTCGGTGAAACGCGGGATCACACCGCCACCGTAGCCGAACACGCCGACCGTACCGCCCTTCCAGTAACCCTTCTTGGTCTTGTAGGACTCTTCCAGTTGACCCAGCAGGTCGACCACATAGTCCTTGTCCTTGGCCAGATGCTTCAGGCCGGTGACGAAGCTAGGCCATGGGCCGGACTCCAGTTGATCCAGATTAGGGGTGTCATGCAGCTTCTTGGCCATAATGTCTTTCCTTTCGATTTGCTTGCCTCTGGCTAGTGCAGTGCTCGGCAGGGTTGGTTGATCTTGTCCGGGCTCTTCGTCCCGGTTTCTAATGGTTGAGCATATTACGAGGGTGACCCTCGGCAAACCATCACCCTGAGCGGGTATGTTAGGTAACTCTAATGGGGGGTGCTTTTACCTTCCCCGGTAGTATTCCAATGCAGGGGGCATTACGGCTAGACTCGCCCTATTACCCGACCCATTGACTAAGGCAACCGGGAAACCCGCACAGGACAACCATGGCACATATCAGCACTATCGACCAGTTCACCGCACCGATCGGAAAGCAGCAGATCGATCTGCAGCATGTCGACCATGAAGAAGGCGGCTTGAACATGCTGCGCGTCCGCATCCGTGAAGGCAAGCGCTTCACCATCTTCGACATCGACCCCGAGACGGCCAAACACTGGGCCGCCGTCATGCAGAAATGGGCAGAGGCCCAGCAGCAGGCATGAGCGCGATCGAGATCAGCTTCGATCTGCACGGCGAAAGCATCCCCGCCGACTATCCCCGCAAGTTGTGGGCGGCGCTGCTGCGTATCGCGCCGACCCTGGCCGACAGCGAGGATGTGGGCGTGATCTCCCTGCGCGGCCCCACCAACAATGGCGAACTGCTGCTCCCCAAGCGCAGCAAGCTACTGGTGCGCACACCGCTGGACATGCTGGATGCCGTGCTTGCGCTCTCCGAACAAGCCTTGCAGATCGGCGACAGCGAAGTACGTCTGGGGCAAGGCAAGACACGCGAGATCCAGCCCTACCCCACCCTGGCCGCGCATCTGGTGGTGGGGCCTGCCGACGAGATCGAATTCATGCAGATGGTGCAGACCGCGCTGGATGCACTCGAAGTGCAGAGCAAACTGATCTGCGGACGGCATCACCGGCTGAATACGGATGGTCAGGACATCAGCGGCTTCAGCCTGGTGATGCACGACCTGAAAGACGAGGATTCCTTGCGTGTCCAATACGCCGGTATGGGTAGCGGGCGCAATCTGGGTTGCGGCATCTTTGTGCCGTACAAGGTCATCTCCGGCCTGGAGTGACATTCGAAAACTTTGACTCAACAAACGAAGGAGGCAACGATGGGATACGTAGTAGCTGGTAACGAACTTGCAACCGATGACGACGGCTACCTGCTGGAGCCGGATTACAGCGAGGAAGTGGTGGGCGTGATCGCCGCTGCCGAAGGCATCGAGCTGACCCCGAAACACTGGGAGATCATCAACTACATGCGCGAGCAATATCGCGAAGAAGGCCACACCCCGAACTTCCGCAACATGCTCAAGGGCGTGAACGAATTCTGGCCCGAGGCCGACAGCAAGGCGCTGTATGATCTGTTCCCGACCGGCCCGGCCAAACAGGCTGCCAAGGTCGCGGGCCTGCCCCAGCCCTACGGCAAGGGCGGCTACTAAGGAGAACGAGATGATGGATAACGTGCATGTAGTACTGGACATGAAGGGCTTGTCCTGCCCCAAGCCGCTGATCGGCGCAAAGCGCATGGTGGACGAATTGAACCCTGGTCAGGTGCTGTTGCTGATCTCCAACTGCCCCGGCACCCCGGACGACCTGTTCTCCTGGGCGGAGCTGACCGGCAATTCGATCATCAAGACCGAGAAGATGGAAGGGGGCAGCACCGGCTACCACATCCAGAAAGGCGGCAAGAGCGCCAAGCATCCGCACGCCCACGTCTCGCTGGATATCCGCGGCGCGGTCTGCCCCGGCCCCATCGTCGAAGCGAAGAAACTGCTGAACGGCATGCAGGCCAAGGAAGTGCTCAAACTGGTAAGCGATTGCCCGGGCGTAGCTTCGGACATCGAAGGCTGGGCCGCAAGCACCGGCATGACCGTGCTGGAGACCGTCGAAACCTCGGCAGGCGTGCATGAGTTCTACATCCGCAAGGGATAAGGCGCACGTCGCGATCCGCATCAAGAGCCGCTGGTTCAAGGAAGGTCGCGAACGCACGCCGCAGGAGATATCGGACGCGCTCGCCTTTTCCCTGTGGCGCATCGCCGATGGTGCACTGCGCAATACGCGCAAGTACGACTTCGAGATCGCCGTCGGTCCGCAGTATCTGGATTTCCTCGCCGAGTATCTGGTGTTCCTCATCCTCGCGGCGGACCGCATCGCCTACCGCCAACTGTCGGCCGAGGATCGCGCGACCTTCACCGGCAACCTGGCCAACCGCAGCGGCGAGACCTATGCCGAGAACCGCAGCCGACTGCTAGAGAGCGACCTTGCGACCTGCAAACAGGACTTCATCGATCTGGTGAACCGGCGTGCCGGTGAATATGCCGACTACGACTACACCGAACAGGGACCGGACTACGGCTTCTACCGCTTGCTTGCCTACAACATCGGCCAGGTACTGAACGAAGAAGATGCGAAGTGGATCATCGATCCGATGATCAGTTTCGAGGCACCCTATTCCATCGAGCAACTGGAAAAGACGCTGCGCGGCCTGTGGGAACAGGAACCGCGCCCGACCCGCACCCGCAAGAGCACGAGCGGAGACTGATGAACAACCCGTTCGACCTTGATGACGATGCTGCCTGGCAGCGCTGGCGCGATGCCAAACTCGCGAGCGCCCCGCGCACGATGGAAGACCTCATCGTCGAGGTGCGCGACCCCCGCGCCCTCACTCCCGCCGAGCATGGCGCACTGGCCGACCGCATCCGCCGTTGCAACATGGCCATCTACGCCAGCCCCATGCTGGAAGAAGACAGCAACATCCTGCGCAAACTCGGTGAGCAGTTCGGCCTGAACCATCTGGATGCCAACTGGCTGGCCGGAGAAGACGGCGTGTCATCCATCCGCGTGTTCGACGGCGGCACCCGCCAGCACTACATCCCCTACACCGACAAGCCCATCAAGTGGCATACCGACGGCTACTACAACCCGCCGGAACGGCAGATACGCGCCATGGTGCTGCACTGCGTGCGCGCCGCCGCCAGCGGCGGCCACAACCGCCTGATGGACCATGAACTGGCCTACCTCATGCTACGTGAGCAGGATCCCGCGCACATCACCGCGCTGATGCAGCCCGAAGCCATGACCATCCCCGAACGTGTCGATGAGAACGACGGCGTGCGTCCTGCACAGGGTGGCCCCGTATTTTCAGTGGATGCCGAAGGCAAGCTGCACATGCGCTACACCGCCCGCACACGCAGCATCGAATGGAAGAAAGATGAGGCCACCCAGGCTGCCGTCGCCGCACTGGAAGCCCTGCTCGCCGCCGATCTGCCGCTGGTCTTCCACGGCACGCTGCAACCCGGCATGGGCCTGCTCTGCAACAACGTGCTGCATGACCGCAGCGCCTTCACCGACGATCCGCAGCAGCCCCGGCTGCTGTACCGCGCGCGTTACCTCGACCGCATTGCGCTCAGCTGAAAAAGACCCCGTCGCGCATTAGAAAATGCTTTGTTTCGAAATCAGCAATGGCTGTTTCTCGGCCATAACTGCCGGTCGGGTGTTTTCAGTCAAACGTCTGCTATGGAATGCTTAACCGACTCCGGAATCATCTGATTGAACAACATCAGTGATATACAAAGTCCGGAATTTCCGGTGAGTGAAGCTCAAACGCTGGCGTGCAGTTTTACGCCTAATGCCTGAGTAACTTTCAGTATGGTGTCGAAGCTTGGTACTCGTTCGCCTGAGAGAGATTTGTACAAACTCTCGCGCGAGAGTCCTGATTTCTCGGCAACTTGAGCCATACCTTGTGCTCTCGCAATATCACCGAGAGCTTTGGCGATGAAAGCGGCATCGCCACCAGATTCCTCGATACAAGCATCCAGATACATCGCCATTTCTTCTGGTGTTCGAAGATGTTCTGCTACGTCATAACGTGTCGTTGTGATCATTTTTCGACCTCCTTTAACTTTGAAGCCAGTTCCAACACTGTTTTGATGTCCGCCGCTTGAGATCGTTTATCGCCTCCCGCAAGCAGAATGATCAACAATTCGCCGCGCTTAGCAAAATAGACTCTATATCCGGGCCCATAGTCGATACGCATTTCAGATACACCAGCACCAATGGGTTTTACATCCCCTGCATTGCCAGCCCTGAGTCTTTCAACTCTAGCCAGGATCCGCATCCGTGCCCGCAAGTCGCGAAGCCCGTCAATCCAGTTGGCATATTTCTCTGTTTTGCGAATTTCGACCATGCACCATTGTATCCTGCTGGCTACTTTAGTCAAGTTTGCTAGCGCTGATAGTTGACATTCATCGAACTGATACCCCCACGGTCAGCTGACTTCTCCATAGCAGACGCCAAACAGGAAGTTCACCACCGGCAGTTATGGCCGAAAAATGGCCCCCTCAGGGGCCCGTTCTCATTAATTCCCAACAACCTCGGCCTGCTCTGCACAAAAGCACGCCGGATCAGTACGCAGATAACCCCAGCCCATAGAACGGCGGACGGCGGCGGTGGAGCCACTCCAGCATGATGAGCTCGGCGTCGGTGTGATTGGCGACCGTAGTGTTGGCCATCGAGGGCATGCCTTGGTCGTGGTGGATGAAGATGGGATGGTCGTGGTGTTCGGTGACGATGCGTTCCACCCTGCCCGGCTCCGCATTCGGTTCCACCAGAGCGGTGCCGTAGCAGAGGCAGAAATACACCTGCTTCGGTTCGGCCTCGATGTAGCACGCAGTGCCGCGGATGCCGATGGCGGCGGTGGGCACCACCAGCCGTTTCTCGCCATGCTCGAACACCGACAGGATCTTCCCGCTGACCACGCGCATGAACTCTTTGGCCGCATCCTTGCTGAAACTCACTGTGCTGTTACTGCGTTGCAGGAAGGCATTGCGGTCGATGACGTAGATGGCCTCACTGTCCGCACCGGTGGTGACCTTGTCGCCCGGCAGCACGGGCTGCCCCTCCTTCGCCGCTTTGCCGTTGATGCGCACGTCGCCTTTGATCTTGTGCATGCCCTGCACGGATGGATAGTTGCCCGCCGCGAGCGCATCGCGTATCAGGCCGGGGATGCCAGCCCCGGACAGCAGCCCCAGTGCGGCCAGTTGTTGCAGCAGACGACGGCGTGATCTGTTCATTCTCAATCCTCCCGTTCATAGCCCACAGGGCCGTTATCAGCGATGTTAGAGCAAAATCGAGGCAGCTTCGCAATTCATTTAAGGATATCGCCGATCATTCGTCACACCGGCGAAATCCGGTGCCCAGTAATGATTAACGCACTGACGTAACTGCATTGTTAACTAAAACCACTGGATTCCGGCCTTCGCCGGAATGACGGTATTGGAATCTTTCCGATTCCCTTGAACGAAAAAAACGGGCATCCGAAGATGCCCGTTCTTGTTTGAAACATAACGACCGGTTGCTTACTTGCCCATCTCCAGCATCAACTGGTTGATGCGTTTGACGAAGGTGGCGGGGTCGTCGAGCTGACCGCCTTCGGCCAGCAGCGCTTGCTCGAACAGCACGGTGGCCCAGTCGTCGAAGTGCTTTTCCTCGGCTTGCAGGCGTGTCACCACCGGGTGACCGGGGTTGATCTCGAGGATGGGCTGCGACATCGGCGCGTTCTGGCCTGCGGCTTTGAGCATGCGCGCGAGGTTGGCGCTCATGTCGTTCTCGTCGGCGACCAGGCAAGCCGGGCTGTCGGTGAGGCGGTGGGTGACGCGCACTTCCTTGACCTTGTCGGACAGACTGGCCTTGATCTTTTCCAGCAGCGGCTTGAGTTCGTCGGCCTGCTTCTCCTGCTCTTTCTTCTCGGCTTCGTCCGCCAGCGCGCCCAGATCCAGACCGCCCTTGGCGACGGAGACCAGTTGCTTGCCTTCGAACTCGGTGAGGTAGCTCAGCGCCCACTCGTCCACGCGGTCGGACATCAGCAGCACTTCGATGCCTTTCTTGCGGAACACTTCGAGGTGCGGGCTGTTCTTCGCGGCGTTGAAGGTCTCGGCGGTGACGTAGTAGATCTTGTCCTGGCCGTCCTTCATGCGAGCGATGTAGTCCTTGAGCGAGACGGTCTCGTCCTTGGTGTCGGCCTTGGTGGAGGCGAAGCGCAACAGACCGGCGATCTTGTCCTTGTTGGCGAAGTCCTCGCCCACGCCCTCTTTCAGCACCTTGCCGAATTCCTTCCAGAAGGTGGCGTATTTCTCCGGCTCTTTCTCGGCCATATCGGCCAGCAGGCCCAACACCTTGCCGGTGCAGCCCTTGCGGATGGCTTCGATGTCCTTGGACTCCTGCAGGATCTCTCGCGAGACGTTGAGCGGCAGGTCGGCGCTGTCGACCACCCCGCGCACGAAGCGCAGGTAGAGCGGCATCAGTTGCTCGGCGTCGTCCATGATGAACACGCGGCGCACGTAGAGCTTGATGCCGTGGCGCGCGTTGCGGTCCCACAGGTCGAACGGCGCATGCTTGGGGACGTACAGCAGTTGCGTGTATTCCTGTCGGCCTTCGACGCGCGCATGGCTCCAGGCCAGCGGGTCGTCGTAGTCGTGGCCGACGTGCTTGTAGAACTCCTTGTATTGCTCTTCGGTGATGTCGTTCTTGGATTGCGTCCACAGGGCGGTGGCCTGGTTGACGGTCTCGTCCTCGTCGCTGGTGACGTAACCGCCATCCTTCCATTCCTCTTTCTTCATCAGGATGGGCTGCACGATGTGGTTGGAATATTTCTTCACGATCTCGCGCAGTTTGTAGCCGGCCAGCAGGTCGTCCTGCCCTTCGCGCAGGTGCAGCGTGATCTCGGTGCCGCGCGTGGCTTTTTCCACCATCTCGATGTCGAACTCGCCGCCGCCGTCGGATTCCCAGCGCACGCCCTGGTCGGCATTCTCGCCTGCACGGCGGGTGAGCACGGTGACCTTGTCGGCCACGATGAAGGCGGAATAGAAACCGACACCGAACTGGCCGATGAGGTGTGCGTCCTTCTTCTGGTCGCCGGACAGCTTGCTGAAGAACTCGCGCGTGCCGGATTTGGCGATGGTGCCGAGGTTGTTGATGACGTCGTCGCGGTTCATGCCGATACCGTTGTCGCTCACGGTCAGCGTGCGCGCCGACTTGTCGAAGGCGATGCGGATGGCCAGCTCGGAATCGTTCTCGTACAGGGCGTCGTTGTGCAGGCCTTCGAAGCGCAGTTTGTCGCAGGCGTCGGAAGCGTTGGAGACCAGTTCGCGCAGGAATATCTCGCGGTTGGAATACAGGGAATGGATCATCAGCTGCAGGAGCTGCTTGACCTCGGTCTGGAAGCCCATGGTTTCGCGGTTGACGGTGGTGCTGTCAGTCATGTTTTCTCCGTATGTATCGTTGAACAGGAATCAAGGGGTGCCAAATAGGACGCCACCCTACTTGGGGGCGGTGCGGGAGATTTCAAGCGTGCTTTTGCAGAGGCGGCCGCGGCTCAAGATAGCGCACCTGGTTGCGCCCGCCTTGCTTGGCCTGATACATGGCGTCGTCCGCCAGCCGCAGCAGGTCCTCGCTGGAGGAACAGTGACGGTCGAACAGCACCACGCCCAGGCTGGCCGTGCAGCGATGCTCGACCATGAGCGGCTCGCCCCGCTCGCGCGCCACACGCAGCTGATACGGCTCGCCCAGCCGCTGCCGTATCTTTTCGGCGATGTCCGAGGCGCGTTGCATGGAGACTTCCCGGTCGGTGCTGAGTTCGTTCAGCATCACCACGAACTCGTCGCCGCCGAAGCGCGCCACGGTATCGACCTCGCGCACGCAGTCGGACATGCGCTGCGCGACCTCGACCAGCAACAGGTCGCCCACATCGTGACCGTGCTCGTCGTTGAGCGGCTTGAAGTTATCGAGGTCGATGAACATCAGCGCCGCATAGCGCTTGCTGCGTTTGCACGCCGCGATGACCAGCCCGAAACGGTCCAGCAGCAGGCGGCGGTTGGGTAGTTGAGTCAGGGGGTCATAGAAGGCCAGATTACGGATCTGCTCCTCGGCTTTCTTGCGTTCGCTGATGTCGCGTGTCAAGCCGAGCACGATCAGATCGCCTTGCAAGTTGTAGGCGAAATGGGCAGTGATCTCGGTCCACACCGTGCTGCCGTCGCGCCGTATCTGCTCGATCTCCTCCGTATAGTTCACCGAGCTTTGTTCTGACAGGAAAGCCTGGCTGCGCTCCTCGATCCACTGCCGGACTTTCTCAAGGGAGGCAGGTGCCAGGGTCTTTTCCAGCAGCATCGGCATCACTTCTTCCGCGCTATAGCCGAGCAGCTTGTGGACCGACGGACTCATGTATTCCCAGTGATTGGTGCGCAGGTTCAGCACCCAGATCACATCCGAGATATTGTCGGCGAGGAAACGGTATTTCGCCTCGCTCTCGCTGACCAGATGCTTCTGCTTCTCGATCGCATCCAGCATACGGTCGAGACTGCGCGCCAGCGTACCGATCTCGTCGCGACGGCCGACATCGGCACGGCGTTTGACCTGCCCCTGCTCCACCGATGAAGCGACCGACATCAAGTGATGCAAGCCGTGTGTCATGCGCCGTGCCAGATACATCGCCACCAGCGTCACCATCAATATCGCGAACACGCCGAACTCCAGCCAGGAACGGATCAGCGCATCCAGATTCGCGTTCACCGCATCGCGCGTCATCTCCACCCTCACCCAGCCCAGATGGCGGCCGCTGAAGATCACCGGATGGCCGACCACCACCAGATTGCGCTGGTCCACCAGCACCTGCTGGTCGCGCGCCGCCGAAGCGAGCATGTCGCGACTCAACGCATCGCTCGCATAGAAGCCGATCTCGGCTGGCGAGGTGGAAGCCAGCACCTCGCCCTGCGGGCTGACAAAGAAGGCGCGCCGCAAGTCGCTGGTGCGCGCAAAACCCTGCACCACCTCCTGCAGACCGGCCAGATCGTTCGCCAATATCCAGGAGGTACTGCTGATGGTCAGTGCATGCGCCAGCGAAGCGGCCCGCTCGGTGGACATCAGGTATTGCGCATCGCGCTGCTATACATGGATCAGATAACCGAACAGCGTCATCAGCACCAGCGACGACACGGCAAAGCCCAGCACCAGTTGCCTGCGGATGGAGCTGCGCCAAAGCGCGGTGAAGAAGTTGTGTTTTTTCATAAGGTCAGTATTCGATATGGCGCACGGTCGCCGAGAAGCGGGCCAGATAGCGGCGCACCTGCGCATATATCTCGTCGTTCGCCATCTCGAAGCCGGTGATGCCCAGCCTTTTCACCATATCGCGCCCGGCTTCCGAATCCGTCAGACCGACCAGTGCCCGGCCGACCGCGACCGCCAGCTCGGGCGGCACATCCTTGCGCACCACCCAGCCGTTGTTGGGCAGAGTCTCGGTCTGCCATTTCACTTCCAGTTGCGCCGCCATCTCCGGATGTTCCTGCTGGAAGGTGATCCACGGCACCGGCCAGGTCGCGCCGGCGGCGACGTGGCCGCGCAATACGTTCAGGATGGAAGACTCCTGCGAGCCGACATAGAGGTTCTCGATGTCGCGGTTCACGTCCAGCCCGTGCGTGTGCAGGTAGTATTGCGGCATCATGGTCGCCGCCAGCGCGGTGAGCGCGGGGTAGGAGACTTTCTTGCCCTTGAGGTCGGCCACCTCACGGATACCGCTGTCGCGCCTCACCAGGATGATGCCGCGGAACAGTTCGTCGTTGCCCATCTTACCGAACACGCGATAGCCGTGATCGAGCGAGCGCACCGTCTGATAGGGATTGGGCATGGCGAAATCGAAATCGCCGCTGAACAGTTTTTTGTCGAACTCTTCGTAGTTGCGCGAGGCTTCGAGCCGGAAGCGCGCCTGCGGGATACTGGCATTGAGGTGGTCTACGATGGGGCCGTACACTTCGACCAGTCGCCTGGGGTTGTGCAAGGGGTGGATGCCGACCACATATTCCTTTACCGCATTGTCGTCCTTCTGGCCGAATGTCGGCTCATAGACGGCCTCCTGCTTGCTGCAAGCAACCAGCATGAACACAGCCGACAGTAGTGCGATCCCCTTCATTCCTGTCCCCGCAAGCAATGGAAAAATTTTATTGTTGACCCGATATTACCCCCTGACACAGGCACTGTCTCGGTCGATTGAAAATATCTCTGGCTATTCCGGCTTGCATCCGTATAATGCGCGCCTTGCCGCTTCAGAGGCGGCATCGAGTCCATCGTTTCCTGACCCTCTGCATCCCGTACTTTTTGGATGCGCCAAGCTTCACCGGTTAGCGACGATGTTTGTTTGCGCCGGTAGAGGTTTAAATATCCCCCTACTGATTTCCATTGTGTGGCCCGTGGCCACGCATGCGCTGTGTCTTATAAAAATCAAGGAACAACATGTCTGAAAATATCATCGCCCCTGCGGCTCCTGCGACCGAGCAAGCTGCCCTCACCTTCGATTCACTGGGTCTGGCACCGACCATCCTGAAGGCCGTTCAGGATGCAGGTTACACGGTGCCCTCGCCGATCCAGGCACAGGCCATCCCCGAAGTTCTGGCAGGCCACGACCTGATGGCTTCCGCGCAGACCGGCACCGGCAAGACCGCCGCCTTCATCCTGCCCGCCCTGCAAAAACTGTCCGTCGAATCCAGCGTGCGCAGCAAGGGCCCGCGTGTGCTGGTGCTGACCCCGACGCGCGAACTGGCGCAACAGGTTTCCGACGCGGCGGCCAAATACGGCAAGAACATGCGTCTGAAGACCGTGAGCATCCTGGGCGGCATGCCCTACCCGCTGCAGAACAAGCTGCTGTCCGGCTTCGTGGACATCCTGGTGGCGACACCGGGTCGTCTGATCGACCATATCGAACGCGGCCGCATCGACTTCTCGCGTCTGGAGATGCTGGTGCTGGACGAGGCCGACCGCATGCTGGACATGGGCTTCATCGACGACGTGGAGCGCATCGCCGCCGCCACACCGGCCAGCCGCCAGACACTGCTGTTCTCGGCCACACTGGACGGCGTGATCGGCAATCTGGCACAGCGCCTGCTGAAATCGCCCAAGCGCATCAGCGTCGCCGCCACCAAAGCCCGTCACGAGAACATCGAACAGAAGTTGATGTACACCGACGATATGGCACACAAGAACCGCATCCTCGACCATCTGTTGCGCGATGTGGAGCTGAACCAGGCCGTGGTGTTCACCGCCACCAAGCGCGATGCCGACACACTGGCCGACAGTCTGTCCGCACAAGGTCATGCCGCCGCCGCCCTGCACGGCGACATGAACCAGCGCGAGCGTAACCGCACCCTGCTCAACCTGCGCCGTGGCAATGTGCGCGTGCTGGTCGCCACCGACGTCGCCGCGCGCGGCATCGACGTGCCCGGCATCTCGCACGTCATCAACTTCGACCTGCCCAAGTTCGCCGAGGACTATGTGCACCGCATCGGCCGCACCGGCCGCGGTGGCGCATCCGGCATCGCCGTATCCTTCGCGGGCAGCCGCGATGCCGGCACGCTGCGCAACATCGAGCGTTACACCGGCCAGAGCATCCAGCCTCACACCATCGAGGGTCTGGAGCCGAAGTTCAAGCCGCGCCCAGCGACACCCGGCGGTCGCGGCAACAGCGGCCCGCGCGGGGGCAACGGCGGTCCGCGTTTCAACAACGGCCCGCGCAACGGCAACGCTCCCCGCAACGCTTCCGGCGCACCGCGTCATCATGCCCCGGACAGCCGTCACAGCTTCACACGTGACGAGCACGGTTCCCACCCGCGCCGCGAAGGTCATTCGCACAACCGCTTCAACGATACGCAGCCGCGCAGCAACGCGAACGCGCCTGTGAACGGCAACCGCGCGCCGGCCCCGTTCAACAGCAACCGCCGCCCGCAAGGCACCAGCTTCTCGCTGGGCAGGGGCCACAACAGCGGCAACGGCAACAAGCGTTAAGACTGTCTGATGCACTCAAAAAGGCACGCCACGGCGTGCCTTTTTTGTTGTGCTGGACATGGCTATCTAATATCCTCGCACCCCATCAATATCAGAGCATGCATCATGCCCATCAGCATCAAGACCGCAGAAGAGATCGAAAAGATGCGCATCGCCGGGCGCCTGGCCGGCGAGGTGCTGGACTACATCGCGCCATTCGTGCAACCCGGCGTCACCACCGAGGCGCTGGACAAGCTGTGCCACGACTATATGGTCGACGTGCAAGGCTGCATCCCCGCGCCGCTGAACTATGCACCGGGCGGCCACACGCCGTATCCTAAATCCATCTGCACCTCGATCAACCATCAGGTGTGCCACGGCGTGCCCAGCGACAAGAAACTGAAGAACGGTGACATCGTCAATCTCGACATCACCACCATCAAGGACGGTTTCCACGGTGACACCAGCCGTATGTACTACGTGGGCGAGCCTTCCATCCAGGCCAGGCGCCTGTGTGAGAAGACCTATGAAGCGATGTGGCACGGCATCCGCCAGGTGCGCGCCGGTGCGCATCTGGGCGACATCGGTCACGCCATCCAGTCCTTCGCCGAAGGACTGGGCTACAGCGTGGTGCGCGAGTTCTGCGGCCACGGCATCGGTCGCAAGTTCCACGAGGAGCCGCAGGTGCTGCACTACGGCAAGGCCGGTACCGGCGTGAAGCTGGAAGCGGGCATGATCTTCACCATCGAGCCGATGATCAATGCCGGCAAGAAAGACATCAAGCAACTGGGCGACGGCTGGAGCATCGTCACCAAGGACCACAGTCTGTCCGCACAATGGGAACACACCATACTGGTCACCGAGACCGGCTATGAAGTGCTGACGCTTTCCGCCGGATCGCCCGCCATCCCCGCCTGATGCCCGTACACGCCGTCCGCAACAGCCTGCGTGCCGCGCGACTCGCGCTCAAACAGGCCTATGCGGAATCACCCCAACCCGCCCGCTACCTGCGCGACCATACACAGGTCGTGGACGAACATCTGCAACAAGTGTGGCGCGCGTCCGACATCCCGCCCGGGCTGGCGCTGGTCGCCGTGGGCGGCTACGGCCGTGGCGAGCTCTATCCCAGATCGGACATCGACCTGCTGATCCTGCTACCACAGGAAGCGGATGAAGCGCTGCAAAGCCGACTGCAAGCGCTGGTCGGCCTGTGGTGGGACATGGGTCTGGAGATCGGCCACAGTGTGCGCACGGTGGATGAATGCCTGGATGCCAGCAGCGACATCACCGTGCAGACCAACCTGCTGGAGGCACGCCTGCTGGACGGCGATGCCGCACTGTTCGCGACACTGCAACAGCGGCTGCACGAGCACCTCGATCCTTGCGCGTTCTATCAGGCCAAGAGTCTGGAACAACAGCAGCGCCACACCCGTTACGTGGACACAGACTTCAATCTGGAACCGAACCTGAAGGAAAGTCCCGGCGGATTGCGCGACCTGCACAATGTGCTGTGGATCGCGCGGGCCGCCGGTTTCGGCGATACCTGGCAGGCGCTGGCGCGTAACGGCTTGCTGACCATGACCGAAGCGCGGCAAGTGGTGCGTCACCAGCAGCTGCTGCAGGATATGCGCATCCGCCTGCACGAACTGTGCGGCCGCCACGACGACCGGCTGGTGTTCGACTACCAGCAGCCGCTGGCCGAACAGCTGGGTATGACCGCCACGCCGCAGTTGCGCGCCAGCGAGCGCATGATGCGCCAGTATTACCGCACCAAGCGCGCGGTACTGCAACTGAACAGCGTGTTGCTGCAGACCATGCGCGCGCGCCTGTTCACCGTCAGTACGACGCGCCCCCTCAATCCGCGCTTCATCGCGCGCGACGATACGCTGGAAGCCTGCGACGACGGGCTGTTCGAACGCGAGCCGTCCGCCATCCTTGAATGCTTCCTGTTGCTGCAACAGCATCCCGAATTGAACGGTTTTTCTGCCGCGACGCTGCGCGCCCTGTGGCGCGTCCGCCGTCTGGTCGGCCCGGCGTTCCGGCGCGACCCGCATAACCGCGAGCTGTTCATGCAGATCTTCCGCCAGCCGCAAGGCCTGACCCACGCGCTGCGCCGCATGAACCAGCAGGACATCCTGGGACGCTACCTGCCGGCCTTCGGACGCGTGGTGGGCCAGATGCAGCACGACCTGTTCCATGTCTATACCGTGGACGAACATATCTTGATGGTGTTGCGCAACCTGCGCCGCGCCACGCTGGAGCAGTACGCGCACGAGTTCCCGTTGAGCAGCCGGCTGATCCGCGACTTCGAGCGGCCCGAGGTGCTGTATATCGGCGCGCTGTTCCACGACATCGCAAAAGGGCGCGGCGGTGACCATTCCCTGCTGGGGCGCACCGATGCGCGCCGCTTCTGCAGGATGCACGGCATCCCGCCGGAGGACAGCGAGCTCGTGGTGTGGCTGGTGAAGCACCATCTGCGCATGTCGGCCACGGCGCAGAAACAGGACCTGAGCGACCAGGACGTGATCGCCGCCTTCGCGGCGGACGTGCCGGACGAGCGCCACCTGACGGCCCTGTATCTGCTGACCGTGGCCGATGTGCGCGGCACCAGTCCCAAGGTATGGAACGCCTGGAAAGGGAAGCTGCTGGAGGACCTGTACCACGCCACCCTGCACTATCTGAACTACGGCAAGATCGCCGACCAGATCGGCCAGACGCAGCGCGAGGCAGCCGCCACGCTCAATCTGTACGCGATCGCGCCGGAGACCTATCTGCCGCTGTGGGCGAAACTGGACGACGAATACTTCATCCGCCACGAGGCGCACGAGATCGCCTGGCACACACGGGCGCTGACCCAGCGCCCGGACATCAAGACACCCATCATCAAGACACGCCTCTCGCGCATCGGCGAAGGCATGCAGGTGCTGGTGTACCAGCGCGACCAGCCCTACCTGTTCGCGCGCATCTGCAATTTCTTCGCGCGCATGAACTACAACATCATGGAAGCCAAGGTGCACACCACCGAACACGGCTACGCGCTGGACAGCTTCCTGGTGATGGATGCGAGCCAGGACAAGACTGCCTACCGCGATGTGATGAACTATGTCGAATACGCGCTGGCCGAGGAGATAGGCGGCGACGCCGTCTCCATCCCCGAGCCGGCCTTCGGGCGCCGCAGCCGCCAGTTGAAACATTTCCCCATCGCGCCCCAGGTCGAGCTGCGGCGCGACGAGAAGGGACGCTACAACCTGTCGCTGGTGGCCGGCGACCGTCCCGGCCTGCTGGCGCGCATCGCCTACATCCTCACCCGTCACAAGGTGCTGATCCGCAGCGCGAAGATCAACACGCTGGGTGCGCGGGCCGAAGATACTTTCTGGATAGACGGAGAAGCATTGAACGATGCGCATGCCCGCGAGGCACTGCGCGATGTCCTCGTCTCGCAGCTCGCCTGAGCGCGACCCTCGAAAAAAAGTTGAAAAATAGGCCAAATGGCATATTGACAAACGCGGACAATCCACACCCACCCTGCCAACTTGCCCCTCTTGACAAGCTCCCCTGTCGAAAAAACAACGACTTATTGCATCGCATTGTTTTTATTATTGTTTTTTGTCGTATATTTTTTATGCAACGATTCAGCAATGCCCGAAATGACGGTCTTTTGCGCTCGCTGAAAGTGATCCTTCCACAAAGTTATCCCCAGCTTTTGTGAATAAACGATAAAAAGCTTTTCGCTCCGTCAGTTAGCTTGAAACTGCCAACTTGCCTTGCCGTGGACGGGCCTTACAGGCTACAGTTCGCGCCTTGGAATTTTCGCCATTGGGAGTCGTTGCGTGTTCAATCTCATCGAAGCGGCCGGCTGGCCGATCTGGTTTCTGATCATCTGTTCTCTGGTTGCCGTCACCCTCATCGTCGAACGTGCGATCTATCTGCGCGGCAAGAATGTGAACCCGCCCGGCCTGCTGGACGAAGTGGTGAACGAACTGAAACAGCGCGGTGTCAGCCCGGCCATGCTGGACCGTCTGAGTGCAGGTTCGCCGCTGGGCAAGGTGTTCGCCGCCGGGCTGAAGAACATCAAGAGCCCGCCGCAGGTGATGAAGGAAGCCATCGAAGAGACCGGCCGCGCCGCCAGTCACGAGATGGAGCGCTTCCTGACCACACTCGGCACCATCGCCTCCATCAGCCCCCTGCTGGGCCTGTTCGGCACACTGGTCGGCATGATCGAGATCTTCGGCTCGCAGAACGCGGGCGGCGCCGCCCCGGCCGAACTGGCGCACGGCATCTCGGTGGCTTTGTACAACACCGCCTTCGGCCTGATCGTGGCAGTGCCCAGCATGATCGCTTATCGCCACTTCCGTGCCCAGGTGGACAGCCTCACCATCGAGATGGAACAGCAGGCCATCAAACTGGTGGAGATCGTGCACGGGGAACGCAAATGAATTTCCAGCGGGGCCGCGATCGCGAGACACCGGAGATCAACCTGATCGCGATGATCGATGTGTTGCTGGTGATCCTGATCTTCCTGATGGTCACCACCAGCTACGGCAAGTTCTCCGAACTGCAGATCAACCTGCCGCAGGCCGGCGGTGCCGACAGCACGGTGCCGGTCAGCAAACCCATCGTGGTGGCGGTGGATGCTTCCGAGCACTATGCGATCAACGGCGCGCGTACCGATTTCAAGAACCTGGGCGAATTCTCGCAGGCCCTGCGCAAGGCGGCCGGCAAGCAGGACGACCCGGTGATCGTGATCAATGCCGACGCCAAGGCGGCGCACCAGTCGGTGATCACCATCATGGAAGCGGCGCGTGAAGCCGGTTACGGCCGCATCACCTTCACCACACGCACCCCGGCCAAATAACCTGCAGACATGGAACGTCTGCAACAGCACTGGTATCGCCTCTCCCCGCTCCATCTGCTGCTGTATCCGCTCAGCCTGCTGTTCCGCCTGCTGGTGGCGCTGCGCCGCTTGCTGTTCCGCGTCGGCATGCTCGCCTCGGTGAAGTTGCCCGTGCCGGTGATCGTGGTGGGCAATGTCACGGTGGGCGGCACCGGCAAGACACCGCTCACACTGTGGCTGGCGCAGCGCTTGATCGAAGCCGGTCGGCATCCCGCCATCATCAGCCGCGGTTACCGCAGCGAGGGTGACGCATCCGCTCGCGAAGTGCGCAAGGACGATAGCGCGCGCACGGTCGGCGACGAACCACTGCTGATGGCGCGCCGCGCACTGTGCCCGGTCTGGGTGGGGCGCGACCGCCCCTCCGTTGCCCAAGCGCTGCTGCAGGCCCATCCCGAATGCGACATCCTCATCAGCGACGATGGCTTGCAGCACTATCGTCTGCAGCGCGACATCGAGATCGCCGTGATCGATGGTGTGCGCCGTTTCGGCAACGGCCTGCTGCTGCCCGCCGGCCCGCTGCGCGAGCCATTGTCGCGACTGCGCGAGGTCGATGCACTGGTGTTCAATGGCGGGACGCCCGATATTGCGGAAGGCTTCACGATGTCGCTGCAGGGCACGCGCTTCCACAACCTGCTCGACCCGACCCTGACGCGTTCGGCTGCCGACTTTGAAGGCCTGAAAGTGCATGCGCTCGCCGGCATCGGCCATCCGCAACGCTTCTTCCGCCATCTGCAACAGCTCGGCCTGCAGCCCGACACGCACGCCTTTCCCGACCATCACCATTACAGCGGCAACGAGATCAATCCCAAGGATGCGGACGCGATACTCATGACGGAAAAAGATGCGGTAAAATGCGCGGCGTTCGCCTCCCCCAGACACTGGGTGCTGCAAGTGGATGCGCAAGTCGCCCCGCCGCTGTTCAACCTCATCACGGAAAAACTATCTCATGGACGCTAAACTGCTCGACATCCTGGTCTGTCCGCTGTGCAAATCACCGCTGGTCTATCGTAAGGCCGAGCAGGAACTGGTGTGCAAAGCCGACCGGCTGGCCTATCCGATCCAGGATGACATCCCGGTGATGCTGGCCGACGAGGCACGCACGCTCACCGCCGAGGAAGTCGAAAAGCTCTGATGCTTTCCTTCAAAGTCGTCATCCCCGCGCGCTTCGCTTCCACGCGCCTGCCGGGCAAACCCCTGCTGGACATCGGCGGCAAGCCGATGGTGATACGTGTCGCGGAACAGGCCGCCAGCAGCGGCGCGCAGCAGATCATCATCGCCACCGACCACGCCCCCATCGTCGAGGCTGCCGGCGCGAACGGATTCGAGGCCTGCATGACCCGCACCGACCATGTCAGCGGCACCGACCGCATTGCGGAAGTTTGCATGCAACAGGGCTGGCCGGATGACACCATCGTGGTGAACGTGCAGGGGGACGAGCCCTTGATCCCGCCGCAACTGATCGCGGCTGTCGCGCGACATCTGCACGAACACACCGACTGTGCCATCGCCACCGCCTGCCACCCTGTGCACGATGAAGCGTCGATGCGCAACCCGAACATCGTCAAGGCGGTGCTCGACAAACACGGCAATGCGCTGTACTTCAGCCGCGCCCCCATCCCGTGGCCGCGCGACGCCTACGCCAAAGGCGAACCCCTGCCGGGCGAGGTCACTGTGCTGCGACATATCGGCATCTATGCCTACCGCGCTTCGTTCCTGAAAGCATACGGCCAGCTCGCCCCTGCCCCCATCGAACTGGCGGAATCCCTTGAACAACTGCGTGCGCTGTATCATGGCTACCGGATCGGCGTGACCGTCACGCGAGACGCGCCTCCCAGCGGCGTGGACACCGAGCAGGACCTGCTGAACGCACGGCGCATTTTCGAATCACGATAATCACTGGAGGAATACAACATGAGACTGATCCTGTTAGGTGCACCCGGCGCCGGTAAGGGCACTCAGGCCAACTTCATCAGGGAGAAGTTCGGCATCCCGCAGATCTCCACCGGCGACATGCTGCGCGCCGCGATCAAGGCAGGCACCCCGCTCGGTATCGCCGCCAAACAAGTGATGGATGCCGGCAATCTGATCTCCGACGACATCATCATCGATCTGGTCAAGGATCGCATCAAGGAAGCGGACTGCGCCAACGGCTTCCTGTTCGACGGCTTCCCGCGCACCATCCCGCAGGCGCAGGCGATGAAGGATGCCGGTATCAAGATCGACTATGTGGTGGAGATCGACGTCGCGGACAGCGAGATCGTGCAACGCATGAGCGGCCGCCGCGTGCATCCCGCCTCGGGACGCACCTATCATCTGGTGTTCAACCCGCCCAAGGTGGCAGGCAAGGACGACATCACCGGCGAGGAGCTGGTGCAACGCCCCGACGATGCGGAAGACACGGTGATCAAACGCCTCGGTGTCTATCACGACCAGACACAGCCGCTGGTCGAATACTACAGCGCCTGGCAGAAGTCCGGCGATGCGCTGGCCCCACGGGTCGTGCATGTCCCCGGCGTGGGCAGCGTCGACGACATCCGCGCACAGGTGTTCAAGGTGCTGGGAGCCTGAACATGGCGAGCAAACCGGTATTGACGCTGGAGGATGCCAAGCGTGTCGCTGCTGCCGCCGAGGCCGAGGCGCGCGCCAATGACTGGAAAGTGTCCATCGTAGTCGTCGACGACGGCGGCCACATGCTGTACATGCAGCGCAGTCACGATACGCGCTTCGGCAGCGTCGAGACTGCCACCGCCAAAGCCCACATGGCGGCGGCGCTGCATATGCCCTCCAAGGCTTCCGAAGATGCCGTGATGGGCGGCCGGCTGATCCATCTCGCCCTGCCCGGTGTGATCCCGGCCGAAGGCGGCGTGCCGCTGCTGCGCGACGGTGTCGTGGTCGGGGCGATCGGTATCAGCGGGGTGCGTTCGGCCCAAGACGGGCAGATCGCGGCGGCCGGAGCAGCCGCTCTCTAGGGGATTTAACTGCGCCGGATGTTCCGGCGCAGTCTCGCCTTACCTAGGCTCGCGGTACTGGTCCTGCGTCATCAGGTCGATACCGCACGGCAATGTCTCGATCCAGTTCAGGAACTCGTTCACCATCTTCTTGCCTTTGAACATGCGGCCGTGCTGCGGCACGATCATCTCCACATCCATGCCGCGCACCATGTTCACCCAGTAACGGCAGATCTTGTTGGAGATCATATAGCGCTTGTGGAAGCCTTCCATGTACTGGATATGCGACTTGAAGTCCTCCACCGGCGTGTCGACTGCGGTGTGCGGCACGATGGAGGCACCCATGTCGCCGGTGAAAAGGATCTTGCTGACCGGATCGTAGAACTGAAAGTTGCCCTCGGAGTGCATGAAGTGCGCCGGGATCGCCTTGATGACGGAGTTACCCAGCGGCAGCACCATCCCTTCGTCGGGAATGCCTTCCACCCGCCCGGCCGAGTTGCCCACACTGCAGAAGTGCGGCACGAAACGTGCCCACAGTTTGGAGATCATCACCTTGCATTCGGAGTGGATCATCCACTTGTTGACCGAGGCGATGATGTCCGGGTCGGCATGCGATGCCAGGATGTAATCCAGGTTCTTCGGCGCGAAATAGTTGTGCATCTCCATCAACAGGCCGTTGTAGGTCATGTTGCCACCCGGATCGAGCAATGCACCATGTTCGTGGTCGATGATCAGGAACTGGTTGGCTTGCACCGCCTCGCCCATCGAGTCATCCACCAGGTCATCAAATATCAGGCACAGGTGCTTGCCGTTATTGAACAGTTCGATCGCCATTCCACTCTCCAGAGATAATCGTTTTTATAAACAGGTCGCGCATTCTAGCGAAACATGTCTTGCGTGAATTTGATGAAAATCAATTCTGCCGCCTCGACCGCCGAAATAAAATCGGCGTAAGATGGGCATAGTCTTCATCAACCTGCGGGGGAAGCATAACATGGCAAAAAAGAACGCGTTCTATGCGCAATCCGGCGGCGTCACTGCCGTCATCAACGCCTCAGCCTGCGGAGTCATCGAGACCGCCCGCAAGCACAAAGACAAGATCGGAAAAGTCTACGCGGGGCGCAACGGAATCATCGGTGCCCTCACCGAAGAACTGATCGACACCTCCAAAGAATCCGCCAAAGCCATCGCCGCCCTGCGCAATACGCCTTCCGGCGCCTTCGGCTCCTGCCGCTTCAAACTCAAGGGGCTGGAAGAGAACCAGCGCGAATACCAGCGCCTGATAGAAGTGTTCAAGGCACACAACATCGGTTACTTCTTCTATAACGGCGGCGGCGACTCAGCCGACACCTGCTACAAGGTGTCCCAACTCTCCGAGAAGATGGGTTATCCGGTGCAGGCCATCCACGTGCCCAAGACCGTGGACAACGACCTGCCCATCACCGACTGCTGTCCCGGCTTCGGCTCGGTCGCCAAATACATCGCCGTCTCCACGCTGGAAGCCAGCTACGACGTGCGCTCCATGGCCAAGACCTCGACCAAGGTGTTCGTGCTGGAAGTGATGGGCCGCCACGCGGGCTGGATCGCCGCTGCAGGCGGTCTCGCCGAGGCGCAAGGGATCCCGGTGGTCATCCTGTTCCCCGAGATCGAATTCGACCAGAAGAAATTCCTCGCGAAGGTCGATGCCATGGTGAAGAAGCACGGCTACTGCACGGTGGTCGTATCCGAAGGCTGCCACTATCCGGACGGCAAGTTCATCGCCGAGCAGGGTACGAAGGACGCGTTCGGCCACGCACAACTCGGCGGCGCCGCGCCGGTCATCGCCAACATGGTGAAGGAAGCGTTCGGCTACAAGTTCCACTGGGCGGTGGCCGACTACCTGCAACGCGCCGCGCGCCACATCGCGTCAAAGACCGACGTGGAACAGGCTTACGCGCTGGGCAAGGCAGCCGTCGAGCTGGCGCTCAAGGGCGAGAACTCGGTGATGCCCGCCATCCTGCGCACCTCAGACAAACCCTATAAATGGAAGATCGGCGTCGCGCCGCTGTCCAAGGTCGCCAATGTTGAGAAGTTCATGCCGCGCGACTTCATCACACGGGACGGCTTCGGCATCACGGACAAATGCCGCGCCTATCTGATACCACTGATCAAGGGCGAAGACTATCCGGCCTACAAGGATGGCTTGCCGCAATATGTGCAACTGAAGAATGTGGCAGTGCCCGCCAAACTGCCGAAGTTCAAGATCTGAAACTCAACGCCGCTCCGCAAGGGGCGGTTTTAACTTGGGGAGGGAACGATGTCATCTGCTCTTGGTTTCGCCTTGTTGTGCGCCATCGCCGCATTGCTCTATGGCGGCATTTCGATCAAATGGATACTGGGCCTGCCGACCGGCAACGACCGCATGCGCGAGATCGCGGCGGCGGTACAGGAAGGCGCGCAGGCCTATCTGAACCGGCAATACAGCACCATCGCACTGGTCGGCACCATCCTGCTGGTGGCGATCTTCGTCGCGCTGGGCTGGCAGACGGCGGTCGGGTTCCTGCTCGGCGCAACATTGTCCGGCCTGACCGGCTACATCGGCATGAACGTCTCGGTGCGCGCCAACATCCGTACCGCACAAGCAGCCAATGACGGGCTGAACGCCGCACTGAACGTGGCCTTCAAGGGCGGCGCGATCACCGGCCTGCTGGTGGTCGGACTGGGACTGCTGGGCGTGGCCGGTTACTACGCCTTCCTCACCATCACGATGGGGGCCAGTACCAGCGAAGCGACCCATGCGCTGGTCGGTCTGGCGTTCGGCGGATCGCTGATTTCCATCTTCGCCCGTCTGGGCGGCGGCATCTTCACCAAGGGCGCCGACGTCGGCGCCGACCTGGTCGGCAAGGTCGAAGCCGGTATTCCGGAAGACGATTCGCGCAATCCGGCGGTGATCGCCGACAACGTGGGCGACAACGTGGGCGATTGTGCCGGCATGGCGGCCGACCTGTTCGAGACCTATGCGGTGACCATCATCGCCACCATGGTGCTGGGCGGCCTGCTCATCACCGGTTCGCCCGAAGCGGTGATCTACCCGCTGGTGCTGGGCGGCGTGTCCATCATCGCTTCCATCGTCGGCACCTTCTTCGTCAAGGCACATGAAGGCGGCAAGATCATGAACGCACTCTATCGCGGCTTGCTGGTCTCCGGTGCACTGGCCGTGGCCGCGTTCTATCCGGTCACCACCTGGATACTGGGCGACGGCGTGATGATAGACGGGAGGCTCGTGACCTCTATGGACCTCTATCTCGCCTCGCTGATCGGTCTGGCACTGACCGCCGCGATGGTATGGATCACAGAGTATTACACCGCCACCGATTTCAGCCCGGTGCAGCATATCGCGCACGCCTCGACTACCGGCCACGGCACCAACATCATCGCCGGTCTGGGCGTGTCGATGAAATCCACCGCACTGCCGGTGATCGCCGTCTGCCTGTCGATCTGGGGCGCGTTCGAACTGGGCGGCCTGTACGGCATCGCCATCGCCGCGACCTCCATGCTGTCGATGGCCGGCATCATCGTGGCACTGGACGCCTACGGCCCGATCACCGACAACGCGGGCGGCATCGCCGAGATGGCCGGTCTCGACGAAAAGATCCGCAACATCACCGACCCGCTGGACGCGGTGGGCAACACCACCAAGGCGGTGACCAAGGGTTACGCCATCGGCTCTGCCGGACTGGCGGCACTGGTGCTGTTCGCCGACTACACCCACGCGCTGGCGACGCACGGCGGCCCGGCGCTGACCTTCGACCTGTCCAACCACATGGTCATCATCGGCCTGTTCATCGGCGGCATGGTGCCTTATCTGTTCGGCGCGATGGGCATGGAGGCGGTCGGCCGCGCGGCCGGCTCGGTGGTGATTGAAGTGCGCCGTCAATTCAAAGATATCCCAGGCATCATGGCAGGCACGGCCAAGCCGGAATACGGCACCTGCGTCGACATGCTGACCCGCGCGGCGATCAAGGAGATGATCGTGCCCTCGCTGCTGCCGGTCGCGGTGCCGCTGATCGTCGGCCTGCTGCTGGGCCCCCAGGCGCTGGGCGGCGTGCTGGTCGGTACCATCATCACCGGCATCTTCGTGGCCATCTCCATGACCACCGGCGGCGGCGCCTGGGACAATGCCAAGAAGTACATCGAGGAAGGCCACCACGGCGGCAAAGGTTCAGAAGCCCACAAGGCCGCCGTGACCGGCGATACGGTAGGCGACCCGTACAAGGATACCGCCGGCCCGGCGGTGAATCCGCTGATCAAGATCATCAACATCGTTGCGCTGATGATCGTGCCGCTGCTGTGACCGTTACGGTATTTCCATGCAAAAAGGCCGACTCTGCGTCGGCCTTATTTGCATGGACATGCCTGAACGGATAGCTCAAGCAGGCTTCCACACCTCCCACCACTTCCTGGAAGCAGACATGCGGGCGAATTCCGCAGTCGCTTCCCGTTCCCACGCGGTCACGGAAAAACCGGACTGCTGCAGCGCAGCACTGTATTGGGTATCCACGCCCTGGATGTGGTCCCTGAGCCATGACTTCAGGAAGCTGAGCATCTCGAAATAGATCGGCTTCTCCTCCATCATGTGCTTGTTACATAGCTCATCCAGTTGCGCAATCAGCTTGCGGTGCTCTTCCATATGCGGCACCAGATCTTTGTATCTTGCTTCGCGCATCAAACGTTCCTCCAGCGCGAAATGTGTCCTGGTATAGCTGGTCAGCGCATCCAGTATCCCCGCGATGGCTTTGTCCCCTTCCCGCCTGGATACCGCAACAAAAAGGCGATTCAGGATATTGACCAGTTCCTGATGTTGGTCATCGATAGTTTTGATATTGACACTGTAATCGGGCAGCCACTTGAAGAAAACCTCATCACTTGTCATTTGCACCTCCACGGAAAGACACGTTGCTCACCACCCTCCTCGGACACGCACAGACGAACTGGCATGCAGGAAGGCAACGATCTCTGCGGTTTCGGGAAGACAGGAAGCGATACACAACGGTCACAGGACTGATTCGTCTCTGTGGCGGTCCCGCTACCATAGTTTCCCTTAGGCCGGAGACTTTGCGCCCATACCTTTCGATATGTTTGCCAAGTGGGACGGATATTAACCACTATCTTGCACATGGACAATGTGTTTTTCTTTTCCCCAGCCACCGCTCAAGGCAACCCGGCCGGACAGTTCTCACCCGGCGCTCAATTCCGCTCTGCAGACAGGTCCATTTGGTTTATCCTTGCCGTCCTCAAGTTGTTGCACAGAACCCAGACACTGCATCCCGCTAAATGAATAGCGTCGATTCTCTTACAGGATTCCTGAATCGCTTCGGCTGCTTCCACACAGCCATGCGATTGGCTGCCGAAGCGAGCGGCAGCCGGCAGACTTTCGCCGTGATCTGGCTCGATCTCGACCGCTTCAAACAGATCAACGAATCGTTCGGCCATCTGGTCGGTGACGAGGTGATCGAGAACCTGGCCACCCGTTTCCGGCCGTGCGTGTTGGGCCGCGCCGAGATCTCGCGGGTAGGCGGTGACGAATTCGTGCTGCTGGCCCCGGGATTCAACCGCGAGCAAGCATTCCTGTTCGCCGTCGAGCTGGCAAGCATCGTGCAAGAACCACTCCATATCGGCAGTCTGACCCTGCGCCCGACCGCCAGCATCGGCGTCGCGGTCCACGAACCGAATGAAGATCCGCTCACGCTGCTTGAGCGTGCCGACCATGCCATGTTCGCGGCCAAATCCAAGGGCGGCAACAGCATCGTCTGCTCGGGGGACGAGCCCATCCCGGGACGCATGGGCGTCACCCTTGCCCGCGAAGAGCTCGCCATCGAAAGCACCCTGCATGAAGCGCTGGAAACGGGCGGCTTCTGCCTGCACTACCAGCCCATCATCCGCTCCGACGGGAAGGTCGAGGCTGTCGAGGCCCTGATGCGCTGCAATCTGAACGGCGAGAACATCTCCCCGATGCGGTTCATCCCGGTCGCGGAGAAGACCGGCCTCATCACCCGTCTCGGCGAACTCAGCCTGATGCAGGGGGCGATGCAGGCACGCGCCCTGCAGGACGCCGGCTTCAAGACCAAGGTCGCCATCAATGTCTCCCGTGCGCAATTGATCTCTGCGGAATTCACCCATGCGATGCACGCGGCGCTGGTCTGTTCCAATGCAAGCCCCGAACTGATCGAACTTGAATTGACCGAATCGCTGTTCATGGACATCTCGGATACGGTCCAGCAGAACCTGAAGGAGATCATTGCCGCCGGCGTGAATCTGTCCATCGACGATTTCGGCACCGGCTATTCCTGCCTGGCCAGCCTGAAAGACCTGCCGGCGGGGAAGCTCAAGCTGGACCGTGCATTCGTGACTGTCTTGCCGGACGATAGACGCGCATTGTCCGTGGTCAATGCAGTGACCCGACTCGGGCACGAACTGGGCATGACCATCGTGGCCGAGGGATGCGAGAACCAGCAACAGATCGATGTCTTGCTTGAGGCCGGTGTGGATGCCATACAGGGCTTCTTTTACGCGAAACCCATGCCGGAAGCAGAACTGCTGAACTGGCTTAAAGCACGGAGCACATGATTTTGGACCTGCAGACCCCCAGCCCGACCCCATTGGACCGCATGGTCGAACAAACGGTGATCGACCTCGGCATCCCGCCCTGTCCAGCCATCCTGAGGCGGTTCATGGTCGAAGCGGAAAAGGACGAGCCGGATTACCATCGACTGGCCAGCATCATCTGCTCCGACGTCAGCCTGTCCGCCAGTCTGATCAAGACCGCGAACTCCCCGTATTTCGGGGTCCGGCAACGGGTGCGTTCCGTCAACGAGGCACTGGTCATACTCGGCCTGAACACCGCCAGCCGTGCTGTGGCCGGTATCATCCTGCGCAAATCGTTCCCCACCGTTCCGAACCTGGAGCGATTCTGGGATGCCTCCTCGCGTTTCGCACGCCTGTCCGGATGGCTTGCGCAGCAGTTGAACGGCCTGAGGATCCCGCCCGAGGACGCCTATACTTTCGGCCTGTTCCGGGATTGCGGCATACCGGTCTTGCTCAAACGTCTGCCCAGCTACGAATCGGTGTTGCAATCGGCCAACAACGAAGCCGAGCTGGGATTCACAATGGTCGAGGATGACGTGTTGCCGACCAATCACGCCATCGTGGGCTGCGTGCTGGCCCAGAGCTGGTGGTTGCCGGAAGAGATCTGCCTGTCCATACGCCACCATCACGACCAGCCGGTGCTGGCCGCCACCAGCTCCCCGCCGCCCCTGATCACCCGCAAACTCATCGCCGTCACCCAGCTGGCGGAACATCTCGTGCAACAGCAGCTCGGTCTCAGTCTCACCCATGAATGGGACAAGCTGGGCGCGACCTGCCTGAAACTGCTGGATATCGACCAAGCCAGGCTGGAAGCCTTGGCGCTCGAGGCCGCTCCGGTCATTGCCGCCAACGAATAGGCAGTATTGGGCATAGCCCGGCCCGGTGGTACAATCCGCGCCTTCATTTTTTATGGCAAAGGCGACGCATCATGGGTTTGAACAAGGTACCTTCCGGCAACAACCTCCCCGACGATTTCAACGTCATCATCGAGATCCCGCAACACGGCGAGCCGGTCAAGTATGAAGTCGACAAGGATTCCGGCGCGATCTTCGTCGACCGCTTCATGAACACCGCGATGCACTACCCCTGCAACTACGGTTATATCCCGCACACCCTGTCCGATGACGGTGATCCGGTCGACGTGCTGGTCATCACCCCGGTCCCTTTGAATAGTGGTGTGGTGGTGCGCTGCCGTCCGCTGGCCGTGCTGAAGATGGAAGACGAATCCGGTTTCGATGCCAAGGTTCTGGCAGTGCCGGTGGACAAGCTTTCCACCCTGTATCGCGGCCTGAAGAGCTACAGCGAGTTGCCCGAGATCATCCTCAAGCAGATCGAACACTTCTTCGCCCACTACAAGGATCTGGAGCCCAACAAGTGGGTCAAGATCGGCGGCTGGGAAGGTATCGAAGAAGCACGCAAAGAGATCATGGCCGGCGTTGATAACTACAACAACGCCAAAGTAAAACCCGAGTTCTGATCAGGAGCACAGAGATGACCGCACGCATCATCGACGGTAAAGCCATCGCGCAGGAAGTACGTGCCGAATGGAAGGTTCGCGCCGACGCGCTGAAGGCGCGCGGCATCACGCCGGGCCTGGCGGTCATCATCGTCGGCGAAGACCCGGCCTCCAAGGTCTATGTCGCCAACAAGGTGAAAGCCTGCGCCGAACTGGGTCTGCATTCAGAGCACATCGCCCTGCCTGCAGACACCAGCGAAGCCGCCTTGCTGGCACAGATCGATGCGCTGAACAAGGATCCGAAGATCCACGGCATCCTGGTGCAATTGCCGGTGCCCAAGCACATAGACAGCGACAAGGTGCTGAACGCCATCGATCCCGAGAAGGATGTCGACGGCTTCCATCCTGTCAACGTCGGCGCGCTGGCCACCGGCAACATGCGCTTCGCGCCCTGCACGCCCTACGGTTCGCTGGTGCTGTTGCAGAAGAGCGGTGTCTCCATCGAGGGCAAGCACGCCGTGGTAGTGGGCCGCAGCAACATCGTGGGCAAACCGATGGCGCTGTTGCTGCTGCAGCACAACGCCACGGTCACCATCTGCACTTCGAAGACGCAGGACCTGGCCAAGCACACGCGCGACGCCGACATCCTGGTGGTCGCCACCGGAAGGCCGAAGATGATCACCGGCGACATGATCAAGCCCGGCGCGGCCGTGATCGACGTAGGCATCAACCGGCTGCCGGACGGAAAACTGTGCGGCGACGTGGATTTCGAATCCGCCAAGGAAGTGGCCGGCTGCATCACCCCGGTACCGGGCGGCGTGGGCCCGATGACCATCACCATGCTGGTGGCGAACACGGTGCAGTCCGCGGAACGCGCGGCCCGATAAGAACCGGCCCTTGCGGCCGGTTTTTTTCACCTCTTCACTGCGCCAACAAACGGCTGAACGCCTCCAGCGGCATCGGCCTTCCGAACAGGTATCCCTGAAACAGCTTGCATCCGTTCCACTCCAGGAAATCGCGTTGCGCCTGCGTTTCAACGCCCTCCGCGATCACCTCCATGCCCAGGTTGTTCGCCATACCGATGATGGTCTGGATGATGGCGGCGTCGGATGATTTGCTGCCGATGTGCTGCACGAAGGACTGGTCGATCTTGAGCTGGTTCAGCGGCAACTGCGTGAGGTAGGCCAGCGACGAATAGCCCGTGCCGAAATCATCCATGGCGAAACTGAGACCGAGTTCGTTCAGCGCCTGCATCTTGGCGATGCTGTCGCCGACATCGTCAAGCACGATGCTCTCGGTCAATTCCAGCTTGAGGCGGCTCGGGTCTATCCCGCTAACTTCAAGCACATCCCTGATCTGCGAGACGAAGTCCGCCTGACGGAACTGTCGCGCACTGACATTGACGGCGAGCAGCAATTCGCGCGTGGCCGCATCGTGCGACCAGAGGGCGATCTGGTGGCAGGCAGTTTCCAGCACCCATTTTCCGATGGGAAGGATCAGGCCGTTCTCCTCCGCCAGCGGTATGAACTGCAGCGGCGGGATCAGACCGCGTTCGGGGTGTATCCAGCGCAGCAACACCTCTGCACCGATGACGCGCCCCTGCACATCGACCTGCGGCTGGTAGTACAGTTCGAACTCGTTCAACCGCAATGCCTCACGCAAGCCGACCTCGGTCTGCGCCCGCGCCTCGAGTTCGTGTTGCATGGCAGGATCGAAGAAGCGCAGCGTGTCGCGGCCGGATTTCTTCGCTTCGTACATGGCCGTATCCGCCTGCTTGAGCAGCTCGTCCATCGTGTCCTTGTAATTGATGAACAGCGTGATGCCCATGCTGGAAGAACTGTGGAATTCAGCCCCCTCGAGCTGGTAGGGTTCACTGAGCGATGCCAGCACCTTCTCTCCCACCGCCCGCGCCTGCACGGCGGCATGCGCACTATCCTCGCTCAACCCCTCCAGCAACAGCACGAACTCGTCACCACCGAAGCGCGCCACGGTATCGCCCTCGCGCACGGCCGCCTGCAAACGGCGCGAGACCTCGATCAGCAGCAGGTCGCCGATGCCGTGCCCCTTGGTGTCGTTCAAAGTCTTGAAATTATCCAGGTCGATGAACATGAGTGCACCGCCGGTACGGTTGCGCGCGCCGCTGGCGATAGCCTGCCGCAAGCGATCCAGCAACAGGCGGCGGTTGGGCAACTGGCTGAGCGGGTCGTAGAAGGCAAGATGATGGATCTCGTTCTCGGCTTTCTTGCGCTCGGTGAAGTCGACATAGGCACCGACGTAGTTCGTCACGCGGCCTTCCTTGTCCACCACGGCCGTGATACTCAGCCAGGCGGGGAATATCTCGCCGTTCTTGCGGCGGTTCCATATCTCACCCTGCCAGCTGTAGTCGCGTTGCAGACTGGCCCACATCCGCTCGAAGAACACCCCGCTCTGGCGATCCGACCTCAGGATGGCCGGACTCTTCCCTATGACCTCAGCGGCCGTATAACCTGTCAGATCGGTGAAAGCCTGGTTGATCTGGATGATGTTCGCCTGTGCATCGGTGACCATCATCCCTTCTTCCGTCTCGAATGCCGTCGCCGCGATGCGCAAGGCGGCCTCGCGCTCTTCCAGCTCCGCCATCATGCGATTGAACGCATGCGCCATGCGCGCGATGTCGCGCGGGCCGCCCGGTTGCGCGCGCACGCCTATCTCGCCGCGCTGGGCGCGGGCCATGCTCTCGGAGAGTTCGTCCAGCGGGCGAGACAGGTTGCGCGTCAGCTTGCCGATCAGCAACAGGAACAGCAAGGCAAAGGAGAATGAGGTCAGCAGATTGGTGATGAAGATATTGGAGGTCGTCTGTGCCAGCGCCGATTTGCTCATCACAACGGAAACATACCCGAGCAACTCCGGTTTGCCCGCATCGCCGAACGGGGATTCCTCCGCCGGTTGAGAGAACACCGGCGCAGAAAAATGCCAGGCCTTGCTGCTTTCCGCATTGAGCATGGAATCCGCCTGCAGCCCCCCCGTCTCCTGTTTCCGCATGAACTGTGCCAGATCGACATTGCCCTGCGCCAGCAACAGATCACCGTTGGCATGTCTGATCTCCATGCCGATCACACCGGGGAAGGACATGGTTGCATGCATCACTTCGTTGGCGTTCTCTGCCGACGAATAGATCAGCGCCAGCGTACTCTGCCGGGCCAGATTGTCGGTGATGCGCCGCCCCTGCGAGATCATGTCCTCGCGCACATGCTCGTTCACCTGCCATGATCCCGCGATCGATGCGAACAGCGACAGGAACAGGATCCCAAGTGTGATGGATATTCCGATCTGCCGTTTGAAAGTGAACCGCTGGAGGAAGGCGCTGAAATGCTGTCTCATCTCTTCGCGCCTCATTGCTCGGGGAATGCCATATCGAAACTCTGTAGCCGGCTGGTATTGACCCCCAGATGGCGGGCGGTACGCAGATTGACCGCCATCAGCACTTCGCGCAGGGGCACCAGCCCCGAGCCATTGCCACCGGATGCCAACAGGCTCAACGCCGAGCCCGCCAGACTGCGCCCCAGATCCACATTGTCCGGATAGAGCGAGAACAGGACACCGCGTCGCACATGGCTGAAACTGCTGGAGAACACCGTCAGATTGCGCGCCCAGGATTCCTGCAACAGCAAGGGCATCACCGTGCTGTCTTCCACCGTGGTCGAATCCTGCGGCAACCACAGCGCGTCCTTTTCCACATCCGCTTTGGCCAGTATCTCCTGATAGGCGCGCATGGCAGCACGCAGATCCTGCGCCGGGTAAGTCACCAGCTCTATGCCCTGCTCACGCGCCGCCTCTGTCGCCAGCCGCATCAGCCATTCGTTCTGGCGTGGATCGTAGACGGTGAAGATGCGCCTGGCCTTGGGCATCATGCTCTTCAGGCGCGAGAACAACAGCGCTGGATCGGGAGAGAGACTGTTCACCAGCGAGGATCGCACCTCCTCTTCCGAAGCCGACAACACGCCACCCACGACCACACCGAGATCGTTTTCCAGCGAGCGGGCGACCTTCATGCCCTGGCGACCGAGCGCGATCACCACCCTGGCATCCTCGCGGCGCAGACTGTCCTGCAGCGCCTTGACGTCGACATTGGGACCGACCGGGAAATTGCTGACCCGGCCTTTGGCCTTGTCGGCGATACCGTCGATGATCTGGGTGAACACACTGCGATATGGCTCGCCGATATCCGGGTAGATCACGGCGATCCCGCCCGCATCACCGGCCTGCGCCACCTTGTTGGAAAGCCGCCTGCCGGTCGCCACCGCAACGGCGGGGCCGGCGACACGCACCGGGATCACCATGACTTCCTGGAAGGCACCGAAGGTATCGGCGTCACGCGCAACCTCGTCAGCCCAGGAGCTATGCTGCGGGAAATCTTCCGGGATCTTGGAGAACGCCCATGAACCGGGCGCACAGGCCAGCAGCAAAACTGCGATGGAAAGGCTGCCGCAGGTCGATCTTGCTGCCGCTGATGCTGGCTTCCACACAGTCATGCTCTCCTATGCATACGGACCATTCGGCACTCAAAGGCGGAGGCTATCTGCCTGGCATTCGCCTCTGCTACCGTTTGCAGTCTCTTGAGCGAAATAATATCAGGCTTTAAACTTCCCACACGACAAATATGGTTTACTGTCGGACAGCGATAAACAACTGCCGCAGTCAACAATGCAAGCGCAAAAACCGAGTGTGTCCGGCCATCACACGGGCAGCTTGAGGAACGGGAGGATCATGTCATGCCGTCACTGAAACGCAGCATACTCGGCGCAATGCTCGCCCTCTCAGTCCCCCTTTCCGCAAGCGCCCAATCGTTCGAAGAAGATGAACTGGCGCTGGCCTACGGCGACAAAGCAAACATCAGCATCGCCACCGGCAGCCAGCAACCCATCAGCCGCGCCCCCGCCGTTTCCACCGTGATCACGGCTGGCGACATCATAGCGATGGGGGTCACCAACCTCGACCAAGCCTTGGAGAGTGTACCGGGACTGCATGTGTCTCTTAACAATATCGCACAGCATCCTATCTACGGTTTTCGCGGTATCGCCACCCTGAATAACCCGCAAGTGCTGATGCTGGTGAATGGCATCCCGATCACCAACGTGTTCTGGGGGGACCGCAGTCAGATTTGGGGCGGCATGCCGCTGGAGAATGTAGCGCGCATCGAAGTGATCCGCGGCCCCGGCTCGGCACTCTACGGTGCAGATGCTTTCTCCGGCGTGATCAACATCATCACCAAGACGGCAGCCGACATCCAGGGCACGGAAGTCGGCATGCGTGCCGGCAGCTTCAACACCCGCGATGCATGGCTGCAACATGGCGGCACGATGGGGGCATTGGATGCAGCCTTCTACCTGCGCGTCGGCAATACTGACGGACACCGAGGCATCATCCAGCAGGATGCGCAAACAACAAAGGATGCCGAGTACAGTACCAATGCGTCGCTCGCCCCAGGCTCACTGAATAACGAAGTGAAAGCGATCGATGCGCGCACGGATTTGGCCTTGGATGCTTGGCGATTCCGCGCTGCCTACCAGAACAGAGAAATGGGTGTCGGCGCTTTGGGTGGCAGCATCGACCCGAACGGCCGTGGCACCGCATCGAGACTATATCTCGACCTGAATTACGAGCAAGCCAACTGGGCACAAGGTTGGGATGTTTCCGGGGTCTTCGGATTTTTCGACATCAAGGAGAGGCCCATCGGCCACTACACACTTTTCCCGGCCGGTGCCTTCGGTGGAGCCTTCCCCAACGGCATGCTCGCAGGTCCCGGACATTCAGAGCGACATGGACTCGCCAGCGTTTCTGCCGTACACACCGGCTTCGACCAGCATCGCATCCGCATAGGAGGCGGCTACCGCGTGGAAGACCTGTACGAAGTCACGGAGACCAAGAACTTCGACGCAACGTTCGCCCCGCTACCCGGCGGCTTGGTCGATGCAACAGGCAACCCGAATTTGGTCTACTTGCTGCCACACAAACGCAATCTGACTTATGCCTTTGTGCAGGATGAATGGGAGTTCGCCTCAGACTGGGCACTGACTGCGGGTATCCGGCACGACAACTATTCCGATTTCGGCGGCACCACCAACCCGCGTATTGCGCTGGTATGGGATGCCGCCTACAACCTGGTGGTCAAGGCCATGCACGGTACGGCCTTCCGAGCCCCCTCATTCTCCGAACAATACGCAATCAACAATCCGGTCGTCCATGGCAGCCAGAACATCCGGCCAGAGACCATCACCACAGATGAACTGGCATTCGCTTGGCAAGCCACGTCCGCGCTGCAAAACAACCTCAACTTCTTCCATTACCGCATGCGGGGCATCATCCTGCCCAGTGGAACCACTTACCAGAACACGGGAGGACAGACCGGGCGCGGACTGGAGCTGGAATCGACTTACGACGCCACCAACAACCTGCGCCTGAGCGGCAGCTACTCCTTGCAGCATTCAACCAACACAGCTACCGGGCAGGATGCCGGCATGACACCGCACCGCCGCGTGTTCGCGCGCGCCGAATGGCGTTTCGCTCCGCGCTGGCATCTGAACACGAAGATCAACTACGTAGCGGAACGCATGCGCGAATCGGGCGACACGCGTGCCCGAGTGCCCGACTATGCACTGGTGGATCTGACATTGCGTCGCGAAGAAT
Organism: Sideroxyarcus sp. TK5; assembly: GCF_054601595.1. Classification (NCBI taxonomy): domain Bacteria; kingdom Pseudomonadati; phylum Pseudomonadota; class Betaproteobacteria; order Nitrosomonadales; family Gallionellaceae; genus Sideroxyarcus; species Sideroxyarcus sp. TK5. Next base: position 10,516 of record NZ_BAAHSJ010000004.1, on the reverse strand, counting down.
TCGCCGGTGATTGGGAATTCAGTGCCATGGTGACCAATCTGTTCGACCGCAAAGCATGGGAACCGACCTTCAAGTCAGCCGGCATGCCCTCAGATCTGCCGCTGCCCGGCCGCGCGCTCTACCTGCAACTCGAGTACAACTACTAGCCACGTTGCACTGTCGCTTGTTGCCAAGGCGAGTCTGTATCACCGCCCTGCGCTATCCGTTCACCGGCACACCTTGTTGCCGAACGGATCGATTCCGCAGCGGATCTTTTCGCGGATCTCCTCGCGCCGTTGCAGCTCTGCATCCGATACAGCCGACGCGCCGCTCACACCCTCTTCTTGCAATAAGTCCCGGGACACATTGAACAGGATGCCGTCCTTGTCCATGCACACGATATTGCCGAACGGATCGGTGCCGCAGCGGCTCTTGTCGACGGCAATAGCCTCGACAGATAGCGTCAGCGCAAACAGCAACATGAAAACTCTCATCACCTTCTCTTTTGGGTAGCTCGATCCATATCGCACATTATGCCCTCACCTTCTTGCTGTTCAGGCTGATGATCAGCACGCCCGACAACACCAGCACAGAACCGATGATCTGCAGCAGCGAGACGCCCTCTCCCAGAAACACATACGCCATATAGATCGTGCTGACCGGCCCCACCGTGCCGATCAGCGAGGCACTGCCCGAGCCGATGCGATGGATGGCGAAGGACAGCAGGAATACCGGCAGCACCGTGGAGAATATCGCCATCGCAAAGGCGTATTCGTACACCTGCAACGGCAATTCCAGCGCGCGCCACGAGCGCATCACCAGGAACTGCAGCACGCAGGCGGCACTGGCGACCAGCGAGGCATAGGCGGTGAAACGCAACGCGCCGATGCGCGCGATGGCATGCCCCGCACCGACCAGATAGATGGCGTAAGACAAGGTGCTGGCGAACACCAGCGCTGCGCCCATCAGCACCGCATCGCCCTGGCTCACGCCCACGTCATGCAGGAACACCAGCGCGATACCGGCATAGCTCAAGGCCATCGCCGCCATCACTTTCAACGTGATACGTTGTTTGAACAACACTGCGGCGAGTATCACCGTCATGGTCGGATAGAGGAACAGTATCAGCCGTTCCAGCCCGGCGGTGATGTATTGCAGGCCGAGGAAATCCAGATAACTGGACAGGTAATAGCCGACCAGCCCCAGCCCGACCACCAGCAGGCGGTCATGCCTGTCCATCGGCACCGCATGACGTCTATGCGCCCAGACCGCCACGCCCAGGAAGAACGGGGCAGCGAACACCATGCGCAATGCCAGCAGTGTCACCGCATCCACGCTGCCCAGATAGGCCAGCTTCACCAGGATGGCCTTGGCCGAGAAGCCGACTGCGGCCAGCAGCGCGAATACGACACCGAGCAAAACATCCCGTTGGGCGAAGGTGCTGCGAGTTTGACTTGTCATGTTGTAAGACCCTTGAGTATCGGCTGGGCGGGTCTTGGATCAAGGCAACGACGGAAGACCCGCTGTTGCCCGTTTGGAAAAATCGTTAAAACAGGAATGCACGGCGGCTGTGGGCTGGCATGGCTAGCCACAGTCGCTTGGCGTGAATGGATTTTGTGAATATCGATTGCATGGGCTGGAATATACGTTGCCGCCTCGGCGCGGGTCAACTAACCCGCCAAGCCGACATAGACGTTCTGCACATCGTCATCCCCATCCATCGCTTCGAGAAAGGCTTCCACCTCCTCACGTTCTTCATCGGTGCTCAGGCTAACCGGGTTCTTCGGACGATAGCCGAGCTGGGCCGAGACGACGGTGAAGCCTTGCGCGGGCAATGCCTTGCACACGGCATCCAGATCGGTGGTGTCGGTGATGAACAGGGTCGCGCCTTCCTCGGAGGGTTCCAGGTCTTGCGCGCCGGCTTCGATGGCGGCAACCTCCGGGTCGGCATCCTTGTTGTTCGGTGTGGCTTCGATCATGCCTACATAGTCGAAGTCCCACGAAACGGAACCTTCCGTGCCGAGCTGGCCTTTGCGGAACAGCACGTTCATGCTGGACTTGGTGCGGTTGATGTTGTCGGACAGACATTCGACGATGACCGGCACGCGATGCGGTGCGAAACCTTCGTACACCAAACGCTCCAGTTGCGCGCCACCATCCAGCAGCCCCGCGCCTTTTTTGATGGCGCGATCCAGTGTGTCCTTGGGCATGGAGGCTTTCTTGGCCTGCTCAACAACCAGGCGCAGGCGCGAATTGGTATCGGGGTCGGCACCGCCTTTGGCGGCGACCATGATCTCCTTTGCGAGCTTTCCGAAGATCTTGCCCTTGGCGTTCGCTGCGACTTCCTTATGCCTGGCTTTCCACTGTGCACCCATGTCAGTTCTCGTTTGTTGGTTGATACGAATTCATCCGGAGGCGCATCTTGCCTTATCTGTCGACGCGCTTCAATGCTTGCGGCGATCATCTGCCGTTGGCAACATCCTCAACCACCTGCAAGAAGGCATCGCCGTACTTGGCCAGTTTGGCCTGGCCGATGCCGCTGATGTGCCCCATCTGATCCAGCGTCTGCGGTCTTTGATTGAGTATCTCCAGCAAGGTGCTGTCGTGGAAGATGACATAGGGCGGCACGCCCTGTCCGCGCGCCAGTTCCATGCGTTTTGCTTTGAGCGCTTGCCACAAGGGATCGTCGTTGGCTCCGGCGAAGGCTTCGCGCAGGCGCGAGCCGCGTTCGGCTTTGCTGGACGTGCGCTTGGCGGGTTCGGCATCGCGGCGCAGCCAGACTTCCTGTTCGCCGCGCAGCACGGGCCGTGCCGCTTCGCTCAGGCGCAAGCCTCCATAGCCTTCGATGTCCACATCGATGAATCCACCCGCAGTCAACTGACGGTAAACGCTGCTCCACTGCTGTTGTGCCAACTCCTTGCCGATACCGAAGGTGCTGAGTTGTTGATGATGGAATTGTTCGACCTTGGGCGTCGCTTTCCCCAGCAACACGTCGATCAGATGCGCCACACCGAAACGCTGGCCCGTGCGGTAGATACAGGACAGCGCCATCTGCGCAGCCTGCGTCGCGTTCCAGGTATCCACCGGCGTCAGGCAGTTGTCGCACTGCCCGCAATCGCCGGGATGCTCCTCGCCAAAGTAGCGCAGGATGGTCTGGTGGCGGCATTCGGTGGATTCGCAGAAGCCGAGCAACGCGTCGAGCTTTTGCAACTCAACGCGCTTGCGCTCTTCGGGAGCATCACCCGACAGCAACATCTGACGCATGGACACCACATCACCGACGCCATAGGCCATCCACGCATTGGCGGGCAGACCGTCGCGCCCGGCACGACCGGTTTCCTGATAGTAACCTTCCATGCTCTTGGGCAGGTCGAGGTGGGCTACGAAGCGCACGTTGGGTTTGTCGATGCCCATGCCGAAGGCGACTGTGGCGACCATGATGACGCCTTCTTCGCGCAGGAAGCGTTTCTGGTTCGCATTGCGCACGCTGCTATCCAGTCCGGCATGATACGGCAGGGCATCCCAGCCCTGCTCTTTCAGCCAAGCAGCGGTCTCTTCGACCTTCTTGCGCGACAGGCAATACACGATGCCCGCGTCGTTTGGGTGTTCGGTTTCAAGGAAGGTCTGCAACTGCTTGCGTGCGTTGTCCTTGAGCGTGACGCGATAGCGGATGTTGGGACGGTCGAAGCTGGAAACGAACTGCTGCGCCCCGCCCAGCGCCAGCCGCTCGATGATCTCGCCGCGTGTCGGCGCATCGGCCGTGGCGGTCAATGCGATGCGCGGCACATCCGGGTAGCGCTCGTGCAGGATAGTGAGCTGGCGGTATTCGGGACGGAAATCGTGCCCCCATTGCGAGACGCAATGCGCCTCGTCGATGGCGAACAGCGCGAGCCCCTTGTGCTGCACCAATCCATCCAGCAATTCGAGGAAACCCTCGGTCATCAGGCGTTCCGGCGCGACATACAGCAGCTTCAACTCACCGCGATGCACTTTTCGGTACACCTCGCGCGCCGCCTCGGCATCCAGGCTGGAATTCAGGAATGCGGCAGAAACGCCAAGTTGCCTGAGCGCATCCACCTGATCCTGCATCAATGCGATCAGCGGCGACACCACGATGCCGATACCGTCGCGCATCAGCGTGGGGATCTGGTAGCACAGCGACTTGCCGCCGCCGGTGGGCATCAGCACCAAGGCATCACCGCCCGCCGCAACATGCTCGACTATGGCCTGCTGCGCACCGCGGAACGCGCTGTAGCCGAAAGTATCGCTGAGGATCTGATGGGCGTTGTCGGGTTTCATGGATGCTGATCGATTGGCGGGCAGGCGATTATCTCGCACATCCCTTGTCCCGACATGGGCGATTGAATCTCCAGCTTGTGCCGATGGTATGATGACTGCAGACCAAGAATCCATTCCAGGAGCGATATGAGCATCCGTACCGTTGTCACTCAACCCTTCTCCGACCAGAAACCCGGCACTTCCGGCTTGCGCAAGAAAGTCCCGGTATTCCAACAAACGCATTATCTTGAGAATTTCGTACAGAGCATCTTCGACAGCATCGCCGCACCGCAGGGCGCGACGCTGGTCGTAGGCGGAGACGGCCGTTATTACAACCGTGAGGCGATCCAGACCATCCTGAAGATGGCTGCGGCGAATGGCTTCGGCGAAGTGCTGGTCGGTCGCGGCGGCATCCTGTCCACACCGGCAGCATCGTGCGTGATTCGCAAGTACAAAACTTTTGGCGGCATCATCCTGTCCGCCAGCCACAACCCCGGCGGCCCGAAAGAGGATTTCGGCATCAAGTTCAACAGCAGCAACGGCGGCCCGGCGACCGAAAGCGTCACCGAGGCGATCTTCTCCAGGAGCAAAAACATTGCGAGTTATCGCATCCTCGATGCGGCCGATGTGGCTTTGGATAAGCTCGGCGAGACGACCCTTGGTGCCATGAAGGTCAAAGTGATCGATCCGGTCAACGACTATGCAGAGTTGATGGAATCTTTGTTCGATTTCGATTCGATCCGTGCTTTGCTGAAGAACGGCTTCCGCATCAGGTTCGATGCCATGCATGCAGTGAACGGCCCTTATGCGAAAGAGATCATCGAGAAGCGTCTGGGCGCGCCGGTCGGCAGTGTGATGAACGGCGTGCCGCTGGAAGATTTCGGCGGTGGCCATCCCGACCCGAACCTGACTTACGCGCACGATCTGGTCGAGATCATGTATGGCGACGATGCGCCGGATTTCGGTGCCGCCTCCGACGGCGACGGCGACCGAAACATGATCCTCGGCAAACACTTCTTCGTGACGCCTTCAGACAGCCTCGCGCTGCTGGCTGCGAATGCCACCTTGGCCCCGGGTTACAAGCAAGGACTGGCCGGCATTGCACGCTCGATGCCGACCAGTGCGGCGGCAGATCGTGTAGCAAAAGCCTTGAACATCCCTTGCTACGAGACGCCGACTGGCTGGAAGTTCTTCGGCAACCTGATGGATGCCGGCAAGGTCACGCTGTGCGGCGAGGAGAGTTTTGGTACAGGTTCAGACCATGTGCGCGAGAAGGATGGTTTGTGGGCGGTATTGTTCTGGCTCAATATCCTCGCAGCACGCAAGCAGTCTGTTGAAGCCATAGTGCGCGCGCACTGGGCAAAGTTCGGACGCAACTTCTATTCACGCTACGACTATGAAGCCTTGCCGACTGAAGCCGCGAACGGCGTCATGCTGCATTTGCGTGACAGCTTTGCCGGACTGACCGGCAAAGCCCTTGGCAGGTATTCGGTCCAGACCTGCGATGACTTCAGTTATACCGACCCGGTGGATGGCAGTGTGAGCAAGAGCCAGGGGGTGCGCATCCTGTTCAGCGATGGGTCGCGCATCATCTATCGCCTGTCAGGCACAGGCACAGAAGGTGCAACCTTGCGCGTGTATCTGGAAGCATATGAAGCCGATGCTGCCCGTCATCATCTCGATGCGCAGGAAGCCTTGAAGGAATTGATCGGCATAGCTTTGGAGATTTCGGAACTTGTGCAACGCACGGGACGCGAACGTCCCACAGTGATCACTTGATATCGGATGGAGGCGCGGTCACTGCAGAGGTGGCCGCATTCTCACCAATCATCTGAAAGAACACCTCGCCCTGTTTGACCATGCCGAGCTCGCTGCGCGCACGCTCTTCCAGCGCGTCGCTGCCGGCCTTCAAATCACGCACATCGGCATCCACCACGGCATTGCGCTGCCGCAAGATCTCGTTCGCTGCTTTCTGTGCTTCGAGCTGGTGATGGTTGTCCCACACCTTCAGCCAGCTTCCCTTCCCGAACCAGAGCGGATATTGCAATAGCAGGAGAAGGGCAAGCAGGATGTAGGTGACGGCACGCATCAGCCTAACTGATAGTAAGCCTCACGACCGGGGTAGGAAGCGCTGTCACCGAGGTCTTCCTCTATGCGCAGCAACTGGTTGTATTTCGCCATGCGGTCGGAACGCGACAGCGAACCGGTCTTGATCTGCATGGAATTGGTCGCCACCGCCAGGTCGGCGATGGTGGAATCTTCGGTCTCGCCGGAGCGATGCGAGATCACGGCTGTGTAACCTGCGCGCTTCGCCATCTCGATGGCGGCAAAGGTCTCGGTCAGCGTGCCGATCTGGTTCACCTTGATCAGGATGGAGTTGGCGATACCGCGCTTGATACCCTCCTTCAGGATCTTGGTATTGGTCACGAACACATCGTCACCGACCAGTTGGATCTGCTTGCCCAGACGGTCCGTCAATGCCTTCCAGCCGTCCCAATCATGCTCGCTCATGCCATCTTCCAGTGTGATGACCGGATACTTGTCCACCCAGGACGCGTACATGTCGATGATCTGCGCGGCGGTCAGCGTCAGACCGTCGGCCTTCAGATGGTACATACCGTCCTTGTAGAACTCGGAAGCAGCGGCATCTATACCGATCGCCACATCCGCCCCCGGCACATAACCGGCCGCCTCGATCGCTTCGACGATGACTTTCAGCGCAGCTTCGTTCGACCCCAGCGCCGGTGCGAAACCGCCTTCGTCGCCGACGGTCGTGGTAAGGCCGCGATGATGCAGGATCGCCTTCAGCGCATGGAACACTTCAGCGCCGCAACGCAATGCCTCACGGAAGCTCTGCGCACCGACCGGAATGATCATGAATTCCTGGATGTCTGCACCGCCGGTAGCGTGTGCACCGCCGTTGATGATGTTCATCATCGGCACCGGCATCTCCATGCGTGCCGCTCCGCCCAGGTAGCGATACAGCGGCAAGCCGCTCTCCTCCGCTGCGGCACGCGCGACGGCCATGGACACGGCGAGGATGGCATTGGCTCCCAAGCGTGACTTGGTGTCTGTTCCGTCCAGCTCGATCATGGTCTGGTCGATGAAAGCCTGGTTCTCTGCATCCAGTCCGATGATCGCTTCGGCGATCTCGGTATTCACGTTCTCAACAGCCTTCAACACGCCCTTGCCCAGATAGCGCTGCTTGTCGCCGTCGCGCAGTTCAATGGCCTCTTTCTCACCTGTAGAAGCACCGGAAGGTACTGCGGCACGTCCCATGACGCCCGACTCCAACAACACATCTGCTTCTACCGTCGGATTCCCACGGGAATCCAGAATCTCACGCGCTACGACATCAACGATTGCACTCATCTCTATTTCCTTCTCTCTCACACGCTCTTCAAGTTTACGTTCTCTTCAATGAAACCCTGCTGCTTCACCAAGGCATCGATCGCCTTCAGTGTCTGCAACAATTCTTTAAGATGCCCCAATGGGAACGCATTGGGCCCATCTGACATCGCTTTGGCCGGATCAGGATGCGTTTCCATGAACACACCTGCCACACCCGCAGCAACGGCAGCGCGCGCCAACACCGGCACGAACTCGCGCTGACCGCCGCTGGAGGTACCTTGCCCACCGGGCAGCTGCACTGAATGTGTGGCATCGAACACGACCGGGCAACCGGTGTTGCGCATCACCGCCAGTGAACGCATGTCGGATACCAGATTGTTGTATCCGAACGAAGCGCCGCGCTCACAGACCATGATGTTGTCCCCGCCGCTCACTTCGCGCGCTTTATCCACCACGTTCTTCATGTCCCAAGGTGACAGGAACTGCCCCTTTTTGATATTAACCGGCTTGCCGGATCTCGCCACCGCATGGATGAAATCGGTCTGGCGACACAGGAAGGCAGGCGTCTGCAACACATCGACCACGCTGGCCACAGGCGCGATCTCATCTTCGTCATGCACGTCGGTCAGCACAGGCACGCCAATCTGTGCCTTTACCTTTTCCAGTATCTTCAGACCAGCTTCCATGCCGAAGCCGCGGAACGTCTTACCCGAGCTGCGGTTCGCTTTGTCGTAGGAGGACTTGTAGATGAATGGAATACCGAGCTGCGAACAAATCTCTTTCAGCTGCCCCGCTGTATCGATCGCCATCTGCTCCGACTCGATCACACACGGACCGGCGATCAGGAACAGCGGCTTGTCCAGACCGGCTTCGAAGTTGCACAGTTTCATGCTGCTTCCTTGTGTTTCACTGCAGCTTCGACATACGCCTTGAACAATGGATGCCCAGCGCGCGGAGTGGATGTGAATTCTGGGTGGAACTGCACGCCAACGAACCAGGGATGCATGCTCTGCGGCAATTCCATCATCTCTGGCAGATCCTCTGAAGGTGTGCGTGCAGAAATGATGAGTCCTGATTTCTCCAGCGCGGGAACATAATGGTTGTTCACTTCATAACGATGGCGGTGACGCTCGTTCACCTCATCGCCGTAGATCTTCTGCGCCATCGTGCCGCTCTTGACCGGGCAACGCTGCGAACCCAGGCGCATCGTACCGCCCATGTCAGAATCGGCACTGCGCTTGGCGACCTTGCCGTCACGATCAAGCCACTCGGTGATCAGCGCCACCACCGGATGTTCGGTCTCGAGGTTGAACTCGGTGCTGTTCGCATCGCTCATACCCGCCACATGGCGTGCATATTCGATGACTGCCAATTGCATGCCAAGACAGATGCCGAGATAGGGAACCTTGTTCTCTCGCGCATAACGGATGGAAGCGATCTTGCCTTCCGTACCACGCACACCGAAGCCCCCGGGAACCAGAATGGCATCGAGTTTTTTCAGGCAGTCCGTACCCTCATTCTCGATGACTTCTGAATCCAGATATTCGATGTTCACGCGTGTGGAAGTATGAATGCCGGCATGCCGTAAAGCTTCTATCAGCGACTTGTACGATTCGGTGAGGTCGACGTACTTGCCAACCATGCCAATGGTGATCTCATGTTGCGGATTGCCTTGCGCCTTGATGAGGTTCTGCCATACGGTCAAGTCGGCCGACGGCGCATTCACTGCCAGTTCTTCGCAGATGATGCGGTCCAGCCCTTGCTCATGCAACATTTGCGGCACTTTGTAGATGCTATCCACATCCCACATCGAGATGACGCCTTCCTCGCGCACGTTGGCGAACAGCGATATCTTGGCGCGCTCGTCATCAGGTATTCGGCGATCCGCACGACACAACAAGGCAGTCGGGAAAATACCGATTTCGCGCAGCTTCTGTACGCTGTGCTGTGTCGGCTTGGTCTTCAGCTCACCCGCTGTCGCGATCCATGGAACCAGTGTCAAGTGTACGTAAGCCACTTGGTTGCGCCCCATGCGCAAACCCATCTGACGCGCGGCTTCCAGGAACGGGAGCGACTCGATGTCGCCCACCGTACCGCCGATCTCGACGATGGCGATCTCCGCCTTGCCATCAAGCGAAGCAGCGGCACCACGTTCGACGAAAGCCTGTATCTCGTTGGTGATGTGCGGAATCACCTGCACCGTCTTGCCCAGATACTCGCCGCGGCGCTCCTTGCGGATCACACTCTCGTAGATCTGACCGGTAGTGAAGTTGTTAGCCTTGCGCATCTTGGCAGAGATGAAACGCTCATAATGTCCAAGATCAAGGTCGGTCTCGGCCCCGTCTTCCGTAACGAAGACTTCACCGTGCTGGAACGGGCTCATCGTGCCCGGATCAACGTTGATATAGGGGTCCAATTTGAGCATCGTGACCTTGAGCCCCCGTGATTCCAGGATGGCTGCAAGTGAAGCGGCGGCGATGCCTTTTCCCAGGGAAGAGACAACGCCGCCGGTAATAAAGATGTATTTGGTCATGGGCCGCGATTGTATCGCAAATTGAATAGGCTCTCAAAAGAAGAAGCGGCTTCACAAGTACGTTTCTTTTGTTTCGAATGGCAATAAAAAAGCCCAACTTGTTGTTGGGCTTTTTTATTTGTAAGGAGTCTGACGATGACCTACTTTCACATGGGTAATCCACACTATCATTGGCGCGGGGTCGTTTCACTGTCCTGTTCGAGATGGGAAGGAGTGGGGCCAACCTGCTATGGTCGTCAGACATAACTGGCGTTGCTTGCTTTAGCCTTTTGGCTTTGGGCAATCAACATAATCTTGGAAGAAGTAAAGTGTGTCTTGATTGTTGCGAGTACTGTATTACTTGCGCTTGCCTAATGTTATAGGATCAAGCCTCAC